>CAMVAT010000115.1 GCA_947165505.1 uncultured Prevotellaceae bacterium | reverse complement strand
CTAAACAAGAACTAACTCAATTCCAGGTCAAGCAGGTCACGGAGTTTCTCTATGGCGGGATTCTCTTTTCGTAAATTCTCGAAGAGCTCACGCTTGGAGAGGATTTTTTTTGTCTCTTCGGCTTTGGCCAGCCGCAGTGTAAACTGGATGTCTTTGTTGTGCAGCGCCTTGGCCATGGTGGCACGTATGCGCCCACGGATAGGCACCAGTTCGTCGAGCAGCAACTGACTGTCGATGACCAGTTCGATATGCGGGAAAGAGGTGATCGATGGCGAGATATTCTTCATGCGCGACGACAGCCCGACCATAGACTGCGGCATCCGCGCACACATGGCATACCACTCGCGCTCCAAATCCTCTTGTGTGAAAGAGTTGTTTTCGGTGGTTGTCACCACCACCTCTTCCTCTTTGACATATACTTTCTGTGTTTTGTTTCTCAGGTTGGCAAAGGTATTGGTGATGCCACTCAGTTTGAGAGCCGCCGGTTTCGGCGTGTCGGGCTTATCTGTGGTGCCAGCCGGAGCCGGAGCGGCGGATGTAGCGGTAGTGGCAGCGGCAGCGGTCGCCGGGTTATGCTGCGCCGCTGCTCTGTCGCGTCGCATACCCGTCTCAGACGCAGCCACCTGCCGGGCTGGTTGGCTCTGAGTGTTGACCATTATTTTTTGGAACAGGGATTTTATTCTTCTCGCAGGGCGGCGCCCCGCACCCGGGCTGTCTTCCTCTTGTGTGATCTGCGCCACCTCGATGAGCGTCAGTTCCACCAACAACCGTTTGTTGCTGCTGGCACGGTAATTGATGTCGCACCTGTTCAATATCTTCAGCGCGTCGTAGAGGAACGTCACCGGACAGCGTTTGGCCTGTTCGCGGAAGCGCTCGCGGATGCGTGCCGACGACTCTATCAGGGGCAGTGTCTGCTCGTCGCGTGCCATCAGCACGTTGCGCACGTGGGCGGCGAGCCCGTTGATGAGCCGTCCGCCGTCGAATCCCTCGGCGATGATGTCGTTGAGCAGCACCATGATGTCGCTCACCTTATTCTCCAGGCTGAGGTCGATGATACGGAAATAGTTGTCGCTGTCGAGCACGTTCAGGTTTTCTATCACCTTGGCGTACGTCAGGTCGTTCTGGCAGAAGCTGGCACACTGGTCGAAGATAGACAGGGCGTCGCGCATACCGCCGTCGGCCTTCTCGGCAATGACGTTGAGTGCCTCTTCCTCATAGCTGATGCCCTCTTTCTCTGCCACCATCTTCAGGTGATTGATGATGTCGGGCACCCTCATGCGGTCGAAATCATAAATCTGACACCGCGAGATGATGGTGGGCAGTATCTTGTGCTTCTCGGTGGTGGCGAGGATGAAGATATCAAACGACGGCGGTTCTTCGAGCGTCTTGAGGAAGGCGTTGAAGGCGGACTGCGACAGCATGTGCACCTCGTCGATGATAAACACCTTGTATTTGCCCACCTGTGGCGGTATCTGCGTCTGCTCCATCAGTTTTCTGATGTCCTCGACGGTATTGTTGCTCGCCGCATCGAGCTCGAAGATATTAAACGACCGCTGCTCGTTGAACGACTGGCAGCTCTCACATTCGTTGCAGGCCTCGCCATCGGCTGTCGGGTTCATACAGTTGATGGCCTTGGCGAAGATGCGTGCGCAGGTGGTCTTGCCCACCCCCCGTGGCCCGCAAAAGAGGAAAGCGTGTGCCAGTTTTCCGCTCTTCACCGCATTTTTCAGTGTCGTGGTCAAAGCGCCCTGTCCCACGACGGCATCGAAGGTCATGGGTCTGTATTTCCTGGCTGAAACGATATAATCCATGTAATGATTGGTTAAGGTATGTTCTTAGAAAAAGTGTCTGCAAATTTATAAAAAAATCCGCTACTAACGCCACAATCGGAATATAAAACCGATTTTTAGCAAGTTTTTTGTTTGATTAACACTAAATAGGGCGTGTTTCTCTCGCACTTTCACTACTTTTGCAACAAAATAGCAAACACATGAGCAAATTTCAGTATCTGAAGAAATATATCAGCCACTTTAAATACGTCATCGTCATCATCGCGGGCATTGTGCTCGTGGGCTTCGTAGGCGAGAACAGTTTCTGGAACAGGCGGCATCTCAACAAGGAGATCAAGTCGCTGAGCGAGCAGATCGACTCCATGAAAGCGTGCTACACAGCCGACTCCATCCGCCTGAACGAGATAGACCGCAACCCCGCCGCCATTGAGAAGATAGCGCGCGAGCGGTACTTCATGAAGACCGACGACGAAGACATCTTCATGTTTGCTGACGATAAAAAACAATGACCCATGCGTACACTGACAAGAAATGAGCGCCTGGTGATGATGGCCGGCGGACTGATGATGGTGGTTGGTGCCGGATGCTACGCCCTGATGGTGGCACAGCCAGTGATGTGCTGGGTATATCTGCTGGGCGCGCTGCTGTATGGGGGGGTGCAACTGCGTCAGCGCTATGAGGGCGACAACTTCGTCGTCAGGCGCCTGCGCAGGATGAAGCTCACGGCCAATGTGTTTTTCATCCTTGCGGGTGTGCTCATGGCCGACAGC
>CAMVAT010000114.1 GCA_947165505.1 uncultured Prevotellaceae bacterium | reverse complement strand
GAAAACATATTCTACAATAATGCGAAGGCATTTATGAGACTCTAAATTCCAATTTATCAAGATTTAAGATGATACGTAATAAATGGCTTCTCTCTATCATACTGATATCGGTTTGCACCACCATATATGCGCAGCAGGATGCCAGCACCGTCAGGGGACGGGTGGTTGATGCCGATGACAGCCCTGTGATGTATGCCTCGGTCTGTCTGCTGGCTGCTGGAAAGGTTGTGGCAGGTGTCCTGACCGATACGACGGGTGTGTTTTTGATAAAAGGCACGTTCAGTGGGGAATACAGCGTGAGACTCAGTTCCATCGGTTATGAAGATGTCATGAAAACCATCCACATACCCATGGGGCAGTTGACGGATGTTGGCAGAATCGTCCTCACACAAAAGTCCACGCAGTTGGATGGCGTTGTCGTCTCGGGCAGAACAACGGCGAAAAGCATCACCATGGAGAAGACACGCATCAATCCCGCCGCAACAATGAGTGCCGCTACCGGTTCGGTGCTTGATGTGCTCAGAGGGTCGCCCTCGGTCAGCATTGAAAACAGCGGACAGGTATCCATTCGTGGCAACGGCAACGTCCTGTTCTTGTTAGACGGTGTCCCCACGTCGCTCGACGGACTTGGAAGCATCCCTGTCGCCAACGTGCAGAGTATCGACATCGTGACCAGTCCCGATGCGAAATACGACTCTGAAGGTACGGGAGGCATTATCAGCATCGTATCGAAGAAGCAGGCCACCGAAGCTTTCTCCTCGATGGCATCAGCCAACTACGGCATAGACCACTTCATGAACGGAAACCTGGCCATGAGTTATAACGTGGAACGCTGGGGGTTACGCATGAACTATAACGGCAAACTGGAAAAAGACCATATAGAGAGCGAGTTGAACCGCCACGTTTTGCAGACTGGCAGCGACCTGGAGCAACTCATCGATGCCGCGAAGAAGACTACCGTTCATAACATCGGGCTGAACTTCAACTACAAGGCGACTAAACGAGACATCCTGGCATTGGATATGAAAATCGGTTTTCCGAGGATGAACAATTTGCAGACGATGCAGAACCATTACGTCACCGCCAGCAGCGCGAGTGACAAACTCCGACAGACGGACATCACCTTCAACCGCGAAATGGTGGAGGGTTCACTGGGCTACAGACACTTATTCGATCCCGGCAGGCGCGAGGTCAGCATCATGTTGTCCCTGTCGGCCATCAACGGGCACCGGCCCTCATACTATTATGAAGCTGCGGATATCGCCAATCCCCTTCAACAAGTACAACGTTCAAAGTCGGGTGGCCGTCCACGCATAGCAGCATTTCAAATCGACTACATGACGCCGCTGGGCAAAGGCAATTGGGAGACGGGTGTGAAAATGACCTATCGCAACAACAACATCGACCACAAGATGTATGAGTACGACGAGCCATCCGACTCTTGGCAATTATCCATCCCCCTGAGCAACGACCTGCGCCACCGTGAATACATCCCCGCCGCATATGCCACGTACTCCTCGAAGTTTTCAGACAAACTGACGTACAAAGCCGGCCTGCGACTGGAATACAGCCGTGTGACTTTGCAGAACGACAAGGAGCATCTTGACGAAGCAAGCAACTGCTTTTTCGTGGCACCAAACCTGATGCTGAACTACCGTGTCAGCAAACCATGGCTGTTGTCGCTAGGGGTTTCACGAAGAATCTCACGCCCCACCTATCCACAACTCAATCCCTACGTCAATCTCATCGACAACCAGACCTATGAGACCGGTAACGTGCGGTTGGAACCCGAGAAGGTCAACAAACTCGACATCGGCTACTCCTACGCAGGCCAAACGCTGAGGGTGGTCGGCAATGCCTATCTCAACTACTCGCAGGACTATATCAATCAAATCACCTATCTCGACCAAAACATCCTTGTCATATCATACACCAACAGCGACATGGACATAAAAACCGGCATCGAGCACAACATCCGATGGAATGCTTTGCGGTGGCTGGACATCGATTTAGGTTCGAACATCTTTTATGCCAAATCACGTGCCGACTGGCAGGGTGCTTCCTTCCGCAACCAGGGATGGACGACCAACAATAGCGCCACAATGAATATTATGCCGCGGAAAGGGATGACCATCCAGGCGCAATATTTCGTCACCAGTCCGCAATATTTCCCCCAGTTAGCCACCAAGACCACCCATTACTGCAACCTCGGCATCCGGCAGCAGTTGCCCAAGACAGGACTGACTTTCTCCGCTCTCCTCACCGATGTATTCAACACGCGAAGGTGGGACATCTCGTCAGACAATCCCGTCTATACCCTCGTCAACGCCAGCAAGAACCGCAGCCGTGTCCTATGGTTTGGCATCAGTTGGAACTTCCATTCCCATAAGTCCGTAGGAGCACAGAAGGGAGGCACCCAGAGACCCAGTGAGTCTCGGGGAGGGCACCAACAGGAGGAAGACCGAAGCATCATCAGGTTGGGAGAATAAATACAAGACAACAAATACATTAATGTCGAATAAATCGGGATTTATGGAAATCAATAATAGACCCAACCCCAATGAGGCTTTTCC
>CAMVAT010000113.1 GCA_947165505.1 uncultured Prevotellaceae bacterium | reverse complement strand
GCTGCAAGGTGTGGGAAGTGTGCGTGCGCGACCTGAAGAACCCGTCGCACACAGGGTATGACTGATTAAGAACATTTTAAGCGATATGCGATTGCAATATAGATTTTCAATCTTTCTTTTTTTGGTGATTAACTGCTTATTTATCACGAAATATGTAAGCAGAGTAGGCACTTTATATGTCATTCCAGTTTTGATAGTCTATGTATTGTTGATATTATGGTTGATTCATCTATATCATAAAACCTATAAAAGATTAGCCAATTATAAAAAGTTGTTGAAAGGAGTTATGATACTCTCGCTTTTTGTGTTAGTATTGCTTCAGTTTAATATTAATCCTTATCATTTGAACGTAGACCGCTGGTCGGCCATTCACAACTTCTTAAGTAATCTTTTTAGTGGCATTTATCCATATTCTGCCCAGACGCATTTAGGAGGATATGGCTCGCCATTTCCTATATGGCAGTTATTTCATATCCCCTTTTATTGGTTAGGCAATGTGGGACTGTCTTTTGTGGTGGCAGTGTTTTTGTTTACGGATAGTTTAAGGCGTTTATATAGTTTTCAGCATGCATTTTTTTGTTTTGTATTGCTATTAATGTCTCCTGCTTTTCTTTATGAAGTATGTGTCAGGAGCGACCTGATGACTAATTTTCTTATTTGTGCAGCCATTATAATGTACTTTCGTTATTATCATATTTCTCTCAATAATAACACCCTATTAGTAGGCCTGACTATAGGTTTAATGGCTTCCACCAGATTGAGTGCTGTTATACCATTTGCAGTATACTTTTTGTATGAATTTATGAATATTGAGAATCCCCAAAAAGTGAAGTTGGTTTTAGTTATTGCATCAGTGTTCTCATTCACGTTCTTACCCCTTTTGTTGTGGAATGGAAAGATGTTATTATTCTTCGAGTATAATCCGTTCATACTTCAGTCGCGCCAGGGCCATCTCTTAGATTTCTTGTTATTCATACCTATTGGTATATGGTTGGCATTGACGTGGAAGAATAGTTTTAGAAAGTATTCACTTTATACCGCAGTTCTACTGGTTTTACTAGTAGCTGTAACCTTTATTCACAATATGTGCTTAAATCATAATTTCAGTCAGTTGTTTGAATCGGCTTATGATATCACATATTTTTGCATGGCATTGCCTTTTGTTATTATCTCATTAACTAAGGCAATCGACAAAAAAGAATGCCCTTCAACTTTACTATAACGTGTTGACCCATTCTATCTGACGACGGCAATCTTGCATACGGTACCTTTTTTGCCTTCAGCAGTGGATGTGTTGACCATATATACGCCCGATGCCACGCGCTTTCCGCTTTGGTCGCAGCCGTCCCAGGTGAATGTACCGCCATTGCTGCGTCCCTCGGCCACAAGTCGTCCGCTGACGGTAGTGATTTTCACTTCAGCATTATAACTGAGTCCTACCACAGAGATGAGGCCTGTATAGTCGGGCCGCACGGGGTTGGGATAGGCATAGACGTTGTCTTTGTTCATCTCGTCGTTGGTCTGGGTGATGCCGCTCATGTAGGAGCAGAGTCCCTTCTCGGTGCCGAAGAACACCTCGCCCGTTTGTTCGTTGATGGCAATAGACTCGATGTGATTGGAGAGCAGCGGACTGTTCTCGGCAGTGAAGTGGGCCAGTTGCGTGAGGTTGTCGTCGCTGATGAGGTAAACCCCGTTTTGTTTCGTGCCAAACCATTTGCGGTTGGCAGCATCGATAGCTAAGCAATTTATATCAACATTATCAAGCAGATAATCAGCATAGTTAGTTCCGTCGTTACGAGGTACTTTTACTTGAGTATATACAGGATTTAATTCATCAAACTGTGACTTTTTCAAAAGTAGCGGCCCAACGCTGGTACCAATCCAAATATTACCATTCACGTCTTCAGCGGCACACCTGACGCCTTCTTCTATGTTTAAGCTCCTACCATCTTGATTCACAAAACTCATGAATGCCTTTACCTCATCGTTATTGATATCATATCGGTAGAGAGCAGGATCCATATAATGGTTGTTGACAAACCATAGATAATTATTTGAGTCAAAAAACATGCTTCTTCCATCACCAATAAAACCAAATGCATTCAAGTCTTTTTTTATCCAGTTGCCTTCTTTAGTAAGGACTAAAAGTTTATTATAACTGTTTAGACTTTGTAGCATCCAGAGATTACCATTATCATCAAATTTAAGCCCGTTAACGATGACATAGTCTCTATTGTCTTCAGGGTGAAAAGTCGATTTCAGTTCGCTGTTGTATGTAGAGTATTCTTTGATAAATTTGCCATCTAAAAACTCAAAAAGCCCTGTCCGTCCGCCAGCAAATAGATGACTGCTGTTGGAAGGATCAACATCTATGCAGTCTATATCAATATATTCATGATTGATAATCGGCCGAATCTCATCTTGGCAGATTGTCCAATTGTCATTATTCAGTAGTTGTATGGTTCCTGGTCGCCGTGTCTCATGAACTGGGTGATAAAGTCCCCCACAGCTATATAGAGTGTTATTAACAAATTTCATCATAAAGAAGTAGTCGTACTTCGGTCCGCCCGGCTGCAATGAGCTGACCATTGCGAGCAGTTCGG
>CAMVAT010000112.1 GCA_947165505.1 uncultured Prevotellaceae bacterium | reverse complement strand
CGACCCATGGACCGTCTGGTGTGCGGCGACGTGGGCTTCGGCAAGACCGAGGTGGCGGTGCGGGCAGCCTTCAAGGCGGCATGCGACTCGAAGCAGGTGGCGGTGCTCGTGCCCACCACGGTGCTCGCCTTCCAGCACTACCAGACGTTCCGCGACCGCCTGCGCGACTTCCCCGTGCGCGTGGAGTACCTCTCGCGGGCACGCAGCGCCAAACAGACACGACAGATACTCGACGACCTGAAAGACGGCAAGATCGACATCCTCATCGGCACGCACAAACTGATCGGCAAGTCGGTGGTGTGGAAAGACATCGGTCTGCTCATCATCGACGAGGAACAGAAATTCGGCGTGGCGGTGAAGGAGAAGATACGCAAACTGAAGACGAACATCGACACGCTCACCATGTCGGCCACGCCCATACCGCGCACCCTGCAGTTCTCGCTCATGGGAGCACGCGACATGAGCATCATACGCACTCCCCCACCCAACCGCTATCCTATCTACACCGAGGTGGGCACCTACAACCATGAACTCATCGCCGATGCCATCAACTTCGAGATGAGCCGCAACGGACAGGTCTATTTCGTCAACGACCGCATCTCTAACCTGCCCGAGATAGCCAACCTCATACATAAATATGTGCCCGACGCACGTGTGGCCATCGGCCACGGACAGATGAAACCCGAGGAACTGGAGGATATCATCATGGGGTTCATCAACTACGACTACGACGTGCTGCTATCCACCACCATCGTCGAGAACGGCATCGACATCCCCAATGCCAACACCATCATCATCAACGACGCGCACCGCTTCGGACTCTCCGACCTGCACCAGATGCGCGGGCGCGTGGGGCGCTCCAACCGCAAGGCGTTCTGCTACCTGCTCTCGCCCCCCAAGTCGCTACTCAGAACCGAGGCACGCCGACGGCTCGAGGCCCTGGAGAATTTCTCCGAACTGGGCAGCGGATTCAACCTGGCCATGCAAGACCTCGACATCCGAGGCGCCGGCAACCTGCTGGGCGCCGAGCAGAGCGGGTTCATGGAAGACCTGGGCTACGAGACCTACCAGAAGATTCTCAGTCAGGCGGTCACCGAACTGCGCAACGATGAGTTCAGCGACCTCTATGCCGAGGAGATTGCCGCAGGCAAGGAGGTGACGGGCGACGGTTTCGTGGAGGATTGCGCGCTGGAGAGCGACCTCGAGATGTATTTCCCCGACAACTACGTGCCGGGCAGCAGCGAGCGCATGCTGCTCTACCGCGAACTGGACAATATCACCGACGACGATGCCCTCGACGCCTACCGCAAGCGGTTGGAGGACCGTTTCGGACCGGTGCCGCGCGAGGGCGTCGAACTGATGCAGGTGGTGCCGCTGCGCCGCATCGGCCGCCGTCTGGGGTGCGAGAAGATCATCCTCAAACAGGGGCGCATGCAGATGCAGTTCGTCAGCCGGCTCGACAGCCCGTTCTACCAGAGCGCGCAGTTTGGCAAGGTCATCGATTACGCCATGACGCACCCCAAGCTCTGCACGTTCAAGGAACAGCCCGGCAAGCGCGCCATCCTCTTCTTCGACATGAAGACCGTGGGCGACGCCGTCTATACGTTGCGACAGATAGACTCAAACTGACGGATGACAATGAACGGTTTATCCTATCGTCCGCGAAACCCTGGCCACGACTATTATGGCCGGGGCATTTATCTCGTCACTTTGGTGGTCGGCGGTCGTCAGGCGTTGTTCGGACATTTGGGCAGCGATGCCGCACACCCTGAGGTGCGGCTGTCACCACTGGGCGAGATGGTACGCCAGGCATGGGAGCAAACGCCTGCCATACAGGCCGCCCACGGCAACCATGTAGCGGTGCTTGCCTCTGTATGTATGCCCGACCATTTCCATGGCGTGATACAGGTGCTGCAACCTATGCAGTGGAGCCTCGGCGATATCATCCAGGCATTCAAAGCCACCTGCACCAGCCGCTGGCAGCAACAGTGGCTGCGCCTGCCCAGTTCCACCAATCGACCGATCTCGGTCGATTGTAACGACCCGGCAGTGCCGGCATGGCTGCGCGAGAAGGCCGCTTGTCACAGCAATGAGGGGTCATTGGTGCGCAGTCTCTCTAAAAAGCAGCGGCAGGAGTATTATGCGCTGGCAGGCCACCAATACCGACCGCTTTTCGACGACAATTACGATGATACCGTATGTCTCGACAGTCGTCACCGAGAGGCCATGATAGCCTATGTGCACGACAATCCACGACGCGCCATCTTGCGCCGTTTGTTGCCCGATGTGATGCAACGGTGCCTGCATGTGCGCATTGGCCACCGCTCTTTCGGCATATTCGGCAATCTTTTTTTGCTGCGGTGGCCCAACAAGGTGCAAGTGCAGTGTCACAGACGGCATCCCGTAAGCAGGCTGCCGTATGAAGAGACCACAGACTACGCACAACAGCACAAGCAGTGGATAGAAGAGGTGATGACGGGAGCAACGGTCATCGTCACTCCTGGCATCTCGCGGGGAGAGCTGATAATGAAAAATGAATGTCTGGAAAAAGGCTACCCCCTTATACACTTACAGAAAGAACCGATAGGCACATACTGGAAACCGGAGCGTGCGCGTTTCGAGGCTTGCGCCCAAGGGCGGCTGCTCATTCTCGCGCCATGGCATCTCGACGACATGGCATCGGTCAACGGCATGCGCTCCGACAGCGACTACAGCCGTTTCCACCA
>CAMVAT010000111.1 GCA_947165505.1 uncultured Prevotellaceae bacterium | reverse complement strand
GACATCAAACTGGATGTCGGGGTATTGTGGACAGAAACGTTGCATCGTCTTGGTGAGCAACACGGAGAGTCCGTAGGTAGCACCGATGCGGAGTTTTCCCGTTTTCAGTCCTTCCATATCTTGAAGTTGCTGCCTGCCTTGCTCGGCATACTCCAATGTCTGACGGGCAAACGGCAGGAACTGCCTACCTGCCTCGGTCAGCGACACCTTCTTTCCGATGCGCTCGAAGAGTTGCACTCCGAGGTCATCTTCCAATTGTTTGATCTGTTGCGAAAGCGTACTTTGTACCACAAAGCATTCCTGGGCTGCGATGGAGAAGTTTTCTGTCTCAGCGGCTTTTACAAAGTAGTTTAATTGTCTCAATTCCATACTATATCGTTTTTATCGATAAATCTTATCGAATCATTCACGAGTGCAAATATACAAACTTTCGCTTAAACTCCGTACCTTTGCACTGAAATTCATAACAAAAGTGTGAGAATTATGGGATTCTTTAACAGATTTATCCGGCTATTTGCGGTTTCTATGACGCTAATGATACCGCTTAGAGTACTGTCAGAGTCAGTTGATTCCCTGAAAACAAAACAAGTAATAACCATCAATAAAGTAAAGGAGATTAAGACAATGAAAATCGTTTATTGGAGTGACTATGCTTGCCCTTACTGCTACATCGGCGAGACCCGTCTGAAGAAAGCCATCAAGGAACTTGGACTGGAGAATGAGGTGGAAATCGAGACACGTGCTTTCGAGCTTGACCCCGACGCGCCCAAGACGGTTGAGACCATCACCGTTGACCGCTTTGCCAAGAAGTATCGTCTCTCGAAAGAGGAAGCCCAACAGCAGATAGACCACATCTCGCAACTTGGCATCGACGAAGGTATCGACTTCCGCTATGCCACGACGCTCTACACCAACACCCGCGATGCCCACCGTCTTACTAAATTGGCGCAGACGAAGCACGATGCAGCGTTGGAAGACCGCGTGAGTGAACTGCTGTTTGATGCTTATTTTACTCGTAATGAGAAACTGGCCGACCACGACGTGTTGCTTCGTGTGGCTCGTGAGGCTGGACTTGACGAGACGGAGGCAAAGAACGTATTGGAGTCGAACCAGTTTGACGAGGAGGTGCGCTTCGACGAGCGTGAGGCCATGATGTATGGTGTGCATGGCGTTCCTTATTTTATGTTCAACGGAAAGTTTGTCATCCCCGGGGCCTTGTCTGTCAATGCCTTCAAACATACGTTGGAAAAGGCACTCAAAGACCAGCAAGAGAATACAGTTGGCGAGGATGCCCATCAGTGTGGGCCGGAGGGTTGTCGTATATGATACGTCGGATTGTTGTCAAGGATGTGTTCGCCGTCAACTGCTATTTCTACATTGACGATGAGACGCAGCACGGATTCCTTATCGATCCTGGCGCACAGGCAAGTCGTATCTTGCAGAAGATAGCGGAGAACGGATGGACTATAGAGCGAATCCTTCTTACTCATGGACATTTTGACCATACGGGTGCTGTCAGTGAGATTGCCCAGACCTTGGGCATCCCCTACAGCATCCATCGTGATGGAGAAAAATACCTGACGGACACCCGCTGGAACCTAAGTGCCTATTGTGGCAGAAATGTTTATCTCGACGGTGCTGAATATTTCGGCGATGGTGACATCATCCGTCTGAAAGCAAATCCGTCGTTCGCCCTGAAGGTAATCCACACTCCTGGACATACACCTGATAGCGTCACTTTCTACAGCCAGCAAGATAAAGTCGCCTTTGTCGGTGACACCGTCTTCCGCGACTGTCCTGGCTCCACGCAATACATAGGTGGCAATGAAGTACAACTATACAACAGTATTTTCAGTCGTGTACTGTCTCTGCCAGATAATACAATCCTATACTCCGGGCACTCAGAGCCAACTACAGTAGGTCGGGAAAAACCATTGTATTGTGAGTAGTAATCTTTTGACGGAATAATCCTTTGTCAAATAGGTGAATTGGCATAAATATATAATCGGCAACAAATAGCATTTGCTGCCGATTATATATAACCGTATTAAACTACCTTTCCTCTATCTGGTTGTAGTTCTTTTATACAACTTTGGATTTGTGTGGTGTTATGCTTCGATAAATTTGCCAGGGTCGAATGACTCATGCTCCCCATGAAATACATACCCCAACTGATTGGACACACATTTGGTATTGCCTATCTCGACATCCACGTTGTAGTGGGAGTGGCCATATATCCAGTAATCGATGCCGCTATCCTTGATGTAGTCTTCCAGTTCAACCGTGAAAGCTCCGTTAGCTTGGCTTTCGGCAAACTTGGGGCATTGCATCTGGAAGGATGGGACATGATGGGTTACGACAATTTTTCTTCTGGCCTTGCTGCTTGATACAGCGTTCTTCAGGAAAGCCAGGCACCTTTCATGTTCGCGGTTGAAATCAGCAAAGGTGAGAATATCGCCATTGAAGATGATGCGCCGGAAGTCGCTTACCACTTGTTCCGTATAATATGCCTCCTTCAGGGGAATCCTGGCCCACAATGTGGTTATGATGAAGTCAATGTCACCTATATGTACTACGGCATTATAATAGCTGTGGACATTAGGACGTATTTCAAGGCAATAGCCATCGTTCAGCTTTGCGATGTCGTAGAACTTGTAGAACTCATGGTTGCCCATACAGGCTATTACCTGCTGGTAGTTCTCCGATGCCCAGTCCCAGAAGGGATGTTTGGTATAGTTGTCATCCCCCAAGTAGCCGATGTCGCCAGCCAGAACGAGAATGTCCCCTGTCACTTGCAGGGGATT
>CAMVAT010000110.1 GCA_947165505.1 uncultured Prevotellaceae bacterium | reverse complement strand
AAAAAACGACCAAACGACCAAATAACTCATATATGAATCGGATTCTTTACGCCGCAATCACACTGGCAGTCCTGGCGTCATGCTCAGGATACTCCTATCAGATACTCGGGACAGCCAACGGGTCGGCGCTCGACGAGAAACAGAAACTCTACCTTCGCACGATAGACAAAGACAAAGCCATCGACTCGTGCGAAGTAGTACACGGCAAGTTCCACTTCTCCGGGGCGAGAGACTCTGTAGCCATGGCGCTGATGTACATCAACGGCAGCACCGCCGGTGTGCCCGTCGTGTTGGAGGAGGGCGACATCACAGTGACCATCGGACAGCGCGCACCCTCGCTCAAAGGCAGTTATTACAACGACCAGCTCAACGTCTTCCTCAAGAGCCACGACAGCCTGCAATACCAGATGGAGCAACTGCAGGCACGCATGGCCGAACTGCCCCACAAACACTCGCAAGCCATTATGGACGGACTGGACATGAGCGTGGTCGAACCCGAACTGCTGCAAGAGAGCCGGCAGATAGAGCGTGAGGCGATGGTGCTCAATGCCAAGATGGACAGTCTGCTCACATCTGCCATCGTGGCCAACGCCGACAATGTGCTGGGCGCAGGCATCTTCTATCTGGCCACCCGTAATTACCCATACCAGACGATGCTGCCATGGATTGTGGAGGTGATGAGCAAAACAGGCGACCAATTCAAAGACAACCGCTACGTGCGCGAATATGTCAACCAAGCCAACCTCAACCAGCGCCGCGAGTTAGGTCTCGAACCGGCACAGCAAGGCTCCTCGTCGGCGTCATCCGGCGGGCAATAACCATGACATCCATGACCGGATTGACCACGATGTAATACCATTGAGATGAAAACACTCATAACAAACGCCACGGTAGTGAACGAAGGCCGCTCTTTTCCTGGAGCGGTACTCATCGACGGCGACCGTATCAGCCAGATTTTCGAGACGGGCGGCACCATAACGCCCCCTTGCGACGAGGTGATAGACGCTTCGGGGTGCTATCTGCTGCCCGGCGTCATCGACAGCCATGTGCACTTTCGCGAACCCGGCATGACGGCCAAAGCAGACATCGCATCGGAAAGCCGGGCCGCGGCATACGGCGGCGTGACCACCTATTTCGATATGCCCAACACGGTGCCGCAGACCACGACGATAGAGGCGCTCGAAGATAAATTTCAACGGGCGGCACACGACAGCCACGTCAACTACTCTTTCTTCTTCGGAGCCACCAACGACAATGTGAAGCTCTTCGAGCAGCTCGACATCCACCGCATACCCGGCATCAAACTGTTCATGGGCTCATCCACCGGCAATATGCTGGTTGACAGGATGGAGTCGCTGCAAGCGGTGTTCGAGCACTCGCCCCTGCCACTGATGGCCCATTGCGAAGACACGAGCCTCATCAACCAAGCGATGGCGGAAGCCAAAAAGCGGTATGGCGACGACCCCGACGTGACTCACCACCCTGAGATACGCTCAGCCGAGGCATGCCGCACATCATCGGCACTGGCCGTGTCGCTGGCCGAGAGATACCATGCGCGGTTGCACCTGGCACACCTCTCTACCGCCAGCGAACTGGATTTACTGACACCCTACGTCGGCGAGGGACGCATGCCCCTGATCACAGCAGAGGCGGTCATCGCCCATCTGCTCTTCGCCGACGACGACTATACGCGCTTAGGCACACGCATCAAGTGCAACCCCGCCGTGAAACGCGACGCCGACCGCGACGCACTGCGGCGGGCACTCACCGACGGACGCATCACCACCGTGGCCACAGACCATGCGCCCCACTTACCCGCAGACAAGGAGGGCGGCTGCGCGCGCGCAGCCTCGGGCATGCCCATGGTGCAATTCTCATTGCCCGCCATGCTGGAACTGTCTGACCTGGGGGTGCTCCCCATCGAACGTGTGGTGCAACTGATGTGCCACCATCCGGCACGGCTCTTCGAGGTGGCCGAGCGAGGATTCCTGCGCCGCGGCTACAAGGCCGACATCGTATTGGTGAGGCCCGACGCTCCTTGGACCGTCGCCGCCGACCTGATACAGAGCAAATGCGGCTGGAGCCCGCTGGAGGGCCACACCTTCCGCTGGCGTGTCGAAGCCACCTTCTGCAACGGACAGGCCGTGTGGCGCCACGGGCGGTTCAACCCTCAAGTGCGCGGCGAGGAGGTGCGCTTCCGCATCGGGCAGTGACCCCGGGGCGGCCACAAGATGATGGTGCAGCGCCTACATTACCACCTGCGAGAGGTAGAGCCATATATCAACTGGCTCTATTTCTATCATACATGGGGACTGACTGGCAAGCCGGAGCAGGAGAGACAACCGCTGCGCGACGAGGCGCTACACTTGCTTCATCAGGCCGACGGGGTGTGCATGACGCATGCTGCCTTCGGACTGTTCGACGCCTACAGCGACGGCGATGACCTGATAGCGGGCGATGTGAGGCTACCCATGCTGCGGCAACAGAAACCCGGCGCCGACGGCTACTGCCACTGTCTGGCCGACTATGTGCGCCCCCGGTCGGCGGGAGAGCCCGACAAACTGGGTCTCTTCGCCACCACGGTAGATGTGAGGCTGCAAGAGCGCCATGCCGACGACCCCTACCTCACCATGCTCTCGCAGACGCTGGCCGACCGCCTGGCTGAAGCCACGGCCGAGAAGTTGCACGAAGAGGTGCGCCGCACATACTGGGGATATGCGCCCGACGAGCATCTCAGCATCGAGGAGCTGCACCGTGAAGCCTTTCAGGGCATCCGCCCTGCCGTGGGCTACCCGTCATTGCCCGACACGAGCATCAATTTCCTGATCGACCGTCTCATCGGCATGACAGACATCGGCATACGACTCACAGAACATGGTGCCATGCGCCCCCACGCCTCGGTCTCAGGACTGATGCTGTCGCACCCTGCCGCCCGCTACTTCGACTTAGGTCCGATAGGCATCGACCAGCTCTCTGACTATGCACGGCGGCGCGGCATCCCACTGCCGCTGATGCGCAAGTTTATTTCATCTAACATCGAACGATGAAGATTCTTGCTCGTCATAT
>CAMVAT010000109.1 GCA_947165505.1 uncultured Prevotellaceae bacterium | reverse complement strand
AACGCTGGAACGGCGGTGACAGCAAGGAAAAAGGAAAATCGGAGTCAAAGTTGGGCTATGTTCATGGGCACCTGGACTTGTTCGGTAAAAACCGTTCATTAATGAATTCGATGATTTTCATTAATGAATTGGACGATTTTCATTAATGAACGTGTTTTGACGCATTAATGAACGGAATCAAGCTAATGGCAAGGCGCAGGCATTATTAACCCAAATCGGTCATTAGGATTTCTCGGTGCAGTATGGCAGTGAGAAATCTTTCAGTTTTTCCCATATCGAAAGGAATGATCGTCGAGTCTTCAGTGACCTTGCCAAGTACAGGATGTGCTTGTCTTTCGTTTTCCCAGATATGCAGGAGTGGAGATTAGCTCGTATCGGATAGTCTTGAGGAACTTCTTTTTGTCGGAGTTGATCAGGGCACGGCGGAACAGGGACATGAAATTGTATGCCATGACGATGCGCCTGGGCTTCTCCCAACCTTCTGCCTGATAAGTCGTCTCTGCGATTTCCAGGCCGTCTGTCACTTCAGTCTAGACCTTATAATTATAATTTTCTAATGGCGGTCATTAGAAAATGGAATGGAATAAATCTCTAATGACCGAATTGGGTTAAACGGTAGAAAAGTGGCCCCGTGTGTTTTCTACCTTGGCTTTTGAGGCAAGATTTAACGTATTTAACTTTCATAAACGTGTAGATAGGGGGCATTATGACAGATTGATGAGGCACAAGTACCTCAAAAGACATCAAAATGCGTCCTTTTAAGAAGATTTTCTTCCGAATCGGAGCATAAATAGAATAATTTTTGTACCTTTGCACCGAATATTCATCTTAATGCGCATTATTATGGCAAGACCTATCAGAGAAACCCCCGTATTGAAGGGCGAGGATGCCTTCAACTTCGAGATGCGAAGGCTGGAGGTAGAGCACATGAGCAAGGAACAACGGGCTGAGAACCTCAGAAAAGTAGAGGAAGGCTACGCTCGTGCCAAATCGTACATCAACTTCCATTGGTAAGGATATGGACTTGGTAGAGCTGACTCCTGACTCCACCTGACGAAGAAGGATGAGGATGAGCATACCCGACTGATGTACTTCGACATGATGGAGATTGCCGACTGATTTCACATAACCAACACCCCCTACGCTATGCCCCACAGAGAGAGGTTAAATAATGCCAACGGAGCGAAAAGAGTGACCGATTCTTTTGGTCATTCCAATATTTTTGCTTCTCTCTCAGTTACTAACAGCCAATTATACATTATTAAAATTGCGGGCGCCCGCGCGATAATATATGGATTTTCTTGCAAACTTGCAAGGAGGTCTGATTGCTTTTTGCCCATACATATTTGTGATCACCACTGCTGATGATGATAATAATAACAATAATAAACTAAACGACAATAAATATGAGAAAAAAGACTAAGAACAAGTACGGAGGCTTCGGGCTGCAAGTGCTATTGCTCATGCTCCTGCTCCTCGTGACAGGAACCACGAACACACAGGCGCAAGCGTACATTACCGACGTGATAGTCCTCGGTAATTATGACAGCGCACTTGATGCGAAAAACCTGAGGAACGAGTACACCAACAAGGGGTGGACCGTCCTCGAGCAAGACCTCAATGCTGGTACCGGGGGCTGGTGGGTCTATATAGCCTACAAGACCAGTAGCACTGCCAACCCCTATTCGGACTACATTACCGACATCTGCGCATCGGATCAAAAAATGGATTCCTTTACCTCTGATGGGCGCACCTACTACAGGGCGCCGACCAACAGCGATTTCAACGGCGACCTCAACAAAGGTTCTGGAGTGATGCCCGACATATATATATATTTCACCCGCGACCGCAAGAACCTTAGTGACTACGGCGGTAGCAAGCGCGTAATGACCCGCCTGTCGACAACAAGGAGCACAAAAAAAAATCCCGATGACGGTGACAATTCTTCTCTTGCTGTCTCCTGGCGCAACAGCTCATACAGTGGCTACTTAGACACGAATGAGAATACTGGTGCCGACTATATTTATATTCATCAGCACTTCACCACGCAGACGGCGAAGTGGAAAAGAGAACCCACCTACGCCTCGGACCTTACCTACAACGGCAATAGTCAGAAGCTGATAACCTATGATCCAATCAGCGATAACGTCGGCTACACGGTGTTCAGGGTGAATGACGGCAGTTGGTCGGGCGTTGTGCCCACGGCCACGAACGTAGGCCGCTATAAGGTGGACTCTCGTCTTAATGGCACATACTCTGGCAACACCTTTGCCGACAACAGTGATGTCATCAGCAAGTGGGTGAACATCAACCCGCCCATTGTCAAGGCTACCAACCTAAAGGGTGTGTTCAACCAGCGCGACAAGAAGGTGAACCTCTCGTGGAGCGTAGGCACTATCCCTGGCAACTATTCCGACTACAAGTGGGTGGTCTATCGCGACGGCACAAAGATAGCCGAGCTCGCTCAAAACGTGCGTGCATACGCCGACACAGGCTTCAGCAATGAGGCCAGCCCGGTCTACGACGTATATTATGTATCGAACTTCTGGGACGTGACGACCCGTCGCGACGACACGAAGGCCAGCGTCACCGTGAACACCACCCGCACGATGCCTGTCAACAACCTCAAGGTGGAACAGTTGTCGGACCGCATCATCTTCACCTGGACTTCCGACGCCTATCCCAAGAGTTTCGGCCATAAGTTCCGCATCTATGTAGACGACGAGAAAGACCCCATCTACACCCTCACGCCAGCCGACAACCAGAGTGCCATGCGCTGGGAGCACCGCACCACCGACCAGCATACCAACCGGCAGAACAAGGTGGACGCCGCGACGGGCGTGCCCTATACCGAGGAGCCTCTGAGTGCCTGCTCCCCAAAAACTTATCGCATAGAGGGTGTCATTGGCGATGCCGTGCTCAACACCTATAACATCAGTAAGAAGGCTATTGGCGAGGGCACGAAGTTCTACTCGCTCGATGCCTCGAAGGGCGTCTATGAAGGCTCGGTAAAACTGTCGTGGCACGTCAACCAGCAGGGCAACACACAAGCCAAGACCTACATCATTGAGCGTCGGCGTGCCGAGCAGGAAAGTGAGGCATGGGAGACGCTGACACGC
>CAMVAT010000108.1 GCA_947165505.1 uncultured Prevotellaceae bacterium | reverse complement strand
GTTGAGGGTTCTACACTGTTGAGGGTTGAGGGTTGAGGGTTTAGGGTTGAGGGTTTAGGGTTGAGGGTTGAGGGTTCTTTTGGGGAGTTTGGGAGTTTGGGAGTGTGGACATTAGTTGTCGTGATTGTATGTAGGGACAGGGCGTGCCCTGTCCGCAAGCAGGATGAGCGCCATTCGAATGGCGGACAGGGCACGCCCTGTCCCTACATGCGCGGCGAGCATATCTCCTGCCCCTTGCCCCCTGCCCCCTGCCCCGAAACTAACCTCTTACCTCATACCTCTCACCTCTTACCTCTAATCTAAAAATTAACCGCCAGACATGGAAAAAACAAAATTATTGACAAGTGCCTTCGTAGCCTTGATGGCTCTCGCAGCCGTAGGGTGTACGAAAAGCAAGGGAGCAGGCAACCCCGCAAGTGAATCAGTAAGCAAAGCAAGTGCCGACGCGCCAGCGGATGCGACCGAGGCCGACGATGTGTGGAGTGGCGACGACGTGCTCCCGGTGTTGGCCGTATGCGTCAAGGGACAGCCGCTCTTCGCCCCGTTCAATGATGGCGGCATCGCCGGCGGTGGTCAGATGCTGCGGCAGTCGCCCGACAAATACACCCAATTCATCTTGGGCGAGGAGGCTTACGGCATCACCTACCAGAAAGAGAAAAACCCGCAACTCAAAGAAGACACCAGCTACCTCAACCAATATCTCCTTCAGACGGCCGACGGCATGAAGGGACAGCTGTATGCCTACACCGACCCCTCGGCGATAGACCACTTCATGATGACCCACGGCGATGTGCTGCCTGAGGGCGACTTCATCCCGACAGGATATGCCTGCGGCGTGGCGGTGGGTGCCGACTATCTGAAGAACCACAGCATCGTGTCGTTCTACTCCACCACGACAGAAGACCCCGACTCACCGCAGTTCCCCAAGGATGTGGTAGCCAGCGTGGAGAAGGCACTGGGCGCAAAAGTAGAGAAAAACCGTGTGAGCCACATCATCGGCGATAACGAATATCGGTTCGGCGTGATGCGTACGAAGCCCAACGACAAATACGGTGTGGCGGCATGGGTGCTGGCCAACGGCAGCGACATCACCATCTGGACCGACACCTGCGAGGTGGTAGCCGAGGAGCACCGCATCTATTGGTCGAGCATCGACCCCGACGAATATATGGAGCCGGACATCATCGCCGTGACCAAGGGCAAGGACGGACTCGACATCTATAGCAGCTATTCCAGCACCGACGAGACCGTCAACTACTGGTTGATGCGACAAAAACGCTCCACGTTCGAGAAGCTCGACTTGGGCAGTTACTATCAGATGTACGAGTAGTAGGCCCAGCAGAGCCACCCCCAGCCCCTATGAAACGGCTTTCAGTCCCACGATCGACGCGATGAGCGTGGTGATGAAAAACAATCTCCAGAACGTCGCTGGTTCATGGAATACGAAGATGCCCACAAGCACAGTTCCCACGGCTCCGATGCCTGTCCAGACGGGATAGGCGGTGCCGATGGGAAGTGTCTCTGTGGCTTTCGCCAACAGAACCATACTCATGATGGAAATAACGACGAAGCCACCCATCCAGGCCCACCATTCCAGACCTGTAACACATTTCGCTCTGCCAAGGCAATAGGCAAACCCGACCTCACATAGCCCTGCAATTATCAAGATGATCCAATTCATTTGTAATCTTGCTGCCTATTTGAGGGCTGCAAGACTATCTCGGCGACTCCTTCTAAGGCGGTGCAAAGGTACACAAAAACGCAGAGAATCAGTCACTCTTCCAAGCTATTTTACCAATTCCTTTGCTGTCCTATCAAAATCATCCAAAAATAATATCTAAAGAAAAGCAAATCATAAGAAAACCACATCAACGGTTTGCCCTTTGGCAGCATACTCATCGATGATCTGTTGCTTTACCTCCTGCTTATGTCTCAAAGCGGTTTTCATTCGTTCTAAAGCCGTTACTTTTTTTTTGTCCATTTTGTTAAGCCGTTATATTCGCTTGCAAAAATAAACTATATTTTTTATACGACAAAATATTTGGTGTGTTTTTTATAAGTTGACAGCTCTCGCCCATTTATTGAATTATCGGATTTGCAATCCGAGACGCGCGGCAGGTGGGGTGGATTGTAGAGTTGTGGGGCAAGGGGACAGGCTCACAATGAGAAATAGTACTTGGTGGATTTCACATATTTTCCAGGTCTTCTATATCACCATGGAAAGAAATGAATATAGGAGCATACAAAGCCCATTTGGCAGGTTTGTATTTCTCGATTAGTTTATCAACGTTTATTTTGGGTGAAGATAATTCTTGCACCAACTGATAGAGTAAGTATTCACGCCCATCATGAAGATTAGGATACAGCAGTTTTTTCATCTTTTCATCGTTTACCTTTTCTATTTTTCCAGATAGGGCGAAGTATTTATAAATATTATGCTTCTGCTGGTTGTAAAGGAGTAATTTTGATGCTTGTCCGACAATATATGTGTTTTTGACAGCACCTTTCCGCGAATTCAATCGAACATTATAGGACATTGTAGTGAGAATCCATTTAAGGTGTTCTTCATCTCGATAGCACCCCAATAGTAATGATTCATATTCATTCTCAGCAACAGCATCATATACTAGGGGCTCCTTTTGCTTTAATGGTAATACTTTCAAGCCCTTTGTTATTTCTAATGAATGCTCTTCAATGAGTTTGACCATCTCACTTTGATAGCAAACATCATCTATTGCGCTATACATTTTCCCTGTTATACATTTCTGATAATTCTCGGCAATCTTTTTTTCTTTCTCATTATTAACAATCTCGTCAGGCATAATGAGGTAAGCCTTGGTTATATTATTGGCTATCTGTTTCAGGTGATAGCTGGACCACTGCTGGTTGTTCATCCTATCCTTTCTGATGGAGTTCGATGAAAAAAGTAGCCAGCCCTCGCCGTTATGAAACTCAATATAAAAGGGAGCATAGAACTGTTTGAGGTCAAATTCAGGATAGCCATTTCGGTATTCCATCGTGCAAAATGAAATGAAATTTGATGCTTGCAAGTCATGTAGCTCTGCTGACAGACTCTTCTTTCTTATGATTCCACTGACGGATTTAATTTGATTGTCGTTCATAAGTGATTACACTACTGTCCAAAGAAAATCTCTTAGGCATGATTTAAATTAATTATTTTCAAT
>CAMVAT010000107.1 GCA_947165505.1 uncultured Prevotellaceae bacterium | reverse complement strand
GAGCATGAACACGAGCATGAACACGAGCATGAACACGAGCATGAACACGAGCATGAACACGAGCATGACTGCCACTGCGCATGCGAACACCATCATGGACATGAGCACCATCACCATCATGAGGAGGGCGGCCTGAAACGGCAAATCATCTTGATAGCGCTCACCGTGGTGCTGCTCATCGCCGCTGTGCTCATCGAGAAATACTGCTCGCTGAACACCTGGCAACTGCTGCTGGTGTATCTCGTACCTTATTTATTAGTAGGACATGACACGCTGCGCGAGGCCGCTGAGGGCATCGCCCACGGCGAGGCCTTCAACGAGCATTTCCTCATGTCGGTGGCCACGCTCGGTGCTCTGGCCATCGGCTTCCTGCCGGGTGCCGAGACGCAATTCCCCGAGGCGGTCTTCGTGATGCTGTTTTTCCAAATCGGCGAACTGTTCGAAGGCTATGCCGAGGGCAAAAGCCGCGACAGCATCGCACACCTGATGGACATACGCCCCGATATCGCCCATGTGGAGCGTGAGGGCAAGGTGACGGATGCCGCGCCCGACACGGTCATGCCCGGCGAACATATCATCATCAATCCCGGAGAGAAGGTGCCGCTCGACGGTATCGTGGTCGAGGGCAGCACCACGCTCAACACCGTGGCCCTGACAGGCGAGAGCATACCGCGCGAAGTGGTTGTCGGCGATGAGATCATCTCGGGCTGCGTCAACTTGTCGGGCGTGGTCAAGGTGCGCACCACCAAGACCTTCGGTGCCAGTACCGCATCAAAGATCATCGACCTGGTGGAAAATGCCAGCGAACACAAATCGCGCAGCGAGGCGTTCATCACCCGCTTCGCACGCGTCTATACGCCCATCGTGGTATGCGCCGCCCTGCTGCTGGCCTTCGTGCCGCCACTGTTTGCCGACAGCTACAGTCAGGCACTGCCCGACTGGGTGTATCGGGCCCTCATCTTTCTGGTCGTCTCCTGTCCCTGCGCACTGGTCATCAGCGTGCCGCTCACCTTCTTCGGCGGTATCGGCAGTGCCTCGCGCCATGGCATCCTCGTCAAGGGAGCCAACTACATCGACGCGCTGGCCAAGACAGACACCGTGGTGTTTGACAAGACGGGCACGCTGACACACGGCAACTTCGTGGTAGAAGCCGTGCATCCCGACATCTGCGACGAGCGCCACCTGCTGCACCTGGCCGCCCATGTTGAGCACCACTCCACGCACCCCATCGCCGCCGCCCTCAAGCGTGCCTATCCTGAGGAGGCTGATGATGGTTGCACCGTGAGCGATGTGGTGGAAGTGGCCGGCAAAGGCATCCGCGCCCGTGTGGGCGACTGGCAGGTGATCGTGGGCAACGAGAAGATGATGGAGGCAGAGGGTGTGAAATGGCATGGCTGCCATCATCCCGGCACCATCGTGCATGTGGCCATCAACCATGAGTATGCCGGACATATCGTGATCAACGACCAAGTGAAGGCAGACAGCGCCGAGGCCATCCGCCAACTGCATGAGCTGGGTGTGTCGAAATGTGTGATGCTGACGGGCGACCACCAAAACGTGGGTGAGAAAGTGGCGAGAGAATTAGGATTGGACGCCTATCATGCCCAACTGCTGCCCGCCGATAAGGTAAGCCATCTGGAGCGGATGCTACATGATAAGGGTGAAGGCAGCAACGTGGCCTTCGTGGGCGACGGCATCAACGACGCGCCTGTGCTGGCACGCGCCGATGTGGGCATCGCCATGGGTGGTCTGGGCAGCGACGCCGCCATCGAGGCCGCCGACGTGGTGCTGATGGACGACCAACCGTCGAAGATAGCCAAAGCCATCCGCATCGCACGTCGCACACTGCATATCGCCCGTGAGAACGTGTGGTTCGCCATCGGTGTGAAGGCAGCCGTGCTCATCCTGGCCGCCCTGGGTCTGGGTGCCATGTGGATGGCGGTCTTTGCCGATGTGGGTGTCACCGTGCTGGCCGTGCTCAATGCTTGCAGAATGTTGAGTGTTAAGCGCTGACTTCTTATCAATTAATGCCCCGTCAGTGCAAGATTTCCTGTTTTCGTAGTTTCATCAATTAGAACTTGATATGATTTATCATCGCATTTAAATATGAAAACTATGAAAATCTGGAGAAACATCTTCGTGATGTGCGCTGCCATGCTCTCCCTCGCCTCTTGCAGCAGCGACGATGACGAACTACAGATAGACCAACTCGCAGGCACTTGGGAGCTGATGTATGATGAAGGGGTCGTGGCAGAGGGTTATGTGCAGTACACTTTTACACCCGGCACACCTGCAACTGGTGGCGAATGTGCCATTTATTCGTATGACGTCTTTGCTGGTGATAGGGTCGTTCATCGTGACTATGCATTGACAGACAATGGCCGGCGACTGGTTATCTTCAAGGGTCAATATGGCGGTACGCCTTCTGAAGTGAATGAATACGAAGTGCTGAGACTGTCGGCAAAAGGGATGACTTGGCACCTCATCGGTTCCGATGTCGTAATGAATTTCGAAAAAGTAAAATAGCGAGGTGATGAATTAGTCAATCAAAGGAACAGGGCGAGACGTTGCATCTCACCCTCATGTTCCGCAATATCTATAAGTACGGAATGCAACAACATCAGTCAATCCCATGCCTGCCAGGCGCTGATGGGCACCTCGCTGGCCTCGCCGGCGGGCAGACCCAGGTCGTAGCCTTTCAACGGAGTGATTTTGTAGTTATGAAGTTCAACCCCCTCGGATGTAGTATCGGAATACTCCATCTTGATGCGGCCTGTCTTGGTGGTCTTCTGGTCGTCTGACTTCAGTTCAAACTCAACGACATAGACGTTGTCGCCCGACTGTTTCACGACATGATAAGTACCCGAGAAAAGAGATTTTTCGATGGGCATGCCCTCTTGTTCATCGAAACTGAAGTTAAAGATTTCCAACCCGTTTTCCGGGTAGAAGCCAATCAACAGGAGTGACCCGTCGTCATTGCTGGCCAACTGGAAGTTTCCACAAACGGGCAGTTCTACTTCTGAGGGCTCCGTCACAGAGGGTTCCGCCACAGAGGTTTCTGCCTCTTTGTTCACGGTACGCTGTTCGCTGCGGCATGATACAGTACCGAGCATCAGCGCCAAAAGGATAATAACTGTTGTTCTCATAGACTTAGTTGTTTGGAATTGAGAAATTTAGAAGTTTAGAAATCGGAGGGAGTCAGGACATTAGTTTCCGTGACGTGAAGTAGGGACAGGGCGTGCCCTGTCCGCCATTGGCTTAGTGGTCATCTTGCTTGCGGACAGGGCACGCCCTGTCCCTACTTGCGTGGAGATGTATATTCCTGCCCCAGCTCCGAAGCATACCTCTTACCTCTCACCTCTTACCCCTGAAGAACTCCTGCATCAGTTGGCGGCACTCCTCTTCGAGCAC
>CAMVAT010000106.1 GCA_947165505.1 uncultured Prevotellaceae bacterium | reverse complement strand
CCGCGAATGGAGCGTCCCCGACAAGGTGGTCGACGAGTTTTGCGGTATGGAGGACTTGAACCGTTACCACATTCTGCATCACCACCGCGACCTGCGGATAATCATCGGTCTGGCCACAGCCATGATAGTGATATTGATAGTGGAGATGGTGATGTAGGATTTCGAATATCTCTAAGGCTCGAGGGTACGATATTTCGTACCCTCGAACATAAAACCAGCACAAAGCATCGGAAGCATGTCATAGAATGCTGTTTCATTTCGGAAATGCGGAAATAAATTTGGCATTTCACTTAACTTTTTGTACTTTTGCAAGTAATTCATCATCAACAACAACTGGACAACTATGAAAAAGATGCTATTTGTGGCAGTCATGCTGATGTTACCCATGCTTGCAAAAACACAGAATGCTCCACTGTGGATGCGCTATAGTGCCTTGTCACCCGACGGCAAAACAATCGCTTTCGCATATAAAGGCGACATCTTCACCGTGCCCGTTGGCGGAGGTGAGGCGCGCCAGCTGACCACCAACAACGGCTACGACTCCTATCCCGTGTGGAGTCCCGACAGCCGTATGCTGGCCTTTGCCTCCGACCGTGAAGGCAGTCTGGATGTCTATGTCGTGGCGCGCGAGGGCGGCACTGCCCGCAGGCTTACCACCCACAGCGGGTCGGAGATACCCGTGACGTTCAGCGACAACGACCATGTGCTCTTCACGGCCGCCGTGATGCCTACGGCACAGTCGAACATCTTTGCCAGCTCGAAGTTCCCGCAGATATATCAGGTGGCGACCCAGGGTGGGAGGGCACGCCTCTACTCAGGACTGCCGATGGCCGACGTGCGCATCAACAGCAGCGGCGACGTGCTCTATCACGACATCAAAGGCGGAGAGGATGTGTTTCGCAAGCACCACGAGTCGCCCATCTGCCGCGACATCTGGCTGTTGCGCAACGGCAAGTACACCCGTCTGACCGACTATAAGGGCGAGGACCGCAACCCCGTGTGGGGCAGCGACGGCAATACCTATTATTATCTGAGCGAGAAAGACGGCACCTCGAACATCTATCGCCGGACGATAGACGGCAAGAATGAAGTGCAGCTGACACGCCACACCAAAAACCCCGTGCGCTACCTGAGCCGCAGCGACGACGGACTGCTCTGCTATGGCTACGACGGCGAGATCTATACGCTGCGCGAGGGTGCCCAGCCGCAGAAGGTGAGCATCCGTATTGCGGCCGACAACGACGAGCGCGATGTGGTGCGGCAGATACGCACCAGCGGCGCCACCGAGATCAGCGTGTCACCGAGTGGCAAGGAGGTGGCCTTCGTATTGCATGGCGACGTGTTTGTCACGGCCACCGACTATCAGACGACGCGCCAGATAACCGATACGCCCGAACAGGAGCGCAGCGTCTGCTTTGCCCCCGACGGGCGCAGCATTGCCTACGCTGCCGAGCGTGGCGGCTACTGGCAGATCTACCAGTCGCGGCTGACCAAGGCCGACGAAAAGCTGTTCACCTATGCCACCGACATGCGCGAGGAACGCCTCACGCAGACCCAGCGCACATCGTTCCAGCCCAAATACAGTCCCGATGGCAAACTCATTGCCTATCTGGAAGACCGCGGCACACTGCGCGTCATCGACCTGAAGACACGGCAGATACGCACCGTGATGGACGGCAAATATAACTTCTCTTACAGCGACGGCGACCAGTGGTTCAACTGGAGCCCCGACAGCCGGTGGCTCATCACCAGTTATATAGGACTGAGCGGATGGCACCACTCCGACATTGCGATGGTCAGCGCCTCGGGCAGCGGCGAGCTGCACAACCTGACCAACAGCGGCTATAGCGACTCGGGCGGTAAGTTTGTGCTGGGCGGCAGGGCCATGCTCTTCCGCAGCGACCGCAACGGCTATCGCAGTCATGGTGGCAGTGCGGCCGAGCGCGACTTCTACCTGATGTTCTTCGATGTCGACAGCTACGACCGCTTCCGCATGACCAAAGAGGAAAAAGAACAATCCATCAACACCCACCACTCAACACCCACCACCCAACACTCAACACCCACTACCAAGCAATCACCCAAGACAAAGCCATCCATCAACACCCAACACCCATCACCCAACACCCCCGACTATGACTTTGCCAACTGTCGCAAGCGCATTGTGCGGCTGACCAACAACTCGGCGCGGCTGGGCGATGCTGTGCTCAAGGGCGACTCGCTCTACTATCAGGCAGCCTTCGAGGATGGCTACGACCTGTGGCTGCTGAATGTGCGCGAGAAGAAGACAGAGCTGCTGCAGAAGAACATCGGCTCGGGCGAGATGACCATGGACGCCAAGCAGAAGGCGCTCTTCATGCTGGGCCGTGGCGGCATCAAGAAACTGGATGTGGCCAAGGGGAAACCCACGGCCATCAGCTATGAGGCGGTGTTCAACTACCGGCCGCAGGAGGAGCGTGCCTATATCTTCGACCACATCTGGCAACAGGTGAAGGACAAGTTCTACGTGAAAGACCTGCATGGCTGCGACTGGGAAGGCTACCGCGCCATCTACCGTCGGTTCCTGCCCTACATCAATAATAACTACGACTTCCGCGACATGCTGAGCGAACTGCTGGGCGAGCTGAATGCCTCGCACACCGGCTCGCGCTACCGTCCCAGTGGCCCCGAGTTGAAGACGGCCGCACTGGGTGTGTTCCTCGACGACCGCTACGAGGGCGACGGACTGCGCATAGAGGAGGTGGTCAGCGGCGGACCCTTCAGCGTGAAGAATACGGGTGTGCGTGCTGGCGACATCATCGAGCAGATTGACGGTCATGCCATTAAGGCAGGCGAGGACTACTTCCCCCTGCTCGACGGAAAGGCAGGCAAGAATGTGCGCCTCACCGTCTATTCACCCCAGACACGCCAGCGCCGCGACGTCAGCATCAAGCCCATCAGCCTGACCCAGCAGAACGACCTGCTCTACGACCGTTGGGTGGAACGCAACCGGCGGATGGTGGACAGCCTCTCGGGCGGCCGTGTGGCGTATATGCACGTGAGGCAGATGAACAGCGAATGCTTCCGCAAGCTCTACGACGAGCTGCTCAACGAGGACAACCGCAACCGCGACGCCGTCATCATCGACGAGCGCCACAATGGCGGCGGATGGCTGCACGACGACCTCTGCACGCTGCTCAGTGGCCGCCAGTACTCGCGCTTCGAGATTCAGGGCAAGTATCTGGGCATCGACCCGTATAATAAATGGACCAAGCCCTCGTGCGTCATGGTGTGCGAGGACGACTACAGCAACGGCTGTGGTTTCCCGCGCGTCTATCAGGACCTGGGTGTGGGCAAGCTCATCGGCACGCCCGTGGCAGGCACCGTTACCTCGGTGTGGTGGGAGACGCTCATCAATGGCATGATATTCGGCATTCCGCAGGTGGGCCGCATCGACAACCGTGGCCGTTACGGCGAGAACACCGAGCTGGTGCCCGAGATCATCGTCTACAAACAGCCTTCCGACATGCTCAGCGGCCGTGA
>CAMVAT010000105.1 GCA_947165505.1 uncultured Prevotellaceae bacterium | reverse complement strand
TGCCCTGTCCCCCATTTGTCGCAATCACCGTGCTATTTACTCCCCTCCCTACAAGGGAGGGGCAGGGGGTGGGTCTGACAAACAGTAATCTACGGATTATTCTTCACCCATTTCATTGGCTTCGGGCACGGGATCGACGGGTGCCTCTTTCTTGGTCTTGCGGATAGCGCGCTTGCGCTTGGGCTTCTCCTCGACCACGGTATTGGTTTTCACGCCAGCCAGTTCGGGGTCGATCATGATACGGCCGCAATACTCGCACACGATGATTTTCTTGTGCATCTTGATGTCGAGCTGCCGCTGTGGCGGAATCTTATTGAAGCAGCCGCCGCAGGCGTCGCGCTCCACATACACGATGCCCAGTCCGTTGCGGGCATTCTTACGGATGCGCTTGAAACTGGCGAGCAGACGGGGCTCCACCTTCACCTCGATGTCGTGGGCCTTTTCTTTGAGTCTCTCCTCCTCTTCGCGCGTCTCCTGCATGATTTCATCCAGTTCGCTGCGTTTCTCCAGCAGGTCCTTGCGACGCTCCTCGATATGAGCCTTGCACTCCTCCTTGGCGCGGTTTTTCTCCTCCACCGATGCCTGACCCAATCTGATTTGTTTCTCGCACGACTCAATCTGCAGGTTATAAAACTCTATCTCCTTGGTCAAGGTATCATATTCGCGGTTGTTGCTCACCTCATCAAGTTGTTTTCTGAACCGCTCGATACTCATCTTCCTCTCAGCGATTTCGCCGCGGTTTTTCGAGATGGCATCATTAAACTCATCGATATCGCGCTGTATGTTTTCCATACGCGTGGTGAGTCCGGCTATCTCATCCTCCATGTCTTGCACTTCGAGCGGCAGTTCGCCCCTGAGTGCTTTCTTCCCGTCGATAGCCGACAGTGTGGTTTGCAACTGAAAGAGGAGTTCGAGTTTCTCCTCTACGGTCATTTCTTTCGGATCTTTCTTTGCCATAATGCTATAGATAAATGATGGGATTGGTGTTCACCGCCGTCAGATGGCATCTGACACCCGGACACGCCTCCTCAATGATTGTTTGAAATATCTCTTTTGTGAATTGCTCGCTCTGATAATGGCCGATGACGCATATTTGCACCTGCTGCTCATGGTCGAAATAGTCATGGTAGTGCATCTCGCCTGTGACGAAGGCGTCGGCTCCGGCCTTGATGGCATCGGAGAGGAGGAATCCCCCGGCGCCGCCACAGACGGCCACCCGCCCGACGGGTCTTTCCAGCAGTTGGTTGGCCATCACGCACTGCACTTGGAAGGTGTCTTTGAGCATGGCGATGAAATCGGCCGCTGCCATGGGCTCGGGCAACTCGCCTACTACGCCGCTTCCCCCTTGCAGTTCACCTACTGTCTTGGGGGCGAAGAAACAGACGTCGCGCAGCCCCATCTTCTCTGCTATTTTGAAATTGACGCCCCCCGCGGCATTGTCCATATTGGTGTGCATGGCAATGATGGTGATATGCGCCTGGATGGCCTTCACGACGATGCGCTGCACGAAGTTGGCGTCGCTCACCTGTCTGAGCGGACGGAAGATGAGCGGGTGATGGGCCACAATGACGTTGCAGCCGAGCTCCACGGCCTCATCGACCACGGCCTCGGTGACGTCTAAACACAATAAAACCCCTGACACTTCCACCTCTGTAAGCCCCACTTGCAGTCCTGCATTGTCGTAGTCTTCCTGTAGGGGCAGAGGCGCGAACCGTTCAAGGGCGCGAAGCACTTCCTTAATTTTCACGCTTAAGTAATATTTTGAGGTGCAAAGATACGCATTTTATGCGAAATACGATGTACGCCAGCCGTTTTTTTGGGATTTTTTCACAGTTTCAGCCAAACCTCAAACCTCAAACCTCAAATCTCAAACCTCAATACCGATAGTTGCGGCTTGGTTTGGCCTCGTAGTAATATTTGGCGGGCACGTTCCATTCTTTCACCATATCATCATCATCGGCCGCCTCCACCCTGCCTTCGGTGTCGTCCTTGAGGTTAGGGAAGAAATCAATGCCCGTGAGCCGCTCTATCTCATCCACGGAGACGACATAGTCCTTCAGGTTGCGATGCCCGCCCTTGTTGGGTACGAGGAATCCGATGGCGCGGATGTAGGTTTTCGTGCAGAGCACCACCTTGAAGAGCGCGTCGGGCACTGCCACCTTGTTCTTGCCGATGGTGTTTTGCACGCCATGGTAAAAGACGGGACCCGTGACGATATACACCTCGCCGTATTTCCTGGCCCAGTCGCGGCATTGCATCTCGATGTCGTTCCAGTCGCCTTTGTTGAGTCCGTGGTTTTGCGGACAGATATTGGTAAAGAGGAACGACTGTATCTGCGCCCTGCGGTCCCATTTATTATCGCCCGAGGGGCAGAGGTGCCCGCGGTCGTAGCGCGAGGTGTAGTAGTCTTCGTCGGTAGCCCGGGGATAGGGCACTTCCGTATCCTCTTTAAACATCATGTCATCGCGCCGGTTGTCGCCGTATGTATGCGCCTTGGTCAGGTGCCATGCCACCCAGTTGGCTATCTTCCAGTCTTTATTGTACGACACGACATAGCCTTCGCGCACAAGCAACTGTTCGGGCCTGACATCGATCACGGCAGGTATCTCCATGCCTTTCGGGCGTTTCTGCCCGGCTTGCTTCTTATTCTTTTGTTTTTGCTGCGCCTGCTCTGCCGCCTCGCTGTCGAAGAGCCCTTCCACCTCGCCGCCGTTGTCAACGGTGGTTGTATCACTGGCCGTACGCTCCTGCGGTGTCGTCGCATTCCTGCACGATGATGCCCCCATCAGCAAGGCGAGAAGGCATATTCCTATGAAAAGTCGCTGTTTCATTTCTGTTGCTATGATGATTCGTCGGCAAAGTTACACATTTTTTCTTCAACCTTTCGTTTTTCTCAAACCTTATTTGTATTTTTGCGGAAAAATTACGAATCAACGACATGAACCAAGAGGTCAACTACCGACTGCCAGCCGAGTGGGAACCGCAACAGGCGGTGCTGCTCACGTGGCCGCACGCCGCCACCGACTGGGCCTATTGCCTGGCCGACATCACCGACACCTTCGTGCAGATAGCCGATGCCATCACACGTGAGGAAAGTCTCATCATCGCCACGCCTGAGCCCGATGACGTGCGGCAGCTGCTGACCGGGCTGCTGACCGAGGCCCAGTGCCGGCGCATCCGTTTCTGCCACTGCCCCACCGACGACACGTGGGCACGCGACCACGGATTCATCACCCTGGCACCCGACCAAGCCGGGCATCCGCTGCGCCTGCTCGACTTCCGCTTCAATGGCTGGGGCGAGAAATTCCCCGCCTCGCACGACAATGCCATCAACCGCCATCTCTACGAGCAGGGACTGCTGACTGGCGATTATGAGAGCCACGACGACTTCGTGCTCGAGGGCGGCTCTATCGAGAGCGACGGACTCGGCACCGTCTTCACCACGTCGATGTGCCTGCTGGCCCCCCATCGCAACCAGCCCCTCACACGCGAGCAGATTGAAGAGCAACTGAAAAGGCGGTTGCACGCCGAGCGCGTCGTCTGGCTCGACCACGGACTGCTCGAGGGCGACGACACCGACGGCCATATCGACACCATCGTGCGCTGCGCACCCGACGACACGCTGGTGTATGTGGGCTGCGACGACACCGCCGACACGCAGTACGACACCTTCCGACAGTTGGAGGAGCAGTTGCGCTCACTGCGCACCGTAGAGGGCGCTCCCTACAGACTCATCCGCCTGCCCATGCCACGCGCTATCTACGAAGACGACTACCGGTTGCCTGCCACCTATGCCAACTTCCTGGTCATCAACGGGATAGTGCTCTACCCCACCTACGCACAGGCCGACAACGACGAG
>CAMVAT010000104.1 GCA_947165505.1 uncultured Prevotellaceae bacterium | reverse complement strand
GGATAGCTCTTCGACGGCAGCAGCCGTCCCTGATAGTGGATGACCACCGTATCAGAGAAGAGAGGGCATCCCGGGCCGTCGCCCTTGACGAGTTCCTCCACCACGATATACTCGCCTTGGTTGCCTTCGGGTATCACCTCCGGCTGGTTCATGGTGAAGGAGCGTATCACCTTCCACGACGTACTGCCCGCAGCGATGCTCTGCCGTGCATTGCTGAAGACGCGGTTGAAGTACTCGGCATTCGAGTCTTTCCAGTCAGAGGGATATTCCTCCTCGTCGCTGCTGCTCTCACTGCATGACGTAAATACAGCTAAGGGCAGCAACAAGAGCAGTTGTTTCAGATGTCGTAAGTTCATAATTCAACACTCAACATTCATTGTAGTTTCTTGAGCAGGCTGGTGATGCTCACCTTATCTTCGATGATGGCGCGCAACTGGCTGATATCCACGCGCTCCTGCTGCATGGTGTCGCGATGGCGCAGGGTCACCTTGTTGTCGTTGAGGGTGTCGTGATCGACGGTGACGCAATACGGGGTGCCGATGGCATCCTGACGGCGGTAGCGCTTGCCGATGGAGTCTTTCTCCTCGTAATGCGTGTTGAAGTGGAACTTCAGGTCGTTGACAATCTCGCGTGCCTTCTCGGGCAGCCCGTCTTTCTTGACCAGGGGCAGCACGGCACACTTCACAGGAGCGAGTGCCTCGGGCAAACGGAGCACCACGCGTGTCTCGCCGTTGTCGAGCTGCTCTTCGGTATAGGAGTGGCACATCACCGAGAGGAACATACGATCGACACCGATACTCGTCTCGATGACATACGGAGTGTAGCTCTCGTTGGTCTCGGGGTCGAAGTATTTGATCTGGCGTCCGCTGAACTTCTCATGCTGTGAGAGGTCGAAATTGGTGCGCGAGTGGATGCCCTCCACTTCCTTGAAGCCGAACGGCATACGGAACTCGATGTCGGTGGCGGCGTTGGCGTAGTGTGCCAGTTTCTCGTGGTCGTGGAAGCGATAGTTCTCGGCTCCGAAGCCCAGTGCCTGGTGCCATGCCATACGCATCTGCTTCCACTTGGGGAACCACTCCAGTTCGGTGCCGGGCTTGACGAAGAACTGCATCTCCATCTGTTCGAACTCACGCATGCGGAAGATGAACTGCCGTGCCACGATCTCGTTGCGGAAGGCCTTGCCTATCTGTGCGATGCCGAAGGGCACCTTCATGCGGCCGGTCTTCTGCACGTTGAGGTAGTTGACGAAGATGCCCTGTGCCGTCTCGGGGCGCAGATAGACCTTCATCGAGGCGTCGGCCGAGGCGCCCATCTCGGTAGAGAACATGAGGTTGAACTGACGCACGTCGGTCCAGTTGCGCGTGCCGCTGATGGGGCACACGATCTCCTCGTCGAGGATGATCTGCTTCAGTGCTTCGAGGTCGGGACCCTGCATGGCTGCGGTATAGCGCTCGTGCAGTGCGTCGCGCTTGGCCTTGGTCTCTGCCACGCGCGGACTGGTCTCAAGATACTTAGCCTCGTCGAAACTGTCGCCGAAGCGCTTGCGGGCCTTGGCCACCTCTTTCTGTATCTTATCGTCGTACTTGGCTATCTGCTCTTCGATGAGCACGTCGGCGCGGTAGCGCTTCTTCGAGTCGCGGTTGTCGATAAGGGGGTCGTTGAAGGCATCGACATGGCCGCTGGCCTTCCAGATGGTGGGGTGCATGAAGATCGCGGAGTCGATGCCCACGATATTCTCATGCAGCAGCACCATCGACTGCCACCAATACTGTTTGATATTATTTTTCAACTCTACGCCGTTCTGCGCATAATCATACACGGCGGCGAGTCCGTCGTAAATCTCACTACTGGGGAAAACGAAGCCATACTCCTTGCAGTGGCTTACAATCTTCTTGAAAACATCTTCTTGTGCCATAAAAATCTTTATAAATTTGCAAATTTGGGTGCAAAGGTAGTGTATTTTGACGAAAAAGCGGTATCTTTACAACATTATTTAATAAGATTTTTACAAGCCCCACCCCATCCCCTCCCGAGGGAGGGGCGTAGAATGGTTATAGACGATAGAAAGACGCAAAAAACTGCCTGCTCCTTACCCCGCATTTACTTATTTACTTTTTTACTTTTTAATTTTTTAATTATTTAATTTTTCAATTTTTCAATGTCCTTGGCGAAGAGCATCCGTGGATGGGCATAGAACAGCCGGAAGTCGGCGGCGCAGCTTTTCTCGGGCGCGGGACCGAAATTCTCCTCGGGCTGGTCCCAGGCGTTGCGCCAGAGCAGCACGTAGAGGGGCGGCGTGTCGAGCAGCGAGGGCAACAGCACCTGTGTGAACCAGTCGGCCTGTGGTGTATTGCGATAGCCCGTCTCGGCCACGGCAAATAGTTTCTTATGCTTCTTGGCGATGGATGCCATCACTTGCAGTTCGTTTTTCATGCGGTCGATAAACCCTTGCGTGTCGGCATTGCAATAGATATCCACGCCGATGAGCTCTACGCAGTCGTCGCCGGGATACCACGTCATGAAGCGCTCCTCGCTCTCGCCAGGGTCGGCTCCGGGCGAATAGCACCACAGGGCATTGTCCACGCCCTTCTGGTCAAGGTATTGACGGGTATAGCGAAACAGCTGCTTATACTCACCGGGCGTGCACGACTTGCTGCCCCACCAGAACCATCCGCCGTGCATCTCGTGCCAGGGCCGGAAGATGACGGGGACGCGGCGGCCACGGTCGTCGGTGAGCGAGAGCAGGAACGAGGCCACGCGGTCGAGCCACGCATTGAGCTTGGCGTGCTGCGCTCCGCCGGGCAGCACAGCGGCCACTGCCCTACCCTCGATGTCCCATGAGTTGCCGCCCGTGACGGGATTCCACAGGTGCCAGCTCACGGTGCTGAAGCCGCCGCGCCGGTGCTGGTCGATGATTTCCTGCCGCATGCGGTCGAAGGGCACGCCGTCGATGTTCTCCTTCGAGTCGAGCTCCAGTTTGCCGAGGTCGAACCCCATGATGGCGGGATAGTCGCCGCACACGTCGCGCACGTCGCTGCGCCCCTTGTCCCACTTCCAGGTGGTGCCATAGACGGGGTCGTCTTGGTGTGCGAACATGATGCCGTGTTTCTGTACTTTTTTCAGTCGTTTGAACATTTGGGTCGCAGGCGTGCTCTTGGCACAGGCGATGACAGCCACGACAAGGGCCATCCATACAAATACGAGTCTTTTCATGATAAAGATTTGAGAGTTGAGAGTTGAGAGTTGAGAGTTGAGGGGAGTTTAAGGAAAGTTTTACTTTTTTACTTTTAAATCGCTTTTTTAATTCTTTAATTTTTTAATTCTTTAATTTTACATCGCAAAGATAGCACTTTTTGGGGAAATATCGTTAACTTTGCCAACAAATTTCAAGTTTTACATGACAGAGAAAGAAAAGATGCTGGCCGGCGAGGTGTATTCGGCCACCGACTCCGAACTGCTGCGCGAACTGCTTGAGACGCGCGAGCGCATCTGCGACTACAACGCGCTGCGCCCGGGCGAGACGGCTCGCATGCGCCAGATGCTGCATGAACTGCTGGGCGACGTGGGCGACGACAACATCATCGTCAACCAGCCGTTCCACTGCGACTACGGCAAGCAGATCAGTGTGGGCAAACGGTTCTTTGCCAACTTCAACCTCACCATCCTCGACGAGGCGCGTGTGACCATCGGCGACGACTGCTTCATCGGTCCCAACGTGAGCATCTATACCGCGTGCCATAGCACCGACCCGGCAGAGCGCAACAGCCGACGCGAGTGGGCCCTGCCCGTGACCATCGGGCACAACGTGTGGATAGGCGGCAGCGTGACCATCCTGCCCGGCGTGACCATCGGCGACAATGTGACCATCGGTGCCGGTTCGGTAGTCACGCACGACATCCCCGCAGGCACCGTGGCCGCAGGCAATCCGTGCAAAGCCATTAAAAGAGCGATTGAAAAGTAAAAAAGTAAAAAAGTAAAGGACACTCAACACTCGACACTCAACACTCGACACTCATTCAACACTCAACATTCAACATTCAGAAATGGGATTTATCGGATTTATAGGTGGCTTTTTAGGATTCATG
>CAMVAT010000103.1 GCA_947165505.1 uncultured Prevotellaceae bacterium | reverse complement strand
CCTAGCGGAGTCGAACCGCTCTATACGGTTTTGCAGACCGTCACATAACCGCTTTGTTAAGGCACCATGTTGTTTTGCGGATGCAAAGGTAACGCTTTCATTTTATCTGGCAAAATTTTTGGCTTATTTTTTCATTATCGCCAGTCATTTTTATCGTATCTATCGGCATTTCTCTTTTGCATTGTGCAGCCAAGGGGCATCCCGCGCACTCCGAACAGGCTTTTTGGGGCTGTCGCACCACCCTGTAGATGCGGTAAGCCGCGTAAGCGACAGCCAGCGCCAACAGCACGATGACAATGAGATACTGCATTACAATCTTTACTCCTTTACTTTTTTACTTTTTTCTTTTATTTGATGAAGCGCCAGAAATCATGCGGCAGGGAGATATTAGTCATGTCCTTAGCCTTGGCGAAGAGCGGTGCGATGTCTTCCGGGTTGAAGCCGGCAGTGCCGCACCCCACTCGTGTGACGAGGAAATGAAGTTCGGGATGTTGCGCCGCATATTCTATGAACCGATTGACGTGAGGCCGTATATTATCCACGCCTCCCACGATGGTGGGTATGGCATAGGCCTGTCCTTGTCGCCCCTCGCCTTGTCCCTGTACAGCCCCGAAACGACTCTTGGCCAGTTTTGACGCCCCGCCGTTGTGCAGTCCCCACGGGTTGCTGCCGAACACAAATATCTCATTGGGAGCCAGATGCTCTATCATGAAAGGCGTAACGCGGCTGTGCGACTCTCGTTCGGGTGCCCGACACTCGGAGGCCTTTCTGCTAAAAAAACGTTTACGAATCGACTCTTTACGAGCCTTCATTTCTTCGCGCGCCTTCGGTTTTTCGTACGCCATGGGTTCTTCACACGCCATGGGTTCTTCACACGCCAGCAACATATCGCTAGCCATTGATTCAAGGGTTTGGCAATCTGGTGCAGGAGTTGCCAGCGAGGATGGCAGTTCGCATGCGCAGCTATCACCATCATCAGCAGTCAACTCAAATGCCGGCATGCACGATGCGCCCATCGGTGCCATCTCTTCTTCCGACATATTGATGATATCCATCACCACCTTTAGGTCGTCGTGCAGTTGAGCCAAACGTTTGTCAGAAGCCAACATTGCCAGCATCTCACGATCCTCTTCAGGAGTAGTCGTGCCATCGACGTATGCGCAGAGCAGTTCCTCTGGCAGGTCTATTTTTTTCTTCAGGTTAGTGTCACGCAACATAGAGATGAGCTTTTAAATAAGGTAAGACCACTTCGTCCCTCATTTTCCGGTATCGTTGTGATACAGCCGAGGGTGAGATGTGCAGTATTTCCGCCACCTCTTTCGCTTTATATCCTTCGATGAGGATTTTCCTTAAGATGAGACATTCAGGATCTTTATTTCCGAACTCTCTGACGCATATCTCCTCGATTGACTGGTTGAATTCGTTGCTGTTGTGTTCCTCGTATGGTCTGCGGTCCATTTTCTTTTCAAAATCTTCGCCGAAATCAATCTGGTGCCTATACTCGCGGTTGTAGTCGCGAATGGCCTCCCAAATGACGAAGAGGAACCCTTTAACCATCCATGTTTTGAGCGACACCCGCTCAGAGTGGTCTTCTAACTGCACGAAATCGTGCAGCAGCAAGTCGAGGTAATATTTATGCGCCAGCGAGTAGAAGTCAAGCCCTGGTTTCTGGCTTAACTGATATCTGCCATCATAGAGCAAATAAGCTATTTGGCAATAGCCATAGAAATAGTCGCGGGTGATTTGGTTATCCCCGCGTCGAAAACCTTGGATAATATCCTGGTCGGAAAGTCTTCTTGGCATCGTTACAATCAATTGCGATGCAAATGTAAGGAAAATAATTGTAATGAAGAAAATTTCAGTTAATTATTTCCGACTCTGACTCCACATCAATATAAAACAATCATGGATGATCATTCACGAGTGAGCCAACAAAAAAAGATTAGTCGTATGAAAAAAATCATATCACTTGCTTCATTTTATCACTTCAAACGTATCTAAATGATTGAGGTTTGAGGTTTGAGGTTTGAGGTTTGAGATTTATGATTAGCGCACTGTACACTAAACACTAAACATATAAAATTAAAAACTTTAAAAAATTAAAGAAGATGGAAAAGAAAGTATTTAATCTGATTGTAGTAGATGAGAGTGGATCGATGAGTATTATCCGCAAGCAAGCGTTTGAGGGACTGAACGAGACGCTCGAGACGGTGAAGAAAATGCAGGAGGCACATCCCGAACTGGAACAGCGCATCACGCTGATGACCTTCGACAGCGGTCACAAAACATTTCTTTATGATAACAAGAGTGGCCGTGAAGCCGAGAAGTTGGCATGGAACCAATACAACCCCGGCGGTGCCACCCCGCTCTACGACGCCATCGGCCTTGGCATCTCGAAGATCAACGCCATTGCAGGCAAAGACGACGAGGTGCTGGTGACCATCATCACCGACGGTGAGGAGAACTGCTCTGTAGAGTACAGTCTGCAAATGATTAAGAACTTGATTGAGAAGTTGAAGGAGCAGAATTGGACATTCACCCTCATCGGCACCGACAATCTCGACGTGGAGTCGATGGCCCGTTCGATGTCTATCGACGACCACCTCGCCTTCGCCGAAGATGCAGTGGGCACGCAAGAGATGTTTGCCAAGGAACGCGAGGCACGCATGTGCTGGAATGCCGAAGTTGCGATGGATGCCTGTTGCGCCCCAGAAGAGGTGGCTGAGAGGAGAAAGGCCCGCCGCGGCGGTTTCTTCAAACGTTAAGGGAAGAGAAAGGTGACTGAAACAGCCTCTTCGGCTGGTCAAAACCACGGGAAACATGGATTTCAACCACGAAATCCATGTTTTTTTGTGTTTTTATGTCACAAAAAAGAAGTAAGAGCGTATTATATACAGAGATGAAAAAAGAAACGTTTCAAGACGAGGCCCGCCGCCTGCGCCCCAGACTGACTGTTTTGGCGCGACGATATACCGATGATGCAGACGATGCAGAAGACATTGTGCAGGATGCGCTACTGAAATTGTGGCTCATGCACGATGATTTGCAATCGCCGCCAGACGGTCTGGCTATGGTCTTGACCCGTCATCTATGCATCGACCACCAACGCAGGAAAAAGCGCCCCTGCCCTACCCCGGAAATGGTTGAAACGGCATACGAAGAGGACGAACGGATAGAACTGATGATGCGAGTGATAGACACCCTGCCAGGCATGCAGCAAATCGTGTTACGTCTGAGACATCTGGAAGGCATGGAATACCGCGACATCGCCCGCATCACAGGAACGACAGAGACTGCTGTGAGAAAAGCGCTCAGCAGAGCACGAAAAGCGGTGGCGGAAAGAATCAATAAAGGGAAATATGATGACAAGAACAGAGGATGAAATCAAAAGACTGACGGAACGCTTTTTCGAGGGAGAGACAACTCTCGACGAAGAGAAAGTGCTCTACGCATACTACAGCCAGACAAACATCGCTTCGGAACTGGCAGAGTATGCCGAAGTCATGCGTGGTTTTGGCTCATTGCCGATTCGAGAGGAGAAACGCCAAAGATCAGGAATGTTCAAGAGCATCTATCGGCGCATCGCCATAGCCGCCAGTATCATCATTCTGATAGGTGTCGGCACCTTGATCCTGCAAAAGACGTCAACACCCGATGAGGAATGTGTAGCCTACATCTATGGCAAGAAGAGCACCGACCGCGCCATGATATCGCAAGAATTGCGTCGCTCGATGAACGAGATATGCGAGATGACGGCAGAGGACGACATCAAATCACAACTTCAAGACCTATTTATTCAAGAATAAGCAAACACCCATAGATATGAAACGAATCGTCATTATATCATTGCTGACACTGGCAACATTAGCGCTCCATGCACAAACGGGACTGCGGATCATGCCCTTATTTGAAGGTAAGATCATACCGCAGGAGCGCATGGTAGAGACGCGTGTACGAGGAAAGATGCTCATCGAATACCGGCTCAGTTTCTTCCACAGCATCAGCTTCAGCGGTACGAAAGAAGAAGCCCAAAAGGTCTATTCCCTGATGAAGGAGGAGAATGTCTTTGCCTCAGAATATCAAGACAAGAAAGTGAGAACCATGCTGATGCAACTGCCACGGCATGAAGAAAAGAACCGTTTTCTCTGCTACAAGTCGAGACAAAAGGGTGAGCATTGCGAGGTGACCGTCATCTACATGGAAGGGGAACTGACCTCAATAAAAGAACTGAACAAGATATTAAACATGAACACTACTGTCCAAAGAAAATCTCTTAGGCATGATTTAAATTAATTATTTTCAA
>CAMVAT010000102.1 GCA_947165505.1 uncultured Prevotellaceae bacterium | reverse complement strand
GAACTGGAGAAAGACAGCGCCTTCTTCACCCGTGGCTTCCTCGTGGTGAGCGGCCGCATGGCGGGCGAGAACGTAGCCGCCATCGTGTGCCACTGGCCCTCGCGCTTCTCCGTCTCGTTCTACCGCGAGTCGGCAGGGCGGCAGGTCCGGGCGGTGAAAGACTCCATCATGGCTGCCGACCCCTCGTGTAAGGTGTTTGTCATGGGCGATATGAACGACGACCCGCAAGACCGCAGCATGGCACGCGAACTGCAAGCGCGGCGCACCATCGAAGAGGTGGAAGAGGGCGACATGTACAACCCTTGGTGGCGCATCCTCGAGAAAGGCACCGGCACCCTGTCGTATCAAGGGCGGTGGAACCTCTTCGACCAGATCGTGATGACACCCAACCTGCTCAACCGCGGCGAGGAGCGTGACTTCACCTCGCTGAAATACTGGAAGGCGCAGGTGTTCCGCCGCGACTACCTGCTGCAACAGGAGGGAGCCTATAAGGGCACGCCCAAGCGTACACATGCCAGCGGCGTGTGGCTCGACGGCTATTCCGACCACCTGCCCGTGGTGCTCTATCTGGTCAAGGAGAAGTCGGCCATCCCCGTCGAGGAGGAGGAACTTGAGCTGCCCGTGGATACCACAGTCATCGACACCATCCATATCGACCTGCCACCGACACCCGAACAGCTCGATACGCTCCGGCACCAAATGATGCGCCACGACTCGCTGATGGCACCCGGTATGCACGGCGTGCAGGGCTATCCGGTCGCTCCGGATACTCCGGTTGCTCCAGGGTTACCGAAATCTCCGGCTCTGCAGCCCGAACGAATGCGTTGATGGGGCCTCTATTGTCTTCACTCTCACACTCTTTAAAGACACTCCCATTGGAAACTCATCCGCTACAGCCGTTCCTGCCCGAAGGGGCCACACTGCTCATGCTGGGCAGTTTTCCGCCGGCACGGCACCGCTGGTCGATGGACTTCTTCTACCCGAACTACATCAATGACATGTGGCGTGTGTTCGGACTGATACTCCACGGCGACAAGAACCATTTCGTAGATGAGGCGCACCGCACGTTCCGTCTGGACGCCATCCGCGAGATGCTCACCCAGCGGGGCATCGCCCTCTATGATACCGCCACCGTGGTGCGCCGACTGAAGAATACGGCGTCTGACAAAGACCTGGAGGTGGTACAAGCCACCGACCTGACGGCACTCATCGGCCGGCTGCCCTGTTTGCGGGCCATCGCCGCCACCGGCGAGAAAGCCTGCCAGTTGGCTGCCGCCCACTTCGGCATAGCGCCGCCACGCGTGGGAGCCTATACCGAGTTTCAGCACTGCGGCCGTACGCTCCGCCTCTACCGCATGCCCTCCACTTCTCGCGCCTACCCGCTCAGTCTGGAAAAGAAAGCAGCGTGTTACAGAAACCTCTTACTCGCCTTCTGATGTACCAGATAGCGGTGCTTTGAAGCGAGTATCAAATCTCAAATCTCAAACCTCAAACCTCAAATCTCAAATCTCAAACCTAGAATAATGACCATCATCGGAATAGCTGGAGGTACAGGCTCCGGAAAAACAACTGTAGTAAGGAAAATCGTCGAGGCCCTGCCGCCCCACTATGTGGCTGTGGTGCCCATCGACTCGTATTACAACGACACCACCGGGATGACCGACGAAGAGCGGCGCCAGATCAATTTCGACCACCCAGACGCCTTCGACTGGAAACTGCTCATCAAGCAGATCAACCAGTTGCGCAACGGCGAGGCCATCGAACAGCCCACCTACTCGTATATCCTCTCCAACCGACTGAAGGAGACGATACACGTGGAGCCCAAGCCCGTCATCATCATCGAAGGCATCATGGCGCTCATCAACCGCAAACTGCGCGAGATGATGGACCTGAAAATCTTTGTTGACACCGACAGCGACGAACGGCTCATCCGCAACATACAGCGCGACGTGGTGGAGCGCGGACGCACCGTGGATATGGTGCTCAACCGCTACCTCTCGGTGCTCAAACCCATGCACGAGCAGTTTATCGAGCCGACGAAGAAATTCGCCGACCTTATCATACCGCAGGGGGGTGAGAACCTGAAGGGCATCGGCATCCTTTGCAACTACATCGAGGGACTGGTGCCTGAACACTAAGCAAGGGCGGCCTTATCACCTCATGGCCTTCAGGCAAAGCGGCCTTATCACCTCATGACCTCTACGGCAATCAGTCTTCGTCGGTGACGATGTAATCTACGTATTCGCCTTTCTGACGCGACTCCTTGTGCTCGCGCGCGCTGCGCTCCATGCGACGCATCTCGGCGGCACGCTGAGTCATGCGCTCAATGGAGATGGTGTTCACCACCTCGGAGATGGCATAGACAATCAGGCCGATGGCCACGATGATGAGCGGCGCGGTGGCGGTGCTGAGCGGGTTGATGATGATAAACAGTCCGGCCAGCAGCAGCAGGGTGGGGGCTATCCAGTAGGGCGAAGGGATAGACGCCACCTTGCTGGCTTGATAAAGCATGAAAAACTGGTTGAGCGACACGATGAGCAGGCTGCCGCCCAAGACATACATAAACAGCGTGGCGAAACCGCTGGGGGCAAACGTCAGGCACAGTCCGAGGATGGTGCTGCCCATGCCCACCACAGGCAGAGAGAACGTGGTAGCGCGCTCGCTGTAGGTGGCGCGGGGCTTGTCGATGGCCTTCTCTTGCTCGGCGCCCTTCTTGGCGCCGGCCGTCGCATCATCGTCTGTTGCCGCAACGCCATTGATGATTTTGGCCGTCAGGTTCATCTTCTTGCCATAGTACGTCAGGCAAGAGTACAACCCCGTCAACAGAAACAGCAACCCTACAGCTATCGACGTGATTTTCAGCATGCCCAGAGGGTTGCTGAGGATTAAAATACCAATGACAGCCGCGAAGGCGGCACGGAAATAGACACTCTGAATGATTTTCATGACATTTTGTGATAAGATGTGTACAAAAGTACAAAGAAGAATGTAAAAACGCAAATTTATTTTGTTTTTTCTGTTTTTTACACTAACTTTGCACCCATATTCATCCTTAGGATGAGTCACGGTAACCTATTACGTAACGTATGCAACGCAAATCTCTCGCTCTTCTGCTGCTCATCGCAGTGGTAGGGGCAGTTATTTATATGGTCAGCAGACCGTCGGGCCAGCATCTCGGCGACGGTCATTATCTACCGCCAGATACGGCGCATCTGAACATGGCGAAGCCTGTTGTCAGGATATATGTCGAAAATTCAGGGTCGATGGACGGTTTCGTCACGCTCAACACACAGTTTAAAAACGCGCTCGGGCATCTCATCGCCAAGGCCGACGGCTATTACGACAACACACGGCTCTTTTTCGTCAACAGCGATATCTATGATGCCCCCATCTGCCAAGACCTCAACACGTTTGTGCTCCATCTCAACACCACCTCGATGAAGGTGGGGCATACGGGGTCGTCAGACCTGAATCATATCTTCAAACTGCTGCTCGACCATACCTCCAACGACACCGTGAGCGTGCTGGTGAGCGACTGTATCTATGATGTGCAAGATGTGGGCAATCTGCTCTCGGCCGCCTCGTCATCTACCACCGGCACCTTCATGAAAGCCATACGCCGCTATCAGGAGAAAGGCAAGGACTTCGGCGTCATCATCATGCAGATGGAGTCGCTCTTCCAAGGATACCACTACGAGGGCAACGTGCCGATGATGTATTACGGCAAGCGCCCCTACTATATCATCATGATGGGCGGCAAAGACCAGTTGGCCGATATGAACGCGCACATGGAACTGGAGAACACCTCGACCGGACTGCCGGGGTTGCAGCATAAGTACATGCTCTCGTCGGAGAAGACATGGCTGCTCGACGGCATGACCGCACGCGTGCTCACATCTGGATTCTCCAACGCACGGCGCATCCATCCCGCGCACGACCGGCTCAACATCCACAATATCGTGACCGACCAGGAGAAAGACGACCTCCGCTTCGCCTTCGGTCTGGGCGTGGAGCAACTCTTCTGCGACCGCTCCTACCTGCTCGACACCGCCAACTACGAGGTGCAGCCCGAGCAGTATCATATCACCAGCCTCACCGACAAGGCGAAATTCTCTGAGAGCGACTACTTCATCCACCCGGTAGTGATGCAGCTGGCCGTGTCTAACACCCAGGGCTATGCGCCGGAGATCACTGTGAAACTGAAGAACCAGATACCCGCATGGGTCAAGAAATGTAGTTACAACAAACACCTCAACGGCTATCCCGCCCCCCATCAGTCGTATGCCCTCTACGAACTGGTAGAAGGCATCTACGGAGCCTTCCACAATGTGCGGGGCACCACCGATCCAGACCTCTTCCATCTGAAAATCAACGTCAGGCAATATGAGTGATTTGAGGTTTGAGATTTGAGGTTTGAGGTTTGAGATTTGAGGTTTGAGATTTGAGGTTAGTTCACTAATGTCTAAACTCCCAGACTCCCACACTCCCATACTCCCATACTCCCACCCCCCC
>CAMVAT010000101.1 GCA_947165505.1 uncultured Prevotellaceae bacterium | reverse complement strand
GCACGTGATTTGTAATCTCGGGGTCGTTGGTTCGAATCCGACAAGAGGCTCTCCAAAATGACCGGCATCACCACGATACCGGTCTTTTTTTCGCCCGAAACTGCTCCGTTATGATAACGATTACAGTCATTTTCAACTTATATATATGTGCGATTCAGGAAAAATATCCCGCAGAAGATTGAAAAGACAGATACCGTGCCAGTCAAGGAAAAAGAAAAGACCGTTTGGAATATCAGACGCGTCACCTATAATAAGACGGAAATTCGTGAGAAACAGATTCCTTGATGGAATAACAAAAAAAATAACTGACACTTCTTACACTTCTGACTTAAATATTTGAAATACAGATAGATAAGAAGATAGATATCTGACACCTAACTGACACCTGAACTGACACCTAACTTTTTGGAGAGAGATAGTTTTTCTTGAAGCAAAACAATTTGTTTTGGTGCGTAAAAGACGATCTTTATGAGGGTAAAAGACTATCTCTTACAAAGTAAAACAAGTTGTTTTATTTTGATTCGAATATTATTTTAGGTGAGTAAGCTCTATTGTCAGTTAGGTGTCAGTTAGGTGTCAGTTAGGTGTCAGATTACAGCATCCGGGGGATGGACGACCTACCCTACCTCATCTTCTCAGCCCATCCAAATGCCACAGACGGTACTCGTGTTCCGCAGCGTCAGTCGTCGCAGTCTGAAGATCATCGTGCTTTGCATGCCCAAGGAAGGAGAACTGCCACAAACGGCTGAGGACTACGAACAGTTCCTGCGGGAAGCTCAGCAACAGGCCGCCAAATACTACAGTGCCTTCTGCGATTGCCAGATAAACCAGAAGGCAGAGACGCTGCACCGTGGCTGTCGCATGAGTCAGGATGCACAGCTCTACTACAACCGTGATGCAGAGCCGCTGACCATCATCCATAAAGACAACTCGCCGCTGAGAGCTTATCCCCATGCCCACACCGACAGCCATGGATGGACAGAGAGCTACATGACATCGGAACAGCAAGAAAAAGAGCGGGCAGACTTCTACACCTGCCAGCGCAAGGCGTTCAAGGATTATGTGCCGGAGTCGGACGATAAGGCCATCCAGGAAGACGGACGGATGACCCTCTTGGCACAGTATTGTAGAAAGTCGGCACTGCCAGAGGAGTCGTCGGTTCGAATCCGACAAGAGGCTCTCCAAAATGACCGGCATCACCACGATGCCGGTCTTTTTTTCGTCCGGAACCGCACCGCCATGATAACGATTACGGTCATTTTTCACCTTGATATATTTGTACGATTCGGGAAAAATAACTACCTTTGCATATTCATTTAGGAAAAAAATCGCAACAATAACAAAAAAATAGCAAGACAAACCGAATACATGAAACAGACTCTGAGAAGAATCTTCGCGCTGCTCCCCCTGCTGGCCGTGCTGGCACTCGGAGAGCAAGACGCATTGGCACAGGACGTGAACTACATTGAACGGTCGTGGAACGAAACGAGCAAGCAAGTTGTCGAGACTCAGAATACCTGTACAAATTATAAAGTGCTCGACAGTTCGACCCACACCAACGACGGTGACTTCGGCGTGGGCGACAACCAGGAATGGGACGGTGGCAACTACAAGTGGGTGGTCGTCAAAGGCCATGTTGTGCTCGATGCCCTTCTGGTGCAGGGCGAGGGTCACCTCATCCTTACCGACGGCGCCGTGCTCGAATGTACGGGGGGCGTCATTCTGGAGAGTCCCAACAAGCTTTACATCTACAGTCAGAGTAACTCAGCAGAAACCCAGGGGCGCCTCATAGCCACACAGAGCGTGAAGGGCTGTGCCGGCATCGGAGGTCGCAAGTCGCGCGAGGTGAACGGTAATCCCGTCAGTATGGGTACGCTCGAAATCCATGGCGGCAGGATCGATCCTACTGGTGCAAAATACGGTGCGGGTATCGGCGGCGGTGAAGACCGAGGTATCCAGAGCAGTAGTTACGTGGCCATATATGGCGGCATCGTGTGGGCCCAGGGCGGTTACTATGCTGCCGGTATCGGCGGCGGCTATTCTGGCGATCAGGGTGGCCCGATCAGGATTTATGGTGGTGAGGTTCATGCCAATGGCGGCTATAGTGCTGCCGGTATCGGTGGCGGTAAGTCCTTTAAAACAGGTGGTGGTAATAGTGGCGAAATCACCATCTATGGAGGCAATGTGCAGGCTTTCGGTGGTGAGTATGCGGCCGGCATAGGTGGTGGCGACGGAGGCGATTGTACCGCCAATATTGTCATCAAGGGCGGCGATGTCATAGCCCGTAGCGGCGACTATTCGGCGGCTATCGGCGGCGGTTACTGTGGAGGGCTGAACAGTGGTGTTGAGATTAACATCGAAGGTGGCATGGTTGATGCTCTAGGGAGATATAGCGGACCGGGTATCGGAGTGAGTACTGGTTCTTTGAATCCTGTTGGCCAGGGAACGATCAACATCAGCGGGAATAGCGTTGTCAAGGCAAAGAGCGAAACTTCGGGTGCCGGCATCGGCTGTGGTTATGGTACGAATGCCCCGAACGTGAACATCGTCGACAACTGTAGTGTTGAGGCTACGGGAAGCGATTGTTCTGCCGCTATCGGAGCGGGAAAACGGGAAGCGAACAAAAATGAGGATGGGGTCATCTTGAGTTATACTGGCGGCGGTGCCGGCAATCTGAACATTAACACCACTGGTACCGTGATATTGCGCTCCAATAATCATTATCCCGCCGGTGGACATGACTATAGCATTCTGAACAGAGTGCCTGACAATATGATTTTATATTGTGGCACAGATGAGACATCGGCTGCAAGTGCAAGCATAGTTGGTTATGACCGTGACTTGGAAATCAGAAAATATCGCGAAGGAAACTTCTATATCAAGATAGCACCGTGTACACATCCAACAGAGAAGGTGGCTTATTCTTATATGGACGGGACAAACCACACAAAGCAATGCAAAGACTGTGGTTTTTCTGCCACCGAATCACATGATGGTAATACCAACTGTGTTTGTGGTTATCATGATGAGGAAACAATTGTCACTCATGGAGTTCAATTCCAGCATGCTACTCTTAATGCAACAAGTTACACGGGCGAATCCACATCTGTTGCGAAGAACACTAAAGTGGTGTTACCTGGTAGAGATGATGCCGGATTGATTTTCATGGGCTGGGATACAACAGCTCCCAATAATGGTACATATCACTATTTGCTTAAAAACAGTGAGACACCTCAATATAAGCGTGGTGATGAGGTTACAATTACAGGAGCCACCAATTTCCATGCCCGCTATATTCTTGACCTTAAGAGGGCTGAGTGGACTTGGGATTTCACTGGCACTGAACCTGCGGCTTCTGTTGCAATCACTATTGCAGGGACTACTACAACGTATACGGCAAGTGTTTCATCACCGGTACATCATGATGCCACTGACACGGAAGATCCATACGATGTCTATACGGCGACCTACGACCATACATTCGATGGCTATACATATCATGTCAGCAATCAGATTAGAGTAAATAGCCATCGCGGTGTCAGTCTTTCCAACAGTTCTGACAATACGACGACTCTGACGACAAATGATACTCGTACTGTCAACGCTACCCTTGCAGGGCGCACGCTCTATAAGGACGGTCATTGGAACACGCTCTGCCTGCCCTTCAACGTGAAGATAGAGAACAGCCAGCTCGCAGATGACGGCGTGACGGCCAAGATGCTCAACGTGAAGACATCCGACCTCACCGACGGCGTGCTGACCCTCAACTTCGATGACATCGCTGCAACGGACGTGATTACTGCCGGCACACCGTTTATCATCAAGTGGGACAACACAGGCGTGAACCTGACGGAGCCCACGTTCCACGGTGTGATGATAAATAAGAATGAGCGCACCGTAGAGTTCGGCGACTGCAAGTTCGAGGGCACGTTCTCACCGTTTAACATCACAGATGCCAATCTCAATGAGGTAATCTACCTGAGCGACGACAACACGCTGGGCTATGCCGCTGCTCCCCGTATGCTCCACAGCTGTCATGCCCACATCATTGCGCCCGCCAATGCCGACGGCACGCGAAGCATGACCCGCGGCATCATCAACTACGGCGACGGCACAACGGACATCATCTCCCTCCGCGACGGCATCACCGAGAAGGTGAGCTCCGCCCGCGACGGCTGGTACGACCTGCAGGGCCGCCGACTCAACGGCACCCCACAGCGAAAGGGTATCTACATCCATAACGGCAAGAAAACTGTTATCAAATAAGAATACATACAATAAATAAATAAGGAAACAATAATTAAATAAGGAATAATACAATGAAGAAATTTCTGAAACTGACAAGCATGGCAGCCCTGGCTGCCACTTTGAGCACATCACTCACCAGCTGCGAGTGGCTCTTCGAGGACGATAATCCCATAGAGAAGCCACCCGTGCCCCCCACCTCAACAACACCGACTAGCAAACCAACAAGCGGCGTCACATCAGTGACCGACGACGGAACCGGCATCACCTGGAAGGAAGGCGGACTCAACTCCGACGACAGATAATCCCCTTTTTCCCCTCCTAAGTTCTTGGACGAGCCAAGCGGCGAAGCCGAGCGAGGAGGGGTTTAGGGGTGGTCTGAACAATTCTTGAAATTCACAGGCACAAAAACGACGAAGCCCCGGGTCATTTCTGACTCGGGGCTCTCTGATAAAAGTGGCG
>CAMVAT010000100.1 GCA_947165505.1 uncultured Prevotellaceae bacterium | reverse complement strand
TCACCACCACGTGATAGGTGCCGGCATTGATCTGCGAGCCTGTGGTGATGCTGGTCATCTTACGCTTCGTCTTCTTCTGCTGTGTCTGGAGGAAGGTGATGTCGTCGTCTTTATATACCACGCCTTTGGCGTCGGTGATACGCACGTGCAACTGCCGTGTCTTCTCGGGATTGTAATACTTCCAGCGCAGCGCATACACTCGTGCCACGCCCACGCTGAAGTCCCATTCCATCCGGTTCTTCACGCGCTTGCCTTCCACCTCAATGCCCGCGGCACTCTTCGGCGGCAACAGCTCATCGGGCATCTTCACCACGATGTCGCGGTTGAAGTCGGCCCACATTGAGTGTTGAGTGTTGAGTGTTGAGTGTTGAGTGTCGAGAGTTCTTGGCATATCTCCTGCCCCTTGCCCCTTGCCCCCTGCCCCCAGAGCAATGGCGATGGCAGAGATGATGGCTTGTCCGGCTTTGACGCGGGGGAAGTCGATGACAATCTCCTCTTGTGCGTTGTCTATCTCCAGCACCCGTTTATAGGGCTTGCCGTAGTGTGCCTGCGCCCAGATGTCGAGGTCGCGGATGACGGTCTGTCCGTTGACGGCCACGTCAAACAGGCGCAGACCCTCGGCATCCGCCTGGCGGTACCACGGTTCGATGAAGTAGAGCTCGATGCGGTAGCGGCCGGGCTGAGCGGGGAAGTGGTAGCTGAGGCAGTGGCGGCCGAAGCGGCTGCTCTTGAACAGCGTCGACGAGATGGAGTCGTTCCACGTCTGCGACGTCTGGTAGGGCGACACTCCCTCGAAACGCTCGCCCCACGAGTGCGACCAGCGGCTGTTGTCTTGCTTCCACAGTTGACCGTGGCTGTCGGTATAGTCGTCGCCGCCGCAGTTGATGCGATACAGGTAGCTGTAGCCCTCGGCACCCTTGAGCACCGACTCATCCACCGTGGCGGTGGCGGGTGCCACGGGCTGCGGACGGTAGTGGCGCTGATACATATAATAGGCGTCGGTGGGCTGCTCCCAGATGGTGAAAAGACCCTTGTAGTTGAACGGTCCTGCCTTGTCAATGCGGCGCAGGGCCTCGTCGGGCTGGCGGCGGCCGGGGTTGTCGTGGCTCACGAGCAACCACAGAAACTGTCCGCACACGCTGTCGCGCACGCTCTCGGCCAAACGCACTTTCTTGCCAAGCAGTTCGCAGAAACGCTCTTCGGTATAGCCCTCGCCGGTGTGGTTGCCGATGGTGCGCCATGCACCGTACTCGCCGTTGAGCAACTGCGCGGGCTGTTTCAACTCATTGCCGTAGTTGTCGATGTCGCCGCCATAGGTGCCGCTCCAGTTCTGCACTACGTTCCAGTCGCTGCCCTCGCCGCCGTTGCAGGTGGTGATGAGCCGTTGGGTGCCGCAGCGCGGGTCCATCTCGCGGATGATGTCGCAACACTCCTGAGCGAAGTCGGCGGGCAGCGTGCTCTCATTCTGCAATCCCCAGAGGATGATGGAGGGGGAGTTGCGGCGCTCTTTCACCCACTGGCGCAGGTGGCGCTTGAAACTCTCTCGAAACTCGGGCGTGTCGTACCAGATATGGGCAGAGAACTGGGGCCACCACAGGATGCCCTCACGGTCCCACAGCTCCTGATAGTGCAGGTTGTGGGGCTGGTGCGCATCTCGGAAGGCGTTGAAACCGGCATCTTTCACCATCTTCACGCGGGCCTCGATCTGCTCGTTGCTGAAGGCGTGGCTCTGGCCGAACGCATGTTCGTATTCGCATACCCCGTTGATGAACACAGGTTGGCCGTTGAGCATAAACCGCTGGTCGCCGTCGTGGCGCGTCAGCGGCCACGAGGTGCTGCAAATGCCGTAGGGGGTGTTGGCGCTGTCGGTGGCCTTGCCATGACGCTTAATCAGGGTATTGACATTATACAGGTAGGGCTTCTCGAGTGTCCACAACTTGGGCGAGGTGAGGGCGGCGTTTTGGCGCACGGTCTTTGTCTCACCGGCCTCGAGCGTCACGGCGTCGGTCAGTCGGATCACTTGCTTGCCGCTCTTCTCGCACAGTTTGTTGATCAGGTCTATCTGCACGCGCTCGCCGCTGTAGTTCTTCACCTCGGTCTCGATATAGAGACTGTCGCAAGCGGCATTGTTCCACACATGCACGCCGAACGGCTCCACACGCACGCGGTCGGTCACTTCCAACACTACAGGACGGTAGATGCCAAACGGCTGACTGCCCTCGCTGAAGCCCCATTCGCTGCTGCATCCGCCGCACACCCAGGGCATGTCGGTGATGCCGGCAGGGTGCGACACCCGCACTACGAGTGTATTCTCTTGTCCTACGAGGATATGGGGTGTCACGTCGATGGTGGCGGTGGTGCGCCCGATGTCGTAGCGGCCCAGGGCATGGCCGTTGAGGGTGATGTCGGCGTAGGTGCCCACGCCCTCGAAGCGGATGAAGTATTCCTTGTCCTCTAACGCCGGGGCGGTGAAGGTCTTGCGGAACACGGCTTCGCCGTGCAGGTTGCCATGCTCGCCTTGCATCGTGCCGTAGTAGTCATCCAGGTTGACGGGCACATCGACGATCATTTTGCAATGCTCTCTGGCTGCTTGACTCTCAGCGGTTTCCTTGACGTTGGTGCTGCTGCTCTTCATTTCCACTTCCCATCCCTCGTTCAGGGTCGTGGTATAGCGGTGGCCGGTGGGTTCCGGGGTGGGGAAGCGGACTTCGCTTTTGCCCAGATGGGTGCTGGTGGCGAGGGCGATGCCGCGCTGTCCGGCGTTGTTGACGGCGCAATAGAAGTGATACACGGTGTCGCCCACATTCACCACGTAACTCTTGTGGGCGAACATCTCGTCGTAGGGTTTGGAGGGGATGATCAGGTCGTCGCCCGACCAGTCGGTCCAGTGGATAAGGTCGTAACTGGCGGCAAAGGTGTTGTAGGCGTTGTATTCGCGCGTGGGGTTGTAGGCCGAGAAATAATACATCACCCACACGTCGCCCATGCGCACGATTTGCGCGTCGCCGGTGATGGTGCCGTCGGTGTCGTGTGCGAAGACGGGGTTGCCCGCATAGCGCACCCACCGCTTCATGTCTTTCGAGAGTGCGATGCCGATGCGCTCGCCCTTGGGGTGGGTGTCGTCTTTGCCGCCGGCATTATAGAACATGATGAAAGGATATTTCTCATAGCCTTGCAACCGCTCTTGTTTGTCTTTCATCCAGTTGATGGTGCTCTTGTATTGGGTCAGTTGCTCCCACCACTGGGCATCGCGGTCGTCGTAGCTCATCAGGGGCAGTGGTTGTGTGTCCCAAGGGTGTGCGGTGGTGATGTCGCTGGCGGTCGAGGCCATGCCGATGCTCAGCGGCGCGTTCACAGCCTCGTAGCCTGTGCCCGGACCTCCGATATAGGTCATCCAGTGCCGCCCCTTGTAGGGTTGCATCGCATACGTGCCGCCCCACTGATAATCAATCAGGGCCGGGAATCCCCCCCGCTGGTTGGCGTCCCAGGGGCTGGCCTCAGCTCGGTTGCCCCCTCCTTCGGAGGGGGAAAGGGGGAGGCTCGGGAGGCTCAGGCTCTTCCCCAATATCTCCCAATGCAGCAGGTCATCGCTTTGGGCCAGCCATGTCTCATAGCCGCGCCCGTCGGTGCCGTCCTTGCCATCGTAGCACACGAAGGTCATGTACCACCGTCCCCCCTCGCGGAACACCGTGGGGCAGTCGTATTTATGGTAGTTGTCTGCCGGTGCCACCACCAGACCATATTTATAAGGTGTGAGCGACGCTTCGTATATCTCCTGCATCCGCTCCTGCGGCACCGTCTGGGCACTAAGGAGTGAAAAAGTAAAAGCGTAAAAAAGTAAAAGACACATTACCCTTTTAAGCGTTTCTCTTGGATATTTTCTTATCTTTGCCATGTCGGAATCATATTTTCGGCAAATTTACGCTTTTTTTTCTAAATACAAACCTGGCAGGTCAATAATTTTCATTCTGCTTTCGCTATTTGAGTAGTTATAATCTTCATCATTATAGCTATTTTGTCGTCATAGACCATTTCTTCTCGTCGGCATTATAATCGTTGAGGACGGAGCCACTACCCGCCGGCCTCCCCATACAGTCGTAATACATACAGTGACGTACCTGCTGACCATGATATGAAAAGAGAATAGAACAGGTTAATGATCGCCATATTCTCTTGCATTTAAAACAACATATATTATAGTGTCCTTTTTGAATATCACTTTCTGTAGATTCTTCTCATCCTGAGGAGTATTTAGTTGGAAAGAAAGCATGTTGCTTAAATCTAAAGCACTGATAGTATCAGCATTAAGGCCGATTTCGTCAAATTGATGTTTATTTATAGGTATTTCTATAAAGGCTTTTTCCTTTGGGCCGACAGTAATAATATTTGATTCGTGACAATCTGGTTTAATCGTCTGATATCCATAAACAGCCACAATATAGTTCGGGTTTAATGCGATAGATTGGTTAAATCTATTATTGACAGCAAACCGAAAAGTGACTTCTCTTTCTCGATTCGTATCTGTGGGATGAAGATAACCGTCCGCCCAATAAATGGGTGGATTCGTGTCATAAATGTGGGTTAACTCTATGGTGCAATAGGTATGGTGCTTTTTGCATGTCATAAAAATAACTGACAAAAATGGGATAGCTAAAACCCTTAAAAACTTAATGAGGGCGATACTCTTTTCTCTTACGTTGTAAATCATTGTATAATTCTTTTAGATTCTTTGTGGCGGATTTCCATGACCAATGGTTTTGTTGTGTGCTTAATATTTTCCAATGCTCGTTTTCCGAATATTTTAAGATTCCATGTCCCATCAATTCATGTACACCTAAAACACTGACAACATTGGAAACAGTGGAAAGATATTGACGATTATTAGGCGTATAGCTCATTTTGCAGGGTATTTTTGACTGGTAGGTAGTCAATAGCTC
>CAMVAT010000099.1 GCA_947165505.1 uncultured Prevotellaceae bacterium | reverse complement strand
GTTGAGGGTTGAGGGTTGAGGGTTGAGGGTTGAGGGTTGAGGGTTGAGGGTTGAGATTTGAGAAATATTAGTGTATTAGTGTACTACCTTAATAGTACACTGCAAAGGTAATACAAGAATGAATACGCTCCAAGGATTTATACATTTATTAACATAGATTTATATTTAGAAACACACCTCTCACCTCTTACCTCTATATCACCCTCCCAACCCTCCCATGGGAGGGCTTCAACCCTATCCCAAGCCCTTTCCCTCTCCAGGGAAAGGGGTTCAACCGCTCCTACTCGTCGCTCGTTCACTAAGGTACTGCTCCCTTTTTCTGCCGGTCGCAGTGATTTTTTGTGTTCGCTCCGCTCACCGGGCTTGCGGACAGGGCACGCCCTGTCCCTACTTGCGTGATGAAGTAATCTCCTGCCCCTTGCACCCTGCCCCCTGCTCCGAAGCTATCCTCTCCCCTCCCTACAAGGGAGGGGCCGGGGGTGGGTCTGCTATGAGGGGCCGGGGGTCTGTTTTCCTATGAACACCACTCAGCAATGTCTTTGATCACGTATGGGGGGATGTGCGAGGGGATGTCGTATTCGGCTGGGGTGGAAGGTCCTTCGCCCTCCATGAACAGATGGTTGAGGCGCGGATATGAGTGCCACGATACATTGTTGCGGCCCTTCAGGTAAAACATCCACAGCATATAGTCGGTCATGGTCACCTGATAGTCGCGCTCCCCTTGCAGGATGAGCATCGGCACAGGCAGCACGCTGGCCGTGGCGGTGGCACTATACTCATCGAGCGAACGCCAGTAAGCGTCGGGTGCTGATGCCTGCAGTTGGCGCAACTGTGCCTCGCGCACCGACTCCGGCGCGTCGGGCATGAGTGTCTGCAGTTGGTCGCGCACCACGGTGAGCATGTCGCGTGCGGGCGCAGCCATCAGCACGACACCAGCCACGCCCGTGGCACGCTGTGCGATACGCGGCACCATCATCGCCCCCAGGCTATGTCCGACGACGTAGATGCGCCGTGGGTTGATGCCGGGCAGCGTTTGCAGATGACGCACGGCAGCCACGGCATCGTCGGTCACCTCGTCGTCGATGGTGATGTCGCGCCCGTCAGGGGCTGACTGTTGGCGATAGACGAAGGTGCGTTTGTCATACCTCAACACGACAAAGCCTTCGGCAGCCAGTCCCTGGGCCAGATCGCGGAAGGGCTTGTTGGCTCCCACCGTCTCGTCGCGGTCGGAAGGGCCCGAGCCATGAACCAAGAGGATGGCAGGATAAAGAGCCTCCTCCTGTCCCCCACCTAACGAGGGGGTAAGCGAGTCAGGATAGGTGATGGTGGCAGGCAGACGATAACTGCCAGAGACGATGGTGTCGAGCCGCTCCGTCGGTTGTGCCAAGAGCACGACCGGGATGAATGCCAACAGGGTTGCTATTCTGCTAAAAATATGGATGTTCATTGTTTAAGTCCTTATGTCCTTCTGTTCTTCTGTCAAAAAAGCCCTTATGTCCTTCTGTTCTTCTGTTTGAAAATACTTGCGGACAGGGCACGCCCTGTCCCTACAGGCGTGGCGAGGTGTTCTCCTCGGGGGGGCTCTTTGTTCTTCTGTCTGAAGTGGTGATGCAAAGATAAATATTTTTGTGGAAATAATCACGGCTTCGGCTGAAGAAAAAGTGGCATTGACTGAATATACTTTCAAATTGCATAATTTTGTATGTAAATTTGCGTTATATATCTATAAAAATACAAATTACTGCATAAATATAACATTTTAAGAGAAAGGATAAGGTATGAGACATTTCAGGATGAAAACCATGAGCGCCATTTGCATGATGGCAGTGGCAGTGACGATGAGTAGTTGCAGCAGCGACACCGACGACTGGGGCTACGGAGGCACCACGGGCGGCACCACTATCAGCAGCGGCACCACAGGCGGCGACAGCAGCGGCACCACGGGCGACGACGTGGGCAGCTCGGGCAGCCTGGGCGACGTGACGAAGTTCAGCATCGCCTTCAACAAGAGCGCCCTCACCGAGGGAGTCAATGTAGATAGCGCCGACGACGACTACATCGAGAACAGTTCCTTCAGCAAGACCGTCAACATCGTCTTCAGCACCTCGGGCGCAGCCACCGTCAGCGGTGACACCGACGGATTGGAAGTGACCATCAATGGTAATGACGTGACCGTGAACAACACCTCGACAGACAACTACGAGTATGTGCTGAGCGGCAAGACCGCCGACGGATTCTTCAAGTTGTACAGCGACAAGAAACAAGCCATCCGGCTCAACGGAGCTGACATCACCAACCCCGACGGCGCAGCCATCAACAACCAGAGCAAGAAACGAACATTCGTGGTACTGGCCGACGGCTCCGACAACTACCTGACCGACGGCAGCGCCTACAACGACGCTACCGACGACGAAGACATGAAGGCCACGCTCTTCAGCGAGGGACAGCTCATCTTCAGCGGCACGAGGTATCTGGAGGTCGATGCCAACTGCAAGGCTGGCATACGCAGCGACGACTACGTGCGCATCATGCCCGGCGCCAATATCTATGTGGATGCGTCGAGCGGCAACGGCATACGCGGCAATGACGCCGTGGTGGTGACGGGCGGCGTGATCAACGTGAACATCACGGGCACGGCCGACAAAGGCATCAGCACCGACGGATATATCCAGATAGACGGCGGCCGCACCACCGTCATCACCTCGGGCGGCTATGAGATAGACGATGAGGAGGCCGACTACACAGCCTGCGCAGGACTGAAGGCCGACAGCATCATCACCGTAAACGGCGGTGAACTCTACCTGAAGAGCACGGGCACGGGCGGCAAGGGTATGAACGCCGACCAGAAGATCACATTCAACGGCGGCACCACCTACGTGCATACCACGGGCAGCGGTGCCGAGAAGGGGTCGTACAGCACATCGCCCAAGGGCATCAAGGCCGACGGCGCAATGACGTTCAACGGCGGCCGTGTGGTGGTGCGCTGCGAGCACAGCGAGGGAATAGAAAGCAAGGATGCCATCACCATCAACGGCGGCACGATAGAGAGCTACTGCTACGACGATGCCATCAACTCGAAGTACGACCTGACCATCAACGGCGGCTATGTATATGCGCACGCCACCAGCAACGATGCCATCGACGCCAACAAAAACATATACATCAACGGGGGCTTCGTGATAGCCGAGGGCGCCGGCGCACCCGAGTGCGGCATTGACGCGGCCGAGGGCTACAGCATCTACATCAACGGAGGCACCATCATCGCCACCGGCGGCAGCGTGGCAGCCACCGCCTCGACATCGAAACAGGCGAGCATCGCCGTGAGCGGGGCGGGCAGCGGTACGAAGATCGGGTTGCTGAGCGGCACCAATGCGGTGCTGGGCTACCAGATGCCGAGCAGTGGCGGCACGGCCTTGATGATCTCGTCGCCAGTGCTGCAGAACGGCAGCACATACGACCTGCGCACGGGATGCAGCATCAGCGGCGGCAGCAGCCTCTACTCGCTGACCACGGGCTGCAGCATCAGCGGCGGCACCTCATACAGCGTCACAGCCTCGACACAAGTAGGACAGTCGATGGGAGGCATGGGCGGCATGGGAGGCGGCATGGGACCGAGGTGGTAACTCTTAGAGGTAAGAGATTAGTTTTGGGGCAGGGGGCAAGGGGCAGGAGTTTCACTCGCCGCGCATGTAGGGACAGGGCGTGCCCTGTCCGCAAGCAGATAGCACCACGACAAATGGCGGACAGGGCACGCCCTGTCCCTACTTCCAAACCCTCAACCCTCAACCCTCAAAAAAACTCCGGTCGGTATTCGAAGTGCATGGTGTCGTAATGATACCAGCGGCCGCCCCAGATAAAACCGTGTTTCTCGAAGATTTTGACAATCTGCAGGGGAATACGGTTTTCGTATTTCAGTCCCTTGGTCATCTCCCCTGCCCCGCGGTTCGACCACAACCAGTAGTTGGAGTATTTAGTGCAGATGTCGATGGTCATGCCGTAGCTGTGGGCGCTAAGGCGGTTGGCACCACGCACGGGTCGCCAGTAGAACGACGACGACTGCTGCATGTATTTCCTCAGTTCAGGATATTTGGCTATCTCTTCGGCCACCTTCAGCAGTTGGCGGTCGGCCCCGTTCACTCGGGTGAAGAGCAACCGCTGGCCGAACCAGTTGACGCTGACGAGGTTTTTCCTGACGGCCGCCTCGCTGTTGCCGTACATCTTCTTGAAGAACGCCTCGCTGCGTGCGCGTCCGGCATCCTCAAGATATGCGGGCACTTTCGTATCGGGGTTGTACGTCAGGGCGAGCATGTCCTCGATGTCGCAGTTGTCGAGCATCTGCTCGAACGTTTTCTCCTTGCCGTCGTCGTAGATGATCTGCGTGCCATCGGGGAAGACGATATGATTGTCGCGATATACAAGCTTCTGCTCGGGATAGGCGTCGATGAGGCGTTGTGCGAGTGCGGGGATGCCGGTTGCCACATCGGGGTGTGCATCCGCTTTCACGAGGCCGGCCTCGGCCGCATCAGCGGTGTTCACGGTGTCGGTTTGTTTGTCGGTTTGTTGTCCGGTCTGTTGTCCGGTAGCATGGTTGCACCCCAGCAACAGTGCCGCGGCTGCAACGAAAAAGATTTGTCGGTAGTGCATAGCAGTTAATTGGTTTTTTAATACGAAGTAGGGACAGGGCGTGCCCTGTCCGCAGGGAGTTGAGTGACCGTCTCCATTCGCAAGTAGGGACAGGGCACGCCCTGTCCCTACATGCGTGGTAGTGAAGATTATTTATTTCAGGCCGGCCTTTCTGAGTTCCTTGGCAGCTTTTTCTTGCTCTTTGGCAGCCTTGCGGGCAGCCTTTTCAGCTTTTTCCTGCTGTTTTCTGGCCTTTTCCTGCATCTTCTTTTGCTTTTCCTGCTCTTTCTGTGCCTTCTTCATCTCCTTGGCACGTTTCTTGGCCTCTTTCTCAGCCTTCTTGGCTTCCTTTTCGGCTTTCTTAGCCTCTTTCTGGGCCTTCTTCATCTCTTTTTCCTGTTTCTTTTTCTCTTTCAGGGCTTTTTTCTCGGCCTTCTCCTGCTCTTTCCGTGCTTTCTCGATAGCCTTTTGCTCTTCTTCGATGCGTTTCTGCTCGGCGAGTGCTGCCTCTGCCTTGGCTTTCTCCACATCGGGGGTGCTCACGGGTGCCACCACGTTATTGTCTTGGGGAACAGGCATCACGGTGGGGTCGTTCACTACTTGTGCATTGACGCTGGCACATCCGAGGAGTGCCGCCATGGCCATGAGGCCGAAGAATTTCTGTTTCATAGTCTTATATGTTTTTGTTGGACAAATTTCGGTGCGAAGATACAAAAAAAATGGTTACAGACAAAAAAAAGAGGGAAAAAGATGTGTTTCTGCACCATCTACCTCATTCCTTTTACCAATAAAGCGGTCGAACATTGTCTGACAAACCACCCCTGACCCCTCCTTTTCCAAAGGAGGGGAAACTTCTTGCGACAACATGCACCTTCTACTGTTCTCGACAAATATATCCAAAAAAACTCCAACCGTGCCACGAAAGCACGATTGGAGTGGTATCTACGCCCCTCTCCCCTCGGAGAGGGGTCGGGGGTGAGGCTTTTTTCCTCAGAGAGGGGTCGGGGGTGAGGCTTTTTTCCTCAGAGAGGGGTCGGGGGTGAGGCTT
>CAMVAT010000098.1 GCA_947165505.1 uncultured Prevotellaceae bacterium | reverse complement strand
CATCTGACTACGGATCAGAAGGTTGTGGGTTTGAATCCCGCGGGAGTCACAAAAAGAAGAGGTTTCAGACGAAAGCTTGCTTTCGAGGTGGAGACCTCTTCTTTTTGTGTTGCCCTGCCCGTGGCAGGGCAGGGATGGACGAAGTCAATCCCGCGGGAGTCACAAAAAGAAGAGGTCTCAGACGAAAGCTTGCTTTCGAGGTGGAGACCTTTTCTTTTCTTTTCTTTCCAATACTCGCGCTTACAACCTCACTCCGAAGAAGGCGCGGGCTATCCATTTGTTCTGGTTTACGACCACGGCTTTATCGTCGAAGAGCGAATTGTTCATCACCAGCGTGGCACCGGCGAAGTAGCGCGGCGAGAAGTAATGGACCACGGCGGCACGCTCGTTGAATATCATGTTGAAACGCATGTGCTGGGCTTTGCGCCGCTCGTCGTTGACGGTCATGTTGTTGCGGTTGTAAACGACGAAGGTGGGAAGCATCGAGAAATGGAGCAGCCACTTCTTGCCGAGCACCCAGTTGTAGCCGTATCCGCCGCCGATGCCCAGGTGCCCCACATAGATGCGCACATTGGGTGCTTCTGGTCGCCGCTCTTTCAGTTGGTCGGTGGTCTTGATGCTGCCGCCCTGATAGCTGATGCCTGCCAGCCACGAACCGGCAGATCGCCGCTGGATGTAGCTCTGTGTGAAGGCGGCGGGAAAAGAGAACCGGCGGTGGTTGAAGATGTAGTAGGCCGTCACGTTCACCACCTTCATCGTCATGTCGCCGCTCTCCAGAGTCTGTTCGCCACGGTCGCCGTGGGTGTCGCCCGACAGCGTTTCCGACCGCTGATAACTGAAGTCGAGGCTCACACGGCTGCTGAAGTAATTGAAGTTGAACTCAAAGTCCTTGTATATACCTTTCCATTTGGCGGGATTGACGGCGATGCCCAGACCGATGCCCCTATACGAGGCGGCCAACGACACGGTGGTCTTGTGGCTGGCGCTGAGGTCGGTCTTTGAAAAGAGCCCGTCCACTGTACCCTTCGCGTGCAGGGTGTTTCCCGTCTGGCTCAGCCTCGCCTTTAGCGTCAGTCGCCCGTCGGGGCGTATCACGTAGTTGGTATCGTAGGGGGTGCGGTAGTAGCGTGCTGCCAGTATGCTATCTACTCGCTCCAAGCGCTGATGGCGGTCGGGCTTCTGTGCCAGGGCGATGCACGGCACGCATCCCAGCAGGATAGCGGTGGTGATGATTCTCATTCTCATGAAGGACACTTCTCGGTATTGAATATGCAAAGGTACGCTTTTCCCGTCAATTTATCAAGCAATCAACCTGTATTTCGGGGTTGGCATCCATGAAAATGTCATTTTTTTATCTCAAATGGCTGATAAATCCAAAATGATTGTGTATATTTGCATCGAATTATATAGCAAACTCATCAACTTAAAAACTAATACATCCATGATTCGAGTAGTATGCGTACACACAGCCATGGCATTGGTAGAGCCATTGACAAAAATCTTTAAAGAATATCTGCCAGAAGTAAAACTCAACCATATCGCCGACGACTCACTCATCCAAGAGGTGATAGCCAACAATGCGGTTACGCCTGCCGTGCGCAGACGCCTGCTTTCACACTATGTGGCGGCGGCGGATGCCGGGGCGGATGTCATCTTCAACACCTGTTCGTCGGTGGGCGACATCGCCGACTATGGCAATATCTATGCGCCGGTGCCTGTGTTCCGCATCGACCAGCCCATGGCGGCGCAGGCCGTGGCTTCGGCTGAGCGCATCGGGGTCATCTCTACCTTATCGACAACGCTCGACCCGACACGCCGACTGTTGGAGAACGAGGCGAAGAAAGCTGGACGACAGGTCGTACTCGTAGATGGACTGGCCGACGGCGCCTTCGCGGCCGGACAGAGCGGCGACGGCGAGACGCACGACAGACTCATCGCCGAGGCGGCTAAGAAGATTGCCGACCAGGTGGACCTCTTCGTCCTGGCGCAGGGCTCCATGGCACGCATGCAACAGCGTCTGGCTGAGATGACGGGCAAGCCCGTGCTCTCCAGTCCCGTACTGGGGGTACAAGGGCTGAGGAAATTCCTCAAACTTTAATGTTTAGGGTTGAGGGTTTAGGGGTGAGTGTTTAGTGCTCTTACACTGTTTCGTGCACGTAGCTAATCTCTCACCTCTCACCTCTCACCTCTCACCTCTCACCTCTCACCTCTCACCTCTAAGAGAACCTCTCACCTCTATAACTATTTACTCCCCTCCCTACAAGGGAGGGGGCAGGGGTGGGTCTTATATACTCGTTATGAAAAAGAAAAACATCGTCCTCCTCATGCTCGTGATTCTGGGCATGGTCACTTTTCTTGACAGAATCAATATCAGTGTGGCCGGATCGTCGATCATGGCCGACCTCGGGCTGTCGCCGTCGGAGTGGGGCTGGGTGCAGAGCGCCTTCATCCTCTCCTACGGACTGATGCAGATACCCATGGGGGCACTCGGCGACCGGTTTGGTCATCGCAGCATCCTGGCACTCATCGTGCTGTGGTGGTCGCTCTTCACCGCATTCACGGGCATGGCGGGCGGACTGGCTTCGCTGCTCGTCATCCGCTTTATGTTCGGCATCGGCGAGGCAGGGTCGTCGCCTTGCTCCACAGGTGTCATCGGACGGTGGTTCAAGAAGACGGAGGTGGGCAAGGCGCAAGGCTATGTGTGGGCAGCCAGCCGCATGGGCGGGGCGCTCACCCCGTTTGTGGTCATTCCCATGATGGCATGGGTGGGATGGCGCTCTGCGTTCTACCTGCTGGGTGCGGTCGGCGTTGTGTGGGCGGTGGTATGGTATTTGTGGTATCGCAACCCGGCGAAAGCTGTTGCCGGGACGGAGACACAATTTGCCGACGCATCGGCTGAGGAACGGCCTGCTCAAAAACCCCGGACGGCCGGCCTCTGGCATACGCTGCTGCATGCGCCACAGTTCTGGATCATCTGTGCCATGTATTTCTTCTATGCCTTTGGCAGTTGGTTCTTCTTCAGCTGGTTTCCCACGTTCATGGAACTGGGCCGCGGCTTTGAGAAGTCGGAACTGACATACGCCGTGGCGGTGCCGTTTGTGATGAGCATGATAGGCAATATCAGCGGGGGCTATCTCACCGACAAGTTGTCGGCCAAGTATGGACTGAAAGTGGGGCGCAAGGCCATCGGCACTGCGTCGCTGGCCGTCTCGGCGGTGTGTATGTTTCTCGCGGCGTTCATCCCGGGCAAGATGGCGGTGTTCATCTTCCTTTCGCTCTGCTTCGGCATCTTCGACCTGATGCTGCCGTCGGCATGGGCGTTGTGCATCGACCTGGGCCGTCAATATGCCGGCACCATCTCGGGGGCCATGAACACGGCGGGCAACCTCGGCGGATTCTGTTGCGGCATTCTCTTCGGCCAACTCGTACAGTCGTCGGGCAATTACAACCTGCCGCTCTACATGATTGCCGCCATGCTCCTCGTCAGCGCATTCTTGTTTTCTTTAATCAATCCTACCAAGCAGATTATAGATGCTCCGTAGAGACTCGTCGTCGCCTACATTGCCGGGGAAGATGATATAAGGGAAGTGTGCGGTCATGATGCACGGCACACTGCTGATGACCTGCCCCAGCACCTTGGCCGTCTTCACACCGAGCCCTTTGGTCATGATGTCGTTCGATGTGATGCCGCCCTTGCCGACCAGATAGGCAGGGGTGAATGGCAGTCGGCGGACAATCTCTACCAGATAGTCCGACACCCGCTGTCCTAAGTGCTGACGCTCGTCGGCATCAGCGATGCGCACTTCGCGTCGCGAGGTATAGACCACGGGCGTCTTGCCGGCTGATGCGGCGGACTTGATGTCGCGCAGCACTGTCTCCATCTGTTCCTCAGGTGCTTCGAGTATCTGCTGCACGTCAACTTCTATGCCTGCGGTTCCCTCTGCGGACAGTAGCTTTTCCAACTGTCTGGTGGTCTTGGCCACGTGCGACCCCACGACAAAACACCCTACACCCTCTTTCGCTTTCAGGATGCTGCGGTCGAGCAATGGCTGGTCGCTGATGCCGCTCAGCGCACGTGGCAACGACGACGAACTGCGTATCACCACAGCAGTCTTCTCGTCGGCCTGCGTCAATTCTTTCTTGATCTGGTCGGCAAAACTGTTCAGTTCGTCGTATCCCTGAGCATCTACTATCTGATAGTCGTCGGCCCGTGCCCCTTTCTCTGCGATGTAGTCGCGGAGCACCGAGGTGTGGTAGCCGAACACGTTGTCGCGTGCAAACTCCGTCTCGGATGTGGGCACGAGTCGGTCGCCGTCTTTCATGTAGTGGGTGCCGTCGATGGTGACGCGCCCCGCCTCGATGAAGGCCGGACAGAAGGGCACGGGCCTGCGCACGTGGTAGCCGTGTGCTGTCAGCACCTCTTGCATCACGTCGGTCTCTAACGGGAAATGTCCGCGCAGACAGGAGTCGCTGCGGCTCACGATGATCAGTCGGCGCCTGTACTCATCGTTCACCCGCACCACCGCCTCCATGGCTTCGCGTGTCACCGCAGCCGCCTCGTCGCGTGTCATGGCGCGCGTGTTGGTCAGGATATAGAAGAAGGGTTGTTCGTGCAAGAATCCCTGCCGCACGTATTCATCATGCCAGTCGGTGATGAGCAGGCAGCCGTGCACCGTCTGTATGCCGGTGGGGTCGTCGTCGAGCACCACCATCTGTATTCGTTGTTTCATGTTTGGGAGTTTGGGAGTTTGGACAATAGTCCACAAATCATAAAGTTCAATGTTCAAAATTCAAAGTTCAAAGTCCAACGTTCAATGTTCAACGTTCAAGGTTGCGACCAATATGCTGCATTGCGCGTGCTTCGTCGGGCGTGGCGGGTTCGCAGCCCATCATGCGGATGAGTTGCACCAGACGCTCCACTAGTTCGGCGTTGGTGTGGGCACGTTTGCCGGGTGCGTAGTAGAAACTGTCTTCAAATCCCACGCGCACGGCAGAGGCTCCCATGCCGATGGCGCAGGCCAGCATCGAGAAGTCTTGCATCGAGTCGTGCGTGATGCCCCACGAGGTGCCGGGCTCGCATAGTTGCGTCAGGAAGGCCAGGTTGCGCCCCGTGGCGGCCAGGTTGCTGCTGTTACCCGGTCCCACGCAGAAATTATAGTGCAGCGGCCGGTGCAGCACCCCCTCGTCGGCCAGGCGTGTGCAGGTCTCCACCTGACTCAGGTCAAACAGCTCCATCTCGGGCACCGTGTTCGTCTCGTCCAGTCGTTTGGCCCAGTAGCGTATGTCGGGCAGGGTGTTCACATACACCGTCTCGCCGAAGTTGACCGACCCCATGTTGAGCGATGCCACTTCCACCTCGGGCACGTCAAGGCACACGCAGCGCTCTGCCAGCGTCAGGGTGGAGAGACCGCCCGTGGAACCTTGGATAATCATGTCGGAATGCTCGCGGATGCGGCGGATGGTGTCGCGAAACACATCCAACTCAAACGTCTGTTCGCCCTTCAGGTCGCGTGTATGCAGGTGCACCTCGCAGGCTCCTGCGCGGTAGCAGTTGAGCACGTCTTCGGTGATCTCCTCCGGTGTCAGCGGGTTCTTGCACTCTGCCGGTATCACTTTGCCTGTGTGGCATACCGGTGCCACGGTAATGATGATTTTTCTCATTGCTGTTATTTTTATACGGTTTAGGGTTTAGGGTTTAGGGATGAGGGTTTAGGGTTTAGGGTTTAGGGATGAGGGTT
>CAMVAT010000097.1 GCA_947165505.1 uncultured Prevotellaceae bacterium | reverse complement strand
CTGCGAACGGCAGGGCCACATCCAGTTGGCCGACAGCGACAGACTCTTCATGCCGTCGGCTAAGGGTGCCCACACGATATTGGTCAGCGACTCGGCCACCGACAGCACGCTGCCCGCCTCGGGCGAGGCCAGACCGGCCTGGGGGGCGTGGCCCAAGGCTGTGGCGATGCCTTTGCGGCCGCGGTAGTCGAGGGCTACCACGCCGCAGTCTGACAACGGCAACTGCAACTCACCCTGACATTGCTGGCGGGCTATCTTGCCCGTCACCGAACGGTCCACTTTGTTGGTCAGCCAGTCTTTGCAGGCCACGGCTTCCAATTGCAACACACGCTCTATATACTCGTCTATCTTGTCTTGGCTGTAGGTCACACCCTCGTAGGTGCGCACCACGGTCTCGTCGCGCATCACGGTCTTGGGCGAGTGGCCGAACATCTGGGCCACGTCCAGGTCGAAGGGCTTCACACCGTCGCCCTGCACAAACGAGAAGTGGGCGTCGCCCGTGGTCTCGCCTACCACATACAGCGGGGCACGCTCACGCTCGGCGATACGGCGCACATGGTCGATATGCTTTTCGTCGATGAGCAGGCCCATGCGCTCCTGACTCTCGTTGGCGATGATCTCTTTGGCCGACAGGGTGGTGTCGCCGATGGGCAACTGTGTCATGTCGATACGTCCGCCGCACTCCTCTACCAGTTCCGAGAGGCAGTTCAGGTGGCCGGCCGATCCGTGGTCGTGAATGCTCACCACAGGGTTCACCTCTTCTTCGCACAGGGCGCGCACCAGGTTGTAGGCGCGTTTCTGCATCTCGGGGTTGGCGCGCTGCACGGCGTTCAGCTCGATGCCGTTAGAGTAGCGGCCTGTATCTACCGACGACACGCTGCCGCCGCCCAGACCGATGCGGTAGTTGTCGCCGCCCACCACGACTATCTTGTTGCCTTTCTGCGGCTCGCGCTTCAGGCAGTCGCGCTTCGTGCCGTAGCCCACGCCGCCGGCCAGCATGATGACCTTGTCGTAGGCGTATTTCTCTGCGCCCTCTTGGTGCTCGAAGGTGAGCACCGAACCGCAGATGAGCGGCTGGCCGAACTTATTGCCGAAGTCGGAGGCACCGTTCGAGGCTTTGATCAGTATTTGCTCGGGTGTCTGATACAGCCACTGGCGCACGGGCAGGATGTCTTCCCAGTCGCGCAACTCCACATCCTCGCTGTCGTCTCCTTTCAGACGCGGATAGGCGGTCATATATACCGCCGTGCCGGCGATGGGCCACGAACCGGTGCCGCCGCCCATGCGGTCGCGTATCTCGCCGCCGGTGCCGGTGGCTGCGCCGTTAAACGGCTCCACCGTGGTGGGGAAGTTGTGTGTCTCGGCTTTCAGTGAGATGACGCTCTCCACGTCCTTCACTTCAAAATAGTCGCTCGTCGATTGGTCCTTGGGGGCAAACTGTTCCACCACGGGGCCTTGGGCGAAGGCTACGTTGTCCTTGTAGGCCGAGAGTATCTTGTTGGGGTGCTCCTGGGTCGTCTTCTTAATCATCGCGAAGAGCGACGAGGGCTTCTCCTCGCCGTCGATGATGAAGGTGCCGCCGAATATCTTGTGGCGGCAGTGCTCTGAGTTGATCTGGGCGAAGCCGAACACCTCTGAGTCGGTGAGCGGACGGCCCAACTGACCTTCTATCTGGTGCAGGTATTCTATCTCTTCGGGCGAGAGGGCCAGGCCTTCCTGCTCGTTATATTCCTCCAGGTTCTCCACCTGCTTGATGGGCTCGGGGGTGATCTTCACGGTGAAGATGTCTTGGTCCAGCCCGTTGTACATGCGTTGCAGCATGGGGTCGTGGTCGGCATCGGCGCTGCTCACGGCGAAGTACTCTTCGATGCGGCGGATGCCGTGCAGGTTCATGTTCTGCGTAATCTCCACGGCGTTGGTGCTCCACGGGGTGATCATCTCACGCCGCGGCCCTACATAGTAGCCGTCGAGCTTTTCGGCATCGAGCTTTTCAGCGTCGCCGTACAGCCAACAAAGTTCATTGATTTCATCCTGGTTGAGCACGTGGTCGGCCTCGGTGGCGATGATGCTCTGTGCGGGGGTCTTGAAGAAAAGAATCATATTTTTTTAAAGGTATTTGCTTTCTGGTTGCAAAGGTACGAATAAACGAGTGAAATGCAAAAGGAAAGCTTGCTTTTCTTTTCATTTCCGAGTGGGAGTACCTTGGGCGTCAGCCAATGGTACGAATAAACGTGGAAAAAGCAAAATGTTTTCCTTCGATACTCCAAAATTGATCTCAAAAAAGCTCAGCGAGGCGGTCACTGTTTCTCTTTCAGGATCTGCTCTACGATATAGGCGTTGGGAATGATCCACTTGCCCTTGTAGCCGCTCCTGTAGTATATGTTGAAACTCACGCAGAGGCCGTCGAAGAAATAAAAGGTATATACCGAATTGGGCGCGTCAAAAACCCTCACTTCTCGCAGGGGCTTTTTATAACGCTCCAATTCCACGGCCTGGCTGATCTGTTCGGCCTTGGTCCGGTCAAACTGCTGGCGCTTGATGGAGGGTTCGGGGGTGTTGCTGCATGCCTCTGCCACGCAGTAGTCGCCGAAGTTGAAATAATAGAAATCGTTCTTAGGACTGATCTGTCGGCCGTCCTCTGTGACGAACATACGCATATACCCCGATTCGGTGTGTTCCATGCACGCAATGCGCAGACTGCCGAAACGGGTCTGCTGCGTGGTCAGATGCTCGCGCAGCAGATGGTTGATGCCTGTCAGCACGTCGTTTGTCTTTTGCATGGCGGTATTGTCTGCTTCAGTCTTACCGCCGGTATAACCGTAGTGCGACAAGTAGTGGTAATCCTCCTCGCCCGGTCCCCAGGTGCTTTTCAAGCGCAGGCGCCATGTCTTGGCTTTCTTGGGCGCATCATTCTGGCGATAGTCTTCTTTTACGGTTTGCAGGGTGGTGGAGCCGATGACGGCGCGCAACTCTGCCATCATGATACTGTCTATCATGCAGTAGCCCTCGGTCTTGGTGTCCTTGTCATTGATGTAGAGCAGATATTCGCTGCCCATCTGTCTCACCTCGTAAGTCACGTCTTCGTCGATGGTATATTGATACCGGGTCAGTTCGCCTGTGGGGTGGTCATCGCCTTCGGTGGTCTGCCCCATGGCGTTGAGGCTCATTCCTGTCATCATCATGGCTAAAAACAAGATTTTCATGTCGGTTGGCTTTTGGTGGTTAATAGATTGCAAATGAGACTGCAAATATAAAAAGAAATATGGAGGTATGCAAGAATATGTCACAGATTCTTACTTCTTCCTGCCGAAGTCGGCGGGTATCTCGCCCCATTGTTTCGTCTCCCATTTGATGATGGGTGTCTGGATGGGGTGGGTGTGGAGCCAGTTTTCAGCGCGGGCGATAATCTGGTAGAGGGGTTCGGTCTGTGGGGTGCGCTCCAGTGTGGTCTTGCATTTCTTCTTGTTCACCCACAGTATGGCGTTATAGCTGTCGCTGTAGATGACCTTGTCGCGGATGCCGCGCTGCTCCATCAGGGCCAGGGCGTGAACGATGGCCAGAAACTCGCCGATGTTGTTGGTGCCGTGCATCGGTCCGAAGTGAAACACCTGTGCGCCCGTGGCCAGGTCGATGCCCTGATACTCCATCCGTCCCGGATTGCCCGAACACGCGGCATCCACTGCCCAGGCCGAAGCCTTAACTTCGGGTGGCAGCGGAAGAACCGTGTCGTTGCGGTAATCGGGGGGAGGAGTCAGCTCATTATAACTCATTTTATACAGCAAAGAGATTTGTTTGTAGCCTAATTTATTGTTCGGCTTAACAACTATAGGGGGAGGCTCCTTTTTTTTACATCCTCTCCGGTACTTCGATGCCTAAGAGGGCCATGCCGTTGCGGATGATCTTGGCCACGTTTTTGGCCAGCACCAGGCGCAGGGTCTTTTGCTCTGCCGTCTCGGCGTTGAGGATGCTGTAGTCGTGGTAGAACTGGTTGAACTCCTTGGTCAACTCATAGCAGTAGTTGGCGATGCCGCTCGGACTGTAGTCCTTGCCGGCCTGCTCCACGGCTGCGCCAAACTCGTTCATCTTCTGGATAAGCGTCACCTCCTTCTCGTTCACGGGCAGTGTGTCGGGCAGTGTGTCGGGCAGCACGATGCCCTCGGCCTCGGCCTTGCGCAGGATGCTGCGGATGCGGGCGTGCGTGTATTGGATGAACGGACCGGTATTGCCGTTGAAGTCGATGCTCTCCTCGGGGTTGAACAGCATGTTCTTACGTGCGTCAACCTTCAGGATGAAGTATTTCAGGGCACCCATGCCCACGATGCGGGCTATCTCGTCTTTCTCTGCCTCGCTGATGCCCTCCAGCTTGTTCACCTTGTCTTCGCTCAGCGTGCGCGCGTCGGCTATCATTGCGGCCACCAGGTCGTCGGCATCCACCACGGTGCCCTCGCGGCTCTTCATCTTGCCGTTGGGCAATTCCACCATGCCGTATGAGAAATGCACCAGGTCTTTGCCCCACTTGAATCCGAGACGGTCGAGCAAGAGCGAGAGCACCTGGAAGTGGTAGTTCTGCTCATTGCCCACCACATAGATCATCTTGTCGATGGGGTAGTCGCGGAAGCGCAGGTCGGCCGTGCCGATGTCTTGTGTCATATACACCGAGGTGCCGTCGGAGCGCAACAGCAGTTTCTGATCCAGACCGTCAGCGGTCAGGTCGGCCCACACGCTGCCATCGTCCTTGCGGAAGAAGAGTCCTTTGGCCAACCCCTCTTCTACTTTTTTCTTGCCCTCAAGATAGGTCTTCGACTCATAGTAAATCTTGTCGAACGAAACGCCCAGGGCGCGGTATGTCTCGTCAAAGCCGGCATACACCCAGCTGTTCATCTTCTCCCACAGTGCGCGCACCTCGGGGTCGCCCTGTTCCCATTTCACCAGCATCTCGTGGGCCTCGCGGATGAGCGGTGCCTCGTCTTTGGCTTTCTTCTCTGCGGCCTCGTCGTCCATGCCCTCGCTCTGGTACTGGGCTTTCAGCTGTGCCACCTCCTCACGGTAGTGCTTGTCGAAGGCCACATAGTAGTCGCCGATGAGGTGGTCGCCTTTCTTGCCCGATGTCTCAGGTGTCTCGCCGTTGCCCCATTTCAGCCAGGCGAGCATCGACTTGCAGATGTGTATGCCGCGGTCGTTCACGATGTTGGTCTTCACCACGCGGTTGCCGTTGGCTTCCATGATCTGCGCCAGCGACCATCCCAGCAGGTTGTTGCGCACATGGCCCAGGTGCAGCGGTTTGTTGGTGTTGGGTGATGAGTATTCTATCATCACCAGGGGCTGATGGCCGCCATTCTCGGCTGCCTTGCGCTCGGCGCTCACGTAGCCGAAGTGGTCGTCGGCATTGATGCGGTTGAGCAGGCTCACCCACGAGCCGGTGCCCACCACGAGGTTGAGGAATCCCTTCACCACGTTGTAGCCGGCCACGTTGGCATCGTGGGCCAACAGGTATTCGCCTATCTCTTGGGCGGTCTCCTCGGGTCGTTTGTGCGACATCTTCACAAAGGGGAACACCACGAGGGTCAGGTTACCCTCAAACTCACTTCTTGTCTTGGTCAGTTGCACCATCTTCTCTGGCACTTCCTGCCCGTACAGTTCCTTGATGGCTTGCTGCGCCGAACTGCTGATTGCGGCTTCAATATTCATTGTCTTGGAATAATATGATGATTCAAGGGTGCAAAGTTACGAAAAGTCGAGTGCAGAACAAAACAAATCCTTTTGTTTTTTATGC
>CAMVAT010000096.1 GCA_947165505.1 uncultured Prevotellaceae bacterium | reverse complement strand
AAGACGCTGTGCGTGAAACGGCAGGACTTTACCCAGATGCGCCAGTTCATGTCAAACATAGAAAGCAAAGAGAACATCAATGTGAATGCCCTTATTGGTGGGACATTGAAGACGGTTTGCGTGAAGGAAGGTGCTCGTGTGAAGAAAGGTCAGCCGCTCTTCATCATCGACCAGGCTCCTTACATCGCTGCAGTCAATGCCGCTAAAGCCCAGGTGGGGACAGCCCGCGCAGCACTCTCTACGGCACAACTGAACTTAGATGGCAAAGAGAAACTCTATGCACAGCAGATGGTGGGCGAGTTTGACCTGCGCAGGGCGCGTCATGCCAAAGAGGAAGCCGCGGCCCAACTCGAGGCTGCTCTGGCGGAACTGGCGGCTGCGCGTTCCAACCTGGACTATACTACTATCTACAGTCCTGTTGACGGAACCATCAGTATCATGAATTTCACCGAAGGCGATGTCGTGTTCCCTACCAGCACACTGTCTATCGCCACCATAGCGGCCAACAAGCAGATTTATGCTTATATCACGTTGTCAGAGAAATTGCTCGTGAACCTATTCGAGGAGTATGACTGCAGCACTTCCGACGAACTGCTGAAAAAGTTGCCTCCTGTCTCGCTCTATACTACCTGGGGTGAAGAACTTCCGCAGAAAGGGCACTTCGATGCCGTTAGCGGTGAAGCAGACGTCTTGACAGGTTCAGTCCTCCTTAGGGCTTCGTTCGACAACCCTTCGGAGATGTTCCGCAACGGCAGCAATGGATATGTAGAGTTGCCAACTACAAAGCATGGGGTCTTTGTCATACCGCAGGAGGCCACTATCCACATTCAGGACAAATGTTTTGTTTATCGTGTCATCGATGGCAAGGCCGTCTCTACCGAGGTGAAGGGCATTTCTGCTAACGATGAGCACTATGTGGTGACCAGCGGACTTAATGACGGCGATGTCATCATAGCCGAGAATGCCGGGATGGTGACTGAGGGAATGGCTGTGGCCCAGGAAACAGGAAAGAAGAAACTTTAAATACAATCTGTTATGCGTCAAAGATTGCACCATATTATATATATAGTTACCGCGCTGACTCTGTCGATACTCTGCACCAACTGTGGTGAAGAGACCACACCGACGGCGAAGGATTGCTACCGCCTGTTGCGTGTGCAGCGGCAAGACATTACCCTGAATCGCAACTTTTCTGTGAAGATGGAAGGTGTGTATAATATACAGGTTCGCCCTCTTGTCAGTGGACGGCTTGCTAAGATTTTAGTAAACGAAGGTGCTCATGTAAAGAAAGGTCAGCCGCTATTCGTCATCGACCAAAGCCCTTATATTGCTGCCGTTGATGCTGCCAAGGCTCAGGTGGGGACAGCTCGCGCTGCACTCTCATCTGCCCAGTTGAACTTAGATGGCAAGGAGAAACTCTATGCTCAACAGATGGTGGGAGAGTCCGACCTGCTTCGAGCCCGTCATGCCAAGGAAGAAGCCTACGCACAGGTGGAAGCGGCACAGGCTGAGTTGGAATCTGCGCGCATCCAACTGGGCTACACCACCGTCTGTAGTCCTGCAGACGGTGTCATAGGCATGATTGAATACCGTGTGGGTGAACTTGTTGAACCCGACGGCGAACTACACATGGTCATCTTTTCAGACAATAAATACCTTCGTGCATACGGCGCACTCTCTGAGAAGGCACTCTCTGAACTTCTTCAGGACTTCAACTGTAACTCCACCGACGAACTTCTTGAAAAGCTGCCACCCGTCACGCTTTATACCAACTGGGGCTATCAGTTTGAGGAAAAGGGACATATTGATGCCATCAGCGGAATCGTTGAACAGGACAATGGTGGCACTTATATACGTGCTACGTTTCATAATTCCACAGAAATCTTCCGTAACGGCAGTAACGGCTATATCGAACTACCCTATGTCAGACACAAGGTCATAGTCATTCCGCAGGAAGCTACCGTTGATATCCACAATAAATATATTGTATATAAAGTGGTCGATGGAAAGGCAGTGGAAACCGAGGTGACCATCCTTCCTTATAACGACGGACAAAACTTTGTGGTGACCAGCGGCTTGGAACCTGGCGATGTCATCATTGCCGAGGGAGCCGGATTCGTGGAGGACGGAATGGAGGTAACAGAAAAGAAAGTTAAGAAAGGAGGAAATCCATCATGATCAGTCGTTTCTTTATCACTCGTCCCATCTTCGCCTGCGCCCTTTCGGTGCTTGTCCTACTGGCTGGCATCGTGGGTTATGTCAATCTGCCCGTAGAGCAGTTCCCCAATGTAGCTCCGCCCGTGGTCACCATCAGTACGGAATATACCGGAGCCAGTGCCGAGGCTGTCATGAAGAGTGTCATCACCCCCCTTGAGGAGGCTGTCAACGGCGTGGAGGGTATGGAGTATATCACGTCGTCGTCAACCAGCAGTGGTATGGCCACCGTCAACGTCACCTTCCGTCCCGGCACCGACCCCGATCTGGCACAGATACGCGTAAAAAACCGTGTGGAGGAGGCCAAGGGCTACCTGCCAGCCGAGGTGCTGAATCTGGGCGTGCAGGTGGAGAAGGAGGAGCAGGGCATGCTCCGAATCATTGCTTTGGAATGTCCCGACAACCGCTACGATAATGCCTTTATCACCAACTATTTCAACATCAACGTGCAGCCGCGCCTGCAGCGCATTAATGGTGTGGGCAACATCCAGCTGATGGGCAATGTCTATGGCATGCGCATCTGGATGGACCCGAAGAAGATGGCTCAGTACCAACTGAATCCGGAAGATATTGTCAATGCCCTGGAAGGTCAGAACGTCGAGGCTGCCATTGGCACGCTGGGAGAGGATTCAAATGGAACCTACCAGTACACGCTGGTATATAGGGGGCGCTTGGAAAACCAACAAGAGTTTGAGGATATTGTCTTAAGGACTGATGCCTTTAATGACTTGCATCTCAGCGATGTGGCACGCGTGGAATTGGGCACCGTAACTTATGCCTGCGACAGTTGGGTGAACTCCCACAATGGCACTGTTGCCATCATTACCCCTGCCACCGGTGCTAATGCGCAACGAGTAAACAATGAGATAGACAGGCTCATGGAAGAGCTGAAGCCACACTTGCCGGCAGGACTGGAGTTCCGAGTGCTCTTGGACACCAACGACTTCCTCGACGCCTCGATGAACGCGGTCTATAAGACGCTGCTCGAGGCCCTGCTGCTCGTCATTCTCGTGGTGCTGCTGTTCCTGCAGAACTGGCGTGCCACCATCATTCCGTCGGTGAGCATTGTTGTCTCGCTCGTGGGCACCTTTGCCTTCATGTATATGGTTGGCTTCACGCTCAACCTCATCACTCTCTTCGCACTGGTGCTGGTCATCGGTACCGTGGTCGATGATGCCATCGTCGTGGTGGAGGCGGTGCAGGAGAAACTGGAAGACCCGACGACAACTGCCAAGAAGGCCACCCACCAGGCGATGCACAACATTTCTACAGCCATTATCACCACCACCATTGTCTTCATGTGTGTGTTCATCCCAGCTGCTTTCATGGGCGGTCTCAGCGGTGCCTATTACCGGCAGTTCGGTTTGACGATGGCCGTGGCCGTGGCCATTTCTACTTTCTGTGCCCTGACGCTCTGTCCGGCACTGTGTGCGCTGCTGATGAAACCCCGCTCTCCGGAAGCAGAACTGCAGACAGCCTCCTGGTCGGTGCGTTTTCGTCAAGCCTACAACAAGGCTTTCAATGCCTTGCTCAGTAAATACAGTCGTGCATTGGGATGGTTCATGCGTCGTCGCTGGCTTGTGGGTTCACTGACGGTTGTCAGCATCGTCCTGCTGGCCTGGATGCTCTACAGCACGCCCACAGGTTTGGTGCCCGACGAGGACACCGGGATTATCTTTGTAGATATCACCACACCGTCGGGTTCTACCTTGGCACAGACGAAAAAGACGGTTCATGAGATGTCGAAAGTTCTGGAGAACGACCCCGATATGCGTGGCGTCGGTTCGGTAGCAGGCTGGAATATCTTGGGTGGCGATGGTCCTAACACCGGACTGGTGATGGGGCGCCTGAAGCATTGGGACGACCGCCAGGACGACGGTCACGACATCTTCAGCATCTACGACCGCATAGAGGGTGCCACCCATCAGGTGAAGAGCGGTTCGATGTTCGTGTTCCTGCTCCCCACTGTCTTTGGCTATAGCTATAGCAACAGCGTGGAATTGTATGTTGAGGACTATGGCGGTGGCTCCGTCACCAAGCTCAAGGGCGTGGCCGACAACTTCATGAAGGCACTGGAGGCGCGGCCAGAGATAGAAGAAGTCTATTCGCCCTACGAGGTGAACTATCCGCAATACACTGTCACGGTGAATGCCTCGCTGTGTAAGCGCTATGGCATCGAGCCTGCTTCCGTGCTCAGCGTGCTCAACGGCTATATAGGCAGTAACTATGCCTCGCAGTTCAACAGTTTTGGAAAACTCTACCACGTCATGTTGCAGACTGATCCTGGACTGCGCATGAATAAGGACGACCTGAACGACATCTATGTCGTCACGGAGAAGGGCAGCTACACGCCAATCACCGAACTCATCACGCTGAAGAAGACCTATGGTCTCCAGTCGCTCAACCGCTTCAACCTTTTTTTAGGCATCAACGTAGAACTGACACCTGCCGAGGGCTACACTTCGGGCGATGTCATCAATGCCGTGAGCGAGGTGTCGGCCGCGACGCTGCCCCAGGGCTATGGCTATGAGTACACCGGCACGGCCCGCGAGGAGGCTGCCTCTACGTCGTCCACAGCCTGGGTGTTTGTCATCAGTCTGCTGCTCGTGTTCATCGTGCTCTGCTGTCTCTACGAGAGTCTGCTCATTCCCATGGCCGTCATGCTCAGCGTGCCCTTCGGGCTGCTCGGCAGTTTCGTGTTCATCAACCTGGTAGAACTGGAGAACAACATCTATATGCAGGTGGGCATCATCATGCTCATCGGCCTGATTGCCAAGACCGCTATCCTGATTACGGAGTATGCCTGTGAGCGTCGCCGCGAGGGAATGAGCATAGCCGATGCCGCTCTCACTGCTGCCAAAGCACGCCTGCGCCCCATCCTGATGACCGCCCTGACGCTTATCGTGGGCCTGATGCCTATGATTTTTGAACGGGGGGCAGGTGCCATGGGTAATGTCACGCTGGGACTGTGTGTGGTTGGTGGTATGCTGGTGGGCACTCTGGCCTTGTTACTCTTTGTACCCGTATTCTTCATCTTCTTCCAGACGCTGGAAGAAAAAATCAAAACACACTCGGTAACGACTACACTGTCTATACTGGCAGTCGTCTGCCTGCTGTCGAGCTGTAAGACTTACTCATCGTATCACTCTGACTCTACGGCTACCGATGTGCTGAAAAAACAACTTAGCGCTATAGGCGCATCCGCAGCTGACAGCTTGGCTGGCAACTTGCCCGCCGACTGGCGCGAGGTTTTTACCGAGCCGAAGGTCGCCGCACTTATCGAAGAGGCACTCCTGCACAACAGCGATCTCCAGACCGCCCATCTGCAAGTGCAGGCTGCCAAAGCTGCCCTGCGCAGTGCCAAGGGCGAACTGTTTCCCTCCATAGGGCTGGCAGCCAGCAAAAGCAAATCACGGTTTAAGAACAGTGACTTCACTGAGACATCCTCGGGCTATAACATCGGTGCAGAGGCCAGTTGGGAGATTGATGCCTTTGGCCGTATGCGCAATGCCAAGCGTGCTGCTGCTGCCACCGTCGAGGAACAGATGGCCTATGAGCAGGCTGTGCGTACCGAACTCATAGCCACCGTGGCAACCGCCTACTACCAACTGGAAATGTACGATGCACAGATAGCCGACACCCGCAGCATCATCGACAG
>CAMVAT010000095.1 GCA_947165505.1 uncultured Prevotellaceae bacterium | reverse complement strand
CCCTCCCCGAGGGGAGGGAGTGATTACCCGACAGATTCAACCGAATATCAATCATTCAAATTTCGCATGCTTAAGGAGTTGAGGCGTTTTCGCGACTTTCAGCCGCTGGAGTTTAAAGGTTAGTTGGATGCAAAAACAGGTGCCCTACGACTATTGTCTAAACTCCCAAACTCCTAAACTCCCAAACTCCAAAGAGCAAGCGGAGCTTGCGAAAGTTAAATTAAAATATGAAAATAGGATTATTACAACAGCACAATGTGGCTGACATCAAAGACAACCTGCGGCGGCTGGCCGAAGGTATCGCCGACCTGGCACAGCGGGGCGCTGAGCTCATCGTATTGCAGGAACTGCACAACTCGCTCTACTTCTGCCAGACGGAAGACGTGAGCCGCTTCGACCTGGCAGAGCCCATCCCCGGACCCTCGACAGGATTTTTCGGCGAACTGGCCCGTCAGTACAGTGTGGTCATCGTCTGCTCACTGTTTGAGCGCAGGGCGGCAGGCCTCTATCACAACACCGCCGTGGTGATAGAGCGCGACGGCACCATCGCGGGCAAATACCGCAAGATGCACATCCCCGACGACCCCGCCTACTACGAGAAATTCTACTTCACCCCTGGCGACCTCGGATTCCACCCCATCCAGACGAGCGTGGGGCGGCTCGGCGTGCTGGTGTGCTGGGACCAGTGGTACCCTGAGGCAGCACGGCTGATGGCCCTGCAGGGCGCCGAACTGCTCATCTACCCCACCGCCATCGGCTACGAGAGCAGCGACACGCCCGAGGAACAAGAACGGCAGCGCGAGGCATGGACCACCGTGCAGCGAGGCCACGCCGTGGCCAACGGACTGCCCGTGGTGACGGTGAACCGCGTGGGCCACGAACCCGACCCGAGCGGCCAGACGGGCGGCATCGAATTCTGGGGAAGCAGTTTCGTGGCGGGTCCGCAGGGCGAGCTCTACTACCGCGCCTCGAACAGCGAAGAGGAGAGCATCATCGTAGAGATAGACATGGGGCGCGCCGAACAGGTGCGACGCTGGTGGCCCTTCCTGCGCGACCGCCGCATCGAGGCCTACAACGAGATCACAAAGAGGTTTATTGACTAAGTATCTTTTTCATCTGACATGCCCTCAATAACGGTCAGACGAAAAAATATTCGCCCCTTTTGCTCCTATGTCGAAAATTATTTGTACCTTTGTCACGATTAAGAGTGAATATGTTTGACTGTGGCAGAATAGCAATCATCGGAGGCGGCAGCTGGGCTACCGCCATAGCTAAGATTGTGGTAGGACACACCCACCATATCGGGTGGTATATGCGTCGCGACGACCGCATCGACGACTTCCGCCGGCTGTCGCACAACCCGGCCTACCTGACGAGCGTACATTTCAACATCAACGAGATCTTTTTCTCAAGCGACATCAATAAAATCATCCAAGCCTACGACACGCTGGTGTTCGTCACCCCTTCGCCCTACCTGAAAAACCATCTTCGCAAGCTGAAGACACGCATCAAAGACAAATTCATCGTCACCGCCATCAAAGGCATCGTGCCCGATGAGAACCTGGTGTGCTCGGAATATTTCCATCAGGTATATGATGTGCCCTACGACAATCTGGCGTGCATCGGCGGACCGTCGCACGCCGAGGAGGTGGCGCTCGAACGGCTCTCGTACCTCACCGTGGGATGCGTGGACGAAGAGAAGGCACGCGCCTTCACACAGGTGCTCACCTCCGACTTCATCAAGACGAAGACATCCAACGACGTGCTCGGCATCGAATACTCGTCGGTGCTCAAAAACGTATATGCCATCGCAGCCGGCATCTGCAGCGGACTGAAATACGGCGACAACTTCCTCGCCGTGCTCATGGCCAACGCCGTACAGGAGATGCAACGGTTTCTGAGCACCATACACCCGGCCGACCGCAATGTCTATGACTCGGTATATCTGGGCGACCTGCTCGTGACGGGCTACTCCAACTTCTCGCGCAACCGCGTGTTCGGCACCATGATCGGCAAGGGCTACAGCGTGAAGAGCGCACAGATAGAGATGGAGATGATAGCCGAGGGATTCTTCGGCACCAAGTGCATGAAGGAAATCAACCGCCACCTGCACGTCAACATGCCTATCCTTGATGCCGTCTATAACATCCTCTACGAGCGCATCTCGCCGCAGATAGAGATCAAACTGCTCACCGATTCATTCAGATAACCATCTCAGCGTCAACCACATGGACATACGTGACACCGACAAGATAGCACGCGAACAACTCAAGCGTGCATTCCAAAAAGAGAAAACCCTAACTAAAACAAATACAAGCAAAACAATGAAGAACATCACCTTAGACATCTCAAAGGCTGCCCAATTCCTCAGCGAGGGCGCAGTGAAAAGTTTTGAACCACAAGTGAAAGCCGCTCAGGCAGCACTCGAAGACGGCACCAGCCCGGGCAACGACTTCCTCGGATGGCTGCACCTGCCCACAGAGATCACACCCGAATTCCTCGACGAGGTGCAGGCCACAGCCGATGTGCTGCGCGCCAACTGCGAGGCCGTGGTGGTGGCCGGCATCGGTGGTAGTTACCTCGGCGCACGCGCCGTGATCGAAGCCCTGGGCAACTCGTTCGCATGGCTCCGCCGCGACGAGAAGAATCCCACGATCCTCTTCGCAGGCAACAACATCGGCGAGGATTATCTCTCTGAACTGACCGAATACCTGGCCGACAAGAAATTCGGCGTGATCAACATATCTAAGTCGGGCACCACCACCGAGACGGCTCTCACCTTCCGCCTGCTGAAGAAACAATGCGAGGCACAGCGCGGCAAGGAAGAGGCAAAGAAGGTGATCGTGGCCGTGACCGACGCCAAACGCGGTGCCGCTCGCACCTGCGCCGACAAAGAGGGATATAAGAGCTTTATCATCCCCGACAACGTAGGCGGACGCTTCTCGGTGCTCACACCGGTGGGACTGCTGCCCATCGCCTGCGCCGGATTCGACATCCGCCAATTGGTGGCTGGCGCACAAGACATGGAGAAATGCTGCGCTCAGGATGTGCCCTTCGAGCAGAATATCGCCGCTCAGTACGCCGCCGTGCGCAACGGACTGTATCAGGCCGGCAAGAAAATCGAAATCATGGTCAACTACCAGCCCAAACTGCACTTCATGTCGGAGTGGTGGAAACAGCTCTACGGCGAGAGCGAGGGCAAGGACAAGAAAGGCATCTTCCCCGCCAGCGTAGATTTCACCACCGACCTGCACTCCATGGGACAATGGATACAAGACGGCGAGCGCACAATCTTCGAGACGGTAATCAGCATCGAAGAGCCCAACCGCAAACTGCTCTTCCCCGAGGACGAGGAGAATCTGGACGGTCTGAACTTCCTGGCCGGCAAACGCGTGGATGAGGTGAACAAGATGGCCGAGCTGGGCACACGTCTGGCTCACGTGGATGGCGGCGTGCCCAACATCCGCATCTCAGTGCCGAAGCTCAACGAGTACTACATCGGCCAGCTCATCTATTTCTTCGAGATTGCCTGCGGCATCAGCGGCAACGTGCTGGGCGTGAACCCGTTCAACCAGCCCGGTGTTGAGGCCTACAAGAAGAATATGTTCGCTCTGCTCGACAAACCCGGCTACGAGGCCGAGAGCAAAGCCATCAAAGAGCGCTTGGCAGCAGAATAAGCCCCACCCCCTCCCCGAGGAAAAGCCCCCTCCCCGACCCTCCCCGAGGAAAAGCCCCCTCCCCGACCCTCCCCGAGGGGAGGGAGCAATTACCTCTCAACCCTCGAAACGAAACAGAGTAAGAACCCTCAACCCTCGACCCTCAACCCTCAACCCTCAACCCTCAACCCTCAAATCTCAAACCTCAAATCTCAACAATGCTCAAAGCCGTACTTTTCGATATGGACGGGGTCATCTACGACTCCATGCCACACCATGCCGAGGCATGGGTGACGTCGATGAAGCACTACGGCCTCAACATGACACAGGCCGACGCATACCGATGTGAGGGCATGCGCGGCGTAGAAACCATCGCACAACTCGCGCGCCAGCAATGGCAGCGCGAGTTGAGTGATGATGAGGCACAAGAGATGTACGCACACAAGTCGGCATGCTTCGCCGCTCTGGGACCGGCCCACAAGATGCCGGGCGTAGAGCACCTGATGCAGACGCTCAAGCAGGCAGGCATCACCATCTGCGTGGTGACTGGCAGCGGACAGCACACCCTGCTCGACCATCTGGAAGAGGAATTTCCGGGACTGCTGCACAAGCATCTGATGGTGACGGCCTTCGATGTCAACCATGGCAAGCCCGCTCCCGACCCCTATCTGATGGGACTGAAGAAGGCGGGCGTAAGCGCCCACGAAGCCGTGGTGATAGAGAATGCGCCGCTTGGGGTGAGGGCTGCCAAGGCCGCAGGCATCTATACCATCGCCGTGAACACCGGACCGCTGCCCGACAGCGACCTCAGCCGTGAGGGTGCCGACGTGGTGGTGAAGACCATGGCCGAGGCGGAGACGCTTTTAGCGGCAAGGGGCAGGGAGCAAGGGACAGGAGATATCTTTCACGTTGAACATTGAACTTTGAACATGATGGCTACCATTTTCAATCACATCATTAAAAACATCCTTACCGCCGGCATGGCTGCGAAAGGAGTTATGCTCTTATTCTTTTTTACTTTCCTGACAGGCTGCGGCAGCGACGACGGCGTGGTGGAATACGACCGCAACTTCACGCAAGTGACTTATACCGTGAAGCCTGCCTACGACATGCAGCAATTATATACGGTGAAAGCCATCTACACCGATTTCAAAGGCATCCAGCATGAGGAGGTCATCGTCAATGCCGCAGAATGGGTCTATAAAGAAAAGGAAAGCGGCGACCATCCCCTTTACCTGCAAGTGGTAGCTACCGCCAAGAAACCCGAAGAATATGGCACTTTGGCCAAAGAACTGTACTCGCTGACATGGGAGTATTCCATCCATTGGCACAAACAGGAGGGTGGCGCACACTCCATACAACCCAACGCGCAAGGACGCTCCGTGAAGCGCAGCGAGGTGGAAAGTTATCTGGCTGAGAATCCGACCATCGTGCTCGTCAACTTCTCCAAACCTTAGGCACCGCCGTCAGATAATCACCGCCGTGCCGCTGCAAGCCACCATGAGCATCGAACCGCCCTGGCCGATGGTCTCGTAGTCGATGTCAATGCCCACGACGGCGTTCGCGCCCATCTGAGCCGCGCGTTCGGCCATCTCGTTCATCGATGTGTCTTTCGCTTCTATCAGCACTCTTTCATACGTGCCGCTTCTGCCGCCAAAAAAGTCGGTGAAAGCGGCTTTGATGTCTTTAAACGCATTGGCGCCGATAATGGTCTCGCCGGTCACTATGCCCAGATATTGCTTAATGGGGCAGCCTTCGATGGTGGGTGTGGTGGTGAAAAGCATATTTTACTTTTTTACTCTTTTACTTTTTTACTTTTAGAGAGTTATCTCTGCCGACCCGAAGCAGCGGTGATGCTGGTCGTCATAGACCACACAAAACTGCCCCGGCGCCACGCCGTGGATGGCATGTGCAGAATGCACGATATAGCCCTCGGCGGTCGGTTCGAGCGTGGCGGGATGGTATTCGGGGGTATGGCGTATCTTGAAGGTAACGCATTCGGGCAATGTGGTGCCCGCCTCGGGTGTCAGGTAGTGGAAGTCGCGGATGGCGAAGTCGCTCTTATAGGCCGTCTGCGGGTCGTAGCCCTTGCTCACATAGAGGATGTTGCGCTCCATGTCTTTCTTCACCACAAACCACGGACCGCCACCGAAGCCCAGCCCGTGACGCTGACCGATGGTGTGAAACCACAGTCCCTTGTGCTGTCCTATCCGCTTGCCCGTCTCCCACTCTATCACGTCGCCGGGCTGTTCGCCCAGATAGCGCCGCAGATAGTCGTTGTAGTTGATTTTGCC
>CAMVAT010000094.1 GCA_947165505.1 uncultured Prevotellaceae bacterium | reverse complement strand
CGACTTCGGCGACAGTTGGTATCATGCCGTGAAGTTGACAGACGTAGCCGACTATGCCGACGATGAGGAGAAGGCTGTGCGCCTGACGAATGGCGCCTATGCCTGTCCGCCTGATGATTGCGGAGGCATCGATCGCTACAACCGTCTGGTGAGGCTTATCCAGAAGAAACCCGACTGTGGCGAACTGCGTGAGTTTTATGAGTGGATGGGCTGCAAATGGGATGTCGAATACTTCCCGCTCGACCTTGCTGCTGCTGCGGTCGATAAGATGAATTGTAAATAAAAAAGACCAAGTAGCGTTGCAGAGGGGGCAAACAAGCCATTCATGAGCATGAAAACTGTTGTCGTCGGAGGCGGGGCCGCCGGATTTTTCCTCGCCATCAACTTGAAAGAGCGGATGCCGCAGATGGATGTGACCATCTGCGAGCAGGCCGACCGTGTGCTGCGCAAGGTGGAGGTGTCGGGCGGCGGGCGCTGCAACTGCACCAATACGTTCGAGGGGGTGAAAGACCTCGCGGCGGTATATCCGCGCGGACACCGGCTGATGAAACGTCTCTTCCGACAGTTCGACTACCGCGACGCCTATGCGTGGTTCGAAAACCACGGCGTGCCCCTGACGGTGCAAGACGACCACTGCGTGTTTCCCGCCTCGCAGGACGCGCACTCCATCATCGACTGCTTCACCGGAGCCTGCCGGCGTCTGGGCGTACATATCCGCACGGGATGCAAGATAGAGTCGCCCGACGCACTGACCGGCTATGACTTCGTGGCCGTGACCACGGGCGGACAACCGCGCGCCGATGGCCTGCAATGGCTCGGCAGCATGGGGCACGACATCGTCGCACCCGTGCCCTCGCTCTTCACCCTGCAGATCGACGACCCCGCGCTCACCCGGCTGATGGGCCTGGTGGTGGAAGAGGCGGCGGTGATGATGCCAGGCACTCGCTTCCGCGCCTCAGGACCGCTGCTCATCACCCATTGGGGCATGAGCGGACCCGCCATACTCCGCCTCTCGTCGTATGCGGCACGCCACCTGCACGACTGCGGCTACCGCTGTCCGCTGGCGGTCAACTGGCTCGGCCTGAATGAGAACGAGGTGGCGGCGCAGCTCGCCGACTTCATCGCACAACATCCGCAGAAACAGGTGGACACGATGCCGCCCTTCCCACTGCCCGGCCGCCTGTGGGAATACCTCGCGCACAAGAGCATCGGCTCTAAGGCGCTGCGACGGTGGGCCGAGACGGGCCGCAAAGAGCGCAACCAATTGGTGAACGCCCTCTGCAACGATACCTACGACGTCAGCGGCAAGGGGGCGTTTAAGGAGGAGTTCGTCACCTGCGGCGGCGTGGCACTCACCAGCGTCAACCCCAACACGATGGAGAGCCGCGTCTGCAAGCATCTCTATTTCGCGGGCGAGGTGCTCGACATCGACGGCGTCACGGGCGGATTCAACTTCCAAGCGGCATGGACCACAGCCTATACCGCCGCCACCGCCATCGCAGATGCCGGAAAATCTAAGAGGCATTCACTTTGAACATTGAACTTTGAACATTATGATTACCTTTTTATCCCCTATATATCGTGATAGGCATGCTAATTACTCCCTCCCCTCGGGGAGGGTTGGGGAGGGGGCTGTCTCTCTATAAATGTTGTTAAAAATATCTAACAGCGTTGAACGTTTTGCGTTTTTTTGCGTTATATATGTACATTTGCAACGGTATCACGCCAATAACAAACCTAAAATACATTTAAACACAGACGATTATGAACAAAGGATTATTGCTTTCAGTGATAGCAGCCGGAGCCTTGCTGACAACGGGCTGCGCAAGTAAGAAGGAACTGGCAGCATGCCAGGAGAACAACCGTACGCTGACCGAGCAGTTCCAGTCAACCAAGGAACAACTGGCTGCCAGCAGCGCTCGCGTCACCAGTCTGGAACAGCAACTCGAACAGTCACGTAGAGACTATGCCAAACTGCAGCGCTCGCTCGACAAGAGCCTCAACAACGCCAACCAGAATAATGTGAGCATCGAGAAACTCGTTGACCAAATCAATGAGTCGAACCAGTATATCCGTCATCTGGTGGAGGTGAAGAGCAAGAGCGATTCGCTCAACATGGTGCTCACCAACAACCTGACACGCTCGCTCAGCAAAGAGGAGCTGAAAGAGGTGGATGTGCAGGTGCTCAAGGGCGTGGTGTACATCTCGCTGGCCGACAATATGCTCTACAAGACAGGCAGCTACGAGATTCAAGACCGGGCCGCCGAGACGCTCAGCAAGATTGCCAAGATCATCATGGACTATTCGGAGTATGATGTGCTCGTAGAGGGCAACACCGACGATGTGCCTATCTCGCGCGAGAACATCCGCAACAACTGGGACCTCTCATGCCTGCGCGCATCGAGCGTGGTGCAGTATCTGCAAAACAACTACGGGGTTGACCCCAAACGCCTCACCGCCGGCGGACGTGGCGAATATAATCCCATCGCCACCAACACCACCGAGGTGGGCAAGCAGCGCAACCGCCGCACGCAGATCATCATCACCCCGAAGCTCGACCAGTTTATGGAGCTCATCGAGCAGGCTCCCGAAGATGGCAAATAATGCGTCTGCTTGGGTAACTGACAGGACGCTACAAACCATAAGAGGAACTCAATAACAACGGATTCCACGGATTTTACGGATTTGCAACCTGCTGATTATCAGCAATAACAAAAATCCGTGAAATCCGTGGAATCCGTTGTTTAGTAAGCTATCACAAAAATCCGTTTAATCTGTGCCATCCGTTGTTTAGTAAGCTATCTACTCCCCTCTCCCCTTGGAGAGGGGCAGGGGGTGAGGCTTTTTTGGAGAGGGGTAGGGGGTGAGGCTATATCCCCAGTCCGCCGGTGAAGCTGACGTCCTGGGCCTTGCCCTGCAGGATATGCGAATACGGGGCCAGATCGTGCGTCACCCATACGTTGCCGCCCACAATCGTGTCGTGGCCGATGGTGATGCGCCCCAGGATGGTGGAGTTGGAGTAGATGGTCACACGGTCTTCGAGGATGGGGTGGCGCGGCACCACCTCTTTTTTGTCGGCCGCCGGACTGCGTTGGCCGCTGCCCGCCGTGGCTCCGAGGGTCACACCCTGATAGAGCGTCACATGGTGCCCGATGATGCAGGTCTCGCCTATCACCACGCCCGTGCCGTGGTCGATGGCGAAATATTCGCCTATCTGGGCGCCGGGATGGATGTCGATGCCGGTGTTGGCATGCGCCTGCTCGGTGATGATGCGGGGCAGGATGGGTATCTGCATCCCGTGCAGCACATGGGCCATGCGGTAGTGTACCATCGCTTGGATGACGGGGTAGCAGAATACCACCTCGCTCGTGTTGCGCACGCTCTGGTCTTTCTCGCAGATGGCACGCACGTCGGTCAGCAGCAGACGCTTGATGTCGGGCAATGTGTCGATGAAACGGTCGGTCAACTGCTCGGCATCGCGGCGCGCGGTGGCACTGCAGTCGGTGTTGTCGAACAGCAGGGCCAGTTGTATCTGTTCGCACAGCAGCTGGTGCAACTGCTCCAGATACACTCCGATATGATACGAGCGGATGTCGTCGTCGCTATGGCGCAGGTCGAAGAAACCGGGAAACACCAGTCGTTTCACTAAGTTGACGATTGTTTTCACGGCATCCACCGATGGCAGTGGCGCCGAGTGGCACGGTACAAACAGACGCTCGGCGTCGCTCTGCGACGACAGCTGTGCTACGTTGCGCTGAAATAGGTCTTGATTCATGACTTCTATATATGGTGACGGTTGTCGTATGAGTCGTCAATCGTCATAATGAATGATCAATTGTGAATTGTGAATTATGAATTGTGAATTATGAATTGTGAATTATGAATTGTGAATTGTGAATTCAACTATCGCTCGCTGACGATCTCGTGGATGCTGCCGTCCTGGCTGCGCACCAGGAACGTATGCTGCCTGCCCTCGATGAAGGGGTAGGAGAGAAAGTCGCTGAACGTTTGGATGAATTGGTTGTCTATCTGCAAAATCATGTCGCCCTGACGGAATCCGTTGCGGTAGTGCGGACTGCCCTCCCACACCATGCCCACCACCGGGCGGTCGTTCAGGGGCACGAAGGCGATATTGGTCTGCGCGTTGCTCACCATCACGGCCTCGTCGTCGTTGTAGGGTTGGAAGGTCATCGTCTTGCGGCGCGGGTCGATGATGAGTGTGCCGTAGCGCAATAGCTCGCCGCCGATGCGCGAGTAGCCCTGCGTGGTCATCGTATGATAGTCGCGAAACTCATATCCGCCCAGCGAGAAACCGTCGAGCCAGAGGAAGGTGAGCTCATCGTTGCGCTCAGCACCAAACCCGCCCACGGCACGCCGGCCATGACTGCGGCTCTCTATCTGCGAGGCGAAGTCGGGAAAACGGTCTTGGAACACACCCAGGCTGCGGTTGCCCATCACATACAGACGGCGGCTGCCGGTGTCGAACAGCGCCTCGTCGATGCAGTTGGGGTAGGGCGACAGTTTCACGTTGGGCACAAACCGCAGCAGACGGTATCTCCACGTGTATCCCTCGTCGCCGTCAAAGAAATGGCGGCGGTCGGTCAGCACCATGATGCCCTGGCGGGTGTCGATCTTCGCACTCAGGCCCTTGTTGAACAGGTCGAAACCGATGATGGCGTCGTAACGGCCGGGGACGTGGTGGCGGTGGAAGAGCGAACCGCTGTAGCCGCTGACGGTCAGGCTGCCCAGCGTGAAGGTGGGGAAGGCGACTGCCTGGATAGTGTCGATGCGGCCGTTGGCGTCGCGCGACTCCACATTGCCCAGCACCCTTCCGTAGGGGAACGTGCCGCCCGCGTAGGCGATGCCCTGGCTCGACCCCGTGTCGATATTCATGCGGTAGGTGCGGCCGCCGCTGCTCACGCGCACATATAGCTGGTCGTCCTCATACTCGATGGGGATGGTGTCCACAAAGTTCTGCGCAGAGAGCGTGAACTTGGTGTTGTAGCGGTGCATCGGGTCGTTCTGGGCGTATGCTGCCAGACACGCCATCAGGGATATGATCAGTGAGAATGGCCTCATGTGCATGTCGTTTGATGGTGCAAAGGTAAAAGAAAAATCTTAGTTCACTATTTTTTTTGACGTGAAAGTTTTGCCATCAAGCGGATTTCTTGTATATTTGCACTCTCATTGACACTAATCAATCTAATCTAATCTTGGCGTTATGATGAAGAAAATGTTATTACTGATGCTCTGCGTCTGCTTCGCACTGACCATGCAGGCGCAAGATACTCAATGGCGCGAAAACGACCTCGCACAGCGGCAGCAGCTCTTGCGGATGGGCGATTTCTCTAAGAAGTTCTGGAGCACCACCATCTCTTGGCACGACGGCGTAAACGGCTATATCATGGAGCCGGTCAATGCCAATGCCACAAAGGTGCTGCTCACCCGCATCCCGATGTCTGAAGACAAGAAGAAGGAGACGATGACGATCAAGGTGAAAGGCGAGAAAGCTACGTGCAAAGGCAAATATGTGACGCACGAGACGCTCGGCACATGGGATATGCTCGTGTTCCGCGACGGTAAGGGGAATATCCTCGATGTACTGCTGAGGGTGGATAACAGCCAGGAGGCCATCGCCGAGGGCATTGGGCGCGATGAGGAGGTGGCCGAGGGGGTGTATGATGGCGTTGACGGCCGCTTCGGCTTCGTCTCGGTCAGACCTCTCACGAGAGGGCTGCTCAAGCACTTCGCTAAAGAGGACCTGCGGCTGATGCAATGGGAGGTGTATGCGCGGCACGGCGCTGCGATACCTGATCCGAGATATTGGAATTATTTCGACGACCAGCCTTGGTACCAAAAGACGGGCACCGACAAAGTGAGGTTTACCGACGTGGAACTGTTTAATTTCTCGCTCATCCAGTCGGTAGAGGCGGGGAGGTGAATGCTTTGAGACCCGACGCGCCACTTCGATGACGGAGCGATAGCTATGACGGCGACTCTTATAATAAATAAGGTGTCGCCTCTTTTTTCCCCTCTCGTTCCGGTCGTTCCTCTCGTTCCTCTCGTTTCTGCCGTTTCTCTCGTTACAACCGTTCCTCTCGTTACTGCCGTATTTCTCGTGTTTATC
>CAMVAT010000093.1 GCA_947165505.1 uncultured Prevotellaceae bacterium | reverse complement strand
GGTGAGGATGCCGTCGGTGAGCCGTTGCAGGGCAGGGTAGGTGAAGACGGGCGCTCCCTGGCTGTCGGTGCCCTCCGGGCGGTTCAGAAACGATACGATGCGGCATACCGTGTCTTGCGAACGGCGAAGGTCGAACAGCTCGCCCTCGTCCATGTGAGTGCCCTCTAAGCGCAGGCGCGCCACCGAGGCACGCAAATCAAAGAAATATTGCAGGGGAAACTCGGCAGCTTCTTCGCCGATGCGGCGGAATTCGCGCACTTGTGTCAGCCATTCATTGATGCTGTCGGCACGGGTGCTCATCGACATCTGGTCAACCATCTCCTTGCCGAGTGTTGACAGGCACCGCTCGCGCAGCAACCGCCGTATTTCGTCGAAACCTATCTTCTGTTCAAAGCTTTTTGGGTAAATCATGCTGCAAAGGTAGGAAACTGACCTCAATTAAGCAAATATTATTCGCAATATTCTTTTTTGTCGCAAACTTGGAGTACCTCTGGCTTCGCCGAAAGTACTGTCACTCGGGAAAGCAAAAGAAAAAAAATCTTTTTTCTTTTGCTTTCCGCTCGTTTATTCGTACCTTTGCAGCCGCAAACGGTTCGCCTGAGGGCGATGAAAAGGGAATGGGGTGAGAATCCCCGACAGTCCCGCTGCTGTGATTTGCCTTATCGGGCCATGCTCAATGCCACTGCCCCTTATATTATATATGTGTCGGGGTGGGAAGGCGCATGGCTTGGCAAAAAGTCAGAAGACCTGCCGTAGGCCTGTGTGAATGGTTCTATGCTGCCGAGGAGCGTGTGTAGAATAATGACAGATTTATGTATAGGATAGGAATCGTATCTCTCTTCGTCTGTTCCTGCCTGTCGGCACATGCTGGGCATGAGCCGGCTCTCAGCGACGGCATCATGGCGGTCCAAGACACCGTCGTGACGCCAGTCGAGGCACTGCCCGAAGTGACCGTCACCGAAAACCGCCACCAGCAGGCGCAGCGAAGCACGGCACCGCAGTTCGTGCTCGACCAGCACGACATGCTGCGTATGGGCGTGACCGACATCGCCGACGCGCTGCACCGGTTGCCGGGCATCACCCTGCGCGACTATGGCGGGGCTGGCGGCATGAAGACGGTCAGCGTCAGAGGCTTCGGGGCGAAACATACGGGGGTGAGCTACGACGGCGTGGTGCTCGGCGAGGGCCAGAGCGGAGAGATAGACTTGGCACGCTACACCCTCGACAATATGGCGGCGATGCAACTCTCCGTGGGCGACAATGAGCAACTGCTTGTCACGGCGCGCCAGGCCAGCACACCCGCACTGCTCACCATCGACACCTCGACCCCGGCAGCGCATGCCGCCGACGATGGCCTGAAGACGCGCATGACGGCGCTGCTGCGCGTGGGCAGTTTCGGATATGTCAGTCCGATGCTGAGGGTCGAGCAGCGGCTCTCGCCGCGTTTCTCCCTCTGGGCGGTGGGCGAATATGTCTATGCCGAAAACGACTACCCCTTCCGCTTGCGCAATGTCAGCGTCACCACGACCGAGCGGCGCACCAACAGCCGCATGAACCAAGGGCATGGCGAGGTGAATATGCGATGGCTGATGAACGACCGCAGCACGCTCACCGGAAAACTCTATTATTACGACAACGACCGCCAACTGCCCGGCATCGTGCATTACTATACCAGTGCCAGCCACGAGAAACTGCGCGACCGCAACGCCTTCGCGCAGATGCACTATCACACACGGTGGCCTGGCGGACTCTCTCTGCGGCTGACGGCAAAGATGAACTGGGCGGCCTCGCTCTACGACTACGGGGTGGCTGCCAGTCAGGTGCAGGATGCCGACTACTGGCAGCGTGAATACTATCTCTCGGCTGCCGCGCTGTATCATGCCTCTGATCAGTGGACCTTCAACTACGCTGCCGACTACACATTCAATAACCTCAACTCCACATTGCCTACCGACACACGGCCGAGGCGGCATGCCGTGCTGCAAACAGCCGCGGCACGCTATCAGACACGGCGGCTCACGCTGACGGCCCGGTTGCTCTTCTCGGTCTATCACAACGACGAGAAAACACCTGGCAACAGCGCTGAAAGTGAGACTGGCGCAAAAGACATGAACCGGCTGTCACCCTCTGTCGCCCTCTCTTACGAACTTGTCAAGGGACTGCGGCTGCGCGCCCACTTCAAGGATATCTTCCGGGTGCCTACATTCAACGAGAATTACTACTTCCACTATGGAAGCAAGACACTCAATCCCGAAAAGACCACGCAGTGGAATGTAGGACTGACCTACACCGAGGGCTTCGCTACGACCATGTCGCCCGGCTTCTCATGCTCGGCCGACGCTTATTACAACCAAGTGCGCGACATGATTGTGGCCGTACCCTATAATATGTTTGTCTGGCGGTGCGTCAACGTGGGGAAGGTGAGGGCGCTCGGTCTCGACCTGGCGGCGCGATGGCAGCAACCCGTGGCCGAAGGGCACCTGCTGGCGGCAGCGGGCAACTACAGCATGCAGCACGTGCAAAACCGTACCAACCCCGAGTCGCCCTACTACAACAACCAGATAGCGTATATGCCGGTGTCGTCGGCAGGCGTGTCTGTCACCTGGGAGAACCCGTGGGTCAACATCTCCGTGCATGGCGAGGGCGTCAGCAGCCGGTGGACCAACAACGAGCATCTCGACGGCACACGCATCGCCGGCTATTGGGAGATGGGGGCTACTGCCTGGAAAAGCATCCTCCTCGGCAGAAAAGCCCGCAGCGCAGAGGCGCGACACAAACTGACCCTGCGTTTCGACTTGAAGAATATGTTCAACAAGCAATACGAGATCGTGGGCTCATATCCCATGCCCGGCCGCAGTTGGCAGTTCTCCGTGTCCTATCAGCTGTGACAGAGGTAAGAGGCAAGAGACAAGAGATAAGAGGTGAGAGGTGAGAGGCATGTCTATTATGTATGCTCTTCTCCGTAGGCAGCGGCTCTGCCGCTGCACCCTGAAATGACAAACCAACCAATCAAACATTTATCAATATGAAAAAGTATCTTTTAAGTCTGGCTGTGTTGATGATGGGTACTGCCCTCTTCACAGCTTGTGGTGACGACGATGACGACAGCGCCCCGCAGCGCAAAGCCGTCGATGTGAGTGAAGGACTGTTTATCGTGGGCTCGGGCAACACCCGGTCGAATATCGACGGCAACCTGACCTATATCAACTACGCCAACGGCACCTCCACGCTCAACGCCTTCCAGAAAGCCAATGGCATCTCGCTCGGAAAGACGGCCAACTTCGCCCTCATCTATGGCGAGAAGCTTTACATCGCCGTAGATGGCGAGAATACCATCTGGGTATGCAATAAAAAGACGCTGGTGCAAGAGCGCCGCATCAACACCATGGAAGTCATTGGCGAGACCGCCGGCGTCAGTCCGCGTTCTATCGCCCCCTATGATGGCAAAATCTATGTCTCGTGCTATGGCGCCGGCAACACCAGCACCGTGGCAGCCATCGATACCGTCGATTACAAACTGCAGGCCACCTACACCACCGGAAGCCATTCCGACGGCGTGGCGGTAGTGGGCGACAAACTCTTCGTGGCCGACTCTGACTACGGCAACGGCAGTGCATCTGTCACGGTCATCGACCTCAAGGCTGGCAGCGTGCAGACCATCAAGCATGCCGACATCACCAACCCCATGCAGGTGGCTGCCGTGGGTAATTATGCCTATGTGCTCGACTATGGCACCTACACCAGCGACTGGAGCCAACAGTTGGGCGCCGGCGTGCGCCGCGTGGCTGCCGACGGCACCGTCACACGCTTGGTTGACGGCACGGCCATGGCAGTGGACAACAACCGCATCTATACCGTCTATGCTCCCTTCGGTGGCGACGGCACGCACTATTACATCTACGACATCAACTCCGGACAGAAGACGGAGTGGGAGCCCGAGGGCATCTTCTCACCCGCTGCCATCGCCGTCGATCCCGTCACCGGCGACATCTTCATCGTGTCGTACAACGCCAATCCCGACACGGGCTATCCCGCATACAACCTGCCGACGTACGTCAACCAGTACAGCAAGGACCTGACGTTCAAACAGCGCTTCGACTGCGGCGTGGGTCCCATCTCGCTCGTTTTCAATACCGGCGTGAAGTATGAATAAATCGTTGCCGGCATTGCTGGCTTCCGTCATCTTGCTGGCGGCATGCCGTGGGGGCGTCACAGCCTCTACGGATGCCGTCGGCGATACGCTGCATCTGAAGTATGCCCGCAACCTGACCATCGTACGCTACGACGGATATACCAAGGTGAGCCTGTCCGACCCGTGGAACAATGGCAAGGTGCTGCACACCTACGCCCTCGTGCCCAAAACCTCGGGGGTGCCCGGCGATGTGAAAAACAGCGGCATGACCTTGGTGAATGTGCCTGTGGAGCGTGCCGTGGTGGGCACTAGCGTGCTCTGCGGACTGCTCGACGGACTGGGGTGCCGCGATGCGATCAGCGGCGTGTGCGATGTGCAGTACGTCAATATCCCCTTCGTGCAGGAGGGGTGCCGCAGCGGACGCATCGCCGACTGCGGATCGGGTCTCTCGCCCACGCTCGAGAAGATCATCGACATCCAGCCCGAGGCCATCTTCCTCTCGCCCTTCCAAAACAGCGGCGGATACGGGCGTGTGGAGGAAATCGGCGTGCCTATCGTCGAGATGGCCGACTATATGGAGACGTCGGCGCTCGGACGAGCCGAGTGGGTCAGGTTTTACGGCATGTTGCTCGGAGCCGAACAGCAGGCCGACAGCCTGTTTGATGCCGTTGAGAGAGAGTACCTGCAATTGAAGCAGATGGCTGCCTCGGCACAGACGCGACCGTCGCTGTTGATGGACAAACAGACCAGTTCGGTGTGGTATGTGCCGGCCGGGCATAGCACGGTGGGCGGTGTCATCCGCGATGCCAATATCCAGTATGCGTGGAGCGACACAGGGCAGGGGGGCTCATTGCCATTGCCCTTCGAGACCATCCTGGAAAAGGCGGGACAGGCCGACCTCTGGCTCTTCCGCTACAATGCGCCACAGCCTGTCACCTACGCGGCGCTGCTCACCGAGAATGGCGCGTACAACCAGCTGAAGCCTTTCCAAACGAAGCGTGCCTACGGCTGCAACACGGCCACCTCTACGTTCTACGAAGATACGCCGTTTCATCCCAATATGCTGTTGCGCGACTTCATCTGCATCGCTCACCCCGAATTGCAGTTGGGTCAGCCCCGCTATTTCCTGCCGGTCAGCCAATAACCTCCCATTCTCTTTTTTCTACAACGGATTTCACGGATTTCACGGATGGTTCGCCTACGGCGTAACACAAATAGTCATGAATAACCATCAATGAAGCATGAAAGAGTCACCTCGCCACGCAAGTAGGGACAGGGCGTGCCCTGTCCGCCATCATCTTAGCGTAAACCCTTCTAGCGGACAGGGCACGCCCTGTCCCTACTCCCATTCGCGATAACTATTGTCCAAACTCCTAAACTCCCAAACTCCCAAACTCCCCCCCAAAAAAAACTCCCACCCCCATGAATAAAAAGACCTTTTTCATCGTCATTCCCCTCCTCATTCTCGTGCTCTTTGCCGTGAATCTGTTTGTAGGGGCGGTGCGTATCCCGGCCGGTGATGTGGTCGATATCCTGTTGGGGCGCGAGGCGGCCAAACCCTCATGGGAGTTTATCGTGCTGAAAAGCCGGTTGCCGCAGGCTCTCACGGCCATGCTCTGCGGGGCCTCGCTGGCCATGAGCGGACTGATGTTGCAGACGGCCTTCCGCAACCCTCTGGCCGGTCCCAGCATCTTCGGCATCAACAGCGGGGCCTCGCTCGGCGTGGCGCTCGTGATGCTGCTGATGGGCGGCAGCATCACCGTTGGCGACTTCTCGCTCACGGGTTTCGTGGCGGTGCTGGTGGCGGCCTTCGTCGGTGCCATGCTCGTCATGTCGGTGATCCTGCTCTTCTCTACGGTGGTGAAAAATCATGTCATGTTGCTCATCGTGGGCATCATGATCGGCTATATGGCGTCGGCGGCTATCTCGCTGCTCAATTTCTTCGCCACCGAACAGGGCGTGCAGAGTTACATGATCTGGGGCTTGGGCAATTTCGGGGGTGTCACCATGCAGCAGATGCCTGTGTTCGCCTTCATCTCGCTCGTGGCGCTCGCGCTCTCGCTCATGCTCATCAAACCGCTCAATGCGCTGCTCTTGGGCGAGAAATATGCCGAGAACCTGGGTGTCAATATCCACCGTGTGCGCAACTACCTGCTTTTTCTCACGGGTTTGCTCACCGCCATCACCACCGCATTCTGCGGTCCCGTGGCGTTTATCGGACTTGCCGTGCCGCACATCGCCCGCATGTTGCTCTCCACCGACAATCATCAGGTGCTCATGCCCGCCACCATCCTCATGGGAGCGGTCATAGCGCTATTGTGCAATATCATCTGTGTGTTGCCCGGCGACGCGGGTGTCATCCCCCTCAATGCCGTCACGCCCGTCTTCGGTGCCCCCGTCATCATCTACGTCATCGCCAAGCAGCGCAACAGGCCCGCGTAGAATATCCCCCCCTTCGGCCGAGGCCGACTTTTCCTTTATTCCCATATTCCTCAGACTTAGAACCTTCGGCCGTTAGGCCGCCATGTTCGGCTCATTCGGTCTATTTTTCTCAAGGGCGTCAGCCAGTTCCCCGCCCCTATAAGGGGAGGGGTAGAGGCGAAGCCTCGGGGTGGGGTCAATAGAACCCCCTCGGCCGTTAGGCCGACCTATTCAAATTATTCGAGGAAAATTCCTGAGCAATTAGTGCAAATTCGTGTAGCGTCGCAGACATCCACCGGCAAAACTGTTAATAAATCCAAACGTCAACATTTTTTTTCAATAATCTTTTATCATTTATTA
>CAMVAT010000092.1 GCA_947165505.1 uncultured Prevotellaceae bacterium | reverse complement strand
CATCGACGAGCACCAGCGGAGCCGAGTTGTTCCACGATGAGGCACCACGGATGACAATCTGCGGCTCTTCCTCACCAGGGATACCCGATGAGGCTGTCGTAATCACACCTGGCAAGTTACCGGTCAGGGCAGCTCCGATGTCGGTGATACCGGCAGCGCGCTGCAGCGTCTCACCTGTTGTCTGGGTGATGGCACCTACCACGGATGCTTTCTTCTGCTGACCGTAACCCACAACCACCACCTCGTTGAGCTGGGTGTTGTCGTTCAGTACTACATTAATCACACGCTGCTTTCCCACCACAATCTCACGCGAGGTCATGCCCACATACGTGAAGACCAGTGTAGCAGCTTCAGACGGAACCTTCAACGTAAAATTACCGTCGAAGTCAGTCACGGTACCTAGTGCGGAGTTACCCTTCACTATGACCGTGGCACCGATGAGCGGTTCCGCATTTGCATCTTTGACCGTTCCTTTGACCGTGATATCCTGGGCATACAGCGTCGAGCTATAAGCCATGAGCATCAAGATCGCAAGAAAGGTCTGTCTGATCAATTGCTTTGTTTTTTTCATTTTGTCAGATTTTGATTCATAGATATTTACATGTTATTTTAGGATTTTGTTATTTTCCGATGCAAAGATAGTGGGTTATTTTGTCTTGGCGTTTGCCGGTTGTAACACGGTTTTTATTATTTGTAACACTTTTTTAAAATCGTTGTTTTACCGTTGCTAAACACTTGTTTTACTATATTAACACCTTTTGCGGGCCGTGCCATGCGCTGTCCGCCCAGTGTGTAGTATTCGGTCAGCACCACCTCGCCGTTCTCCACGCTGACGATGGCCGAGGGCGTCTGTCCGTCGTCGCTCAGGTACACCTCTTTTATATATATAGGGTTGCCGCCTAAGGTCCAGAATCCTGCAATGTAGATGTGCGAGGGGTCCACGTCGTGGTCGAACTGTGTGCAGGCATCATCCTTGTAGGCTTTCATCTGGTGCAGGTCGATGACCAGTTTGGTGGCATTGCCAAAGCTCACCCGATAGGGCGACGTCCAGTAGTCGTTGTTGTCGAACAGGCGGAATGAGGTGCCCGCGCTCTGTTGCTGTTTCAACTCCACCACCAGATACTTCCATTTCGACAGGTCGGCGCCCTGCGGATACTGCCATCCGCCAAAACCATATTGGCCCGTCACCAGGCAGCCGGTGCCCGCATCAAACGTGCCTTTTTCCCAGATGCTGGGGTTGAAGGCGTTGTCGGTAAGTGCAAACAGCGGGTCTTCGGTAATCTCCGGGCGATAATCCTCTTGGTTGATCAGCTCGCTGTATTCCTCCGTGGCATAATACTGATACCAGCCGTAGCAGGGGCGCGGACAAGCCTCGGGGTCGGTGAGGAAGGTGTTGCCGTCGGCAGCGTTGGGATCGTATTGCGCCAGCAGCTCACCGCCGGTGAAGATCAGCCAGCTCACGTTGCGTGTCTCGTCGGCAATGCGCTTGAAGTTGGCACCGAAGCCCGTCGCGCCGGCCTCGCCCGTGACCGACTTGCCCCACGATGCCTTATACTTCGTGGGAGCCCAGTCCATCTCGGTCACCACGATGGGGTGGGTCACGGCCACAGGCATAATCTGGGCGTCCCATCCGCGCTTGAAGTCACGGTAGTTCACCACCACCTCTTCGTCGCCATGACCGCCGTTATACCATCCAGGGTAGCAGTGCACGGCATAGCCGATGTTGTCGCCTTTGATGGGGTATTTGGCAAATCCGGCATAGCTCGACTGATATCCCAGACCGGGCACCAGCAGGATGTTGTTGCAGTCGTAGTGGCGGATGGTGTCGACGATGGCCTGGAAATACTGCGTCATCTCCTTGTCGCCGGCTGCCGTGCCGTCGCTGTTCTTGATATGTACGGGCTCGTTGGCCAGCTCGAACAGTATTGCCCCGTTGTTTTTCAGCTTGGGACGCTGGGCCACATAGCGCCACACCTTCACCAGGTACTGCTGGTAGGCGTCGCCCACACAGATGTCTTCGGGGCATACGCCGGGCGGGCGCATCACCACATAGAGTCCTTTGCTGATGGCATATTCGGCCATGGGGATGAACACCCTGTCAAGATACGTGCGGAAGCGGTCGAAGTCGAAAGCCGAGATGTCATTCTCGCCTGTGGTCTGCTTTCCGGGCGTGTTCGACCAGTAGGGATCCATGTGCTGGCGCACGAAGGTCATCTTCCATCCAGCCTTCATAATGCCGTCGATGATGCCCTTGTTATAGTTCAGGCATCCGTCCACGTCGTAGTTGGTCCATTTCGTGCCTTGTTCGTTGAACCATGGGCTGAACGTCTGTGCAAATCCGTGCAGGTTGTGTCGCTTGCCATTGGCATCGACCAGGAAGGGCCCCTCCACATGCAGGGGCGACAGGCTCTCGTTTTGCGCGCTGATGGTTGTATGTGGCAACGCAGCAATGATGAGCAGTAACAGCGAAATGCGTAATCTTTTCATTTATATATATTGTTTTGTTTATTGCTTAGGGTTGCGAGGTTTCGGGATTTCGATATGTCGATATGTCGATATTTCGATGTGTCGATATTTCGATATTTCGTTATTTCGATATCTCGATATCTCGATATGTCGATGTTTCGATGTTTCGATGTTTCGAGAAATCATCCTCCATTACGATAGCTAATCATACTTTTCACTTTTCACTTCTCCCTTCTCACTTGAAAAAGTTTGCAGGAGGGTGAATCACATCAGCCTCCTGCCCAAAATTGAATTACTAACCATAACTAACCTAAAAAACTTTTGCAAATGTAGCCTTATATACGCACACGTACAAATATTTGTGTTACATGCATTTTATTTTTTGTAACAATCCTTTGGAGGTGTCATCTAAATATGCTATCTTTGCAAATAGTTTGTAACATACCATAAAAACATCATGCGTAAAGTTCTATTGCATATCATTACTTTGCTGCTCGTCTCGAATGCCATGGCGCAAACGGGAAAATTGTTTAATGCAGACAACCAGTTGTCCAGCAATTTCGTCTCACAGGTGTTCCAAGACCACGATGGATTCATCTGGGTGGCCACACGCAACGGACTCAACCGCTACGACGGCTACCAGTTCCGCATCTTCAAGAAGGAAGACGAGCGGTCGGGACTCAATGGCAACTACATCAACTGCATCGCGCAGAGCAGCAAGGGCACACTCTTCATCGGCAACAACTATACCGTGCAGACCTACGACGGCGCCCGCTTTCACGACTTCCAGATGAAAGACAGCAACGGCAAGCCCGTCAGCACCTATATCCACCACCTCATGCAAAACAGCAAGGGCGAGATGCTGGCCTGCACATCGGGCTTTGGCATCCTGCGGCTCAACGAGCAGACGGCCACCGGACAGACCGACCCGCAGCTCGGTGCCGGCGAGAGATTCGTGCGTTTTGCCATGGAAGACACGCGCGGACGCTTCTGGATTGTCACCGAGACCAAAGGCATCGTGCTCGTAGAGGGCAACCACCGCACACGCTTCTTCCACAACGACCCGCATAAGTCGATGCTCTGCGAAATACGACAAGACTATAAGGGCAATATCTATGCCGCCATCAATGGCACTGGCGTCTATCGCTTCGACGACCAAAGACGGCAGTTCCTCTTTATCGACAAAACGGCCGGACTGCCCGTCAACACCTTCTGCACGGCACGCGACGGACGGCTCATCCTCGGTTGCGACGGCCGTGGCATCATGGTCTACAATCCTGAGACCGACCAGATGGTGAGCAACCCTTTCTATAGCAACGAGCTCGACATGACCAAGAGCAAACCCATGTCCATCCTCGAAGACCGCAACGGCAACATCTGGATATGCCTGCTCCACAAAGGACTCTTCATGCAGCCCAAGGCCAAGATGGACTTCGGATATATGGGCTATCGTATGGGCGACCGCAACATCATCGGTTCGAACGGTGTCTCTAGCACCCTCATCGACAGCCACGGGCGCATCTGGGTGGGCACCGACAAAGACGGACTCTACCTTATGGATGCCAGCCGCTCTTCTGCCCAGCACATTACCCACGGTCCCAGTACTATCCTCGCCATGGCTGAGGATGCCCACGGCCGCATCTGGCTGGGCTCTTACAATGAGGGCTGCGGATGGATCGACCCCGTCACCAGCCAGTGGCACCCCGTCGACCTGCAGCTGGGCAGTAACAATGTGAGCGTCTTCTCGCTGGCCGCGGCCAGCAACGGCGACGTGTGGATAGCCACCATGGGCTCCGGACTGGTGCGGCTCAACATCCATGGCGGACCGCTGCGCGTCTACTCCATGCACGATGGCGCCGACAACAACCGCAAGGTGAACAGCATTCCTAACAACTTCCTCAGCAAGGTGTGCCTCTCGCACGACGAGAAGCGCCTCTTCGTGGCCTCTTCCATCGGCCTCTGCTGCTACGATATTGCCCGCGACAGCTGGCTGACCACCTTCGGCGTCAACTGTCCCAACCACAACACCTTCATGCGCACCGTCTATGCCGATGCCAGCGACAAGGTGTGGGCTGGCACCAACGACGGACTCTACTGTTACGACCTGCGCACCCGTACCGACCGCTACTACACCACCAACGACGGACTTTCCGACAATGGCATCGCCTCCATCGTCAGCGACAGGAAGGGCAACCTCTGGATGGGCACCAACCACGGTCTGTGTTGCTTCGAGCCCCAGCAGCTCACCTGCACCAGCTATTATGTTGACAATGGCCTGCAGGGCAGCGAGTTCAGCGACGGAGCCGTCAGCATCGACGCCCAGGGCATGCTGCTCTTCGGCGGAACCGGCGGCATCAGCTGGTTCAATCCTGCTGATGTCAAGCCGCAGGCATGGAAGGCCCATGTCTATCTCACCAGTCTCATCATGGGCAACACGCCCGTCACCACCGGCGTGAAGTCGGGCGTCTATACCGTCACCGACAGCCTCGTCATCAACTCCACCCGCTTTGACCTCAGCTACGACGACAACTCGTTCACCCTGCAGTTCTCCACCTTCACCTACGACAATCCCGAGCACATCACCTATCTCTATAGCATCAACGACGAGAAGTGGATACCCCTGCAGACGGGTGTCAACGAGATTACCTTCAGTCGCATGGCCCCCGGCACCTACCACTTCCGTGTCAAGGCCATGAGCAACCAGCAGGAAACCAGCATCCGCACGTTCACCGTCAAGGTGCATGCCCCCTGGTATGCGTCCACGTGGGCATGGATAGCCTATCTGCTGCTGGCAGCCCTCGGCGCATGGCTCTATGCCCGCAGCCGCCAGCGCAAGCTGAAAGACCAGCTGCGCCTGCAAGAGCATATCCATGCCGAGCAGATGGCAGACGCCAAGCTGCGCTTCTTCATGAACATCAGTCATGAGATACGCACCCCTATGACGCTCATCGTCACACCCCTGCAGACGCTCATCAAGCAAGACAAAGAACCGCAGCGCCAAAGCCTCTACGAGACCATGCGCCGCAATGCCGAGCGCATTCTCGGACTCATCAACCAGATGATGGACCTGCGGAAAATCGATAAGGGACAAATGCAGATGCAGATGCGCGAGACCGACCTCATCGGCTTCGTCGACGACATCCACACCCTCTTTGCCCAGCAGGCCAAGGCCAAGAACATACAGTTTGGCTACGACCACGACGCCGACGTGCTGCCCGTATGGATTGACCGCAGCAACTTCGACAAGGTGGTGGTCAACATCCTCTCCAACGCCTTTAAGTTCACCAAGCCCGGTGGCATCGTCAACATCAAGGTGACCCACGACGACAGCCATGCCGTCATCACCGTCTACGACAATGGCGAGAAGATTCCCGACGATAAGCTCAAGCGCATCTTCGACCGTTTCTACCAGCTGCCGTCCACAGCCACCGACCGCAACACCGGCACGGGCATCGGCCTCGACCTCACACGCTCGCTCGTAGAGATGCACCACGGCACCATCGAGGCGCACAATGTCGTCGATGGCGACGGATGCGAGTTCATCGTCACCATCCCGCTGGGCCATGCCCACCTGCAGCCCGATGAGATGCTGGCTGCCGACATACAGGAACCGGCCAAGGAGACTGCCCTTATCGTTGAGACACCCGACGAGCCCGACGAACCGGTAACCTTGGAGAACAGCAAGCGCCGACGCACCATCGTCATCGTCGAGGACGACGACGAGATACGCACCTTCCTCAGTGCCGAGTTGCAGGGCAACTACGACGTGGTGGAGGCTGCCAACGGACTGGAGGGCATGAGAGAGACGCTCAAGAGCGTGCCCGACCTGGTCATCTCCGACATTATGATGCCCGAGATGGACGGCAACACCCTCTGCTCGAAAATCAAGTCCAACCCACAGACCAGCCACATCCCCGTCATCCTGCTCACCGCCAAGACGCGCGATGAGGATCAGCTCGAGGGACTCGAGACGGGTGCCGATGCCTACATCGTGAAGCCATTCAATATGGACATCCTGCGACGCACCATCATCAACCTCATCAGCCGCCAGGAGATGCTCCGGTTGAAGTATGGCCGCAACGACATGCTCGAAGAGCAGGTCGACGATGTGCAGATGAAATCGCCTAACGACAAACTGCTTGAGCGCGTGATGAACGTCATCAACAAGAACATCAGCAACTCCGATCTCAGCGTCGACTATATTGCCGACGAGGTGGGCATCAGCCGTGTGCACCTCCACCGCAAGATGAAAGAGCTGACGGGTCAGACGCCCCACGACTTCATCCGCAACATCCGTCTGAAGCAGGCCGCCCAGCTGTTGGCCAACCACAGCATGAACATCACCGAGGTGATGTACGCCTGCGGCTTCAACAACTCCGCTTCCTTCTCCACCATTTTCAAGAAGTTCTACGGCGTCTCTCCCCGCGACTACATGCGCGAGCACGCCAAGTAAAACGGAAAGAAATAAGA
>CAMVAT010000091.1 GCA_947165505.1 uncultured Prevotellaceae bacterium | reverse complement strand
GCAAAGTTACGAAAAGTCGAGTGCAGAACAAAACAAATCCTTTTGTTTTTTATGCGCCAAATGAAACTGACAACGGATTTCACGGATGACACGGATTCTTGTTATTGCTGATGATCAGCAAGTAGCAAATCCGTGTAATCCGTGAAATCCGTCGTTGAAGAGGAAACCAAGTGTTATGACACACCTCTTCGGTGGCGTAGAGTTGTTGCGCTCTTTATTGTTGTGTTACCCTGACGTCGCTGACGGTGATGCTGCCGCCGTAGTTGTTGATGCTCCAGCAGTTTTTCTGGATGCCGTAGATACGGTTGGTATAGGCGCACACATCATTGATATACATCACCATGACCGAGTTGTCGGTATAGATGTCGATATGATAGACATTGTCTGACGGGCGCTGGAAGGGATAACCGTCGATGCCGGCGATGAACCCTGCTCCTTGCGGTCCCTCTTGCTCGAAGTTCACCTTGCGGGTATCTTCGCCCTCGGGGTTCACCACCATGGTGTAGTATTTTTGTGAGTCGGTGCCGCGCACGAGCGAGATACCGAATTTATCCCAGTTGTTAGATGTCTTGACCGTGAGCGAGATGTGGTTGCAGGTGCCGAGACGTCCGTAGAGCACGTAGGCGTCGTCGCCGCTGAGCACGCCGTTGTTGTAGCCTTTGTCGGCCTTGATGCTGAGCGTCTGCTCTTTGTTGTATTTGGCGGCCATGGCGGGCACCTCGCCCAGGGTGAGGGTGCCGTCGGTGTGCTGGATGAGTCGGTGGCACACCAGCGCGCCTGCCCATGCCGGTTCGCTGTCGGCGCCCACGTTCACATTGCGGTCGTGGATGGTGGTGCCCACACGGTAGGGGCACCAGCCCCAGATGTAACGGTCGGTGCCGTTCGAGGCGGTCTTGCCGGCATAGAAGGCGCGGCTGTCGAGCACACCCTCATGACCGTCTTTGGGCCAGTTGGCTCCCGGGTCGTTGAAGCAGGCTTTCAGCCCCTCGAATGTCGTGGCCATCATATATTTCACCTTGCGGCTCCAGGGCGCGCGGTAACCCTCGCTATACACGATATACCAGTAGTTGCCCATCTTGAAGATGTCGGGACATTCGCACATGCGGTCCCACACCATGTTGAACGCTCCCACGTGCTCCCAGTTTCTCAGGTCACTGGATTTGAACTCGGCAAACTTCAGGTTCGACGAGATGACCATGTGCCACAGACCGTCGTCGGCCTTAAACACCTGCGGGTCGCGGAAGTCGGTGGCGGCATAGCCGTAGTCGGTGCCTTTGAGCGACCACACGTTGTCTTTCGTCCATGTCTTGAAGTCGGGCGACGTGGCGCGCATCACGACCTCGCGGTTGGGCAGCAGCACATTATAACCGGTGTAGTAGATGTAGTACAGCCCGTCTTGCTCGTTATACACGGCGCAGCCCGTGCCCAGTGAGGCGTCCTGCTGTGCCGTAGAGGTGCCGGTGGGGATGATTTCGCCCAGCGACTCGTAGGTGGCGCCGTCGCGCGTGGAGATGCCCCAGAAGGGGTGGTAGCAGGCTCCGTTGTTGTCGTATTCTTGCAGGTAGAGCACTTTGAAGTCGCCTGTCTTCGCATCGTAGAAGGGCATGGGGTCGCCGCAGCGACCGATGGCGGGATTATAGTAGGTCTGGAAACCCGCCTCGTCGGTGCTGTCGAAGAAGGTGGCGGTACCGGACCAGTCTTTCGGCTCGTCACCGTAGGTGTCGTCGCTGCATGAGCAGAGGATGCCTGAACCTAAGACCCCGGCGGGCAGGGCGGTCAACAGATAGGTGGCGATGGCTATGATGTTCTTTTTCATATTGCTGTCTTTTTGTTTGAATGGTTGTAATATGGTTCTGCCTATTTATTCTCCAGTGGAAACGGTGAGCGAGGGTGCCAGATATTTGAATGCGTTGGCAGTCATCCTGGCGATGTTGCGGTGGAAGTTCTCCACATAGCCTGCCTCAAAGGTGTATGAGTACCAGTCGTAGCAGCCCGAGCCGATGCAGATGATGCCTCCCTTGCCGTCGCGGGCGGGATATTCCCATGCCACGACTGCGCCGTCGCCGCCTACACCGAGAATCTTACCGCCGTTGCGCGACTCCCAGGCGGCGTGGTCGTTATAGCCGCCCCAGTCGGTGCCGATATGGTATTGGGCGGTGGAGTTGGTGATGTGGTAACCGGCATCGGTGCAATACACCTCTTGCGGGTTGTCGCCGGCTATCAGGTTCTGCCACAGCGGGTGCTCGTTCTGGCCGTCGAAGATGCGGAACGACCACGGACCGCCACACAGCTCGGCCGCCGATTCGTCTTGCCCCCAGCAGTTGTTCGGGGTAGTCCACTCGTCGTCGCCTGTCACTCCGATGAATGAGGGCAGGTTGGTGGCATAGCGGGTCAGCAGCAGGGCACCGCCGTTCTCATAGAATTGGCGCAGCTCGTTCTTCGTATTTAGGGCGTCGGTGCCTTTGGCGGCGAACGCATCGTGGCCGTCAACACCTCCGTCAACATGCCAGTGCCACCAGATGAGTTGACATTCGGAGAGGTCGAGCGTGCCGGTGCGCAGGTCGGCAAACGAGGTGTAGAGCGATGCTCCCACATTGCCCAGCATCCACTGGCAGGCTGCCTTGGCTTCGGGGTCGAGCTCTTCCATTGTGGGAGCCGAACCTACGAAGAGGGCTTTCGGCTTCTCTATGGCTATCACCGTGACGGTATAGATGCTCTCGGCTGAGTTGTTGGTCACCTTGTAGGTCACGGGTTGCGAAAAGTCTTGTGCCACGCCCGAGGCGGGGGTGATGGTGGCATTCTGGCTATAGGTGATGGTGGGCACCAGGTTGGTCACGCCGACGGCGGCGGGCACATACACGGTGATGGTCTTGGCCTCTTGGTCGATGGCACCCGTATAGATGTCGTTGATGACAAAATGGGTGATGCGGGCCTCGTCGTGCAGCACGTTGATGGTCCAGTCCATAAACACGTCGCCGTGGGTCACGTGCAGCACCTTGGCGGCATTCATGTTGAGCTTGTCGCCCTGCTTCACGTCGCATGTGGCTCCGTTAGAGATGTTGAGCGAGGTGACGGTCATGGCCGAGGTCTCATATACTTCGGGCAGACGCACTTCGATGCTGCGCGTGGCCAGGTCGATGGTTCCCTCGTAGTTGTCGAGGGCGATCGACTCTATCATGCAGTCGCCGTCTAAGCGTAAGTCGCTCACATTGTCGTCTGAGCAAGCCGTAAACAAAAAGCCTGTGCAGATGAGCGAAAGGATGAATAATATATGTCGTCTCATAATTGTTTGATGTTTAAATCATTAAATAATATTTCCTGAGAATCGCAACTTCTCATTGTCACATGATTTTATATTTGAATATTTCAATTCCTGAATATTTCAATTTTTTAATTTTATAATTTTATAATTTTTTAATTTTATAATTTTATAATTCTTACCAGTTGCCAATATTTTGCGTGTAGTGGCCATTCGAGGCCGACAACTGCTCGAGAGAAATCCATTTATGGGGCGAACGTCCTAAGTTCTTGGAGAATCACGTACTCTTCGATTACGACGAGGAGTATGTAAAGACATTGTTTGAATAAAAACACTCCGTCTATGCAAGAGCAGACTGCATGGGCAGAGTGAATTGATATTATAGGATAGCTGCAAGCCCGTTTGTTTGTAAGTTGTACCTAATGGGATGGACGTAAAGATGAAATAGATATCTCTAATTATGATGCCCAAAATAGGAATTAACAAAATTTAATAGCATAATATGGTTGACATATCAGATTTTTACGTACCTTTGTCCACCAAAATAGAGCGATATGGAAAAAGGACTTGAAATATTCGCAAAGCGCCTCCAGCAGGCCCGTATCAAAGCCAAGCTCTCCATGGAGAAGCTTAGCACATTGATGAGCGAAAAGGCTGACGTAAAAGTCACCAAACAGGCCATCTCAAAATATGAGAAGGCCCTGATGATGCCCAGCAGCACCGTCCAGATTGCTATGGCCGAAATCCTAAACGTTGATCACGAGTATTTCCACCGTCCATTCAGGTTTAACATCGACGACCTCAATATCTCCTTCAGAAAGAAAGCAGACACTACTGTGGGTGACCAGCGAGCCCTTGAAATCCAAATTCAAGACCAAGTTGAACGCTATCTCGAGATTGAAGATATTCTGAGAATAAAGCCTAGAACCATTCTCAAGGACAAACTAGTCCCAATCAGACCTCTCGAATCAAACAGCGACATGGTTCTCATGGCTAAAACTGTTCGCGAGTTTTGGAGTCTAGGCAAAGCTCCTATTGCAAATACTCAGGAACTCCTCGAAGCTCTTGGGATAAAAGTTCTGCTTACTCCTGCGCCATCAGGATTCCTGGGGGTCAGTGGCATCATCAATGATAAATATTGGGTTATTGTCCTTAACAGTTCTGATCCATATATTGAGCGCCGCAGGTTGACCACGCTTCACGAACTCTGCCACCTATTATATAATAGTTACTTCTCCAACCAGCTTTCTGCTCATGAGAAAGAGAGGCTTTGCAATACTTTTGCAAACGAAATGTTACTCCCTGGTGTAATACTCAAAAATCTGTTCAAAGGTAAATCCCAAATAGCGATTGAAGAGTTAATCTCCGTTAGCAAGAACTTCGGTATATCTGTCGATGCGATAGTTTTTAAACTCAAAGAGCTCGACATTATCGGAGAAAAGCGATATAGGAACTACTTTATTCGCAAAAACTCGTATCCTAATTTTAAGGAGAGAGTGGAGCGTCCTCGATACAAGGAAGATGAAACAACTCGTTTTCAGGCAATGGTTTACAGTGCTTTAAGCCAGGAACTCATCTCCACCTCTAAGGCGGCATCGCTCCTTGGAGCCAGTATTAACAACGTTCGAAAGAACGCAGAGACTATATAACATGGATAACAATAAATTACGGAGGGCATGAACATGCATACTAAGATATAACCGAGCAAGGTAACGAAAGAGCCTCACACTACGGCAATAATGTGAGGCTAGTAGGTTTGCTTCCCGATTGGCACTCCGAGTTACCCCGAATTACAGGAAGAACCAGCAAGGTTTTGCAAAGTTAAATTATAAATTTCACTTTTGCAAATTCAGGTTCTCAAATCGGGTAAATATTAGAGATTATTAATTTATTTAACTTTTCAAAAACAGTTCTATCATGACAAGACCTGTACAAACAAAGTTAAAGAAGGGTGGGCTCAACATCAACTACGACGAGCTTCTCCATCCCGATTTGTACGGCAGCCTGCCTTCAGCAAGCAGGACCGGACTGCCTGTGCTGAACCCTATAAAGCCAGAGTTCATAGCCCCAATCAGGTTAGTGCCTTTCCACGAGGCCTATGCCCGTAAAGACTATGGATGCGTGGTCCACTTCTTCATCCACGACTGCCGCTTCCTTTGCGTCCTGCGTCATCCGGAGCGGTATCAGGATTTTTTCAAGAAGTGCCGCGCTGTCATAGAACCAGACCTCTCTCAATATGTTGATATGTCGGCTGACGATAGATACCTCAGTGCCTGGATCAACCGTGCATTTGCTCGTTACCTTCAACAGCATGGTGTCACCGTCATCCCTAATGTCACATGGTCTTTGCCTGACAGCTATGCCTATAGTTTCACGGGCATACCCCAGTACGCTCCTGTTGCTATCAACTGCAACGGTGTCCTCAAACACGATATTTCCAAATATCTTTGGTATCGTGGCTACGAGGAAGCCGTTTCTACGCTCCATCCCTCTCTCATCATTCGCTATGGCACTCGTATGCCTTATGAGTCTCACAGCGATATCAGCATCTACTTCTTCAACGAACGCTTAATGAGATTGCGCCATGGGAGCTAACGGTAGTTTCGCAAACGGTTCTACAGCCTTGGAGAAAGACCGTCGATGGAAGACGATTCTCGTCCTGAAAGACGGTACTAAGATCATTGAGTTGAAGAACAAGAAAGGGGCTGTCAAATTGCCAGAAGAAAGCCATAGTCCCAACTCCACCTATGCCATCTTCAATAAGGATGGTAAAGGTGTAAAGGCTATAGCCAAATACGGCTCAGATGGCAAGAAGATTTGGGAAATCCACACCACCGACCACAAGAGCCTCGGTGCCCACTATCACAAGTGGAAGGATGGTAAACCTCTCGATGAGGAGCCACACCCGTTGACTCCTGCTATGAAAAAATTGCTGGATAACGTATCAAATTTAAGTTAATATGGCAAAATCAGATTATGTAATAAACGACCTGCTGGGATACCCATATAATGGAAAATATCCCCCAAAGGGAGATAAACATGGTATCTATCATGGGTATGCTTCCGATGCAGAAGAGACGCTGTTTTACGACTTCGCTGTTCAGGGCTACGACTTGACCTTTCTATACAAAGGCAAGCGATACTATTTCCTGTCAACCCCCGACCATGTAGCTCTCTGCGATGAGTGCTACACCGAGGAGTTTCAGGTATTCCCTGATGGCAACGCAGCCTTGGAACAGTTCAAAATCGATGGAAAATCTCTTCTAGAACTAATTGACCTTCTCGAAGAAGTTGAGCCTGTATAATACGACGTCATCCCTGCAGTGGCGACTGCAGGGATGATAATCTGCAAACACTCACCGCCCTTGCAAGAGCAGACTGCAAAGGCGGTGATTGTTTATGGGGTCAGTTGATGACTGCCAGTTTGTTGTTCGGTAGATCATACCTGACGGAATGGGTAAAGGTGGTGGTCTTACCGTCATAGATGACAGTAACGTCAATGCCGCGACGTTGGAACTCGTCGATGAGTGCCTGGTCGTGGTAGGCTCGCATCCCAGTCCAGCCGGTATTACCGACCTGACGATTGAAGATGTTAACTAACTCGGGAATCTGCATGTCTGCGAATTGCAGAGCAAACTTGATGTAATAAATGTGCTGTTGCATAATTTGGAATGTTTTGAAGTTTATAAATGTTGCTTCCGCATCGTACTGACCACCGTGGTTTCCAAAACTCGGTTGGCGAGTTAACCTCGAAAGGTTACTGCTCTTGATGCTTTCGGGTGCAAAGGTAGTGAAATCCTGGCAAAATGCAAAACAAACTTCAAATTATCTGTGGTTGACAGTTGAAATCACATAAGCATTTTCAACTTGTCAACGCTAGAACTTGACAACACTCTGCAAATATTATCTTTTGCAGGATTTCTAATTATTACTGTCCGCTAAACATACACATCCTCATCCCAACTCTTTGTAACACAGGAA
>CAMVAT010000090.1 GCA_947165505.1 uncultured Prevotellaceae bacterium | reverse complement strand
TGGTCATTTTCTAAATTTCTACGTTCTACGTGCCAACTTGATTGTTGTGTTAATACCGAGCTGATGCCTAATGCCTTTTTCACTTGTTCGATATGCTCTTTTACCAGTTGCTCAAAGCTATAGCCCAGCCATGCATTTTTCATCGGATTGTCAAGCATGTGTGTCCAAAAGTGTTCATCTTGTCCATAGTTGTCTTTGATGAATTTCAGATAGAAGAGCGTGTAAAAATCGGCCAGTTGAAAAGTCTGGCTTTTCGTTTTTCTGCCATAGTATTGATATACTCTTACGAATCCGCAATTGATCAGGTCTTTGATGGCTTTTGATGTGGCGCCATTGTCAGGTAATTTTGTCATGGAGATGATTTCTTCACGTGTCAAGCCTAATTTTTTCTCAGCCAAAGTCTCCACTATCTTTAGGTATATATCTGAATGGACAAACAAAGTCTCATATAGATTGTCAAACTCATCCCATAGTCGTCCGTTGATTTTGAAAAAGCAGTTGTCGATATTGTCTGCTAGTGGTCGTCCTGGTTCTAATTGTTTCAAATAGTAGGGTATGCCCCCCATCATCATATATATTTGCGCGATATCATACCTTTCCATTTCTATCCCCCGGTATAGCAAATATTTTTCGGTTTCAGCCAATGTAAATGGGCGAAGATAGATTTTACAGCCTGCTCGGTTGTATAGTCCTCCCTTCTGTTTAAAAAACTTATTGATGATCCAATTAGTAGCGCTGCCGCATACAATCAGTAGTAAATCTGATTGTGCGTTACCCCAGCTGTTCCAAAACCATTCAAATGCCTCAAGAAAATGGCTTCCCTTTGTGTCCATCCAGGGGAGTTCATCGAAGAAAAGCACCCGTTTTTCTCCTGTTTTGCTTCTTTTTAAATAATCTTTTAAAAAGGCAAACGCCTCCATCCAGTTGTTTGGTATGGGCCATGAATGATCGTTGGAATATTCTTTTAAGGCCAGCATAAAATTATCGAGCTGTACTTTTATATTTACTTTGTGCAGGCCTGTCACTTTTAGGGTAAACCCTGTTGATGCGAACACCTGGTTGACCAGATATGTCTTTCCCACCCGTCGGCGTCCATATACCACCACCATTTCAGCTTCGTCAGAAGCATATAGGCGTTGTAATTCCTTTTTCTCTTGTTTTCTTCCTATCAGCATGATATTTCTAATTTTGGGCAAAAATAAGCAAAAAAGATAGAATATCCAAGAGATAGTAGTCGGAATCTCGAAAAAAAATCGAGATTCCGACTACTATCTCTGTTTTTGACCCGCCTGTACGAGCGATAGCGAGTTGATACATGAAGCGAAGCGTGCAGAACAATTTCCACGCGAAGCGTGCAGACATCATTGCCGCCTGCGGCGGGAAATGGTATAAGTTGTTTTCAAATTATTCAAATTGAACGGCCCCCTGGGCCGTGCGGGCGGGCACAGTGACCCGCCCCTACGACGAACGGCGACAAATGGAGAAAGGAGGGGAATTGGTTAGCATAGGTAATGACCTTGTTTTACATACCACCCCTGACCCCTCCTTTGGAAAAGGAGGGGAACTAGTTACCACGACAATCATGACAAATGGAACCCTCGACCCTCAACCCTCGACCCTCAACCCTCAACCCTCGACCCTCAACCCTCGACCCTCAACCCTCGACCCTCAACCCTCGACCCTCGACCCTCAACCCTTAACCCTCGACCCTCAACCCTCAACCCTCGACCCTCAACCCTCGACCCTCAACCCTCGACCCTCAACCCTCAACAAAAAAAGCGTGGCGCGATTCACATCGCACCACGCTTTCATGCATTTTTGCTCTTTTTTTGTTTATAGAATGTAAATTAATCTTCCCAGAGAGAGAATCCGCCTGCGCGGGTTCCTTCGCCGCCGGTACCCTGTCCGTGTCCGCCGAAGGGGTCGCCTTCGAAGGTAGAAACTTCATATACCTCGAAGGGGATAGTCTTGCCGTTGAGCGCCTTAGCAGCCGGATCGCTGTAGAGGTCGCTCACCTCATAGCCTATGCGGCGTTTGTATTTGGGTTCAACCTGGGGCGAGCCCGCCAGGATGGTTGTCTCATGCATCATGGTGATGATGCAGGTTTCGGGTGCTTGATATGTCTTTTTCATTTCGTGTTCCTCCTTACTTATTATTTAACAACCACTTTTTTACCATTCAGGATGTACAGTCCTTTGCCGAGACCCTCGATAGAGTTGCCCACGTAGCGACCGTCGATGGTATAAACCTTGTTGTCGTTGATGGCGGGGATGGTCTTCGTCTCGGTCTTCACCTCCTCGATGCCGGTGAGTTCAGCCATGTTGGTGATGCCGAAGTCCATGAGCACGGGGTTGGCAGCGGCAGCGTGCTGCGGAGCCGAGCCACCAGCGAACCAGTCGTTGGCGAGGGCGCCGTCGCCGGTGCCTGCCGAACCATGTGCACGTCCGATGAGCCACTGTGCAGGTTGTGTGCCTTGAGAAGCTTTTTTACCCGGGGTGATTAGTCCGTAGTAATTACCCTTGCCCAGCATATAGGTCTGTGTTTCGGAGTTAGCTGTTTCTGCACCTTCGCTGGCATGGTATTTCGATGACTTCATCATATTGGGGCAGATGATGCAGGTGTTGTTGTTCCACAGGCGCACGTTGACGAACTTATAGTTCTTGTCGTTCACGTTAGTCACAGCCGACAGGGTATAGTCTGCATAGAAGAAGCGAGCCTTCTCGTACCATCCGAGGAAGTAGCTGTTCTGGGGCAGGAACGAGTTGTAGTAGAGGTTGCCCACGAACGAGTAGTCCCAGTCGGCGGAGATGGGCAGGTTCTCGGTTATGGAGTTGATCTTCACATCCAGAGTTCCCGAACCCGTGCTCTCTGCAGCCACGCCTTCGGCGCGGGCATTGTTATTCTTCACCAGTGCGGGCACGGTGTAGATACCTTTCTCAACGAGAGCCATGGCATCGTAGCTACCTAATTCATTTGCTGTTTCCATCTTCCTATAGAGCAGCGGATAATCCACATTAGTAGCCGTGACACGTCCTTCAGAGAGCGATTGGTTGACATTCTCCTGTCCGTAGATATCGAACTGAGTGGAGAATGAACTGCCAGCCTGTGCGATACGGTTAGGACGGATGAGGTAAGGCACACCGGCATGGAGCACGATGTCGTTGCCCACTGTATTCACGTTCTGTCCTTCGCCGGCACGCGCATCCGTGCTAGGAGCCTCGTTGGTGACGGTCCACACACCGTTGGTGCGATAGGCCTTATGTGTCATCAGGTTCTCAGAGAAGTTGAGTGTGATGGTCTGTTCGCCCAGGTCGCGCACCACGTTGGTGAGCAGAGCCAGATAAGGTATCTTGCCTGTCTGCGGGTCACCGTAGAAGAGCATCATCTCCTTGTAGTTGAGGTCGTAGGGCAGGCAGATGGTCCACCAGTCGTTGTCGGTAATGTAAGAGCGGTGATTGATGATGATATCGGTGGTGGGGTCGGCATAGCCTGTGAGCACAAACTGGTGCCAGCCGCGGTAGTCGTTCTGTTTCACTTGCTGCAATTCACGAGTTTCGTAAAGAGGGCAGTAGCGTGTGGCGTCTGCAGCATCTTTTGAAGCGTCGAACAAGCGGTAGCTGTATTCGATGTTGTAGCGCATATAGTTGGTGCCGTAGGTGCCGTAATTGGTGCCTTCTACGTATGTGGCATATTCGCCCCAGGTGATGTCGTAGCGAGGCTCGTCGGCAGCATCAGCGGATGTCGCCTCACGATATGTACCTAAATAGTTCTTGATATAGAGCTGTACGGTAGCGGTTGACGGGTCGGAAACGACTTTATAACCGTTGTTGTAATACTTATATGTAGGCCAGTTGCTGGAATTGCCATCATATTTCTGATAGCCAACTATCTCTCGCTTGTAAAATTTTCCATCTGATCCAACATCACCAGCGTGATAAGATTGGTAATAATTGTTATCATCTCCTAACTTATAGCATCCATTTTCCCAAGCATCGATTGCAGTATAACCATATACAGCCTGATAGTAATCGTTCTCCTGGCCCCATGGTGCACTTTCATATTGATACCCTTCATCAATATAATAATACGTTCCAGTATAAGCAGCGTCATAATCGGCAGCCTGCCATTCATAGTCCTGTACATACTTGCTGCCATTGGGTACTAAAGTCATTGTTCTGACAAATTTGCCCGCGGCGTTTTCCACATAGTTTTCGTCGCGCACATATTTTGCATCGTCGCACTCAGTGGTGTATTCACCAGTGGGAACCTGCCCAACGCGTCGGTTATAACGAGGAACCTCGCCAGCGGCAGCTGTCCACTGCTCATATTCTCCTGTTGCCATGTTATAGTAATATTCGCCATTCGAAGCCAAATCGTAGATATATTCCATGCCGGGAGCCGGGTAGAGCTGTTTGCCTTCCCATATCACATTGTAATAAGGAGTCACGTTGGTGGGTGCGGATGCGCCATTCTGTCCGTCTTGTGTGAGGTCGTAGAACGACACGTCGGGGTTGTTGGCGATGTTAGCTCTATTGGCCCATCCAGCCTCTCCGACCACTTTACCCGAAACATAATCGTTAGCAGCCTTCTGGTCAGCTTCACTCCATACCAAGAGAATTTTGTTGATACCATTTCTCATCATACCCCATTCCAGTGTCGGGTCCCAGGCACCCCACAGGTAGCCGGTGGTACCCTGCTTGAAAGCCGCATTGAACTCCGACTGCGTGGGCAGGTTGACGTTGTTACCCCTACTGTCGATGAGCGTCGAGGCGATAGAGTATTTACGTGTGGGGTCGGTATAGCGCTGGATGTTAGGAGTCGTGGTGTTGCGCGGATAGTGGAGCATAGTGATCCATTTGCCGCTGTTCACATAACTCTCGCGTGCGATGATGCCATCGACCACTTCATTTGTGAAACCGTTGATACCGAAGTACATCTGGTTGGTGAAGGCATCGACATGACATTCGGGAGCCTCCTCTGAGAGTACATATACATCTTTGACATTGGCATTGGAGTCGAAGAACGCATAGCTCTCGATGAGTTTCAGGTTGCTCGAGAAAGTGAACGACGTGCCGTAGCGGGGCTGCCTGCTGTCAGAAGCCGCCTTCAGGTCGATATTCACTTCGGTATAGCCATAGAGCGTGTCGTCATTGTTGTAGTCATACACACCATTGTCGTACATGGTGCCGGCGATATCGCCCTCAGCGGCGGTGGTCCAGATGTGGAACAGGTGGTTGAAGGCGTATGTACCGATCTTCTGGATGTTAGACGGGATACAAATTTCGGCCACGCCGTTGTAAGAACCATTTGCGCAAAGCAGGAACTCTCTCGGTATCTCAGTGACAGAAGCCATCTGGGGGATGGTGATGTATTTGGTAGTAGTCTGAGAGATACAGCCCAGTTTGCCCAGCGTGAAGTCGTTGATATGGCTGAACTCAGCATCACGCAGGTCGAGTGTCACCAGAGATCCCATGCCATTGAATGCGCCATACGTTGTTGCTCCCTCTTGCACGCCACGTGTCTGCTCGGTGGGTTCGGTGGAATACGACACATGTCCGTCTTTCAGTTTAGCCTCACCAGCCAGGTCATAAGCGTTCACATGGCCAGAGATGACAATCTCCTTGACATACTGGGTATATGCATTGCCAGTATCAATAAACGTAACATCATCTACCGTGCGTCTGTAACCCCATCCTAACTCTGTGGTGTGTTCGCTGTTGGTCACTTCACTATTCAGCAGTTGTACGGTGCTTTTGAGCGAGCCTTCCTCTTTCACGTATGCCGTGACGCTATAGTTGGTTGAGGAAACAACTTCGCGAGAAACAGCCGAGTAGAGGCTGGTGAACCCAGCCAGTGTGGTGGCATTGACGATGCCGGGAGCCGAGGCGCTGTTGTCGCGTTTGGATCCTGCGGGCAATACCAGTTCGTGCACATAGGGGTTGACCACCTGCGAGAGGATCGATGATGTGGTGCTTGTCTCGATGAGTGTCACCTCGTCCATGATGAGCGCGTCGGCCTGTATCTGCGAGAGGGCAGCCATGTCGGAAGCGTTGAGTGCGCCCTTGATATATACACGGCTGAAGGAGTTACCCGAGTTGAGCATCTCGGTCACCGCCTGCTGCAGTGAGCCGGGGGTCACCTCGAGTGTGGCAATCTTTTTGCTGTTGCCACCCCATTCCCATCTGATTTGGTCGCCAATCTCGGTGGTATTATTATTAACAAGGTGGTATGAGGCATCCGCATAGTTAGTCGAGGCACCGCTTTTAAGCAGTGCAGTGGCTGTTGTGGGACTGACGGTGAAGCCGGGGTTGGTCTTGTCATCCACATAGATGGCGGTGACGCTCTCGCCCACGGTCAGGGCATCGAAGTGCTCGTCCATGCCCTTGGCCACGATGGTGGTCAGTGCATCGCAACCCGAGACATCCATAGAAGTGTTGTCGGTAGTGGGCTCGAGTCCGGAGATGTCGAGCGTCACGAGGTCGTCGTTATCGAGGGTGATGTTGGTTTCGCTGGCATAGACGGTGCCCGAGAGACTGAGGTTTTTCAGTCCGTCGAAACTGTTGATCTGCGAGATGATATTGGTACCTATGCCGTTGCCATAGCCTGTCACGTTGAGTGATGTGATGGCATCGTCGGTATATTCGCGATAGTTGATCAGGTCGATATTTGAGTTGCTGGCCGTGGCCACATCGAGTGTCATGCCGTTGTCGGCCGACCGATAGAGCGACAGTGTCTTGGGGCTGGTGGAAGTAATCAGCGAAGAAAAATCATCGACAGAGCTCGACGGGGGAAGGATATACCCGCTGGCGAACCCCCATTCGGTGGGGATGTTAGACTGCAAGGCTGTGGCCTGCGTAGCGTTGAGGCTGCTGAAATCGACCAAATCCTTATCTTGCACACCCTGCATGAGCTTGTCCCACTCGCCACTGGTGTTGGCAGCGGCGATGTCGTAAGAAGAACTCATGGTAACGGCCAGCGTCGTCACGTCTGTACCTGCCCAGGGTTGGCTTCCGGCAGTGATATCGGACATATCGCCTACGGCATTGAGATAGACCGTGCAAACGCCGTCTTCGATCTCATACCAGCTGCCATCGTCCGTACCGAAATACGTCTTTTCGGCCCTCACGCCTACGGCGGTGAGGACGCACATCAATAACAGTAATAGTTTTTTCATTGTAAAATAATATTTATTTTATGTTTTGATTCTTTCTATGCGCCTTATAATAAGGTGTAAATTCTTTTAGCCTCTTAGTCTCATGGGGGGCAGGTCTGATAGATAACAATATAGCGGCGTTGACAGAGACGGAACCAAAACCAGCAGCGAGAGCGGGAAAAGGCGCCTATTGTTAGTTTTTGCTAAGGTCAGAAGTGTTAAGAAAAATGGGCACTCGTAATCTCACGACTTAGTGCCTTTTCTGTAAAACTAAAATAATAAATATTTACAATTATATTAATACGCCCTCACGGGTTAATGTCTTGATTTTTAAATAGTTATTGTATAACTGGTCATTCAGACTGTTGTTAAACCTCTTCGCAAGAGGTACAAC
>CAMVAT010000089.1 GCA_947165505.1 uncultured Prevotellaceae bacterium | reverse complement strand
CTTCTTGTACTACTTCTCTGTCTTGTATGTAATCCTTTCAAAGAACTCTTTCTCTCGCGCTCCCGCTCAGCAAGGTTTGATTTGCTCGCGCCCTGCGATTTTTCTCGAAAGCGGATGCAAAGTTACGGGCATTTTTCCAACCACGCAAATTTTACAGGGTATTTTTTCAGGAAAAGATGAAAGTTTTCGGGTTTCTTGACAAAGGTCAAGAGTTTGGGGGAGATAGAGGCAGGATAGACGGGAAAAACACGAGAGAAACGATAGGAACGGCAGTAACGAGAGGAACGATAAGAACGAGAGAAACAGCAGACACGACAGAAACGGCAGACACGATAGACATTATAAATGTAGGGGAAGGAAGCGACACCTTATAATATATTATAAAGAGATAATATATAATAAAGAGGGACAAGGTAAAAGACCTTGCCCCTCGAAGTGTGTCGGTGATTATTCATATACGTCTCCGATGTCGTCTTGCGGCGAAATGACATCATCATCGCACGGGTCAAACCCTTTGGGCACATCGAATTTAGCACTTTGACTGTAATTCAGACTTGCATCCGAATAGACTTTGCGCATATAACGCCCCCAAATAGGCAGAGCCGCCGCCGCTCCCTGTCCGATACCAGTAGATACGAAGTGGATATCTCGGTCTTCACCGCCGACCCATACGCCATTGACGAGTTCTGGTGTGACTCCCATGAACCATGCGTCGGCATTTGAGTTGGTCGTACCCGTCTTTCCGCCCATCTCGGCAGAAATGCCGAAGCCTCTTACCCTTCGGCCCGTACCTCTTTCAACCACGCCTTTCAACAGCGTCAGCATCTTGTATGAGCTTTCCTCGCTGATGACCTCGTTGTGTCGCGGTTGAAAATTAGCCAGCACGTGTCCGTCGCTATCCTCGATACGTGTCACCATCAGTGGTGCCGACCTGATGCCCTTGTTGGCAAAGGTAGAATAGCCGCTGACCATCTCGCCTATCGTCACCTCGCAAGGTCCGAGACACAGAGCCATATTCGGCTGGATATTAGGATTGTTCAGTCCATATTTATGCAACAGATCGACCAGCGACTGCGGTGTAAACTTCTCGATGAGGTGAGCCGAGCACCAGTTGCTAGAGTGTGCCAACCCTTGTTTAAGCGTCACGATGGCCCCGTTGCCAAGTCCTCCCCCACCCTTCGGCATCCAGTTACCATACCTTTTCATACGGTTCGGGATTTTGTCGCAAGGGTTATATCCGTTCTGTATAGCCAGCGAGTAGAGATAGGGTTTCATCGTCGAACCCACTTGCCGGCGTCCGACCATCGCCATATCGTATTGGAAATACTCATAATTAGGTCCGCCGACGTAAGCCTTGACCGCCCCCGTTTTGGGGTCGATGCTGACGAGTCCGGCTCTGAGGAACTGCTTGTAATATTTGATTGAGTCCATCGGGGTCATCACCTTCTCGACATCCCCTTTGTATGAGAACACAATCATTTTGACGGGAGTATTGAACGACTTCCTGATTTGCTCTTCATCAGCCCCGGCCGCCTTCAGCACTTGGTATCGCTGACTCTGCCTGATGGCCCTGTTCATCACCCTTTCGTAATCCTCTTTAGACATTCTGGTAGAGAACGGTCCGCGAGGATTGCCCCTGGTCTGTGCGTCGAACACGGGTTGCAGTGTCTGTGAGAGGTGCTCTCTGACCGCCTCTTCGGCATATCTCTGCATCCGCGAATCGACCGTCGTGAAGATGCGCAGACCGTCGGTATTGAGGTTGTACGGGTGACCGTTTCTTTTCAGGTTTTTGTTGCACCATCCGTAGAGAGGGTCTTCCTCCCACGCGATAGAATCAAGATGGAACTGCACCTTTTTCCAGTCAGGATAGTTTTTCCTGTCAGGTTTTTCGGCCATCATGTATTGTCTGATATAATCTCTGAAATAGGGAGCGATGCCCACTTGCGCCGTATTTTTGATGGTCGGGTCAGGCCTTTTCACATTGAGCGGTTCGTTTTTCAACCTTTCCAATTCGGCCGCAGAGATATACCCCATTTTATTCATCTGTGTGAGCACCACATTTCTCCGTTCCCTGCATCTGTCTTGGAACTTGAAAGGATTGTAATAAGCGGGGTTTTTGCAGAGTCCGACGAGCGTAGCCGCCTCAGTGATTGAGAGCGACTTCGGTTCTTTATTAAAATAGGTGTTAGCCGCCGTTTTGATACCCACGGCATTATTGAGGAAATCGAAGTAATTGAGATACATCGTGATGATCTCCTCCTTGGTGTAATACTTCTCGAGTTTTACGGCAATCACCCATTCGATAGGTTTCTGCAGCGCTCTCTCCATGGTAGAGTGGGCCCGTTCGGAATACAGTTGTTTAGCCAGTTGCTGTGTGATGGTCGATCCGCCTCCGGCGCTTTCATTTCCCATGACACCTCTTTTGAGGATGGCTCTGGACAAAGCGATGAAATCAACCCCCGAGTGCTCATAGAAGCGTTCATCCTCGGTAGCGATGAGCGCATGTATGAGATGCGTAGAGATATTATTGTAGCTGACGGGCATTCCTTTCTCTCTCAGAGTGGCGAAAGTGCCCATGAGTTTACCATCAGCCGAATAGACAAGAGAAGGATATCTGCTGATAGGGTTTTGTAATGACTCGATGTCGGGCATATAGCCGATCCATCCATTCCAGATGGCCACGAATCCTACCGTTGCCAATACGACCGAGGAACCAAGGAACCACCACAATACTCGTATAAAAATGCGTCTCATACGTATGAAAGTGTCACGAATTACTAAATTTGGTGCAAAGTTACAACTTTTCTTGGGAAATATACCAAATAAATTAAAAATATTGCGTAACTTCGCAGGCGATTTTCAAACATCCAACCTCTATGTCAAAGAAAAAGCACGATTTTGTCACTTTTGCCGACATGTCACGTGAGAAGATACTCTATATGATAGAGATGGCTCAAGAGTTTGAGCGTCATCCCAACCGTGAGTTGTTGAAAGGCAAGGTTGTAGCGACCTTATTTTACGAGCCCTCTACGCGCACGCGTCTGAGTTTTGAGACAGCCGCCAACCGTCTTGGTGCCCGTGTGATTGGTTTCAGTGATGCGAAAGCATCGAGTGTATCGAAGGGCGAGACGCTGAAAGACACCATCCTGATGGTATCCAACTATGCCGACGTGATAGCGATGCGCCATTATATCGAGGGAGCCGCCCAGTATGCGAGCGAGATAGCCCCCATTCCTATCATCAACGCCGGCGACGGAGCCCACCAGCACCCCTCGCAATGTATGCTCGACCTCTATACGATTTATCAGACGCAAGGAACGTTAGAGAATCTGAACATCTACTTGGTTGGCGACTTGAAATACGGTCGCACGGTACACTCCCTGATCATGGCCATGCGCCATTTCAGTCCCACATTCCACTTCATCGCCCCCAAGGAACTGGCCATGCCCAATGAATATAAGCTATACTGCAAGGAGCAGGGCATTAAATATCAGGAGCATACCAGTTTTACGGAGAAAGTGATAGCCGATGCCGACATCATTTATATGACCCGAGTGCAGAAAGAGCGTTTCTCTGACCTGATGGAATATGAGCGTGTGAAGAATGTATATATATTACGCCGCGACATGCTCAAGAACACGAAGCCCAACATGAAAATCCTGCACCCACTGCCCCGTGTGAATGAGATCGCCTACGATGTGGACGAAGACCCGCACGCCTATTATATCCAGCAAGCCCAGAACGGCTTATACGCCCGTGAGGCCATCATCTGTGATGTGCTTGGCATCACATTGGAAGATATTAAGAACGACACAACCATTATCGAGTGATGAACAAGAAAGAAAGACTGGTAGCCGCCATCGAGAGAGGCACTGTGATAGACCATATCCCCGCTAACCGCACATTTCACGTAGTGAACCTGCTGGGCCTGCAAGACGAGAAGAATCCTGTGACCATCGGTTACAATTACCCCTCGCTGAAAGTCGGTCAGAAAGGCATCATCAAGGTCAGCGACAAGTTTTTCACCGACGACGAGATTTCACGCCTGTCGGTAGTAGCCCCCAACGTAGTGCTCAACATCATCCGCGACTACGAAGTGGTGGAGAAAAAGACCGTGGAGACCCCCGATGAGTTGCGTGGTATCATCAAGTGCAACAACCCGAAGTGCGTGACCAACAACGAGCCGATGGAAACGGTGTTCACGGTGGAAGACAAGGTCCGGGGCATCGTGAAGTGCCACTACTGCGACAAGGAGCAGGACATGGGGAAGGTGGAGTTGGTTTGAGGTTTGAGGTTTGAGGTTTGAGGTTTGAGATTTGAGATTTGAGGTTTATTGAAGATAAAATCTTTACACTATATTTATGAAAAGAGACCAAGAGATTTTTGAATTGATTGAGCAAGAGCATCAACGCCAACTGAAGGGCATGGAGCTGATTGCCTCAGAGAATTTTGTGAGTGACCAGGTGATGGAAGCCATGGGATCGTATCTGACCAACAAATACGCTGAGGGCTATCCCGGCAAGCGTTACTATGGTGGTTGCGGCGTAGTGGACCAAGTAGAAACCTTGGCCATCGAGCGCGTGAAAAAACTGTTCGACGCCGAGTATGCCAACGTGCAGCCCCACTCGGGTGCCCAGGCCAATGCCGCCGTGCTGCTAGCCGTGCTCCAGCCCGGTGACACCTTCATGGGTTTGAACCTGGCCCATGGCGGTCACCTATCGCACGGATCGCTGGTCAACACCTCTGGCATTCTTTACAAGCCCGTGGGTTATAACCTGAACAAAGAGACCGGCCGTGTAGATTACGACGAGATGGAACAGTTGGCCTTAGAGCACAAGCCCAAGCTGATTATAGGTGGTGGCAGTGCCTACAGCCGTGAGTGGGACTACAAGCGCATGCGCGAGATAGCCGACAAGGTAGGTGCCCTGCTGATGATAGACATGGCCCACCCCGCCGGTCTGATAGCCGCCGGTCTGCTCGACAACCCCGTGAAATACGCCCACATCGTCACCTCTACCACCCATAAGACCCTTCGTGGTCCACGTGGCGGCATCATCCTGATGGGCAAAGACTTTGAGAATCCCTGGGGTCTGAAGACACCAAAGGGAGCCGTGAAGATGATGAGCCAGTTGCTCAACTCAGCCGTCTTCCCCGGCCAGCAGGGCGGTCCGCTGGAGCACGTCATCGCAGCTAAGGCCGTGGCTTTCGGCGAGGCCTTGCAGCCCGAATTCAAGGAGTGGGCGACCCAAGTGCAGAAGAACGCCAAGAAACTGGCCGAGGAACTGGTGAAGCGCGGTTTCACCATTGTGAGCGGCGGCACAGACAACCACTCGATGCTTGTTGACCTGCGCGACAAATATCCCGATTTGACCGGTAAAGTGGCAGAAAACGCCCTGGTGGCAGCCGACATCACCGTGAACAAGAACATGGTTCCCTTCGACACCCGCAGCGCCTTCCAGACCAGCGGCATCCGTTTAGGAACGCCCGCCATCACCACCCGTGGTGCGAAAGAAGACATGATGGTGCTGATAGCCGAACTGATAGAAGAGGTGCTAAACGATCCCGAGAATGAGGAAGTGATAGCATCCGTGCGCCAGCGCGTGAACGAGACGATGAAAAACTATCCGCTGTTTGCTTACTAAGCCAGAGGTTTTTCTGACAGAAACATAAAAAAGAGTTAAGACAGCAGTCTTAACTCTTTTTTCATATTAGAGGGTGCTTGTGGATATTACAGACCCCACCCCGAGCCCCTCCCCTTGAAGGGAGGGGGAACTGGCTGACGCCCTTGGGGATTACAGATTGAGGCTCTTCTTGATGGCTTCGATCTTCTCGGCAGCGGCAGCCATGCAGCGCTCGTAGCATCCGGCGCACTTGAACGAAGGATCTTTGACCTCGGTGTAGAACTTAATCTTCGGCTCCGTGCCCGAGGGACGCACACTCACCTTGGTGCCATCCTCGCAGAACCACTGCAGCACGTTGCTGGTGTCGGGCATATTGAGTTTCGTCACATTGCCCTGTGCGTCGCGAGCCTCAAGCGTCTTATAATCCTTCCAGAGGCAGATCTTCGAACCGCCGAGCTCCGTGGGCGGGTTCTCACGGAAGTTGGTCATCATCTGTTTGATCTCGTCGGCACCCGTCTTACCCGGACGTACCACATTGATTGTCATCTCGCGCGAGAATCCGTACTGTGCATAGATATTCATGAGCAGGTCGTAGAGCGTCATGTTATTATCCTTCGCCCAGGCAGCGATTTCGCAGATGAGGCAGATAGATGCTGGTGAATCCTTGTCGCGCACCTTATCAAACGGCAGGAATCCGAAGCTTTCCTCACCGCCACCGATATATTTCTTTTTGCCCTCGCTGATACGAATCTCGTTGGCAATCCACTTGAAACCTGTGTAGCAGTCGCGCAGTTCCACGCCGTTCTTTTTAGCGATCTCGGCGATGACCTCGGTGGTCACGATCGTCTTGACGAGGAACTCATTGCCCTTGAGTTGACCGAGCTTCTTCTTATTCTCGATGATATACCAGCAGAACATCATGCAAGTCTGGTTGCCGTTGAGGATTTCCCACTCACCCTTGGCATTGCGGCATACGATAGCGAGCCGGTCGGCGTCGGGGTCGCTGGCGATGACCAGGTCGGCATTCAGGCGCGTGCCGAGCTTCATGCCCAGCGTCATTGCCTCGGCATTCTCGGGGTTGGGGCTCACCACTGTGGGGAAGTTGCCGTCGATGACCATCTGCTCGGGCACCACATGTATATTCTGGAAGCCCCAAGAGCGCAGAGCCTCGGGAATGATGACCCGTCCGGTGCCGTGCATGGGCGAATAGACGATGTTCAGGTCTTTGTGTCGCAGGATGACATCCTGATCGACCATTGCCTCTTTGACAGCCTGCAGGTAGTCCCAGTCCATCTCGCCACCGATGATCTCGATGAGCTCTTTGTTGCCGTCGAACTTCACGTCCTCGATTTTCACTTTGTTCACCTCGTCGATGATGCCCTTATCGTGTGGTGCGAGCACCTGTGCGCCGTCTTCCCAGTAAGCCTTATAGCCATTGTACTCTTTAGGGTTGTGCGAAGCCGTGACGTTGACACCCGCCTGAGCGCCGAGCTGACGGATGGCGAACGATATTTCGGGTGTAGGCCTCAGGCTCTCGAAGAGATACACCTTGATGCCATTTGCCGAGAAGATGTCGGCCACGCTTTCGGCGAACATCCGTCCGTTGTTGCGGCAGTCGTGACCTACGACCACGGCGAGGTCTTTACGTCCTGGGAACGCCTTGAGGATATAGTTGGCAAATCCTTGTGTGGCCATGCCCACGATATATTTATTCATGCGGTTGGTGCCAGCCCCCATGATGCCGCGGAGACCACCAGTACCAAACTCCAGGTTCTGGTAGAAAGCGTCGATCAAGTCTGTTTTGTCGGGATTGTCGAGCATAGCCTGAACTTCCTTACGTGTCTCCTCGTCAAAGGCCGGAGTAAGCCACTGCTTAGCCAGTGCCTCGCACTGAGCAATCAGCTGAGCATTGTTTTCCATACTAATTACGATGTGTTTTTAATGATTTGATAGATAGTTTGCCACAAAGTTAGGTATTTTTGTTGAAAA
>CAMVAT010000088.1 GCA_947165505.1 uncultured Prevotellaceae bacterium | reverse complement strand
AAAGAGCCCGAATCTTCACAGACTCAGGCTCCGACACATGTAAAGTTCTAAAAATTACCCTGTGCAAAGGATAATGCGTTTACTTACCGCTCAGACCGTCGGCAAAGCCGGCATAGGTGTGCTTGCGGTAGTAGTTCAAATCCCACAGTCCGATAGGACAGTTGGCACGCCATCCGCTATTAGCGGGACTGTCGGTGGCAGCCCACTGGCAGATGCCCCACTGCTGTGCTGCAGGGATGATCTCGAGATACTTAGAGACGACAAACTGGTAGAGGTCTGCCATGGCATGGTGCTGCTCCTCGGTGACATCGGAGGTGTTGACATTGTTGCCATTGGCATCGACCAGACCCATGTCGAGCTCACTGATACGCACGAGCTTGCCAGTGGCAGCCATGAGCTTGAGCATCTCGACGATGGCATTCTTCTTGCTCTCCTGCGTCTGCGGGTTCATGTAGCAAGAGATGTGCATCTGCGAGCCAATACCGTCGATCTTCGTCACACCATCGGCCTCCCAGCGCTCAATCCACTTGATGAGGCTCTTCAGCTTGCGGTTGCCGTCCCAGTCGCTCTCGAGGTTATAGTCGTTGATGAACAGTTTGATGTCCTGAGGACCATACTCACGAGCCAGGCGCACGGCTGTGCGCACGTAGTCGAGGTCGCCCAGATAGTCTTGCCAGTAGAAGTTGTTGCTGTCATCCTCAGAGCCTGTGCTGTGCTGCAGGGCATAGACACCCTCGCTGTCGGGATTGCCGCCCGAGATGGCCTCGTTGACCACATCCCAAGCCTTGACCTTACCGTCGCAGGCTTCCATCATGCCCTTGATCCAGCGGCCCATGGCCCATGTCAGGGTGTCCTTCTTCTCTTCGTCGGTGAGAGGGATAGAGTTGAGTTTCACCACCTTGCACACTCTCAGCGAGTAGAAATCAAGGGTAGCATCGGCAGTCTGTGGCTTCAGAATCACGTCGTAGTTCTTGCTGGGGCTGCCGGTGAGTCCCGGGAAGGGGAGCTTATAGGTCTTGCGGCCTGCCTCCACGGGGATAGCAGCAGTAAAGTTCTGCGCATCGCCGCCCCAACCGTTCTGTACGGTGAGCTGAATGCCAGAGGCAGCCTTGTCCGAAGCCATGTCGACATAGAATACATAGTCACCCTCGTCGAGCTGGTTGTCGCCACCAGGCACTACGAAGAACTGGCTCCAGTCGCCTGTGGGTACAAAGTGCAAGGCACCGTTCTGGATGGGAGGTGTGGCACCCATGGGGTAGTGGGGGAACGCTCCGTCGGGTTTAGTCTCGTAGGTGTAGAAGTTCACCTCCTGCTCCACCTCAACAGCGGGACTCTCGAGTTTATAGAACTCAATCTTCTTCACGTCGAGGGTTGCATCGGCCGTCTGAGGCTTCAGGATTACATCGTAGTTGGCACTGGGCGCGGCGGTGATACCGGGCAACTGCAGTTCGTAGACCTTGTCGCCAGCCTCGACGGGCACAGCCAGGGTGATGTTCTGAGCATCGCCACCCCATCCGTTCTGGATGGTCAGCTGAACACCGGCAGCCTCCTTGTTGGAAGTCATATAGAGGCGGATGAGGTAGTTACCCTCAGTGAGCGCATTGTTGCCACCGGGCAGGATGAAGAACTGGCTCCAGTTGCCTGTGGGCACGAAGTGGAGGGCACCGTTGACGATGGGCGGTTCACAACCCATGGGATAGTGGGGGAAGGGACCGTCGGGCTTGTCCTCGTAAGAATAAGAAGAGATGAGGGTCTCGATGAGGGCATCTGGGTCGATGTCGAGTTCCTTGTCTTTCAACAGGCTGTTGAGCCACTTCACGGGCTGCTGGGCGTGCCAGGCCAGTGTGTGGCCATAAACCGAGAGTCCGGCCTCGGTGGCCATGCTCACATAGTCGGTGACCGACGAGAAGTTCATCTCACCCTTTTCGTTGACGCACGAGGCCATCTTCATGGCATTGCCGGCCACGGTCTCGTCGAAGTTTGAGTTGGTCAGGCCATACACCAGTTCCTGCTTCAGGTAGTCGCTGACGGTGGTACCCACGCCCAGCTTGAAGTTAGGATACTTGCTGCGGTCTACATAGTTCTTCAGAGGCTCATAGTTGTCCAGATAGCTATATTGCTCCTGCTTATCAGGACGTCCCATCTCATAGCTCTGGTCGAACCGGTCGGCACACGAGCTGATGAGTGCTGCCATGGCCAATGCCATGCAGAGAGACACAGAGACTTTTATTTTCTTTGTAATCATAATTATCAATTTCTTAATTGTCAATTATCACTTCATTTCACGTAGGTGGCTGAGAACTCCTCGAACTTCACGCCGCTGCGCTGCCATACCAGTTTCTCGTGCTTGGTCAGCTTGTTGCCGCCGCCAAAGTCTACCGAGTAGCTCAGCTCCATGCCGTCGCGGTCTTTGTCGCCCCATGACTTTTTCTCAGAGTCGTCGCCCCACGAGCCGTTACCTGTGACGGTTACACCGTCGGTGAGCGAGCTGATGGTGCACTTGTCGCTGCCGTCGAAGGTGAGCAGCATGTCGGCGGTGAAGGTCTTGTCCTTGCCGTCGGCGCCCTTACCTACCATCGAAACGGTGTAGACCGACTGATTCAGTCCGCGGGTCTTGATCTCCACAGTACCAGCTTTTTCGATGTTGTCGGTGCTGGTAGTGCCATTGGTGAGCCAGAAGCCAGAATACTTGTTGAGGAACTTCACGCAATAGAGCACATAGTCTTTCGGTGTGACATCCCATACAGAGGCATCGGTGCGAACGGCTGTGGCGCCATCCTTCAGTGTTCCGGTGAAGATATGGTCAAAACCGCTCTGACTGGTCATCACCACAGGAATGACATAGGTATTCTTCACGGCATCGGGGTCGTTGAAGAAGGCGTCGGTGAGCTGCACGTCGGTCTTTCCGTTGAATGTGCCGTTGAAGGCCAGGTTGGTGGTCGACAGGGTGTAGTAGCTCTCGGGCATCGCCTTGACAGGTGTGCCGTCGGCAAAGGTCAGGTTGTTGACCAGTGAATTGTCGACCGCTATCTGCACCGAACCGTCGCTGCCATTATACGATCCGCCGAAGGTGGCCTGTATCTGACACTTATGCTGCTTGTCGAGCGTAGTGTCGTACTCATCGTCACCCAGCACAATGGTGCGCACGGGTGTCTGATAGGCGAAATAGACCGTTGTGCCTCCCTCGAAATCGTCGAACTCTTGGTCACCATTCTCACATGCTGTGAAGGCCATGCCCGACAGCAGGAGCGTGAACGCATATATTATTTTCTTGTTCATAGTGTTTTAGAATTTTACATTGTTGCATTGATTACCATCCCTCGTTCTGCTGCAGATTGCTCCACTTCAGTATCTCGCTGTAGGGGATGGGGCCGTAGTACATATAGTCTTTATAGTCACGGCTCTCTACGTTGATGCCACGATAGTCGTAGTCTCCGCTGGCCGATGTGGTGATGCTCATGCCACGAGCACCCTCGTTGAGGTTGGCCTTCCAACGACGCAGATCCCAGAAACGGTGGTTCTCGAAGCACAGTTCCAGACGGCGCTCGTTGCGGATGAGCTCACGCATCTTCTCCTTAGAGGCGGCACACTCCTCGAGATAGGGGTCGTTGTCGCCACCCACACCAGCACGCTGGCGGATAGCCTTGATCACATCGTAGGCAGAGAAGCCTGCACCACCCACGCTGGCCTTCGGACCCTGGGCCTCATTGGCTGCCTCGGCATAGTCGAGGAAAATCTCGGTGCTGCGGATGCGTGCACCGAAGTGACGCTGCTTAGTGGTGCTCGACGGATTGAGGTTCACGTCGTCGCGCAACAGCTTACGCAGATAGTAACCTGTCACAGTCGACGATCCGTTCTCGCGGTTCAGACCATCGAGCGTGGTGGCGTCGGCAGCGGTGTTGATGGGCGTATTGTTCACACCCATCAGGTCGCCATTGACCAGAATATAGGTGCGCAGACGTGGGTCACGGTTGTCGTATGGATTGGCAGCATCGTAGCCCGAGGCACTGGCGGTGATAGGATAGCCATTAGCCATGGGGAAGGCATCCACCAGGTTCTGCGTGGGATTGATGCGTCCCTTTCCGTAGAGTGAGGGAGGATAGTTGTTAGACTCCATTGCGTTGTCGTCGCCTACCACGCCACGCCATACAATCTCCAGCGGGTCGTCGTCGGTGAACTTATAGTTCTTGATGAAGTCTTTGTTGGCAAACCACTTCCAACCCGTTGGGTCTACGGCATTGATGCCACCACGAATCTTCAGATAGTCGGCAGCATACTGAGCAGCCTGCTCGTAGGTCATAGCACCAGCCTCAGCATATGCAGGCGATGCGGCGAAGATAGCCACCTGCGCCTTGAAGGCCTTGATGATGTTGGCATCAATCTTACCACGCTGGTTGTTACCGAAAGCACGGTTGTACTCGGCATCGTCGGCACCAATCTGTGCATACTTTGCGGGAACCGCACCGGCAGAAACGTCTCCATACTCAGCAGGCAGGTATTTCAGCGCCTCGTCGAAGTCGCTCATAATCTGGTCGATGCACTCCTTGAAGGTGTTTCGGGGCTGGTTGAAGTCGGTCGTGTTGTCCTCAGAGGTGAGGTGGATGGGCACACCCATCAGCTGACCGTCGACCATGCCACAGTGGGCACGCAGCAGGTAGAACATGTGCAGTCCGCGCAGCGCATAGGCATTGCCGCTATAGAGGTCCTTGAACATCTGGTTGAGTGACTCGCTGGAGTACGACCACTTCACCTCGTCAACATGCTCGAGGAACAGGTTACAATACTGAATGGCATGATAGCGGGTGTCCCACTGGTTGACAGGGTTCATCTCCGATGTCCAGCTGCCCGTGGCCATCTTCTTGTAGTTGTTATCGTTATCGTTCGACACAGCGTCATCGGTAGCCACGTCGCTCACCGACGAGCCGTCGTAGGGCAATACGAGGAACGCATTGTCGATCAGACCACGCGCGAACAACGGGTCGGAAAATTCCGTAATATCCTTATTGTTCTCCAATGCCGGATCGAACAGGTCGTCGCAGGCCACGAGTGAGGCTGCCAGGCAGAGGGACAGTGAGATATATTTGATATTTTTGGTATTCATAACTCTTTTTCTTTTTTACTATTTAAAAGGCTACTTTCACACCCAGGTTGTAGAACCGTGTCTGAGGCGCGCTGCCTGTGTTCAGCTCGAGCAGCTCACGCTCCTTGGCAAGGGTGAGCAGGCTGTTGCCGCTGGCATACACGGAGAGACCCTTTACGAAGCAGTTGTTGAACATCGACTTCGGGAAGTCGTAGGTCAGCTGAACCTTAGCCAGGTCGAAACGAGAAGTAGAGTACATCCAGAAGTCAGACACTGCAAAGTTGTTGGCACCGCTCTGAGTGGTCAGGCGCGGATACTTGGCTGTGGCTGCTGTGGCGGGAGTCCAACGGTCGCGAACCACCGACGAATACTTGTCGTTGCCCGAAATCCACCAGTAGTTGTCCTCGCTGCCGTTCTTCTGTCCTTTGATGCCGTGGCCGCCAAAGCCGCCAACACCGAGTACGAACAGCGTGAAGTTCTTGTACTTCAATGTCACATTCACACCGAGGGTTGTGGGAGCGCCATACCAGCCGCCCTTACCGAGGTTCACCTGGTCTTTCGAGTCGATGACGTTGTCGTTGTTCTGGTCCTTATATTTCAGGTCACCCGGGCGGATGGTACCGCCAAGCACCTGCGTGGGAGAATTCTCCACGTCGGCCTCATCCTTAAAGAATCCAAGACACTCATAACCCCAGATGGCATCGAGCGGCTTGTCCTGACGATACTGATAGACGTCGGCATAGTTGGCGTCGTCGCGCTTGGTAGCCTTGGTGGTATAGTGTGTCAGGTTGGCTCCGATGTTGAAACCGAAGTCGCCCAGGTCCTTCTTGTAGTTGACTGCCAGGTCGAAGCCCGTGCGGCGGTCCTCATTGAAGTTGATGTAAGGCAGGAACGACGACTCGGGATAGTACACGCGGAAGTAGCTTGGCATCTGGTTGCCGGCGGTGATGACACCACCTGTGAGCGAGCTGGTGAAGAACGATGCGTCTACCGACAGGGCACGCTCGAGCAGCTCGGCATGAACAGATGCAGACAGTTCTTTGCGGTGGAGGAACGAGAAGTCGTTGTTGCCGCCTCGTTTCGACTGAACGGCCGAGTGTCCTGACTCACCATTCCAGTCCCACCAGCCACCATCCTGATAGGTACCCTGGTACATATAGAAATTGCTGATACCGAGGTCGGTCTTCAGGTCGCTATAGCTTGCGCTGACCTTCAGGTCGTCGAAGATGCTGCCTTCCATGAAGCTCTCCTTGGCGATGTTCCAGCCCAGCGTGAGCGAGGGAGAGACACCGGCGCGATGGCCTTCTGGCAGACGGGCCGACCACGGTGTGGCCAGAGCCAGCTCTGCGAAGTATTTATGTGCAAAGTTGTAGCTCAGCTGCAAGCCCAGGTTGGCGTTGCTCAGCTTGTGGTATACGCCCGATACCGACTGCTGATAGCCATTGGCCACGAGCAGGGCGCTCACGTTGTGCACATCGTTGAAGGTGTTCACATAGTCGAAGTGGGCATTGAAGGCGATGGTCTGGTTGTCGGTAGAGCCGCTGATGTTCTGCGAACCCGACTTCTTGTCAACCGTGCCATGGCTGTTCAGGGCCACGATGACGTCCTTGCCATTGTAAGAGCTCCATGTAGGCTCGAAGATAGCATAGGTGAAGTTGAATGCCGAGGTGTAGCTGGTGGCATAGTCGACACCCACCATGGCATGGAAACTCAGTCCTTTCAGCAGCGATCTGAGGTCGGCGTTCACACCGGCGTCGAACTGGAACTGACGGCTGGTCCATGTGTTGGTACCTGCAGCGTAAGTATCAGCGAACACGTTGGTCTGCTCAGTCTGCGAACCACCCAGGAAACAGCCATTGATGATGTTGGTGGTGTTGTCGAGAATCGTCTTGGCAGCCAGTGCATTCTCGTCGAGATAGCTGACCGGAATCAGTGGACTGATACGGTTGGGGCGCAACGTCATGGCCTGCGACCAGAAGTTGGCGCCGTTGGCCGATTTCGAGTTGTAGTAGGTGGCATTGGCATTCACATACGCATTGATGTAGTTGTTGATGCGCATATCCACGTTACCACGCACGTTGAAGCGGTCGGTATAGTTTTTCTTGGCCTCACCGAAGTTCAGCAGGTCGCCCTGACGATAGTAACTCACGTTGGCATAGAAGCGGGCACGATCGTTACCTCCCTCGATTTCGGCAGAAGCCTCCGAACGGTTGTACACCTTCTTCACATAGTCCTTCGAATAGAAGTCTACGCTAGGATAGCGATAGGGGTTCAGTCCGCTTGCCGTATTGTAGATTTCCTCGGGTGTATAGAGTGCCTCGAGTCCGTCGTTGGCACGGGCCTCGTTGTAGAGTGTCATATACTCAGCCGAACCCAGGAACTCGGGGAACGACTTGGCTACATTCCATCCTGTGTTGGCACGTACGTTCACGCTCAGTCCGTCGGTCACATGACCACGCTTGGTGGTGATGAGCACTACGCCCTTGGCGGCACGGCTGCCATAGAGCACTACGGCCTGTGCGCCTTTCAGGAAGGTGATGTCCTCAATCTCGTCGGGACGTACATTGTTGGCTGCACGGGGCACACCGTCGATGAGCACCAGCAGGCCATTGGGCGTGTTGTCAGCAGTATAGTCTGAAGAACCCTCAAAGCCCCACATGCCGTTACCGTTGAAACCAGCCACATAGCCCTGCATGTTGTCAAGACTATAAGTATTATAGTTCTTCTTCATCAGTTCTCTGTAGTTGAGCGTAGAGACTC
>CAMVAT010000087.1 GCA_947165505.1 uncultured Prevotellaceae bacterium | reverse complement strand
AGAGCCGATGCTCGTCACGCCCTCGGGGATGGTCACGCTCGTCAGGCCGGAGCAGAGAGAGAACGCATTATCGCCGATGCTCGTAACGCCCTCGGGAATATTGAATTTCTTGATTTCATTGCCATCACCATCAATCAATGTGACATTGTATTGGGAATTAATCTGACCCAATACTTGGTTATTGCAGAATTCAGCGTTGTCAGTGATGCGCACTTTAAAAATCTCCAGATTTTCGCAGCAGTAGAACGAAGTAAAGGCAAAACTCGGACTCTGAGGGATGATTACGCTCGTCAGGCCGTTGCAGCCAGAGAAAGCACCTTCGCCGATGCTCGTCACAGTCTGAGGGATACTCACACTCGTTATACCAGTACAGTTTTGGAACGCCCTTTCACCGATACTCGTCACACCTTCGGGGATATTGTATTCCGTGATTTCATTGCCATTGCCATCAACCAACGTAAAGGGTTTGCCCATACTAGAAATAATACCAACGATTTGATTGTTGCAAAATTCAGCGTTGTCGGTGACGCGTACTTTAAAAATCGCCAAATTGTCGCAGCCAGAGAACGCATTGTAACTTTTTTGTCCGAAAGGAGATCTATAATAACCTATGCTCGTCACGCTCGAGGGGATAGTCACGCTCGTCAGGCCTGTGCAACAAGAGAACGCATTATCGCCAATGCTCGTCACGCCATCGGGGATATCAAATTCAGTAATCTCATTGCCATAACCGTCAATTAACGTAATGGGTTTGCCCATACTAGAAATAATGCCAACGATTTGACCTTTGCAAAAATCAGCGTTGTCGGTGACGCGAACTTTAAAACATACCAAATTGTCGCAGCCAGAGAACGCGTTGCATGTTATGTATGTTGAACCAGAAGCACCTATATATGCATCATGGCCTATGCTCGTCACGCTCGAGGGGATAGTCACACTCGTCAGGCCGGTGCAGTTCTGAAACGCATATTCGCCGATGCTCGTCACTGTGTATTCCACTCCTCCAGTCAAAATCTTTTCTGGGATGTCCACTTCGCCTGTATAAGGATTGTCTCCGTGGGTCACAGTGGCGTACCCTGATGCCACATCATAATAAATCCCGTCCACCACTGCGTCATACGCCATCATGGCCATCGGGAACAAAGCCATGAACAATAAGGTCAATACTTTTTTCTTCATAGTTTTTTTGTGAATGGTTAGTGTTGTCTTGTTTTGTAGATGACAAGGACTGTTGTCTTCGTTTGATTCTCTCGATACTGGCAGCTTGACATTTTGATGTCAATAATTTCGTCTTCTTCTACACAGCTTTCTTCCAGCCATTTGTTGATGACATCTTCAAGATTGCCACTATTCCCATAGAATTCCTTAACACGAATGGGAAAAGGAATGCTGATTTTTGTGTTTTTTTTGATTAAAGCCATAATCTTAGATTTTTTAAGTATGTTGATTTGTTGAACTCTCTTTATCAGTCCCTAAAAAATGACAGAAAAAGAAAACGTGGACTGATTACTTCGTCTACGTTACCTGAGGTGTCGCCAAACGCCTTAACATTCATATACGAGTAAAAGCCCACGCCATCGGCGTGAGCATCCTAACTTTTACTCAAGAATGTTACTAATAATTTTGGCGAAATTTCAGGTAACAAGAGCCAAGCGGACGCTTCAATTTCCTATGTGTCTAATGTATCGTTTATGTCATAAGCATTGTTTTTTAAGAGCCGTATGATTAAGCCTGATTGTTAATGACTGTTAGATGCTGCAAATTTATGGATTTTTTGTTGAAAATACAAAATAATCTGCCATATTTTCATCATATTTCTGTTTCAATTATACAACTTTTTTCAAATTTATTCATTATCACGCACAAAAATATGTACTTTTGCATCAGATGTCACCATTATTGGAAATAACGATGCTTGAAGAAAGGATTCTCGTAAGCGGGTGCGAAGGCGAAGAGAATGGCTTCGACACCCAGTTGTTGTATTTCACCTGTTCGTCGCTCAGCAACGACGACCAGAGGTTGTATGTCATCAGCAACCGCGACGGCCATCCGAATGTATATGTGAGGGATTTGAACACAGGCGCGGAAACACGACTCACCGACAACCGCCATGGCACGCTGAAAAGCTATGTCTATTTCGATGGACAGCCGGGCCGTGGACTGGGCAAGGCGAGCGTGTGCCTGGACAGCGCACGCGATGTCATCTACTACATTCAAGACGACCAGATATGCAAGGTCGGCTTGGACGCGAAACCCGTGGTGCTCAACCATGTGCCCGACGTCAGGACGACGGCCTTCACACATGTGAGCAGCGACGGCATGAGGCTCTGTGTGCCGATGACCGACGCGAGGGCGCTCGACTATGACCCCGAGACGGAGGGGTACGGACTGGACCGCCGGCCTGTGTATGACATCGACGGTCGTGTGCAGCAGGAGCGGCTGAGCAGTTACCTCTGCGTCTATGACACGCTCACGGGCGCTCTTCTCTACGAGAAAGAGGTTCCTCTGTGCTGGATCACCCATGTGCAGTTCAACCCCGCCAATCCCGACGTCATCATGTTCAACCACGAGTGGCCATGTGCCGACTGCGGCATCCGCCGCATCTGGTTGTACGACCATCGCAGCGATAGCGTCCGCCGTGTGCGCAGCGAGGGGGCAGACACCTTAGGCGACACCGCTGGTCATGTACGCTCTGCGGCCGACTGGATATGCCATGAGATGTGGAGTGCCGACGGCTCTACCATCATCTATCATGGTGGTTACGCCAACGGCCCCGCGTTGGTCGGGAAATATGAGTTGCTGAGTGGCCGCTACTGGGAGATTGCCCTTCCCGACGATTATAATGCCTATGGTCATTTCACCATCGACCGACAGCAGAACCTGTGTTGCGATGGCTATTTCAAGTTCCCCGGCGACATCAAGGCGGTCAGGGAGAACAGCACCGACAACGGGCCTGACCCCCACCGGAAAGACGGTGAATATATTTCTCGAGTCGTACCGCACTGGGAAGAGGGCCGGCTGGAGTGGATACCCTTGTGCAAGCATCGCAGCGACTGGCTCGGACAGGATGCCCATCCTCATCCCATCTACAGCCACGACGGCAACGCCATCTATTTCAATAGCCGCAGCGGGAGATACGTGAAGGTATATAAGACCCTCACAAATGCCACTGTGTGATACTCAGTCAATGTGAAACGACTGGCGGTCGGCACTCACATTATTCCTCCCATTCGTCGGTACGGAATGAACTCACGGGCAGTCCGTCGTGGAAGAGGTCGCCGTCGGCCCAGTTGCGGAAGGCATAGCGCACGGCCACGGGCTTCTTCACCTGGTTGCTCTTCACATACACGCGGTTGCGCTCTATCCATACTTTGTCGGCGGGATAAAACACGCGGTCGTCGCCGGCTATCTCAAACAGACGGCTCGTTGTGCCGCGGTCGAAATATACCCATTCCTTTGAACGCTCGAAGCGCACCACGGCGGTGTCGCCCTGAATCTCCATCCCCTCGTAGCGGGCGAACTCGGGGATGCCACCGATGCCGTAGGTCTTGCTCAGGGCCAGCATCGCCAGACGCTCGCCTGCCACATTCTTCTTCCGCGGGTGGATGCCGTATTCCAGTCCGGCGTCCATCAGCACGGCCATGGCGCTGTTGGGCACCATCGTCTCCACCTTAGCCTGCTGCTCGCGTAGCAAGGCGCTGTTCACATGCCAGTCGATGAGGTCGTAGTCGTAGGGGGCTATCTGGCAGTAGTAGAAGGGGAAGTCGCCCTGCTGCCACTCGCTTCGCCAACCGCGTATCATCGTGCTCAGCATGTCGGCATAGGTGGCGTAACGGGGCACGTTGTCCTCGCCCTGATACCAGATCACGCCACGCATGGTGTAGCCGATGAGCGGATGCAGCATGCCGTTGTAGAGCACAGTGGGCGTGCGGTTCTTCGACTTGATGTCGTCGGGCGTCTGCGGTATCTTGGCGTCGGGGAAGGCTCGCAGCCAGTCGGCGGTCATCCATGCCTCGCACGCACTGCCGCCCCACGAGGCTACGATCAGTCCCACGGGCACGTCGAGCACCCGGCGCAGCATGCGTCCGAAGTAATAGGCCGTGGCACTGAAGTCGCGCGTGGTGGCAGGCGTGGCCTTCAGCCAGGCGCCGTTCACGGTATCGACGGGGGCGAACTGGCTGTTGCGCTTCACGGTGAACATGCGAAGGTCGTCGTCGCGGCTCTGCAGCACGTCGTTGATGGCTCCTTCCACGGGCTGGCCTTTAAACCCCTTCATCTGCATCTCCATGTTGCTCTGACCGCTGCATATCCACACCTCGCCGATGAGGATGTCTTTCAGCACCAGCGGTTCGCCGTCGCTCAGTGTGATGGTGTAGGGACCGCCGGCTTCGGGGGTGTGTACCGTCTGGTGCCACCGGCCGTCTTTGTCGGTTCTTGCCGAATAGGTCTTGCCGTCCCACAGCGTGGTGATGCTTACTTGGGCGTTCTTGCGGGCGGTGCCCCATAGGTTGACGGCTGCCTCGCGTTGCAGCACCATGCCATCGCCGAACATCTTCGGCATCTCTACCTTAGCACTCGTTTGCAGGCATACAGCCGTCATCAGGGCTATCAATATCTTTTTCATGTGTATGATGTTGTTATTTGGTTTTTTATGTATTAACGAAACGTTCAACGTTCAATGTTCACCGTACTGATTCCAGCCGGCAACAGCGTCTTTTCGGCCCGGCGGTATTTGCCGTTGGTCCAGATGCCGTCGAAGGGTGGGGTGCCGTTGTCAGCGCCCAGCAGGGCATTGGCCCATGTGTTTACCACGCGTATGCGCAGGGTGTTCTTGCCCCGTTTCACGGCCTTGCTGATGTCAACCCGATAGGGGGCTGTCCATACGGTGCCGCAGTCGATGCCGTTCACATACACCGTGGCGATGTCGTGCACCTCGCCCAGGTGGAGCCACGTCTGTCCCTTGCCCTTGTGGCGGAATGTGGTCTCATAGGTGGCGTGGCCTGAATAGTAGGCGATGTCGGGGGCAGGCTCGTCCGTCCAACTATGCAGCGTCATCATCTCTTTCTCGCATCCGTTCTCTTCGAAGTGCAGAAACCACGGGCCGTTCAACTGTTCACTCTTCTTGGCCATGAAAGGTGTGCTCAACTGACCCGTATAGGGCGTGTCGCTGTAGATGCTGAACACCGACCCGTAGGCATCGAGTGTGATGCTGTCGCTGCCCTGATAGGTCTTGTCTGTCAGCGGGTCGTACAGGTAGTGGTTGGGCCGCTGGCTGGCACGGCACCGGGGAGTGAAGGTGGCAGCCTGCGATGTCTGGTTGCTGAAGAAATAGACGTCGGCATCGGCGCCATGACGGTGGGTGTAGTCGATGCCAGTCGGAAGATCCACGTCGGGGGTGATGCCCACGGCTCGCATGCCGCCTATCACCCAAGGGTCGGTGATGACCGTGCCGCCCTCTTCGGCAATACGGTCGAGGTGGTCCTGCCCCGTCAGCACACCGTTGGGGTTCAGACGGTGCGAGGGGGGCACGACGATGGCACTGTAGCGCATGCCGTCGCGCGTCACGATGCGGTGGTTCTCTACACGCATACCGCGCAGCACATCATGGTTGAACGTGTCGTATTTGTAGCCGTGCAGCGGATTGACCCACGCTTCGGCCTTGGTCATGTTTTTCGTGTGGCTCACGCCCACCGGACTGGTCTCCATCGGTTGTCCGTCGTTGCGCATCCGCTCGGCCTCACGGGCGCAAATCGAGTCGCCCAGCAGTCCGGGCAGGGTGCCGGTCAGCATCTCGGGCAGCAGGGCGCGCCGCGGCACCTCGTCGCCCGCATAGACGGCCAGTTCGGCGATGGGGTCGCCGTATTGCAGCAACCGTTGGGTGCGGCGGATGTAGCCGGTGAAGGCGGGCATCTCGGGCCACCATGTGTTGTCGCGCTGCAAGAAGGTGCCGATGCCGTCGAGCGTCATGCCGGGGCGGCGGTCGGTCCAAGGGTTATGGGTGTTTACATGGAATACGATGCTATTGATGCCCAGACAATAGTTGCGGTCGAGCAGGGGCTTGAGCAGCGCCGGCGTCTCGTCCCATGTGCCTCGCACCTCGGTGAATCCCTCGGCCTGAATGATACGCTTGCCGTAGATATGGGCGCCGCTGATGGCGTCGAGCATATCGTTGGGCTTATCGTGCGTGGGCGAGTTGAGCCAGAATTCCCCCATCGGGTAGTCGGCATGGCGGTAGTGAAGCAGTCCGTCGCTCACCATCGTAGGGGCGACACATTCGGCCGATAGTTGCACGCCATAGCGGCGGGCGGCTTGTGCCACCTCGTCGAAGAAGATGTCGCTGATGAGTTCGGCGATGGTCAGGCGCACGTCGCGCAGTACCTCGTCGCTCTTCTCGCTGCTCTCGATGGGCACACCGGCATAGAGCGGCAACCACGGCAGCAGGTCGTAGCCGCGGCGACGGAGAAACTCGTCGGCGAAAGTCTTGCTCCAGTTCTGCGAACCGCATTCCCAACTATCTACATGCAGGCGGCGCAGCACTTGGCGGGGTGCGCGCTCGTGGATGGCGCCGAACCAGTGGGTCAGTTGCTTGCGGATGGCCTCACGCGAGAATTTATCACATTCCAGTCCGCGCCCTCCGCCGCCCGTGGCATTGGTGTGGCCTGTCGTGGTATGACCCATGCGGAGCACGCGCCAGCGACCTTTGGGCAGGTCCTTCACCTGTCCGTCGGCATCGAGTGTCAACTGGATGATGTCGCCCGGCCTCACACAGTCGCTGGCAGCCAGAGGGAAGGCCTCGCTCACACGCCATACGGCGCCCGACTTGCCCTCGTAGCCGTCGATGACGGCGCGGCTGCTCAGCCTCAGTGCAGCCACCTTGAGCACGGGCCGCCACTTGGCGGCATCCATGTCTTCGCTGCCGGGGTCGCTGCCCACGGGGGTCCAGTGGAATTTGAAATAGCGTGCCTCGGTGGCGGGTATGGCATAGGTGGCGTAGGCGTCGGTGTTTTGCCAACCCTGCCGGGCGGGTTCGATGGTGCGCACAGGGCGGTATGTCACTCCGTCGTCAGAGGCCGACACCTGCCAGCGGTGCGCCTGGTAGTTGTTGCCGCCCGTCACCACCTGCACACTGCGCAGGGTGAACGGCTCGGCATATTCGAAAATGATGTCGCACGGCTCAGCGCTCCTGAACGGAAACTCCACCGATGCCGTAGGCTGTTCGTCAGCATAGGAAACATCGGTCTTCTTGCTCGCGGACAGGGCACGCCCTGTCCCTACTTGCCTCCCAGAGCCATTCTCTTGCACCCTGCTCCCTGCCCCCTGCCCCCCGGAAAGCCCCTTGCCCCCTGCCCCCTGCCCCCCAGAAAGCCCCTTGCCCTTTGCTCCCTGCCCCCAGGGAATAGCATACGCCGCGATGTCTTCATAATATCCCTCTTTGGTGGGTGGCAGTGGCAAGGTTGTGGCGCCACGGCCTCCCTCGATGATGGTGTCGCTCCACACCACCCGTTGCATCGACTCTTCGGGGGTAATCCACGGACCGCCGCCCAGGGCGAAGCCGTCGGAGAAGTGGATGCCGGCCTCTAAGCCTAAGCTGTCGGCCACATGCCACACGGTGTCCATCCGGCGCCACCACTCTTCCGACAACTGTCGTGCGGTGCCGCCGTACTGTGCGCCGTCGGTCACGTCTTTGATGGGCATGAGGTAGAATCCTGCTATGCCCGCGTCTTTCATCCCTTGCAGGTCGGCGCGTATGCCTTCGTCGCTCACGGCTCCGTACATCCAGTACCAGAAGGTCCAGGGGTGGTCGGTCTTTGTGTCCTTCCCGTCCTTGGCATCCCACACGGTCTGTCCGGTGATATCTATGCCGCACAGCATCATGAGGGCAATGGCTGCTGTCCGCAGCAATCGTGCATGTCCTTTTTTCAATTCTCTATTCTCTTTTTTCAATTCACTATTTAGAATTCACAATTCACAATTCACAATTGACAATTCAGAATTCACAATTGACAATTCTTTTCCCCACCCAACCCTCCCATGGGAGGGCTTCCAACCCATCCCTAAATCCCTT
>CAMVAT010000086.1 GCA_947165505.1 uncultured Prevotellaceae bacterium | reverse complement strand
TTTAAGTTTAACAATAATAGGTTTGGTTCTCTCTTTGCTCCCTCAAAGTCCGTTCGATCTCGCTGGGCCCTTTGCTCAATCTCCCTTCACTCGTACTCGCCGCTCGGCTTTGCCGCTTGGCTTGTCCAAGAACTTCTCGTTTGCGGGTACAAAGATACGAATTTTATTTTAAATACGAAAGTATGAAAATCTTCTGAATCATGTTCTTTCAACTTGTTTCAAGTTATGTAAGGTTATGCCAAATTATTTGCGTTTTTCTTTGGCTATTTCATGGATTTTTTGTACCTTTGCAGTGAAATTAATAGTTTAACTTAAAAACAAACAGATGACCTCAAACAACAATTCAAACCGTTTCACTTTTGGTCGAGCCGAGTTGGCTCAGCAGTATTTTCCCTTCATTCAGCCCCAGTCTGCTTGGCTCAAACTGAAGGCATTATTAAACGAAGATCCGGTATTGTGCCACCTCACAAAACTAAAACGGCGAACATTTCTTCCGTCAGAAGTAAACATTATTTATCAGCACCTTGGGCAGCCTTAAAGCTGCCTTTTTTAGTGCCTTTTAGCGCCCTCAGAGTTTCCTCCGAGCAAAGTCAGACTTTCCTCCGAGGAAACCTCCACTTTCCTCCGGGCAAACTCAGGGTTTCCTCCGAGCCCCTCGCGAACGAATTTAAAAGAATTACATATCTGTAAAGAAAAGTACAAAGAGGTCGATAACTCCACGACGACCTTACTACGTCACGTCGTCACTTTTCTGTATTTCTATATCCACGTTATTACATCTATTCTTATATATAAATTATATTATATTATAATATAATATAATTCTAATAATATATATAGAGCCATTAAGAGTCATTCAAGCATATACTTTCAATTTTTCAAAATGTAATGATGTGACGTAGTGACGTTGACAAGCGGACTTTTGTTATAACAGTTGAACATGTCTCTGATCTTTTTAAAGAAGAAAAGGGAAAACGGAAGTCAATCGGCTTCCGTTTTTTCGTTCACCTATCGCTGGGGCCTGGCCCCGGTGATAGGTTTTGTCACACTGGGGTCAGGACAATTTGTGACACGGATCTTTTAGTGAAAGAATTATCGGGAAAACGTTTGTTTTCTCGATATTCTTTTGTATCTTTGTGGCCGTAAATGATGGAAACGAGATATTATAAGGTGGCAGGGCATATGATCGGCGTCAGCGGAGAGGCAGAGGTCTTTAAGCTGATGACGAACTATGAGCCGTTTGCAATACAAGGGGATAGCACTTGCATTACATCGCTCGAAGTCGATGTAACAAAAGCGCTCGGGCTTTGCCCGCTTGCTACCGAAGGGACGCAAGAACCGTCCCCCTGTTACACCGAGGAGCTGCGGCAGGAGGAAGAGGGACAGACCATCATCTGTGGCAGGACCGCTGATGGTGAGCCCGTTTTCGAATACCGCTGGTGGGAGGAAACGGCCGGTTGGCTCATCTGCGCTGCCGACTACAGCAAGGGCCGGCTCATCACCACCGGCAAGCACACGAAGATGGCTATCGACAATGCCCTGATGGTGCTCTTTGCCCTGGCTACGGCCGACCAGCAGACGGCGCTCTTCCATGCCGCTGTGGTGAGCCATCAGGGGCGGGCATATCTCTTTCTCGGACCCAGCGGCACGGGCAAAAGCACGCACGCGAGATTGTGGCTTAAGTATATCGAAGGGTCGGAACTGGTGAATGACGACAATCCCGTGGTAAGGATAGAGCGGAAAACCGCCGTGGTGTATGGCTCGCCGTGGAGCGGTAAGACGCCCTGCTATCGCAATGTGAGCTATCCCCTGGGAGGTATCGTGGTGCTGAGTCAGGCACCTTATAACAAGATAGAACGTCTCGGTGGACTGCAAGCTTATACCGCCCTCATGGCGAGCATCAGCGGCAAGCGCTGGGACGAACGGATTGCCGACGGTCTGCACCAGACGGAGAACGCATTAGCATCGAATGTGGCGGTGTGGCATTTGGAATGTCTGCCGGATGAAGAGGCGGCAAGAGTGTGCTGCGCACAAGTGAAAAGTGAATAGTGAAAAGTGAATAGTAATAGTGACTATATTATAGAGGAGGCGATAAGGCTGGTGAGAGAAGGGGTGAGTGTGACGCTGCCGGTCGACGGACAGAGCATGCTGCCGTTCATCATCGGTGGAAAGGAGAGCGTCATCCTGCAACGACCGGGATTAATAGATGTCGGCGATGTGGTGCTGGCGTGGGTGGAGAATCGCCGCTACGTGGTGCATCGGATCATTCAAATCGATGACGACTGTGTGACGCTGATGGGCGACGGTAATCTCATGGGTACGGAGCATTGCCTGCTAAGTGACATCAAGGCCCGGGTGACGCATGTGGTAGATGCAAAGGAACGAACACATGATATAAATAACAGGTGGCGGAAGCTGGCTGCAAAGATGTGGTTCTGGCTGCGTCCCATGAGAAGATATTTATTAGCAATATATAAGAAGGTAAAATGGTAAAAAGGTAATATGAGAATCAAGAAAGGATTTGTGCTGCGCGAGGTGTGCGGCGAACGTGTGATAATCGGTGAGGGCCTCGGTGCCATCAACTTCGGAAAGATGTTGGCGCTGAACGAGACGGCTGCATGGCTCTGGAAACAGGCTCAGGAGATGGGCGACTTCACCATTGAGGCTCTGGCTGAAAGACTTTGCGAGGAATATGATGTCACGCCCGACGAGGCCAAAGCCGACGTGGCCGATATCATCAATGAGTGGCAGCAAGTCGGTGTAACTGAATAAAGCACTATCATGAATGATGGAGCATAACTACCAATTATTCCTCGCGCTCTTGCGCACGGCGATGACGGGCGAGCCGTTTGAGCCCGTGCCGTCGGCTCAGGAATGGTCTGAGCTCTTTAAAATAGCAGGCCAGCAGTCGGTAATGGGGGTATGCTATACGGCATTCTCACATCTTTCTAAGGATCAAATGCCGCCTATGGAGTTGTTGGTTAAGTGGATGGCCGAGGCAGAGACGATCCGAGGCTTGAATAAATTGTTGAATCAAGAGTCAGCACGGCTGACACAGTTGTTCTCAGAGCAAGGGCGAAAGACGGCCATCTTGAAAGGCCAGGCCAATGCACGGCTCTATCCCGACAAACTGTCGAGACAAGTCGGCGATATCGACATCTGGGTGGAAGGTGGAAAGAAGGGCGTTGTAGCACTGCTCATGGAATTGGGACTGGTGACTGAACTGGGTTCAACATCGGTCGATGGAAAGCCCACGGCCTCCTACCATCATGTCCATCTGCGACCAACGAAGGATCATATTATCGTGGAAGTACACTTCCGGCCCTCGTCGGGCAACTTCAATCCCTTTACCAACCGTCGGCTGCAGCGTTGGCTGGAGCAGGAAATTGGCAGCTCGTGCCAGCCCGTGGATGAAGGGTTCAATGTCCCCTCAGTTCGTTTTGCACTCATGATGCAGCTGTCCCATGTGCAGCGTCACTTCCTGGTTGGCGGCATCGGGCTGCGACATGTCTGCGACTATTACTGGCTGTTGAAGAATTCGACAGAAGAAGACCGACGGGAGGTGGCGTCACATCTCAGCAGCTTCGGACTCAGATACACGGCTTCAGCCCTAATGTGGGTGCTCCACGAGGTGCTCCATCTCGACGAGGACCTGATGCTCTGTCCGCCCGACAGCTATCGCGGCGAGTGGATGTTGCGCGAGATCATGGCGGGCGGTAATTTCGGGCATCATGCAGAACGAGAGAAGCACGGCACACTGAGGCGAGTCATGGAAGGACGCTCGCGCCACCTGAAGCTGATGCGTTTCGACTTTTGGGAGGAATTCTGGGTGGAGGTGAATTTCTGTAAGGCCGTCATCACGTCGCTACCCACCCGCATCAGGTATAGGACTCTATCATTAAGAGACATTCCAAGATGAAACATCGTACCATTATTAATCATGCATTATCTCTCCTGGCTCTGGTATAACTCGCGTGGCATCCGTTGGAATACGGCGGTGCGCATCGTGACGGGCATCGGGCAGGTGGTGCTCGGACTGCTGATGGTGTGGTTCAGCAAGCGATTCATTGACGAGACCATCCGCACGGGAACGGCTGACGATGTGCTGAGGATGGTTGAACTGTTGGTGCTGACCGTCGTGGGCGGTGTTGTGTTGAGACAAGTGGGCTATTGGCTGAAAACCTCAGCAAATGTACGGCAGTCGAACGCCCTGCGCCTCCGCATCTTTGGTAGTCTGTTTCACAGACAGTTGTTCACGGGCGACGAACTGCACTCGGGTGACGTGTCCTCGCGACTGGCCAAGGACATTGAGCAGGTGACAAAAGTCACGACTGATACCCTGCCCGAAATGTTGATTACTGGCATCAAACTCTGCGGCGCTTTCCTGCTGATGCGCTGGTTCGACGAACGGCTGGCATGGGCATTGCTGTTACTGACACCATTGGCCATCGTTTTCGGCAAACTGATTGCCAGACGGTTGCGCACCATGACGCTTGATATCCGACAGGACGAGAGCCGCATCCAGATGCAGGTGCAGGAAGGTATGGAGCATAATGCCGTGCTACGATCCTTAGGCTCAGAGCAGTGGGTTACCGACAGGCTCGACTCGATGCAGCAGCGACTTCGTGGCAATGTGATGCGACGCATGCGTTTTACTATTATCACACGGCTCATTATGGGTTGTGCCTTCGGACTTGGCTATCTGCTGGCATTTGTGTGGGGAGGCATTGGACTGCGTAACGGCACGATCACTTTCGGTGTAATGACCTCATTTCTGCAACTGGTAAGTATGATCCAGGGACCCATTCTGCAATTGCTGAACATGGTGCCGGAGGTGATACATGCTACCGCCAGCATTGACCGACTTGAAGAGTTGGAACAGACAACGCAAGTGCCAACTGTTGCACGGACAGGCAAAACAAGTTCTAAAGGCATCAATTTCAACGATGTCTCTTTCCGCTATGCCAAGGGCGACCGGGAGATACTTTCACACTTCACTCATGAATTCAAGGCAGGCTCAAAGACTGCCATTATAGGAGAGACTGGCATCGGAAAGACCACGCTGTTCCGCTTGATACTCGGATTTATCGAGCCTACCAGCGGACAAGTTGCTATGGGCGGTGAATTGTGTTTCGTGCCACAGGGCAATACACTGATGAGCGGCACCATCCGCTATAACCTGCAACTGGCTAAACCCGATGCCACCGAAGACGAACTGCACGAAGTGCTGCATACCGCCTGTGCCGATTTTGTCTTTGATCTGCCCGATGGTCTTGACACCGAACTTGGTGAACGGGGCAGCGGGCTCAGCGAGGGCCAGGCTCAGCGTATCGCTATTGCCCGTGGATTGCTCCACGGTGGCGACATCCTCCTGCTTGACGAGATCAGCAGCTCCCTCGACGAACCCACAGAACGCGAACTATATCATCGCCTCTTTAAGACCTACCCGCAAAAAACCATGCTTTTCATCACCCACCGAAAGGCTGTCAGTGAGTTGTGCGACGAGGTCGTTTGCCTCTAAATGAGACCAGTCATGAGGCACCTGGGTATGGGTGCTAATTCCCCAAAGATGAGAATAGAGAAACGGAAGTCAGCGTGACTTCCATTTTTCTTTTTTTTGTTATTATTATAAATAAGGTATAAATGAAAAACGGGGGCGCTCATCACTGAGGGCTCCCGAACAACCGAAAACTATTTTATAACTTTAAACTAAGATAATAGGAATTGCGCATCACTGCGTGATATTTTAAAGTATTTGATAATCAATATCTTATCAGCCTACTAAATGATGTTCCATTAAAAAGGGCCACCGCTGTGGCCCCAAACCTTTGTTAACCTTAAATCTAATACTATGAAAAACACAAGTGCAAAGGTATAGCTTTTATTTGGATTGCGCAAGGTTTAGGTGTGGGTTTAACAATAATTTCACAACTACCCAACCCTCCTTGATGGTCCTAAGGAGGGTCCCTATTATAGGTTCGCCATGATTATTATAAATCTTCCTCGGGCTTGCCAAAATCCCTAATATGACCTTCTGCAATCATCTCAGCAAAATGCTGATGCTGCTTGTGGTAGATAACGTGGAAGAAGAAAGGTTCCGTAACACCGTTTATCTTGATTTCATCATCGCACACATCGAGTTGAACCTGTTGCGAAACATATCTTTTAAACATGGCAGAAAAGATCCTACTTCGATACTCCTGAACAGTCATATTCTTTTTCTGACTTGGTACAAGATGGATGAAATCGCAAAAGTAACTTAGTATCACGTTGGGCATTCGCTCCATCAGGTTGGCTATACACTCTTCAATCTGATGGAGTACCTTATGACTTGTGATGTTCTGTCCTTTTATACGAGCCAAACCTATCTCAACAACCTCGATACCTTGGTCGCTCAGTTGGTCTAAAATGTCGTCTGCAATGATACCACTACGGTCTGTTGTAAACTGTAGTTTGTACTCGTCGCCACTCTCCGAGTACAGGGAATATATTTCTGTCATTAGACGTATATAGTTTTTGTGGGCTCGGTTTGGTCTGAACACAATTTCTCAATCCACAAATACTTCTGAACGCCTATTTTGCGGATGTGCTCCTCCAGTTTTCTTGAAGGATTCTTTATGGTGATTGTTCTTGATTTACTCATTATACATACGTTTTCTGGGTGCAAAGATAGGGAATAATCTAATATGTTCCAAATATTTTGGCGGTTTTCTGCTTTTGGGGATAGAAAATCGGGGAGGCTTCTTGGTTATGTGACAAAAAAGTTGTACCTTTGCGCCTCAAAATTAAAAAGCAGACCATGGACAATAATTTTCAATTTTATCGTTGTTGGCTGGAAGGCCGTCAATTGCGAATTGGGGAAACAGGATTGTGGAGGGATACGGAGGTTGTGCGGACTATATGCGATGCAGACTTCCCCAAAAACAACTTGAACCTGAATGCCCCAAATACTAAAACAAATTTATTGCTGTCCGATAAAAATCGGAATTGATAAATATTCGTTTGAAACTGCCTTTAAACAGGCAAATTTAGTTTTCACTTCAAAAAGTAACCCCTCCTATGTGGGGAAAAGTTCCAATTGTTGAATATTCTGACTTGCTAACCATCTCGCTCGCTGTTGTTCCAACAGGTTCCAGTCGAGTTTCGGACAGTTGAGCAGCGTAACGAGGTCGATGTACGCGCCCAATGTCGCCCTTGTAAGCATCACGATATTCGAGAAGGCTAGTTTGCTTTTGGCTTTTGTCTGCATAACTCGCAACAGGAGGTAAGCTATCATGGTCACCCATATCTGTATCTCAATGGCATTGCGGTTGTCGCCAAGGAAGTATTTCAGCGGGAAGTTCTGTTTTAAACGCTTAAAGAGCGACTCGATGCTCCAACGCCTGCGGTACGTCTCGCATAATTGTTCTGCCGACATTTCCTCAGGATCAAGCACGTTGGTAACGAACTGGATGGTATCTTTACCGTCATCTGTACGCCTGACGATCCTGCGACAGCGGTATGTTCCTTGCACACGCTCCTTCACGGTGACGATGCCAGAATTGGGCCTTCTGCCACGACGATGTTTGAGTTCCTCGTCAGTCATGGGACGCTCGACATACTTGTCATACGTAAACTCTATAATCTGGTCTGCGATGATGTCTTTCTCAGGACACTTTCGCTGCTCGATGATTTTGAATTTGGCATTATCCTTCAGGCGACAGACAAACTTGTAGCCGGCTTCATCAAGCCGTTTCCATAGCTGATAGTCGGTATAGCCCATGTCGAAGGTTATGAATGAACCATAGGGAAGATCGAACAGGCGCTCCATAACCTCATGGTCATGCACTATGCCCTCTGTATAGTCAACGAAAACAGGAAGATCGATGCTCTCCTCTATGATGGTATGAGCCTTGATTCCACCTTTTTTCTTTCCATTATTCGGATTGCGCCCAACGCCCCTAAGTATCTGAGAGAAAAGGCTTATCGTGGTCGAGTCCATCACGTAGAGCTTCGTAGAAACCTCTCTTTTCGACATGCTGTCCGATAAAACAGGTGCATAACGCTTGTAAAGCATGCGATAGATGGAGCCAAAGAAGCTGGACTTGCGCCGTTTATTGGCATCGGACAGCGTACTGCGACATA
>CAMVAT010000085.1 GCA_947165505.1 uncultured Prevotellaceae bacterium | reverse complement strand
TTGAGGTTTGAGATTTGAGGTTTGAGGTTTGAGGTTTGAGGTTTGAGGTTTGAGGTTTAGGATTTAAGATTTTCGTACAAAATTACACCTTTTATTTATACTATCCAAAAAAAACGAAAAGAAATTATGGAAAAAATACAATACGGGACAAAAACATCGTACCTTTGCAGCCATGAAGAAAATAACCGTATTGACACTTTTCGCCACCATACTCTGTCTGCCCGACGCGCTGGCACAACGGCAGCAGCAGGTCAACATGGTGGAACTGATGAACCTGGCCGAACAGGGCGACACGGCGGCGCAATACCAGTTGGCCTATTGCTACGACCGCGGATGGGGACTGAAAAAAGATGTCAGCCTGGCTGCGATGTGGTATCTCGCGGCTGCCAAACGGGGACACGCCGAGGCACAGAACAGCGTGGCCAACTGCTACCTGCTGGGCGACGGCATCGAACAGAACGACTCGCTGGCGGCCCACTGGTTTCTGCAGGCGGCCCGGCAGGGACATCCCGCAGCACAATACGGCATCGGTGTGTGCATGCTCTTCGGGCGCGGCACTACGCGCGATGAACAACAAGCGGTGAGGTGGTTCCGACAGGCGGCGGCACAAGACGACGCTGACTCGCAATACAACCTGGGATGGTGTCTTGAGACGGGCACCGGCATCGACAGAGACGAGAAGAAAGCGGTGTTCTGGTACACCGAGGCGGCACGACAGGGCATGCCGCAGGCGCAATACAACCTGGCACTCTGCGCTCACGACGGGCGTGGGATGGCAAAAGACCTGAAGACCTATATCTTCTGGCTCGAACAGGCCGCCAAGCGCAAAGACCCAAAGGCCATTGAGGCCCTCGCCAATGCCTACGAACAGGGCATCGGGGTGAAAAAGAACCACAAGAAAGCACGGAAACTGAGAGGACGCTAAAAAAAACCGCCACCCATGTAGGGACAGGGCGTGCCCTGTCCGCCATTCGAATGGCGCTCATCCTGCTTGCGGACAGGGCACGCCCTGTCCCTACTTCCAATCACGACAACTATTGTCCAAACTCCCACACTCCTAAACTCCCACACTCCCCACACTCCCCAACTCTCAAACGACCAATCCCCCAAATGACCAAACGACCAAACGACCAAAAATGCAACAGTTTTTAATATTTTTCATCGTTTTTTTGACGATTTGAAAAAATATTCGTATTTTTGCCGCAATTTTACAAACTCACATTTCATTCATTACTACAAAATCAACAGCTTATGAAAAAATTTACACTTATGTTGATGGCTGTCATGGTGGCCACGCTGAGCTTTGCTCAGGCTCCCCTGCGCAAGGCGGCACGCACCATCACACCGCAGCCTGCCAAGAAGGTGACAAGCCTCTTCGACACGAAGACGACACGCGCATGGAAAGCAACCCAGCGCGCAGCATCTGACTACACCATCATTACCGACACACCTGCAGGAGAGCAAAAGACCTACAGACGCAGCGGCGACTGCTGGATAGAGAGCAACCAGCAGATGTACACCACCACGCAGAGTGGCACCATCACCGTCGTGTTCGATGGCAAAGATGTCTATTTCAAAAACCCTGTGGCTGAGTTCGCTCCCGAAGCGTGGGTGAAAGGCACACTCGGCGACGACGGCAAGACCATCACCGTGCCCCTGTACCAGAATCTCTATTACGTATCGACCTACGATGCCTGCCTCATGACGGCCATAGGCAAATACGAAGAGTCGGCTGATGGAGGATGGTATTATGTCGATCCCTCCTACACCGAGGTGACCTATACCCTCGACGGCCAGACCCTCACACTCAACGGCACCAGCGAGGATGTTTTCTACGGCATTTACTGGACCGATGACAAATCGTGGCAGGGATACGGCGAGTGGAACACGGTGCTCACTGAGTACGTACCGGACTACACGCTCGTCACACCTCCCGACGGTCTCACCACGACCGACATGCCGCTCTCGGGCAAGGATGCCGATGGCAACGATGTCACAGGCAAGGCTAAGGTGGGCATCGACGGCACCGATATCTATTTCCAGGGTCTTATCGCCAGCCTGCCCGATGTATGGCTCAAAGGCACCCTCGCTGACAATGAGGTGACCATCCCCGTCACCTATGCGGGACAGTTGAACGGCACACATGCCTACGCCGCCGGATACGCATCTGGCGCGCTGGCTCCCATCACTCTGGTTTACGATGCCGAGGCCAACACCTACGAGGTGGACGGATACCTGCTGCTGAACAACGACGAACTGGCGTTCTCTAACAGTTCTCTGATCGACTATTACACTGGCCTGTTCCTTGGCGAGCGGCCTGCCATGGTCGTAGTACCCGAAGGTCTGGAGACCAAGGAAATGCCCTTCACCGGCACTGATTACGACGGCGAGAAGGTGGAAGGCACGGTCAATGTGGGATTCGACGGCAACGACGTCTATATCCAAGGTCTGCTGGCCGAGGTGCCCGAGGGATGGATCAAGGGCGTGCTCAGCGAAGACAAGACCACCGTCACCTTCCCCATCCAGTATGTGGGACAGGATTATGAGAGTGCCGCATCCGTCTATCTCATGGGCGGCGAAGAGGAGGCAGAGCCAGTGGTGTTCAGTTACGATGCCACCAGCAACATGTTCACCTCGCAGACCTATATCTTCGCCAACGGGCGCAAAGACATGATCTATTTCTATTCGCTCTACGAGCCCGGACTCGTCATCGGTATGCCGTGCGACGCCACTTGGGTGGCAGCCGACCAAGGCTACGCCAACCAGCAGGAGATTACCAAGATTATCATCGACCCCGATGTGACCTTCGGCACCCTGGCTGCAGGCGACAACACCACCGGACTGACACCCAAATACTACAACAGCGGCACGTCGGTGCGCCTCTATGCCGGCAACACGCTCAGCATCGACTCTGAAAAGGAGATTGCCAAACTGGAGTTCTACTTCACCGGCAACGAGAACCAGATGCTGCTTCAGGCCGACCGTGGCACGTATGAGTTAGAAGCTGCCAAAGGCACCTGGACCGGCCAGGAAACCAGTATTGTATTCTCTGTGCCCAACGAATCGGGCAAGCAGGCTCGCATCGCACGCATCGACGTCACATACTTCGACTACTCTACCACGCTCGTCACTCCGCCCGCCGACCTGACCACTGAAGAATACTTATTCATCGGCACAGACGACTACTATGAGGCCGAAGACCAGCACCCCGTACAGGTGGGCTTCGACGGCAACGATGTCTATTTCCAAGGACTCAGCCTCGTGATGGAGGACGCCTGGGTGAAAGGCTCGATCAATGACGGCAAGGTGACCATACCCGGATGGTACCTCGGTGAATACCAGTCGATATTCGGCAGCTACAACATTGCTTTCGGTGGTGCTGAATTCACCTACGACGCCGAGAAAGACCAGTTCACCTGCGCTGAATATAAGACTTACGCCAAGACTGACGAAGAAGACGTTGCCATGGATGAGTACTCAAATGTGACCATCACCAAAATCATCGAAAAGGCGGCCAAACCGGCCATGCCTGAGATTACCTCATTCAAAGTTAGCAGTAATGGATACGTCTCCACGAACATCACCATTCCCCTGACCGACGTGAACGGCGACCCGATGCTCTCCAGCAAACTGAGCTACCAGCTCTTCACCGACATCAACGGCACAGTGGCCGAACTGGTGTTCGACCCCGCTGACTACGAGAATCTGACCGAGGAGATGACGGTCATTCCCTATAACTACGACGACGATTGGGACATCTACAAAGGCGGTTCCGTGGTTTACCTGAATCAGGCCAATTACGCCGATTGGAACAAAATCGGTGTGAAGAGCATCTACACCGGCGGCGGCGAGACCAACGAGAGCGACTTTTTCTGGTACACCATCAAGGAGGTTGACGGCATCCATGCCATCACCAGCGTGAGCAACGACACCGACAGCCCGCTCTACAACCTCCAGGGCATGCGCGTGAAGAACCCCACACAGAAGGGCATCTACATCCGCAACGGACGGAAAGAAGTAAAAAAGTAAAAAAGTAAAAATCGTAAATAGCGTTAATATCGTTAATAACGTAAATAACGTAAATAACGCAAATAACGCAAAAACACGATCATCCAGCAAAGGAGGGCGGCAAAAACGGCCGCCCTCCTTTTTGTTTCCACATCGTTGCGGCCGCACAGCCTTTTACCTCCTGGCCACCACGATGTCTATTGTCCAAACTCCTAAACTTCTCCCCTCACCTCCACATCAAACTCCACATCTTGCATCTTCTCGGGGTCGTACTCTATCTTGCGCGCTTCGGTCCCGGCGATGCTGTACGTGCGGCGGCGGTCGTAAAACTGCTGGATATTATACAGGTCTTTGTAGGCCCCGTCGATGAGGAACCCTCGAAACGTGTCGAGGATGTCGATGAGCGACCGGGTGGCATTCTGCGTCTGCTGGGCGAAGAGGGTGCCGCTGCTCACCGATGCGCCACGCTTGCCCTGCAGCACCCCCGACACGCCCGATATATCCTCGAAGAAATCGAGTTGCGTCTGCAAGAGTTCCTTGATACCGATATTGCTGGCATTCGATGATATCTGCTGGGGCAGTACCGACCCTGCTCGGGCCCGGATGGCAATGACGCCATTAAAGCGCGCCCACTCCTCGGCGATGTCGTCGAGCGTATAACCGTCGGGAATCGACTCCTCGGGCACCAAGAGGATGCCTTTGGCCGACGACCGCATCACCCAGTCGTAGAGCGAGATGAGCCGGTTGGTATAACGCTGCTGGTCGATGACATCGGCCACAAACGAGTGTATCTCGCCATCGATGAAGGGATAGGCCTTGAACACGTAGGGATGCTGACCATGTGCATAGGGGGTGGCGCCCTCGTCGAGGATGTCGCCGAAGGGGGTGAGAAAATAATAGTGCCACTCATCGTCGATGAACCACTCGGCGCGGATGTCTGTTCGCCCCCGCAGCACGCGGTCGTAGTCGGCCACCTCGGCCTTATACAGTTCGCCTGTTGACGTATCGTGGCAGAGCAACCGCTCACGCTGTTCGCGGCGCCATACCTCCACCACCCGGCACAGCCCTGCCGGAGGCATGTAGAAATCGAGATGCTGTGCCGGTTCGCCAAACTGCTGACAGGCCACGGCCATACGCTCGGCGTAGTCGGCGGGCGCATAGATCTGACGCAGACGGCGGTAGTCGTCGGCACTGCGGGCGAAATCGCGACAGAGCGCAGCAAACGGGATGTCGTGCAACTCGCCTACGCATTGCACATCCCATCCCCGGAAATCGTGCGCATGGGTATCGACAAAGAAATGGTCGGGCATCACACAGTCGGTCCAACAGTCGGTGCGCCCCTGACGCATGCCGTAAGATTTGCGTTGCACCACAAGACCCGAGATAAGAAACTCTTCCAAGCATCGTGTATTGATCTCGGCGGCACGGTTGAGCTGTTGGTTGTATTGCAACACGCTCGTCATCACGTTGGCCAGCGCCTGTTCATCGGGGTCGCGGGGTTGGCAGACCATGCCCTTGTCGGTCTCGCGGAAATGTCCGAGCACATTTTTCACCAGTCGCCGGATGAGGTTGTTCTTCAGGGGTTCATTGCCTTGGCTGCGGATATAATCCTCTTCGGTCATCCACTGGCCATCCACCTGGATGCGGTCTTTCCACTGGTCGCCGTAGGTATAGCGCTTGCACCGCTCGCGCTGCTGCCTGAATTGCGACATCGCCCGCCAATAGCGGGCGCACTCCAAGAGGAGGGAGGAGCCTCCCCTTGGGAAGCCTCCCCCTCCCCCCCTCCCAAGGAGAGAAGGGCCTCCCCCTGCCCCCCTCCCAAGGAGAGAAGAGCCTCCCCCTGCCCCCCTCCCAAGGAGGGGGCTTTGATTACTTGTGTTGTTGTTTTTCATTGATTTTCATTGATTTTCATTGTTTTTTATTGATAAATAGTTTTATAGTGTTTATTATAGTGACGATCGTAGAGATAGTATTTTATAGTGACTGCGCTTCCCTCCTTCGGAGGGGCTGGGAGGAGGCTCCTCACCACACCATTCCGCCGCGGGGCGTGTGTCGGCGGGGCAATGTGCGGTGGCGGTCGATGCGGCGGGGCATGGGCATCTCATGGAAGCAGATATGCAGGCCGATGGCACGGGTCATCAACAGGTCGTCGTGATGTCCATCCACAGCCCCATACGAGCCGTTCAGACGCCGCTCATAGGTGAGCATCTCGTCCAGGCAGCGCGCGTCGCGCTCCTCGTACAGACCGTCGCGCACCACAGCGATAAGGGTGGAGATAATCTGGGGTTTGGTGCGCACATTGGTGTGAAACCCATAACGCAGGGGGGCGCCCTCGCGTATCTCATCCGCACTGCGGGGCCGGGCATAGAGGGCATCATACACGTCGCGTATCTCGCAGAGGATATAGTGCGACTGGTCGCCCCCTTCGAGCAGATGTCCCTCGGCGTGGGTCTCGAGTGTGTTGCTCTCAATCACCAACAGCGCATGATGATAGTATTGGGCCACCTGCACCGCCTTCCATGCCAGCAGGTCCATGTCGATATGGCCGTACCACTGCGCGCAGACGCACGGTTGCCCGCCGTCGGCCATCTGAGCACGGTCGATGACGCAGATGACCGACCAATCACTCTTACTGCTCCGCCCCCCGATATCCACCACCACGAGATAACGGTCGGCGATGAGGTGCTCCGCTTCCTCATCCGGCTGTTGCCACACCCACAACTGTCCGTAGGGCGAGGCGATGAACTCGATGTCGGTGAGGGCTTCACGCCCGGTACGCGCCGCGGCGGCGAGGTCGCCTTTCCATGACGGCGCATGACAGGCGGGGCGCAACCGAGCCACCAGATGCTCATCAAACACATGCGCGCCCGAGTGCTTAAACGCCTCCACATCATCACTCGGATATTCCGAGGCGAAGTCGCCATGGTCGGCATACTGACTGCGCGCCACCCGATACCAGCGGATGGCTTCGAGCGTGGCTCCCATCTGCCATAAGCGCCACAGATAACAACCCGGTTCGGAACGCTCGTCTGATGCCACATCGTCGTTGCGCCCCTCGTAAAGCATCCGGGCAAAGGCTTCCTGCTCTGCCCTACCCTCCTCGGTCTGGTCAAAGGGCAGCGCATACTGCTCTATCTGCCACCACGCCACGAAGAGGGGGCGGAACTGCGAGGTGCCACGCACCGCGGCTTCATACTCGCGCTGGAAAAAATTGCCTGAACCGTTGGCGGTCGATTCATAGACAATCATCGTATTGGGCTTATAGGCGGCTCCGGCACAGGCCGAACGCACGATCTCCTCGGGAGTCTTGCCCTTGGTGCGACGCCAGAAGGCCACCTCGGTGCAGTGCACCAGTGCCGCATCGCCGCCACGGGCTGAGTTGGGTGTCTCGGCACTGCCCACCTTGATCTTGCAGTTGCGCGAGGGTATCAACCGCAACAGCGGTGTGTGGCGGTCGCCCCGCATCTTGGGCGGCATCTTGTCGGGCATCTGGCCCATGGGATACAGCATCTCGACGGGATACGCCTCCATCATCTTGTCGAACATGCCGCAGACCTCGGCCGACGACATTTTCACATGCCCCACGATCACGGAGTTGAGTCCCTGCTGCTGCACCAACTGCAACCACGCCATATAGATCTGCGTCACCGTGGAGCCACCCCACTGCCGTGCCTTGAGCACAATGACGCGCACGGGGGTGCCTGCGCCACGCATCGACTCAAAGAGTTCGACCAACCGCCGTTGCGGACGGTTGAGCACCAAGGGCACATCCTCGCCGCCCGCCTTGGGCTTGATCTTCACAAACCTATAAGCCCAATAGGGGAAATCGTAACGGCAGCGGATGCGACAGAAACGCTCGCGTGCCTGTGCCAGCGGATGGTAGTGTGGCGACACGGCGCGCTCGGCGGCCTCTAAGCTACCGCTTCGCATCACCTCTGCCACATACTCATCGCAGCACATGGCACGGGGCAGGTACCAGGTGCGGGGGGTGTCGGCGGCGTCGCTGATGGTCACTGCGATGCGCTCACCCACACTCCCCTCGCCTGTCTCGGGGTCGAACGGGGCATGTATGGCCTCGTTGCGCCGCCGGTTCTCGGCCAGTATCTCTGAGTTCTGGTTACTTGTGTTGTTCATGGTCTTTCTTGATTCTGATAGTATCCTATCGTAACAATAAGCAAAAAAACGATTTCGGCTGCGAAGATAATGCTTCGCAGCCGAAATCATAGGGTATCCGATAAGATGGGTTTGAGGTTTGAGGTTTGAGATTTGAGATTGGAGGTTTGAGATTGGAGGTTTGAGATTGGAGGTTTGAGATTGGAGGTTTGAGATTGGAGGTTTGAGATTGGAGGTTTGAGATTGGAG
>CAMVAT010000084.1 GCA_947165505.1 uncultured Prevotellaceae bacterium | reverse complement strand
ACTTCAAAACAAGAGGGCTATTGTCAAAAACTCTCGTTTGCCTTCGTGAGGGTGTGTCAAATGAAATCAACAACGGATTCCACAGATTTCACAGATTTTTGTTATTGCTGATAATCAGCAGGTTGCAAATCCGTGAAATCCGTGGAATCCGTTGTTGAAGATATATTCAAGTATTTTTGACACGTCCTCATTTGAATTGGCGGATTTGAAATCCGCCTAAATCTTTTCGCATTACAAATGCTGATACTCCATGCGGTCGGATTGCAATTGGCTTTCCCTTCGGCCGCCGACCGTTGGTTCCGACCGAACGGAGGGGCGGACAGGGCACGCCCTGTCCCTACTTGCGCGGCGAACATATCTCCTGTCCCTTGCCCCTTGCCCCGACGCTACCTACTCCCCTCCCTACAAGGGAGGGGCCGGGGGTGGGTCTTTTTTCATCAGATATTTGGTGTCTTCAATCCAAATCCTTATCTTTGCAATCTGATATCACTATGAACTAACCTTTTTAAAAAAATCTCTCAAAAGCGGCCTTGAGCCGGCTCCTAACAAAAGAACAAAATAGCCCAAACCTATGAAGAAAAAAAAACTATCAATCCTGTTCTTTGCGCTGGCCGTCCCGCTCGGACTCATGGCGCAGACAGAGCTGCTCAACAACGGCATCGGAGGCACCAAGGCCGACTACGGGGCAGCCGAATACGGCGACTACTTCGCCCAGATCGTGGAGACAGCCGGCTCCGACACCGACTACAGCCTCATCGACAACACCATCTACCTGGAGCGGCATGAGGGCGTGGCCGGCGGACAGGTCACCCTCTCGGTGCGCATGAAGAACACGGCCGACATCGCCGGATATCAGTTCAACCTGCTACTGCCCGAGGGCGTGAGCGTGGCTGCCAACAGCGACGGACTCCTCATGGCCGAACTGAGCCAGGAACGCACCACCAAGCAGAAGACCAACAGCTTCAGCGCGTCGATACTGCCCGGCGGCACGCTGCAAGTGCTCTGCGGCACCATGGTCAGGAACCCCGCCACGGGCAAGCTCTATACCTTCGAGGGCAACGACGGCGAGGTGGCACGCATCACACTCAACATCTCTGAGGAACTGGCCACGGGCGACTATCCCATCTATCTGAAGAATGTGACAGTAAGCACGCCCGACTTGAGACAATTCGAGACATCATCACTGAAATCAACGCTCACCGTGAAAAACTTCATCCCGGGCGACGTGAACGGCGACGGAGATATCGACATCAACGACGTGATGGCACTCGTGTCACACATCTGCGGACAGACACCCACGCAGTTCGACTATACGGCAGCCGATGCCAACGCAGACGGAGATATCGACATCAACGACGTGATGCGCGTGGTCGATACCATCGTCAACCAGTGATAAAAACATACGCTTACATTTGCAATCCACCCGCCCCTGAATTGGCGGATTTGCAATCCGCCTAAGTCTTTTCGCATTACAAATGCTGATACTCCATGCGGTCGGATTGCAAATCCGGCCGAACAGGGGGAACGGGGCCGCCGACCGTTAGTTCCGACCGAACGGGATTGCGGCGAACATATCTCCGGCCCCTTGCCCCTTGCCCCGACGCTATCTACTCCCCTCCCTACAAGGGAGGGGCCGGGGGGTGGGTCTTATTTTTTACATAAAAAAAGACAAATATTTTGGTTTTGCGTAATATTATCGTTATTTTTGCAGGAAAATTCAAGATAACGACTCGATATGAGATACAGACACTACCTCATTGCGCTGCTGATGCTGCTGTGCGTGGCACCAGCACATGGCGTATTGAAGGAAGCCGACCTTGACAACACGCTCAGCATCCTGCGGCAAGAGCTGACCAATTACTACAAGGACCAGCAACGACAGTCAGAGACAAACAAGACAGCACGCCGCATGGTCTTCACCGAACTGATAAACATCGTAAAGCGGAGCAACCAAAACGCGCTGATGCTCTACTCGCAGCGCCCCGACTACGTGTTCGACCTGTCGTATGCCTGCCACGAGGCCACAGAGATGTATCACTCGTTTCGCAGTGCGATACAACCGTTTCGCGACATCGTGGATAAATACGACGTGGAGATAGCCCGCTACGACAGTCTGGTGGTGAGTCTGGGCAAGATGCCCACCCGCATGCTGAGCGAGCACGCCTCTACCGACCGCAATGTGTGTCTGACCCTAGCCATCAACATCAAGCGCACGCTCGAGGAGAACCGCCAGAGCATGAGCGACTACATCAACTACTACCATGACACCGAGGAGCGACTGAAAAACCTGAACGACTATGCGCAGCGCCGCTACGACGAGATACAAAACCATATCTTCATCAACGGCGGACAGAGCTATATCAAGATTCTGACCAACCTGCCGGCACAACTGTCGCAGACGAAAGAGACGGTGACATCGAAGTACGAGCCCTACCAAAAAGTGAAATCGCAATGGGACAGCCGCATCATCCTCACCCTCTTCGCACTGCTGGTGGGCTACGGCCTGCTGGCTGTGGCGCTCAACTTCCTGATTCTCCGTCTGTTGCTGCCCAAGCGCTTCCGCTCGGAGCGGTTCCTGGCCAAGCGCAACTACATCATCATGAACGCCACGGTGATCACCTTCGCGCTCATCATGCTGGTGGCACGGCTGACGACAAGCCAGAACTTCCTCATCATGGCGAGCGGACTGCTGATGCAGTATGCGTGGCTCTTCAGTGTCATCCTCATCTCGCTGCTGCTGCGCCTCAACGCCCAGCAGATCAAGAGCGCCTTCCGCATCTACCTGCCGCTCATCGTGGTGGGCTTCATCGTCATCGCCTTCCGCGTCATCCTGATACCCAACGACCTGGTGAACCTCATCTTCCCCCCTATCCTGCTGGTGTGCATGCTCTGGCAATGGTGGGTGATACGGCGCCACCACACGAACATACCGCGCAGCGACGTGTTTTATGCCTATGTCTCGCTTGTGGTGTTCGTGGCCGCCGTGATCAGTTCGTGGATGGGTTATACGCTGATGAGCGTGCAGGTGCTCATCTGGTGGATCATGCAGCTGACGTGCATCCTCACCATCACCTGCGTGAGCCAGTGGGTGCGCCAGTACGGCGAGCGCCACGACATCGAGCACCAGCCCATCACCAAGACGTGGTTTTACCACCTGCTCTACCGTGTGCTGCTGCCCACCATGGGTGTGCTGTCGGTGCTGGTGGCCATCTACTGGGCTGCCGACGTGTTCAACCTGAGCGACCTCACGTGGCGTATCTTCTCGTATAAGTTTATCAACACCGAGAACTTCAGCATGAGTTTCCTCAACATCGCCGCCGTGGTCATCCTGTGGTTCATCTTCTCGTTTATCAACCGCACCACGAAGCAGTTTTTGCGCTATTACTTTGAGAAGAGCGACCCCAAGTCGGCCGACAGCCGCATGATGATGTCGAAGAACGTGCTTCAGGTGCTGGTGTGGGGCATCTGGCTGCTGGTGAGCCTGGCCATCTGCAACATCAGTTTCACCTGGCTGGTGGTCATCTCGGGCGGTCTGTCCACCGGTCTGGGTTTTGCCTCGAAAGACATCCTGGAGAATATCTACTACGGCATCTCGCTCATGGCGGGCCGCATCAAGATAGGCGACTGGATCATGGTGGATGGCGTGCGCGGCAAGGTGAGCAGCATCAGTTATGTGAGCACCGTGATCGACGCCATCGACGGTTCGCAGATAGCCTTCCAAAACAGTCAGCTTTTCACGAAGAACTATAAGAACATGACACGCAACCACGGCTACGAGCTCGACATCCTCGAGGTGGGCGTGGCCTACGGCACCGACATCGAGCGCTGCAAACAACTGCTCAAGGATGCCATCATGAAGTTGGACTGTGTGAACAAAGAGCGTGGGGTGCGCGTGGTGCTGCGCGAGTTTGGCGACAGCAGCGTCAACCTGAAGCTGCTGGTCTGGGTGCCTGTGAGCACGCAATACACCAACGACGGCGAGATACTCGAGACTGTGTATAACACGCTCAACAAGAACAACATCTCCATCCCCTTCCCGCAGCGCGACCTGCACATCATTCATGATTCGGGAGTTGACGAGTAAAACTAAAAAGAACGGTTCACCAAGATCGGTGAACCGTTTGTTATATTTCGTTGTACTGAGCTCGGGGCTGTACTAAGCCCTGGACTTAGAAGTTGTAGTACAGACCGAAAGTGATGTTGCGACCGTCGAGGTCGAGGCCCCAGCTGTCGGTCTTGACATCATTATTGTTGTTTTTGGCGTGCTCGTAGCCCAGGAAACCTACGTGAGCCACGAAGCTCAGCTTGTCGTTGAGGTTGACAGCCACACCGGGTTTCAGACCGAAGGCGAAAGCATCGGTATCGGCACCTTTGCCATAGAGGTGATCATACTCCACACCGCCATCAACAAACACATTCACCATGTTGAAGCGGGCGAAAGTCCAACGCACGTAGGGGTTCACCGACACGGTCTTGGCACCCTTGTTGGCACCTTCCCAGCCGAAGGCGACACCCACGGCCCAGTCTTTATCGAACGAATAACCAATCTCAGGAACGAATTTGTAAGTGGTCACGTCGTCGCCGCCGTCAACACTGGTGCTTGCGACACCAAAGCCGCCACCCACATACACTTGTGCACTTGCACTGAGAGCCATCACGGCCACAACCATAGTCATTAAAAACTTTTTCATCTTTTTACCTTTCTTTTTTTAATGAATAATACTTGTTATATATCTGAAAACGCTGCAAAGGTATTGCATTTTGTAAAATCGGGACAAATATTTTTGCCATTTCTTGCATTTCTTGTACCTTTGCATGATTTAAATCAAAAAAGAGCGACATGAACCCCATTTTCATCGCCGGACCCTGTGTCATCGAATCGATGCCGCTGCTCGAGACGGTAGCACAGGAATTGGTCAGGCTGAACAAAAAATACGGTATCGACATCATCTTCAAGTCATCGTTCGACAAGGCCAACCGCACCTCTATCCACTCCTTCCGCGGACCGGGACTGGAGCGCGGCCTGCAGATGCTCGCCGACATCAAGTCGAAATACGGTCTGCGCATCCTCACCGACATTCATGAGAGCAGCCAAGCGGAACCCGCCGCCCAGGTGGCCGACGTGCTGCAGATACCCGCCTTCCTGTGCCGGCAGACCGACCTGCTGGTGGCTGCCGCACGTACCGGGCGCGTGGTGAATATCAAGAAAGCGCAGTTTCTCAGCGGCATGGACATGCGCTACCCGGTAGAGAAAGCACGCGATGCCGGCGCCACCGACGTGTGGCTCACCGAGCGCGGCAATATGTTCGGCTACAACAACCTGGTGGTCGATTTCCGCAACATCGCCGACATGCTCACCATCGTGCCCACCGTGGTGATGGACTGCACCCACAGCGTGCAACGCCCCGGCGCAGGCAACGGCACCACGGCCGGCGACCGCCGTTTCGCCCCGATGATGGCCCTGGCCGCCAAGGCCTTCGGTGCCACCGGCTATTTCTTCGAGGTGCACCCCGACCCCGACCACGCCCTGAGCGACGGTCCCAACATGGTAAGGCTCGAGGACCTGGAGAGGGTGTTAGTCTCTCTGGGGGCAGGGGCAGGGGGCAAGGGGCAGGAGATATGCTCTGGGTGCCACACGGTAAGCCCGGAAAAACCGGAGAATCAGGAATATCCGGAGAATCAGGAAAACCCGGAAAATCCTAAACCGTGTAAAACTCTAAATAACAACAAAAAAAAATGACTAAAGACTACGCGATACAATGCCTCAAAGACGAGGCGCAGGCAGTGCTCGACCTGATACCACAGTTGGACGAGAATTTCGAGCGCGCCGTGCAGATGATCTACCAGTGCAAGGGCAAGGTCATCGTCACGGGCGTGGGCAAGAGCGGCCACATCGGAGCCAAGATAGCCGCCACGCTGGCAAGCACGGGCACCCCCGCCTTCTTCATCAACCCGCTCGATGTGTATCACGGCGACCTGGGCGTGATGACGCACGACGATGTGGTGCTGGCACTGAGCAACTCGGGCCAGACCGACGAGCTGCTGCGCTTCATACCGATGGTGCTGCACATGAACGTGCCCATCATCTCGATGACCGGCAACGCCGACTCGCTGCTGGCCAAATATAGCAATGCACACATCAGCGTGCATGTGCAGCGCGAGGCCTGTCCGCTCAACCTCGCCCCCACGAGCAGCACCACCGCCACCCTGGCCATGGGCGACGCGCTGGCCATCGCCCTGATGCAGGTGCGTGGATTCAAACCGCGCGACTTCGCCCAGTTCCATCCCGGCGGTTCGCTGGGCAAACGACTGCTCACCACCGCGCGCGACGTGATGCGCACCGACGACCTGCCCATCCTGCCCGCCGACATGCACCTGGGCGAAGCCATCATCCTGGTGTCGAAAGGCAAACTGGGACTGGGTGTGACACTGGCCGACGGACGTGTGAGCGGGCTCATCACCGACGGAGACATACGACGCGCCATGGAGCGCTGGCAGGCCGAGTTTTTCGACCGCACGGTGGCCGACATCATGACGGTGGCTCCGAAATGCGTGCTGCCCGACACCAAGGTGACCGAGATACAACGCATCATGCAGCGCAATAAGATACACTCGGTGCTGGTCATCGACCACGAGCGGCGCCTGCTGGGCGTAGTCGATCACTACTCGTGTATGGTGTAATCATAGAGGTGAGAGGTGAGCCTCCCCCGTACCCCCTCACAAGGAGGGGGACACAGACACATTTTCACGCGCTATTTGAAGATTATATGAGTAAAACAATTCGTGCTTTTCGCATTCTTCGCCGAACAGTCTTGGCTCTGCTCATAGCGAGCAGTGCACAGGCGCAGACGGCCGACTCGCTGATTGTAAGTCAGTTGCGGGCCGAGGGGGTGCGTTTCTCGCACAACAACTCGGTGACGCTGCTGATGAACGGGCAGGAGAAATTCGATGATATGTTCACAGCCATCCGCCAGGCCAAGAAGAGCGTACACCTGGAATACTTCAACTTCCGCAACGACTCGATAGCCAAACTGCTGTTCGACATCCTGGCCGAGCGGGCTGCGGCAGGCGTCGAGGTGCGTGCGCTCTACGATGCCTTCGGCAACTCATCCAACAACCGTCCGCTGAAAAACCGCCACCTGAAAAGCATCCGCGAGCGCGGCATCGAGATATACGAGTTCGACCCCATCCGTTTTCCCTGGGTGAACCACGTCTTCTCGCGCGACCACCGCAAGATTGTGGTCATCGACGGCAAGATAGCCTACACCGGCGGCATGAACGTGGCCGACTATTATATAAAAGGTACGGAGGTGGTGGGCGAATGGCGCGACATGCACTGCCGCATCGAGGGCGACGAGGTGAACACGCTGCAAGCCATCTTCCTGAGCGCATGGAAGAAGGTGACGGGCCAGGACATCCACGGTCCGCAATACTACCGCGGTCTGGGCGACATCAGCTATGTGAGCGACCTGAAGCCCGACACCACACGCAATGCCGGGCATAAGATGGTGGGCATCATCAACCGCGAGCCGCACACGTCGAACAAGATTATCCGTCAGTTTTACGTCAACGCCATCAACGACGCGCGCGACAGCATCAAACTCATCAACCCCTACTTCACCCTTAACGGCTCCCTCAAGAAAGCCCTCCGCAATGCCGTGAAGCGGGGTGTGAAGGTAGAGATCATGCTGTCGGCCAAGAGCGACATCCCCCTGACGCCCGACTGCGGTTTCTACAACGCCCATAAGTTGATGAAGCACGGAGCCGAGGTATGGATCTACGAACCGGGCTTTCACCACACCAAGGTCATCATGGTAGATGGCCGTTTCTGCACCGTGGGCAGTGCCAACCTGAATGCCCGCAGCCTGAGTTGGGATTATGAGGAGAACGCCGTCATCATCGACCCCGAGGTGACGCAGCAGCTCTCGGATATGTTCGACCGCGACAAGCAGAAGTCGTTCCGTCTCACCGAGGAGCGCTGGCGTGAGTGGCGCACCTGCTGGCAGCGCTTCCGCGGCTGGTTCGCCCATCTGCTCGCCCCGTTCCTGTAAGAGAGTGTATCATATTCAATAGACAACGGATTTCACGGATTTCACGCGGGTGTGTCATATTTTAAATAGACAACGGATTTCACGGATTTCACGCGGGTGTGTCATATTAAATAGACAACGGATTTCGCGGATTTCACGGATGTTTGTCGGGTCACGGGCACTAGTACTTTGACCCAGCATTGGGTCAAAGTACTAGTGCCCGTGACCCGCTTCAGCATCCATCTCATGCCCCGATTGAGGTAGAAGTAAAAAAAGTTGTCTAAAAATTTGCGGGATTCAAAATAAAGTCGTACTTTTGCATCCGCTTTTACAAGCCAAGCCAACATGGTGCCCGTAGTTCAGTTGGTTAGAGCGTCAGATTGTGGTTCTGA
>CAMVAT010000083.1 GCA_947165505.1 uncultured Prevotellaceae bacterium | reverse complement strand
GGTGGCCGCCTTTTTTTCCGAAAGCCGCATCCTCAGTGAGGGTGCGGCTTTTTTTATTAGCCCCCCCCTCCCTTGCAGGGAGGGGAGTGGATGGTTTCGGGCGTGGGGCAAGGAGCAGGTGATATGCTGCCCAGACCGTTATTTCTCCGTAGGTTGCGGCTCTGCCGCAACACCATCATGGCAGCCACTCAATAAGAAGTATGAGATGAGGTATGAGGTACGAGAATACCACGCCAATCATTGCAGGCTCTAAGCTATTCTCCTGCCCCTTGCCCCCAGCCCCCTGCAGTCAGTTTTCCTTGAAAAATCTCACGGTCTTAGGAATCTTCACATACTTGCTGTTGACCACAATCTTTAATTTCGAACCCTCCTGCCGTTCTAAGGTATATCCGCCATCAGCATCGTATGTCAAAATGGCAACGAAATCCTCACTGCCGAAGTCATTGACAAACGACACCTCGGCTTGATGGTCGTTGATAAGGGTGGCTTCGAGCATGTACCACTTTCGGGTGTCACGTTTCGTCCAAAAATAACCAGGCAGTTCACCAAAAATGCTCTCATCTTCACTCACGATGATGTCTTTGTCGTAGAGGTTCATTTTGATATACATCTGATACTCTGAATTGTATATCTTGGCTTCAAACGGACGGACTTCCTGGCCGTAGAGTGTTGAGAAGCAACATAATAGGATGAAAATGAAGTATTTTTTCATATCTAATTGTTTTGTTGCTTGCAAAAGTACATATTTTTTTTCACTGCGAGATATTATATGTCAAGTAATCACATCTTTTTTGCAAAATATCATCATTCACATCGTTTTTTTGCTTTTTTTTAAGTACCTTTGCAACCGCTAATATTAGTTTTTTTATGGTAAAAGAATTGTTATCTCCCGATTATATTTTTGAGTCAAGTTGGGAGGTTTGTAATAAGGTCGGCGGCATCTACACGGTTTTGTCAACAAGGGCTAAAACCTTGCAAAGTGCCATGAACGATCGTGTGATATTCATCGGTCCAGATTGTTGGAAAGAGAATAAGTGTCCCTATTTCATACAAGATGACGAGTTGTTGAGTGATTGGCATCAGCAGGCTGTGGCCGAAGGACTTTCGGTCAAAGTAGGACGATGGGATATCCCCGGACAGCCCATTGCCATACTCGTTGACTTCATGCCGTATTTCGAGAAGAAAGATTGGATATATACCCGTCTCTGGGAACTGTATCAAGTGGACAGCTTGCACGCTTACGGCGATTATGATGAGGCATCCATGTTCTCATACGCTGCAGCGCTTGTCGTGGAAAGCTTTTATCATTTCTACTTGAATGATAATAGCAAAAAGGTCGTTTATCATGGCAATGAGTGGATGACCGGACTCGGACTGCTCTATATCAAGTATAAACTGCCTCAAGTAGCCACGGTCTTCACGACTCATGCCACGAGCATCGGACGCTCCATCGCCGGTAATAACAAGCCGCTGTATGATTATCTCTTCGCATACAACGGCGACCAAATGGCTGAAGAATTGAATATGCAAAGCAAGCATTCTATTGAAAAACAGACTGCGAAAAATGTTGACTGCTTTACTACCGTCAGCGACATCACTGCCAATGAGTGTAAAGAACTGCTTGATAAACCCGTTGACTTCGTTCTGCCCAACGGATTTGAAAATAATTTCGTACCCAAAGGTGCCACGTTTACGAAAAAGCGTAAAGCTGCAAGAAAACGTTTAATAGATGTGGCTAATGCACTGATGGGTACCGATTTAAACGATGATGTCATTATCGTTTCTACCAGCGGAAGATATGAGTTCCGTAACAAGGGCGTAGATGTATATATTGAGGCCATGAACCGCTTGCTGCGCGACCGTGACCTGCAAAAGACCGTGCTGGCTTTTATTGAGGTGCCCGGGTGGGTAGGAGAGCCAAGAAAAGATCTGGTGGAGCGCTTGAATAGTGGGAAAAAATTTGACACGCCGCTTGAGGTCCCATTGGTCACGCACTGGCTCCATAACATGAGCCACGACAATGTGCTGGGAATGCTCAAATTCCTGAATATGTGGAACAGAAAGGAGGATAAGGTGAAACTCATCTTCTTGCCTTGTTACCTGACCGGCGACGACGGTGTGCTCAATATGGCTTATTACGACTTGGTCTTGGGCAACGATTTGTGTATCTATCCTTCTTACTATGAGCCTTGGGGATATACGCCTCTTGAGGCGGTGGCTTTCAAGGTGCCGTGCATCACTACCGACCTGGCAGGGTTCGGATTGTGGGCTAACACCGAGAAAGGCGGATACAGCGAGTTGCAAGACGGGGTGAAGGTCATACACCGTACTGACTATAACTATTCTGAAGTGGCCGACGCGATCAAAGATGCCGTCTGCGATTTCTCGCACATGACTGCCGACCAAGTAGCCAAAGCACGTGCCAATGCTGACAAACTTTCAAAAAAGGCCTTGTGGACCAAGTTTATCACCTATTACTGGCAGGCTTACGATTTCGCCATCAGAAAAGCACAAGAGAGAAACGCCTGAATACAAATTGACACTTAAAAACGAGTATAAACAAGTTATTTCTTTATATTATATTGTATGAAAATTAAAGCAGATTATGCAAATGCACCTCAGTGGAAAGAACTTTCCGTGAAGTCGCGTCTTCCTGAGGAATTGAAGTGCCTTGATGAACTGTCGCACAATATGTGGTGGGCATGGAATTATGAAGCAAGGGATTTGTGGAGAAGCCTGGATGAAGAGCTATATGAGGAAGTGGGACATAATCCCGTCCTGCTGTTGGAGAGACTGAGCTATGACCGGAAAATGGAAATCGTGAAGGACAAGGCCATCATGAAACGCGTCAAGGACGTGTGCGCCAAGTTCAGGAAATATATGGATGTGAAACCTGATTCCAAAAGACCCTCTGTCGCTTATTTCAGCATGGAGTATGGATTGAATCAGGTACTGAAAATCTATTCCGGTGGTCTCGGCATGCTTGCCGGCGACTACCTCAAAGAGGCTTCCGACAGCAATGTCGATATGTGCGCCATCGGTTTCTTATACCGGTACGGATATTTCAAACAGTCGCTCAGCATCGACGGACAGCAAATCGCCAACTACGAGGCGCAAAACTTCAATTCGCTGCCCATTGAGCGGCAACTCGACAATGAAGGCAATCCCCTAGTGGTGGATGTGCCTTACATGAACTATCAGGTGCACGCTTATGTCTGGCGGGTCAATGTGGGACGCATCTCGCTCTATCTGCTCGACACCGACAATGACATGAACTCTGAGTTTGACAAACCAATCACCCATGCCCTCTATGGTGGCGACTGGGAGAACCGCCTGAAACAGGAAATCCTGCTCGGCATCGGTGGCATGCTGGTGCTGAAAAAACTCGGTATCAAAAAACAGATCTATCACTGCAATGAGGGCCACGCTGCTCTCTGCAACTTGCAGCGTCTGTGCGACTACGTCAGAGAAGGCATGTCGTTCAACCAAGCGCTTGAACTGGTACGCGTATCCGGACTTTACACCTGTCATACGCCCGTGCCTGCCGGACACGACTATTTCGACGAGGGTCTCTTTGGCAAATATATGAGCGGATACCCGCAGATGCTCGGTATCACCTGGGATGAGTTCATCGGCATGGGACGACAGAACCCCGACGACCACAACGAGAAGTTCAGCATGTCAACCTTCGCTTGTAATACCTGTCAGGAGGTGAATGGCGTGAGCAAGCTGCACGGATGGGTCAGCCAGAAAATGTTCGCTCCCATCTGGAAAGGCTATTATCCTGAAGAAAACCATGTGGGATACGTCACCAACGGCGTGCACTTCCCGTCATGGGCAGCCACGGAATGGCGCAAACTCTATGCTAAGTATTTCGACGAGAGCTTTATGAGCGCCCAAAGCAACGAGGACATCTGGCACGCTATATATAATGTTCCCGATGAGGAGATTTGGGCTACCCGCATGGCGCTCAAGCAGAAACTCGTGAAATATATCCGTGATAAGTTCCGCGAGACATGGCTCAAAAACCAGGGTGACCCCTCAAGGGTGGTGTCGCTGCTCGAACGTATCAATCCCAATGCGCTGATCATCGGATTCTGCCGCAGATTCGCTACTTACAAACGCGCACACCTGCTCTTCACTGACCTGAACAGGCTCGAAAAGATTGTCAACAATCCTGAGCACCCCGTGCAGTTTATCTTCTCGGGTAAGGCACACCCCGCCGACGGCGCAGGACAAGGACTCATCAAACGTATCTTCGAAATCAGCCAGCGCCCGGAGTTCCTCGGAAAAATCATCTTCCTCGAGGATTACGACTTCCAACTGGCACGCCGTCTGGTGTCGGGCGTGGACATCTGGATGAACACGCCCACACGTCCGCTCGAGGCTTCCGGCACATCCGGCGAGAAGGCCGAGATGAATGGCGTGGTCAACCTCTCTGTGCTCGACGGATGGTGGCTCGAAGGATACCGCGAGGGTGCTGGATGGGCGCTCACCGAAAAACGCACATACGAGAATCAGGGCTATCAAGACCAGCTCGATGCCGCTACCATCTACGGACTGCTCGAAAACGAGATCATTCCTCTCTATTACGACAAGAACAAGAAGGGTTACAGTGCCGGATGGATCAAGGTGATCAAAAATTCTATCGCTACCATCGCTCCGCACTATACCATGAAGCGCCAGCTCGACGACTATTATAGCAAGTTCTATAACAAACTGGCTGCCCGTTCTGAGAAACTGCAAGCCAACGGCAATCAGTTGGCTCGCGAAATCGCTCTTTGGAAAGAGACGGTGGCTGAGCGCTGGGATAGCATCAGAGTGGTGTCGAGAGAGTCGAACCTCACCGATGAGTCTGGCGTGGAGACGGGCATCGCGTTCAAAGTGAAGTTCGTCATCGACGAGCAGGGACTGGACGATGCCGTAGGTCTGGAGTTCGTGTCTATCACGACAAATGCCAAAGGCGAGGACATGATCTACAAAGTGCGCCCGTTTGAGATGGTGAAGCGTGAGGGCAACCTTTACACCTTCGAGTGTAATATCGAACCCGATCATGCCGGCTCGTTCAAGACGGCTATCCGCATGTACCCGAAGAACGAGAACCTGCCTCATCGCCAAGATTTCTGCTATGTGAAATGGCTCTGATCTGACGATGCGACAATGAGATAAAAAATCCGATGGAGTAATGCTCCATCGGATTTTTATTTGTGTGTAGCCGCGGGTGAGGGCTGCAAGGCTTGCTGCAAGTTAGGGCTGCAGGGCTTGGCGCACCTCATTCGAGATGTCCTCCACGGTGATGCCCGTAGCCAATATCTTGCCTGTGCGGTCCACGATCATGTAATAGGGTAGGGAGCCCACCTGATAAGCATTTATCAGTTCGCTTTCCCATCCTTTCAGGTCGGATACTTGCGTCCAACTCAGACCGTTCTTGTCAATCGACGAGCGCCATGCCTTGTCATCATTGTCCAACGACACGCCTATCATGCCTAAACCCATATCGCCATAGCGGCGGTACAGGCGTTTCAGCTCTGCTAATTCGCGGAAATAAGGGGTGTTCCAACTGGCCCAGAACTGGATAATGGTGATGGAGTGCTTTGACACCTCTTCCGGCAGGGTGGTGCTGCCATCGTCGGGCAGCGACAACACGGTGGCGGTCAGCTCTGTGGGGCCAACGGTCGCCTCCTGGGGGGCAGCTGTCGTCAGCGACTTTTCCATCTCCACGATCTCAGGGCGCTCACGCAGACGGGCGGGCAACTGATGGATGAACGACAGGCGCTGCTCGGCCGAGAGCGAATGACCTTCGTTCACCAAAATATAATAGCCCAGTTCATTGTTGATGTTATCTTCTAAGCAGCGGGCGAGATAGGCGTTCAGCCGCTCTGTCTCTTCTTCTGCTTGGCGGCTGGCTTCCTTGTATGCCATGCGCGTGGGAGCACTGCCGTAAAGGGCATCCCGGCTTTCGATCACCTGCTCTTCGTAGAGCTGCAAGGAGTCGTTATAGGCCTGTAATTTCTCGTTGTTCTCAGTCCCGCCCAACACGGATTCTCCGTCGGGGGTCAAATGAAGCAGAATCTTTCCCGGTTCTATAAACAAGGGTATTTGCAGATGCCCCTGCTTCTGACTGTACAAGATGCAGAACTGTGATGAATCGGTGATGCCCGAGATGTTGAACTTCCCGTTTTCGACGACGGCCATCTCAAAGGGCAGGTCCCTGCCGTTAACATCCGACAGATAGAGCGTGTCGCCGTCGGCGAAACCTTCGGCCTCGCCTTCTATGCTGTAGTTGTCTGATGGCTGCTGCGTCTGACACGACCATACCGACAGCATGGCCACAAGCCACATCATCGCAGTTCTGAAACGCAACATTTCTCTTAAATCAAATATTGGTCGCTGATGCTCTCATTGTCTATCACCCTGCGGATGGTCTCGGCAAACATGTCGGCCACGGACAACTGCTTGACCTTCGCGCAACGAAGTGAATATGGGATAGAGTCGGTAAAGACAATCTCTTCCAAGGCTGAGTCCTGTACGCGGTTGCTCGCTGGACCGCTCATCACGCAGTGCGAGGCACAGGCGCGCACACTCTTCGCACCGGCGGCCTTCATCACATCGGCTGCCTTGGTGATGGTGCCGGCGGTGTCAACCATGTCGTCGATGATAATCACATTCTTGCCGTTCACGTCGCCGATAATCTGGATGCTCTCCACCACATTCGCACGCAGACGGGTCTTGTTGCAGAGCACCAACGGACATCCGAAATATTTGGCATAGGCATTGGCGCGCTTCGATCCGCCTACGTCGGGCGAGGCAATGCACAAGTCTTCTAAGTGAAGACTCTGAATATAGGGCAAAATGACCCCCGACGCATAAAGATGGTCAACGGGCACATTGAAAAATCCTTGTATCTGGTCGGCATGCAAGTCCATCGTAATCAGACGGTTGATGCCGGCTGCCATGAGCAGGTCGGCCACCAGCTTCGCTCCGATGCTCACACGGGGCTTGTCCTTGCGGTCTTGACGGGCCCACCCGAAATAGGGAATCACGGCGTTGATGCAACGTGCAGATGCTCGCTTGGCGGCATCTATCATCAGCAGCAGTTCCATGAGATTGTCGCTATTGGGGAATGTGCTTTGCACCAAGAAAATGTCGCGACCGCGGATCGACTCCTCGTATGATACGGCAAACTCGCCGTCAGAGAAGTGCGTGATCTGCATCTTGCCCAGCGGACATCCTAAACTTTGGCAAATCTTTTCTGCCAGATATTTCGTGGCAGTGCCAGAAAACACCATAAAAGAGTTATTCTCACTCATGTCTTTTGATATGTTGTGTTGTAGTATTTATAGTCTTCTGTTACTTGGCGGCTTGTAGCTTGTTGAAATAACTGAGCACCTGGCTGAAGTCGGCTTCCTGGTGGATGTCGAAACGACTCCACAAATCACCGCAGATCACCACACCGCCAAAGCCTAATTCCTTCACTGTCTTCATGCGCTCCAGGGTCATGCCGCCAAGCGCATACACATGCTTGTCGATCAGCCCGCGGCGAGAGGCCTCCTCTAAGTCTGCCATGCTGAACGAACAGCGCTCACGGCTGTCGGTCTGACTGTCGAAAATGTTTTTCAAAAACACATAACGGCTCTTCTTCTTCAGCGTTTTCAGGGTGGATAAGTCGGTGCACGTGCGGCTGAATGTGCCTTTATAACCATCAGGCTTCTCCGCCTGGGGGTCGTCAATATGGATGCCGCCCAACTTAAACTCATTCTTCAGATAGTAATGGTTGTGTACGGTCACCTTCTTATAATACTCCTCTGGCAGCAGCGATAGTAGGCGCTCTAAATAAACAGGGGGGGAGTCGGGCTTGAAGATATGCAAATCATCCAAACCCTCGTGAAAAAGGGCATCTATGATTTTGTCTTCCTCCACAAAAAATGTGGGGCGGGTCATGATTACGAGTTTCATCCTTCGATTACACCTAATTGCACTGCAAAATTAGACAAAATATGTCAGACCGACAATTTTATCACTTAAAAAAAGGGTCTTTTTACGCATTTTTAGTAATTTTGCAGATGAGTTCAACTAAAAATGTAATAACTCTGTCATGACACCTATTTATATATTAGAAGAAAAAGCATTGCGCGACAATCTGAGCCTCATCGCCGGCGTGGCCGAGCAGGCTGATGTCGAGGTCATTCTCGCATTCAAGGCATACGCCCTGTGGAAGACGTTTCCCGTCTTCCGAGAGTATATTCATGCCACCACGGCAAGCTCGCTATACGAGGCGCGACTGGCGGCGGAGTATTTCGGCGCTCCGGCGCATACCTACTCGCCGGCATACACCGACGATGAGGTGGATGATATCGCTCGGTGCTCGTCGCATCTCACATTCAACTCGCTTTCGCAGTATCAGCGGCTGGCCGAAAGGGTGAAGTCGGTGAACCCCGATATCAGTATCGGACTGAGGGTCAATCCTGAATATTCCGAGGTAGGGACGGCTCTGTATAATCCTTGCTCGCCGGGCACCAGGTTCGGTGTCACGGCCGACAAGTTGCCAGGGAGGCTGCCTGCCGACATCGAGGGCTTCCATTGCCATTGCCATTGCGAGAGCGGCGCCGATGTGTTCCAGCGCACGCTCGTTCACATCGAACAGCATTTCTCCAAGTGGTTCGAGCAGATCAAATGGATCAATTTCGGCGGAGGGCACTTGATGACCCGGCGCGACTACGATGTGCCGCTGCTCATCTCGATATTGAAAGGGTTCCACCAACGCTATCCTTGGCTTAAGGTCATCCTTGAACCGGGGAGCGCCTTCGGCTGGCAGACGGGCAACCTGCATGCCCATGTCGTTGACATCGTCGAAGACAAAGGCATCAAAACGGCCATACTCGATGTCAGCTTCACGTGTCACATGCCCGATTGCCTGGAAATGCCGTATCACCCCACGGTCACAGGGGCTGCAATCGTCGAGCAGCATACGGGCGAGAATGTGTACCGGCTCGGAGGAAACAGTTGCCTCTCGGGCGACTTCATGGGCGCATGGCAGTTTGAGAACCCTCTGCACGTGGGCGATGAAATCGTGTTCGAGGATATGCTTCACTATACTACCGTCAAAACTAATATGTTTAATGGCATCACACACCCCGCTATCGCCATCAGACACCTCGACGGACAGCTCGAAATGCTGCGTACATATACGTTTGACGACTATCTGAACCGCATGGATTGATTTTTTTTGAAAAAAAGTCAAAGAAAAATTTGGAGGTTCAAAAAAAAGCCGTACCTTTGCAACCGCATTTAGAGAAATGCTCATCCTTGTGATGAAAATGCGGCAATAGCTCAGTTGGTAGAGCACGACCTTGCCAAGGTCGGGGTCGCGAGTTCGAGTCTCGTTTGCCGCTCACATTCTGAATACATGTAAGGGTTAAACGTTGGGTTTAACTACAAAATGCCCAGGTGGCGGAATTGGTAGACGCGCACGTTTCAGGTGCGTGTGCCGCG
>CAMVAT010000082.1 GCA_947165505.1 uncultured Prevotellaceae bacterium | reverse complement strand
AAATCCCCCGAAAATTGTGTTAATGCAGTTTCGGGGGATTGTCGTACCTTTGCACTCGTAAACTCGTGCGAAGATGCTCACGCTCGGCATAGCTCAAACAAGTTTGGCTCTGCTCTCGCTTAATCGCATCATTGCAGCAGAAAACTTAAAAACTGAAAGATCATGGCAAAGAAAGTATTGATTGCGTACTACTCTCGTCGCGGAGAGAACTATGTGAACGGAAGTATCAAGAACCTGAAGCTTGGCAATACCGAGGTGGTGGCCCAGAAGATTAAGGCCCTGTTGCCCGATGCCGATGTTTTTCAGATTGACACGACCTACGAGTATTCAAAATCCTACATGACCTGCATCGAGGAGGCCAAGCAGGAACTGCATGACAACGCCCGACCCGAGGTGAAGAATCCGCTGGAGTCTATAGACCAGTACGACACCATCATTCTGGGCTATCCCAACTGGTGGGGCACGATGCCGATGGTGTGCTACACGTTCCTGGAGTCGTATGACTTCATGGGCAAGACCATCATTCCCTTCTGTACCAACGAGGGCTCAGGTATGGGCAGTTCGGTACGCTTCATCAAGAAGCTCTGCCCAGGGGCAAATGTAGAGGACGGAACTCCCATTCATGGTGCCGAGGCCGCCAATGCCAATAATGAGGCAAGAGAAATAGCAAACATGGCAAAATAAAGAAAGGACAGAAATATGAGAGACTTTGTATTTGAGAACAAGACCAAAGTGTATTTTGGCAAGGAGCAGATGTGCCATCTGCATGAGGAAGTGGCACGTTTCGGTAAGCGTGTGCTGATGGTCTATGGTGGCGGAAGTATCAAGCGCATCGGTCTTTACGACAAGGTGATGGCTGAGCTCCAGCAGGCAGGCATGACGGTGTTTGAACTGCCCGGCGTAGAACCCAATCCCCATCATACTACAGTTAATAAGGGTGCTGCCATCTGCAAGCAGGAGGGCATCGACGTGTTGCTGGCTGTCGGTGGTGGTTCTACCATCGATGCCACGAAAGCCATTGCCGCAGGGGCAAAGTATGAAGGTGACGACGTGTGGGACTTGATTACGCAGAAAGCCACGGTCAGCGAGACTCTGCCTTTTATCACCGTGCTCACCCTCTCGGCCACAGGCTCGGAGATGGATGGTGGCTGCGTCATCAGCAATGTGGAGACCAACGAGAAGCTGGGCTATTTCGCTCCCGACAACAACCCCGACGTGTCGTTCCTTGACCCGACGAACACCTTCTCGGTGAGTGCCTATCAGACAGCCTGCGGCAGCGTGGACATCATGTCGCATATCTTCGACGTGGCCTATTTCAGCAAGAAGCAGTCGATGGACATGCTGCTGCGCATTCAGGAAGAGGTGCTGAAGACGGTCGTGAAATATGCGCCAGTGGCTGTGAACAAGCCTGATGACTATGAGGCTCGTGCCAACCTGATGTGGGCATCGTCGTGGGCACTCAACAACTTCCTCTACGACGGATTCTTCCAAGCCACCGTCTGCCACTCGATGGAGCATGAGTTGTCGGCATTCTACGACATCACTCACGGCCACGGTCTGGCCATCCTCACCCCTCGTTGGCTGGCGTATGTGCTCGACGAAGAGACGGCCCCCATCATCCAGCGCTTTGGTGTGAATGTCATGGGACTGGACGCTTCACTGCCCGCTATGGAAGGAGCCCAAGCCGCTATTCAGGCTCTTGAGACTTTCTTCTTCGAGACCCTTGGACTGAAGAGCCGTCTCTCAGACCTGGGCATCGACGACAAGAATTTCGAGACAATGGCACGTAAGGCCTGTGGCGCAGAAGGAGTTCTCCACGGCTTCACCGACCTTACTCCTGCCGATGTGGAAAAGATTTACAGAATGTGCTTGTAAGCAAAAAATTGATAGTTATGAAAAAACAAGTAGCAGTATTGGTTGGTGCAGGCAGCATCGGACAGGCGATTATCCGCCGAGTGTCGGCTGGCAAGCACATTGTGTTGGCAGACTATAGTCTGGAACATGCCGAGCAGGCTGCAAAGACACTGGAGAATGCTGGTTTCGGGTGCTCCACCATTCAGTGTGACCTCGGGTCGAAGAAAGACATTCTGAAGTTGGTGGAGTTTGCAACGAGCAAGGGCGATGTGACGAACTTGGTGAATGCCGCCGGCGTATCGCCCTCGCAGGCTCCCGTAGCAGAGATTCTGCGCGTTGACCTCTATGGCACAAGTGTATTGTTAGAGGAGTTTGGACGGGTGATTACCGAGGGTGGCAGTGGCGTGATTATCTCTTCACAGAGCGGTCATCGTCTGCCAGCATTGCCCCAGGAGCAGAACGAGGCGCTGGCTACGACTCCTGTAGATGAACTGTTGCGACTGCCATTCCTGAAGGACATCAACGACACGCTGAAAGCCTATCAGTACTCCAAACGTTGCAATGTACTCCGCGTGATGTATGAGGCTACTCGCTGGGGAAGGCGTCATGCCACTATCAACTCTATTTCTCCGGGTATCATCATCACGCCTTTAGCCAACGACGAACTGCACGGCCCTCGCAAGGACGGCTATCTGAAGATGATTGAGGGAATGCCCGCCCGTCGCGCCGGAACGCCCGACGAAGTGGGCGACCTCGCCGAGTTTCTGATGTCGAGCCGTGGCCGTTTCATCAGTGGTGCCGACTTCTTGATTGACGGTGGTTGCACGGCCTCGTATTGGTATGGCGACTTACAGTACCTGAAAGCTACACATTAGTAAGAGAAAATCTTAGAACGGAGGTGTCAGACCTAATGCACTTCGAGAATATCTCTCATTTTCCCCGCTATGTAAAGAGAATAAAGGGAAAAACACCGTCTGAATACAGGCAGAAATAGCATATTCTGCAAAATGTGAAAGTTATGAGGCAATCTGTGTAATAACAGGTTGCCTTTTTCATCGTACCTTTGCGGCGTGAAACTTTAACACGCTATAGAACATGGAATACGTAACATTAAACAACGGAGTGAAAATGCCGTTGATAGGATTCGGCGTTTTTCAAGTGAACGACCAGAAACAATGCCAGCAGGCTGTGGAGGATGCCATTGAGGTGGGCTATCGCAGCATCGACACGGCAGCATCGTACATGAACGAGGAAGCCGTGGGAGCAGCAGTACGCAACTGTGGCGTGAAGCGCGAGGAGTTATTTATAACCACAAAACTATGGAGCGCATACACCAGCTGAACAAGGAGAAGCGTTACTTCTACATGTCGTATGAAGACCAAGTGAAGTGGTTCTCACAGTTCAATCCAACAGACTGATTTTGCAGAAAAACAGTTATGAAGGCTATATGAAGGTACTACTGATGAACGGGAAAGATGAAGAAGGACTACAAACAATGCGTGTGCTGGGGCGCAACATGGCGGTACCCTCCACGATGTTATCAACATCGCGGTGCCTCCCTTCTTATCCGTGCCATCCATTCTGAGCGTGAGCGTAGCGGCTTGCCAGAGCAGGAACCCCAGCGTATCGCAACGAATTTTATCAGATAGAGCAATGGACGACAAACAACAGATAGAAGCCCTCTATCGCGAGATGTACGAGGCAATGGTAAGGAAAGACACTGTAACACTGATCAGTGTCCATGCCGATGACTTCGTGCTGACCCACATGACAGGGATGCACCAGTCAAAGCAGGAGTACATCAGGGCTATTGCAAATGGCACGCTGAACTACTATTCAGCCGAACATGAGCAGATAGACATCACGATTGATGGCAATCATGCCACCCTTACAGGTCGTAGCCGGGTCAATGCTGCCGTCTTTGGAGGAGGGCGCCATACGTGGCGTTTGCAACTATATTTTGACCTTGTCAAAGAAGATGGCAAGTGGCGGTTTACAACAGTTCGTGCTTCAACATATTGAAATGCCATAAGGAAAATTATGCGATGATTTAGTTAAGACGATGTATATTGTGAGTTATTCCGGGACTTCATTTGGCCTTCTGCGAGGCAGAGGGACTACCCTATGTACGTAATGACGACTCCGTGCGCTCCAAGCATGGTGAGCCGCCTGTGGTCGTCAATTATTTCTTCCACGAAGAGATTGTGAATAGAGGGAAATAAGGCAACTCTTTCCTCATTATCTGACTATTCATAAGGGAGAATAAGATCACAATATCTCTCTCGCTATCCACGCACATGCCTCTGCGTCGGCAAGTGCGTGGTGGTGGTTCTCCAGATGATAGCCACAGGCAGCGGCCACGGTCTGGAGTTGATGGTTGGGCAAATAACGGAATGCCCGGCGGGAGGCGGCAAGTGTGTCGTAAAACTCGTAGTCAGGATAGTCCATCTGATAGACGCGGAAAACGGCTTTCAGACAGCCTTCATCAAATGGTTTGTTGTGAGCCACAAGAGGCAGACCTTCTATCAATGGTTCTATCTGCGCCCACACCTTCGGGAATACAGGGGCATCATCCGTATCTTGACAGCACAGGCCATGTACCTGACTGCACCAGTAATTATAATAGTTCGGCTCTGGCTGGATGAGAGAGTAGAACGAATCTACTATCTCACCATTGCGTACAATAACGATACCTACAGAGCATACGCTGCTACGCTCATTGTTGGCCGTTTCAAAGTCTATTGCTGCAAAATCTTGCATTTCTTTGAGACATTATTTGGGTTGAAGACTCAGTCGGTATTCGCTGGGCGACTGCCCCAGATGCTTGGTGCAGTATCGGCTGAAATACGATAAAGTGGTAAAATTCATCAATTCGGCTATCTGAGTGAGCGACAGACGCTCATCATTCAGATAGTCTTTTAATATGGGTATGGTGTGACGGTCAATGTACGAGGTGACACTATGGCCTGTCACACGCTTAATGGTAGCCGAGAGGTACTTTGGCGATACGTTCAGCCGCTCGGCATAGTAGTTCACTTCACGCTCGGTGCGGCTGATGCCAGTGGCAAGCAATGCCATCAACTGTTTCACGATATAGGCCGTGCGGTCTGTATGTAAATCTGTGGCTTCGCGCTGGGCGTGCGTCTCGAAGATGTCGTACATCATCGTCAGGCAGAGACTGCCCATCAGCTCATGATAGAACTGCAAATGACGGTCGTCCATTCGATCACGCAGCCGGTGGAAGTCTTCCTGCAGATGTTGCGATTGTTCATCGGACAACCGGATGACAGGGTTTTGGTTCAATGAGATACTGCCACCGATACTATAGTTGTTCGACGGCAACAGGTTCTGCAAAAACTTGTAATCTGCAGCAAACCATTCCACCTGTAAGTTTGCATGTGCCGCAAGGTTGCTGACACGCTCAGGATTTGGTATCACCACCAGGTCGTTTTTCACGATGTGATAGCAGTGCTCGTTGAACACGAAGCTACCCTCACCCGCCAAGCAGAGCAAATGCATACAGGTGTGACTCAGCTCACAGGAATTCATCCCATAGAAGTCTGTGGAATATTGGAATACTGTATTCATTCGGCAAAAATACTCATTTTTTTAAATATAAAAAAACGATTTGACAAAAATGTCGAAAATGCTCACGCTCGGCCATTGATGCAAGCATCTGGGCACTCGCTTAATCACAATTTTGTGCAAAAAGTAAAAACTGTGACGCAATTTGTGAAACCAAAGCATCGAAAAAACATCGTAACTTTGCATCCAGATTCAAAAGAATAATAAATATGAGTATCAAAAGTATCATCATGTCTGCCGTAGCACTATTGGTATCGACAGCTTGCAGCGGTGGCGCAAAACAGGAGAAAGTTATGAACACAGGGTCAAAAGCTATTGTAGTGTACTTCTCGCACGCAGGAGACAACTACGCAGTAGGAAACATTGAGGTGGGCAACACGAAGATTGTAGCCGACTACATCACCGAGTTGACGGGTGCAGAGCTGTTTGAAATCGTCACTCACAAGTACGACGGCATGGCCTACAATCCGCTCATCAAGTTGGCACAAGAAGAAGCCAAAAACGGTGAATTGCCCGAGTATGAGGGCGATGTGGATTTTAGCGGTTACGACACCGTGTTTATCGGCGGCCCTGTCTGGTGGGGCACCTATCCGCAGGTCATGTTCACCTTTTTCAAGAAACATGCCAACGACCTGAAGGGCAAAACCGTCATCCCATTCACCACACACGAAGGCTCTGGACTGGCCAACTGTGTGGAGGATGTGAAGAAAGCCTTCCCGGGTGCTAACGTCCAGAAGGGCTTCAGCATCTACGGCCACGAAGTGCGCACAGAGAAAGCAAAGGTTGAGAAATGGCTGAAAGGACTGTAAATTCACAATTCATAATTCACAATTCATAATTCACAATTCATAATTCACAATTCATAATTCATAATTCACAATTCATAATTCACAATTCATTTTTTTGTTATGGAGTACATTCAATTATATAATGGTGTAGAGATGCCCAGACTGGGTTACGGAGTGTTTCTGGTAAGCCCTGACGAGTGTGAGCGTTGTGTGAGTGATGCTTTGAGCGTGGGCTATCGGTTGATAGACACGGCACAGGCCTACCAAAACGAGGAAGGTGTGGGCAATGCCTGGCGCAAGAGCGGCATCAAACGCGAGGATCTGTTCCTCGTAACCAAAGTGTGGATATCAAACAACGGTGAGGAAAAAGCAGCCAAGAGCATCGACGAGAGTCTGCGCAAATTGCAGACGGAGTACATAGACCTGCTGCTCATCCACCAAGCCTACGGCGATGTGTTCGGCACATGGCGGGCTATGGAGAAGGCCTACCGTGCAGGCAAGGTGCGTGCCATCGGTGTGAGCAACTTCCAGGCGGGTCGTTTCTTCGATTTCGCCCACTATGTAGAGCTGAAGCCGATGGTAAACCAGTTGGAGTGCAACACACTCACACAACAGACGGGTATCGAACCCATTCTCAATGAGTTTGACACCAAGATGATGGCCTGGTATCCTCTCGGCGGACAGGGTGCTGACAGTATCGTGAAGAGCGAGCTGCTGACCGCTATCGGCGCAAAATATAATAAGAGTGCCGCCCAAGTAGCCCTCCGTTGGCTCACCCAGCGCGGTATCGTGGCGATTCCCAAGTCGAGCCATAAGGAGCGTATGGCGCAGAATATCGACATCTTCGACTTCAACTTAAGCGACGATGATATGGCGCAGATAGCCAAGATGAACCAGCACGATGCCGGCACCAGGAATTTCGGCGATCCGCAGTTTGTAAAATATCTCATTGAGACATACGGTTAATCAAGAGAAGAAAAAACATACGCAGACTGTTTGCACGGTTGTAAGTACAGTTACACCTCGTCATGAAAAGCCGGCGGCTTTTTTCGCACAGCGCTTGAAAAAACCGTAATAGTGGTAAGAGAATCCGTAAGATGTGTAAATCGCATCTGCGGATTTCTTTGTAATTTTGCAAGCAGTTAACAGCACGATGATGAAGAGGCTGTATTCAAGTGCAAGCAGAAAAGAGATTTTAAAACAATAGAAAAGATGAAAAGAATAATAACAGTTTTAATAGCAGTATTGACAATGGCAACAATGAATGCTCAGACACTGACGGAACGTCAGCGGGGATTGGCGGCATGTGCCTGCCTGATGGCACAGGGTGATTTACAGCGTTTGGAACCTGCCGTAAAGACGGCACTCGACGGCGGCGTGACCATCAACGAACTGAAAGAGGCGTTCTCGCAGCTCTATGCCTACACGGGATTCCCTCGCTCGCTGAATGCGCTGGGAGTATTGAATAAAGTATTGCAGGAGAATCCTCATGCCTCGTGGCAGGAGGGCAAGCCCTGGACACGCCCTGCTCTTTGGGATGATGCCGGCAAGGCTTTGAAACAGGGCACGGAGGTGCAGACACAGCTCTCGGGCCGTCCGTTCGACTACACCTTCTGCCCGCAGAATGACTACTATCTGAAGTCACACCTCTTCGGCGACATCTTTGCCGGCGACCAGCTCTCGGCTGCCGACCGCGAGATAGTGACAGTAGCGGCACTGAGCGGACTCAAGGGCGTGGCCCCTCAGCTCGCCGCCCATAAACAGGGAGCCGTCAACATGGGCAACACGCAGCAGACGGTCGATGAACTCTGCCAGTGGCTCGACCACGAAAGCCTCACCCCCACCCCCTCTCCCAAAGAGAAGGGAGTAGATCGTCTTGCTTCTCCCTTTCCAAAAGGCGAACCGAACGACGCATACGCCCAATATTTCATTGGCAACAGTTATCTGGCTCCCATCCAGCCAGCCAACCTCAGCAAGGATGAGAAGACGGTGCTGCCTCTGGCCAACGTCACCTTTGAACCCGGCTGCCGCAACAACTGGCACATCCACCACGGGGCGCACCAGATACTTATCTGTGTCAGCGGTCGCGGCTGGTACCAAGAATGGGGCAAGGCTCCCGTCGCCCTCCTGCCTGGCACGGTCATCGACATCCCCGAGGGCGTGAAGCATTGGCACGGCGCACAGCGCGACTCTTGGTTCCAACACTACACCGCACACGTGGCCACTGGCGGTGAGCAGTCGAACGAATGGCTGGAACCCGTGACGGATGAAATATACGACCAACTGAAATAGACATATCACCACTGGCACCATATAGGAACACACTTCGATGAGCCCGACGGCATCAAGGATATCGAGCGGCCGACGGTCAGTGGTACATCCTCGACGGTCGCCGCTTGAGCGGCAAGCCCACAGCAAAGGGTCTCTATATCCATAACGGAAAAGCCGTCGTCGTCAAGGAATAGTCACCTCATTTTGTGTGCATATTTTCCAAGAATTGCCGTGGTGTCTGGCCCGTTGAGTTTTTAAACATCCGTGTGAAGTGCTGAGGGTATTCAAAACCCAGTTCTTCGGCGGTCTGAACGATTGTCTTGCCACTCAAAATCAGGTTCTTGGCACGCATCACGACGAAGTGGCGTATATAGTCTTTCGGACTCTCACCAAGGGCATTTCTGATGATGTCGCCAAAGTAGCCGGGCGAAAGGCATAGTTCGCCGGCGCAGTACTTGACACAGGGCAATCCATGGCTGTTTTGCATGCCATGCGCATAATAATCGGCCAGCACCTGCTGGAAACGGCTGAGGATGTCGCTCCCCCCGGCTGTCATTTCCTTCAACTGGCGTAAATAAAACCGGTTGCAGTAGTCGAGAATCAACAGGATGTAGCTTCTGATGATGTCGTTATGGCCAGGAGATTGCGACTGCGTCTCCAATTCGCGATATAGGTTGGCCATGAGCTGATACAACATGTCTTTCTCGTCAGGAGTCAGGATAAGCGCTTCGTTTGAGTGGTAAGAAAAGAATTGGTATTTGTCGAGTTTCTGCTCTATTGCCGACCCCTGTATCAACTCGCTGTCGAATAGAAGCACCCACCCGTGATACTGCCGGCGTGTGCCATCATCTTGTTTTCCCCCTATCTGCCCTGGCGAATAAGCCATCAGCGAGCCGTCGCCCTCATGATAGGTGCCAACACCGTATGTCAGCCCCTCAGGAAACTCCTGTTGCAGAAAGATGCCGTAACAGTTGATTCTATTCAGCGTATGGCGTATCTCGCCCACCTCGTCGTAGTGTATGACAGAGACGTGGGGATGAAAGACCGGTGCGCCAATATCATGTGCGTAGTCATTAGCGGCGTTGATATACAAGTCGATCGTCATAACAGGTGCAAAGATACGCTATTTTCCCGATATGTGAGCAAAAGAGGTGTTAAACTGTCTTATGTTTCTTAGCCTGCAAGTAGGAAGTAGTGTGATGAAGTAGTGCAAACAGACGCTGCAATTGAAGCCTAATGACGGTTGCGATGAAGGTACTGACTTGGCAACACGCCAAAATGCTTTTTAAACATACGCGTGAAATGCTGTGGGTATTCAAAGCCCAGTTGCTCAGATGTGGCGGTGATGCTCGTCCCGCTGATGAGCAACTTTTGCGCCTGACTCATGACAAAGCGCCGGATGATGTTGCCTGGCGTGTCGTCTGTCATTTGCCGTGAAGCGGTCGGCAGCGGAGTGTCCTACCCCAAAAAAAAGTAACGGCACCCGATAGTTGGGTGCCGTTACTTTTTTTACCTATGCGGTTCTTCCACATCTGTTATGCCACTTCAATGGCCTTGGTTTCTTTCTTCTTCGGCTCGGTCTTCGGCATGGTGATGGTCAGGATGCCGTCTTCCACCTTCGCAGAGATTTTGTCTTTCACCACATCGTCGGGCAGTGTGTAGTTTTGCTCGTAGTTAGAGTAGCTGAACTCACGGCGCAGATAGTGGCGGTGACTGTCCTCATGCTTGTGTTCCTGTTTGTTCTCAATGGCGATGGTGAGG
>CAMVAT010000081.1 GCA_947165505.1 uncultured Prevotellaceae bacterium | reverse complement strand
CCTTAATTCCGCAGCACTTTAGTTTAACTTTCTTTATAAGTACCTGAGCAACAAAAAGTTGCTCAGGATTTTGCCATGTCAGATTTTTCACTTACCTTAGTGCTGCAAATCAAGACAAGCAAAATCATCAATGACATGGCAAAGGTACAACAAAAATCTGAGAAAATCACCGCTTTTGGCGGAATATTTTTCGTTTTGGACAAATTCGACTCTATTCTGTCCTCTGTGATAGACTCACACTTAGGACTTCGCAGCACTCTGATTGGCTATCAGTACAGCGAGATTATACGTGCGATCTTTTCCGTGTTCTGCTGTGGCGGTGACTGCATGGAAGACCTCAACCTATATCTGAAGGACGTGCTTACCGAGCGTCCGCATACCCGTGTCCCAAGCGCGGACACAGTGCTGCGTGGCATAGAGGAACTGGCAACGGAGAACATATCGTATACAGCGGAAAAGACCGGCAACGTCTATGACTTCAACACGGCGGAGAAACTCAACCAGCTGCTCATCAAGTTGCTGCTGGCAACGGGACAGCTTACGGAGGGCGGAGCATACGACGTTGATTTCGACCACCAGTTCCTTGAGGCGGACAAGTATGACAGCAAGCGGACCTACAAGGGCTTTGACGGCTACAGCCCCGGCGTGTTCACCATCGGCGGGCTGATTGCCTATCTGGAGAATCGCGACGGCAACTGTAACGTGCGCTTCAAGCAGGCAGAGACTCACCGCCGTTTCTTCGAGATGATGAGGTCGTTTGGCATTCATGTCAGGAGTTTCCGTGCCGACTGCGGCTCCTATAGCGAGGACATCGTGAAAGTGGTCATGGAGCATACGGAAAAGTTCTACATCCGTGCCGAGCGATATGCAGGCCTGTACGAGAAAGTGAAGCGGCAGACGGGTTGGACCACCGTGGAGATTGGTTTCCAACACTATGATGTACAATCGTTCCCCTTCGAGAGTTTCGAGGACGTGAAGCACTGCCGTCTCGTCGTACAGCGGCAGCGTAAGCAGAAGGGCGAGCAGCTTGACCTCTTCGACGGCGAGTATACATACCGCTGCATACTGACCAACGACTGGGACATGACCGACGAGGAAATCATACTGCACTACAACAAGCGGGGCTCGGCAGAACAGGTCTTTGACCGCCAGAACAACGATTTCGGATGGGCACATCTGCCAAAGTCGTTCATGAACCAGAACACAGTATTCCTGCTTATTACAGCCATGGCAGCAAATTTCTACCGATACATCGTGGCTTTGCCCCTCATGGCTGTCCTCTTTGGAATCAAGGCCACAGACAGAGTCAAGAGTTTCCTGTTCAGATTCATCGCTGTGCCTGCCAAGTGGATTAAAACGGCAAGACAATACAAACTCAACATCTACTCCCCAAAACCATACAACCAAATTTGGGAGCACGGATAGATTAACACTCTTCGGTGATGCTTAGGTCAAAGCCTCTCGACCTTACGGGGTAAGGGGAAGGTGTCTGCATACAAGTCATGTCAAGCGTTTCTAAGCCCAGAGTCAGACAGAATCGTCACAAGCAAGGGCTAAATCAGACACTCGAAAAAATATCTGCGGATTTTAGGACAAAAATAAATGTTAAAACATGAGTATGACGCAGTGGTTTTCGCATCTTATCAATAAACGCAGCAGCATCGTTATGGATAAGAACCATACCTTATACCATCTCATGAGCGGTCTCACCACCAGTGAGCCTCGCCTCACCGATGATGAGCGCACCCACATGTGGGCCGCCATCACCCGCCAGGCGCACCGCGACACGCACCGTCGCCAGCTGCTGTGGGCGGTCGCCGCCGTGGTTCTTGTGCTGCTCATCCTCACACCATTCTACTTCTTCCACCATCGCCGTGGCGCAGACCTCGAGCAGATGCTTGCCGAGGTCAGCACGCGGCCGGTGCACACGGCCACTGTGTTCACGGCGAAGGGCTCCGTTGAGGTACCTTCGAAGAGTGTCGTCAGCCTGGATGTTGCCGAAGGGAAGCTATCGGTCAGCCACAATGGCTCCGTTATGGCGGTCGATGCTGGCGATGCCGACGGCCTGGTGGCCTTCGCTGTTCCCGCCCATGCACGTATGGAGGTGGTTCTGGCCGATGGCAGCCACATCACGTTGCGCGAGCATAGCACCCTTGTCGTGCCGTTCGACATCCGGAAGGCCGACATCCGTCAGGTGGCGTTGCAGGGTGAGGCCTATCTCGCCGTGCATCATGAGGAGCAGCACCCCTTCGTCGCCATGGCCGGTGACCTTCGTGTGAGCGTCCTCGGCACGAGATTCTTGGTTGCTGCCGACAAGGGCCGTGCGCAGGAGACCGTCACCCTCCTCGAAGGTGCTGTGGCGGTGAAGAACGACCGTGGCGGCACGACGATGCTCAGTCCCGGCCAGACCTTCGTCTACGACAAGGCCACGGCCCGCAACACCATCCGCCAGGAGCGTGACGCACAGTCCCTCGCCCTCTGGAAGGACGACCTCCTCTCCATCGACGGCGCGTCGCTGACCAGCGTGCTGCAGAAGATAGAGAAGACCTACTGCATCCGCATCCGCTACAACCGCCAGCTGACCGACACCATCTACCTCGGCGGACGGCTGGACACCTCGGTGGGCATCGGACAGGTGCTGCAACGCCTGGAGACCATCGCGCCCATCCGTGTCGTCCATAGCGGCGACCACTATGAGGTGCAGGGACGATAACTACACATTATTATATATGAAACATTGCTCTTTTGCCTATGAAAATCAGACCGCCATCACCAAACTAAAAAATTCGGAAGGATGCTGCAACATCCCCCCGGATACGAGAGTATTCATCCTTGTACATAAACCCGATAAAAGTTGATGTTATGGACAAACATTTCCTAACCTGCAAAAGTATACAAAACTTTGCAGTATGCATTCTGTTGTTAAACATATTTATGGTATTTCCACAAAATTATGCTATTGCTGATGAGAAAACCTGCTATGTGGACCAGAACGACCAAGTCACCCTTAAAGTAGATAACCAGCCCATCAAGAACGTGCTCGCACTCATCGAGCGCAAGACGGGCTATGCCGTGGGCTATAACGCCAACCTCGCCGGCATGGACCGCCTCGTGAGCGTCAACCTCCATGGCGCGTCGATCAGCGCTGCCATGCAGTCGGTGCTTCGCGGCAGCGGCTTGGGCTATAAGATCACCGGCCGCCAGATCCTCATCTTTCAGAAAGCGCAGTCGGCAACGACGCGTGGTGGTGCCGGCCAAGAGATCACTGCCTCCGGCACCGTCACCGACGCCACTGGCACCCCGCTGATGGGCGTGACGGTGAAGAACGAGGCCGGCAAGACCGTCGCCGTCACCGATATGGATGGCCACTTCTCCTCACAGGTGCGGCCGGGCGAGCGGTTGTCGCTGTCGTATATCGGCTTCCGTGAGAAGGATGTCCGTGCCGGTGGCAACCTCAATGTCGCCATGCAGGAGGACAAGGAGCTGCTCGACGAGGTCGTCGTCGTCGGCTATGGTACGATGAAGAAGGGCGACCTCACGGGTTCCATCTCCGCCATCAATGAGAAGGACTTCAACAAGGGTCTCATCTCCAGTCCCTCGCAGATGCTGCAGGGCCGCGTGACGGGTGTCAACGTCACCAACAACGGTGGTGAGCCCGGCGGCGGTGTGACCATCCGCGTGCGCGGAAGCAACTCCATCCGTAGTGGGCAGGACCCGCTCTATGTCGTCGACGGTGTGCCCTTGAACATCAGCGATGACCAGCAGCCTGGTGGTGCCTCCGTCAGCGGTGGTGGCTCACCCGGCACGACAAACCCCCTGTCGTTCCTCAACCCTGACGACATCGAGCGCATCGACATCCTCAAGGATGCCTCTGCCACGGCCATCTATGGTGCACGTGGTGCCAATGGCGTCATTATGATCACCACCAAGAAAGGCGGCGAGGGCGCCATGAAGGTCAGCTACTCCGCTCAGGGCACCGTGTCATGGCTGCCGGAGCAGATGGACATGATGGATGCCAGCGAGTTCCGCAGTGCCGCGAAGCAATACGGCTACGACATCATCGACGGCGGCGCCAGCACCAACTGGCAGGACGAGATCTTCCGCACCTCGTTCTCCAACAGTCACAACCTCTCCATGAGCGGTGGCACGAAGAAGAGTTCCTATCGCGCTTCCATCGGCTATCAGGATCAGCAAGGCATCATCCGCACCAGCGAGATGCAGAAGTATAATGGTCGGTTCTATTTTGCTACCGACCTGCTCAACGACCGCGTGCGCCTCGAGCTGAACACCACCATCTCGCGCATCGACCAGCGCCGCGTGCCCATCGGCGAGAGCGGTGGTGCCGATGGCGACATCATCTACAACGCCCTGCGCACCAACCCGACGTTTCCCATCTATGGCACCGACGGCAAATACTATCAGTACAGCAACGCCAACCGTAACCCGCTGGCGATGATCGACCTCACGCGCGACAAGACCCGCACGGACCGCGCCATCTTCAACGCTACGGCAACAGTAGACCTGACGAAGGGCCTGAAGTATAAGTTCAACATCGCCTTCGACGAGATGAAGGCCACCCGCAAGGTCGAGCAGAAGGAAGAGCTCATCTACCTGGACGACGGCGGCGTGTTCACCACCGGCAATGTCGAGGCCCACAACCTGCTGATCGAGAACTACTTCACCTACGCTCTGAACCTCGCCGACAAGCATAAGTTCGACTTCCTGCTCGGTCACTCCTACCAGCGCACGAAGGACTATATCTATGGCTACGACGAGGATGGCTTCTACATCAACAACATCGGTTACCGCTATGACCTCGCCTTGTCTAAACTGAAGGACCAAATCAGTGGCACGTCGGACGTGACCATCAACGAGCTGCAGTCGTTCTTCGGACGTATCAACTACAACTATATGGACCGCTACCTCGCCACGGTAAACATGCGCGTGGATGGCAGCACGAAGTTTGGTGACAACAACCGCTACGGTGTGTTCCCATCAGCAGCACTTGCCTGGCGTGCCAGTGAGGAGCAGTTCATCAAGGACCTCAACGTCTTCAGCAACCTGAAGGTACGCGCCAGCTGGGGTATCACCGGTAACCAGGAGATCCCGAGCAAGATCTCGCACATGCTCCTCGGCAGCACGGGCAAGAGCGCCATCTTCGGCGTTGGTGGCTCCACGACGCCGGGCGTCACCCTCACCCGTACGCCGAACCCTGACCTGAAATGGGAGAAGACCAACCAGTGGGATGCCGGCATCGACTTTGGTGTGCTTGGCGGCCGCCTCTGGGGTAGCATCGACTACTACGACAAGACCACGAAGGACGTGCTGCTGCAGGTGCCGTCAGCATCACCTGCGCCGACGACCTACGTCTGGCAGAACATCAAGGACATGAAGATCAAGAACCACGGATGGGAGTTTGCCATCAACGGCCGCATCATCGACAAGCGCGACCTCACGTGGGAGATGGGCGTGAACCTCTCCACCTTCAGCAACAAGGTTGAGGACCTGCCCGTGGAATACCTCACCGTAGGCAAGCCGTCAGGACCGGGTCTCGACGGCGAGACGGCACAGGTCATCCGCTCGGGCTACCCCATCGGTACGTTCTGGGGCAAGGTGTTCGAAGGCTTCGACACCGACGGCAAGAGCGTCTTCAAGAAAGACGCCGACGGCAAGGATGTCGAGGAGAAGATTGGTTGCGCTCAGCCCGACTTCACGCTCGGCCTCTCGACCACCGTCACCTGGCGCAACTTCGACCTCACAGCCAACTTCAATGGTGTCTTCGGCAACGATGTGTATAACAACCTCGCCAACGTCATCGACAACCGCGCTTGGCAGAGCGCTGGATACAATGTCACCAAGCGGGCAGCAAATGATACCCAGGAGGCGCTCGGCAATCCTGAGGACTACTCCAGCCGCTACATCGAGGACGGCAGCTACTTCCGTCTGAGCAACCTCACGCTCGGATATAATGTGCCGCTGAAGTCGAACAAGTGGATCAGCGGGCTCTATGTCTATGTCAATGGCACCAACCTCTTCTGCATCACCGACTATAGCGGCTACGACCCCGAGGTGAACGCGTCGCGGTCCACCAATGGCGTGCCCGCACTCGGCATCGGCTGGACACAGTACCCGATGGCACGTACGTTCAGCTTTGGTATGAAACTGGATTTCTAACATTAAATGGAATGCCTTATGAAAAAGATAATGTTTACCGTGCTCGCCGCCTCGCTGCTCGCCACGACGGCCTGCACCAACCTGCATGAAGAAATCCTCAATGAGGAGAACGGACAGAGCCTCGTCAGCGACTCGTCGAACCTAACCGCCGTCATCGCACCGGCGTATATCAATGTCCGCGAGATCTTCTTCAAGAACTTTGAGCTCGCCACCGACGAGCTCTGCATACCTGCCCGTGGCACCGACTGGAAGAGTTCCAACACCCAGCCGCTGACGCTCCACGACTTCAAGGCTACGAACACCAACATCCGATACATCTGGCGTAACACCACCTCCGGCATCGCGGCCTGCAACACCGCACTGCTCACGCTGAGCGAACTGCCGAAGACCGATGAGGTCGTGCAGGACATGGACGAGATGATCTTCATCCGTGCGGTGCTGATGTTCACGCTCAACGATGCCTTCGGACAGGTGCCCTATCGTGACTACACCGAGACCGACTTCTCGAAGTACCCCACACTGCTCAACCGCCAGGAGGCCATCAAGCAGATCGAGAGCGACCTGTTGTCGATACTCCCGACCATCAAGGAGAAGGGACAGGTGGTCTACGGCCACGCCACGAAGGCTGCCGCACAGATGCTGCTGGCGAAGCTCTACCTCAACTGGCAGGTGTTCACCGGTACGAGTCCGGAGTTCAAGGACGGCACCGCTCGTTGGAAGGAGACCATCGACCTCTGCGACCAGATTATCAACAGCGGTAAGTATAAGCTTGCCGATGACTACTGGGCTATGTTCATGGCCGACAATGCTGCCTACCTCGACCAGACGGAGTGCATCTTCCCCTTCGTCAACGACATCAAGGCCGGTGTGTCGGGCGACAGCTGGATGAGCAACGTGCTGCACTACAACCAGACCTTCGGACCCTACACCAAGTTGAACAATGGCTTCTGCACCACACCGGAGTTCTACTATAAGTGGGACCAGACCGACCCGCGTTTCTCCGACGACCGCATGAAGGCGGAGACCGGCTTCAACCTCGGATTCCTCGAGGGCGTACAGCATAAGCCCGATGGCTCGGTCATCTTCACCAAGAAGGGCGACACGCTGAACTATACGCCTAACTTCCCACTCTACGATTGTCCCGAGGAGGGTGGCGTGCGCATCGTGAAGTATGCGCCAAACATGAATGCCAGCATGTCGAGCAGCTCAGACAATGATGTGCCTTACTTCCGTCTGGCCGACGTCTACCTGATGCGTGCGGAGGCGAAGTATCGCAATGGCGACACCAGTGGCGCACTGCAAGATCTGAACACCATCCGCCGTGCACGGAAGGTGAAGGAGATTACCGCAGCGGAGTTCACACTCGACAAGATCTACGACGAGCGTGGCTTCGAGCTCTACTGGGAGACGGGTGAGAACCGCCGCATGGATATGATCCGCTTCGGTCACTTCTTTGAGGCACGCACCACCAAGCCGAACGTCACCGAACCCTACAAGTACGTGTTCCCCATTCCGCAAGAGGCACTCGAGGGTAACCCGAACCTCAAGCAGAACCCCGGATACGAATAAATTGGAATAAGAGTATAATTCTTTTATTCTAAATTCGATTAATTGACCTTTATATGGAATATAAACGAATCATTCCATTTCTCTCTTTGATTGCCGCACTCCTGGTCCTGCCCGTGAAAGGCGAGGCCCAGGAGCTGCGGTTTCATCAGAATGGCGAGTTCAAGATCTTGCAACTCACCGACATCCACATGAAGCTCCACAACCCGGCTTCGCAGCCCGCGCTGTGGAACATCGATGAGATGATTCGTGCGGAGCAGCCCGACTTCATCGTCATCACCGGCGACGTGGTCTACAGCCGGCCCGCCGACTCGACGTTGCAGGTGGTCCTCGACCGTGTCGCCGCACATGGCCGGCCGTTTGTGCTGCTCTTTGGCAACCACGACGAGGAGCGCGGCATGACCAACACCGAGCTATACGACATCATCCGGAAGGCGCCCCACTGCCTCATGCCCGACAGGGCTGGCCAGCCGTCGCCCGACTACACGTTGCCCATCCTGGCACACGATGGCAGTCGCACCGCTGCCGTGCTCTATTGCATGGACTCGCACAACCACTCCACGCTGCCCGGCGTGAAGGGCTACGCGTGGATGACGCCCGAGCAGGTAGTCTGGTACAACCGTGAGAGCGCCCGCTACACCCAGGCCAACAGTGGCACGCCGCTGCCTGCATTGGCGTTCTTCCACATTCCTCTGCCGGAGTACAGCTACGCGCTGGCCGACGGCAACGACATCCTCGTCGGACACCGCATGGAGAAAGTTTGCTGTCCGCCACTCAACACAGGTCTCTTCGCGTCGATGCGCATCCGCGGCGACGTGATGGGCATCTTCTGCGGACACGACCACGACAACGACTACAGCGTGATGTACCACGACATCCTCCTGGCCTACGGCCGCTTCTCGGGAGGTAACACGGAGTATAACCACCTGCCCAATGGAGCCCGCGTCATCGTCATGAAGGAGGGCCAGCGCTCGTTCGACACATGGATCCGCGTCCGCAAGCAGGGCATCGAGAACAAGACCACCTATCCCTCCAGCTACGTCAAAGACAACTGGAAGGAGCGGCCGTTACCCACTGATTAGGCAGTTACCGTTTATATAGGTCGGCAAGTTTAACTTGCCGACCTATATAAACGGTACGCAAACCCTTCCGATATCTCAAACCCTTCCGATATCTCTATGTTATGAAGCACCTCGCCCTCATCCTTCTCTCCCTCATCAGCCTGCACGCCACTGCCCAGGACCCCTGGACGGTACGCGCCACAGCTATCGACACCGCCCACTACTACGGTGCCACGGTGGCCAATGGCATGCTCGGCATCACATCGTCGACCACCCCACTACACACGGGTGCGGTGATCCTCTATGGCGCCTACGATGGTGACCCGCACTCCACCATCCCCCGTCTCTTCGATAATGTACACTGCTTCGACCTCGACCTCGCCATCGACGGCGTGCCCTGCGACCTGCAGCACATCGCCGACCGCCGGCAGGAGCTCGACATGCGGCAGGCCACGTTCCGCGACCACTTCACCCTGCCGGGCAAGGCCACCATCGACAGCCGCACGATGGCACTACGGCAGATGCCCTACGCCGCACTCGTCGTCGTCACCGTCACGCCACAGCACGACCTGACGCTCTCCGTCACCAACCGCCACACCATTCCCGCCGGCCTCGTCGGCGTGGAGGGTCGCTACCGTATGATGAAGAAGAAGCGGGCGAACCTCTATCTGCTCTCTACCGACGCACGGAGCCCATGGGCCCAACGAGGCATCACGGCGACATCGTCGTTCCTCTTCCCCACGAAAGACTATCCCGCCGTCACCACCGACTCCACGTCGACGGTTTGGGCTGCCGATAGCAAGACGGCGATGCGATTTACCGTTCGCCTACGTAAAGGCGTGGCCTATACGTTTGCCCTGACAGGTGCCGTGCAGACCGACAACATCCATCCCGATGTCAAGAATGAGGCTGACCGCCTGGCCATCTTTGCCTCCCTCACGGGCATGGCAACGCTCGAGCACGACCACCAGCAGGCGTGGGACCGCCTCTGGCAGAGCGACATCACCATCACCGGCGACCGGCAGGCACAGCAGGACGTGCACGCCATGCTCTATCAACTCTACAGTGCCATACGCGACGGCTCACGCCTGTCCATACCGCCCGCCGGTCTCACGGCGCTGACCTACAACGGCCACATCTTCTGGGACGCGGAGATCTGGATGTACCCTGCCCTGCTCGTCCTCCATCCCGAGCTGGCGCGTCAGATGATTGACTATCGCATCGACCGCCTCTCCGCTGCTCGCCGCAACGCCTTCGCACATGGCTACCAGGGCGCGATGATCCCTTGGGAGAGTGCCGACAGTGGCATGGAGGACACGCCATCGTGGGCGACGACAGGCACCAACGAGCACCACATCACGGGGTGCGTGGCGCTGGCGGCCTGGCAGTACTTCTGCGTCTCGCGTGATACGCTGTGGCTGCGCGACGAGGCGTGGCCACTGCTGCGCGAGACGGCCGACTTCTGGGTGAGCCGCATGGAGCAGGACAGCTCGGGGCAGTGGCACATCCGTAACGTGGTCTGCGCCGACGAGTATGCGGCGAACGTCGACGATAACGCGTTCACCAACGCCATCGCCATGGAGAACCTGCGCATCGCCTGCAAGGCGGCACGACTTCTCGGGCGGCCGGCACGACGCGCCTGGCAGGAGCGGCAGGACGCCTTGCCGATCCTGACGATGGCCGACGGCGTCACGGCGGAGTATGCGGGCTACAGTGGACAGACCATCAAGCAGGCGGATGTCACGCTGCTGTCCTATCCGCTGAAGGCCATCACCGACCCCAAGCAGACGCTGCGAAATCTGGAATACTATAATGGTAAGACGGGCGGAAAGGAGGCGCCGGCAATGACCGAGGCTATCAGCGCCCTGCTCTACAGCAGGATGGGCCATGCCCGCGAGGCGGGCGACTATTTCCGCAAGGCGTATGTCACCCATCTCTGTCCGCCCTTCCGCACGATGGCGGAGTGCCAGGGCGGCACCAATCCTTATTTCCTCACCGGGGCGGGCGGCATCCTCCAGGCGGTTATCATGGGCTTTGCGGGCTACGACATCACCGACGAGGGCCTCCGTCGCCTGCAGGGCACCGTTCTGCCTGAAGGTTGGAAGTCCGTGATCGTGAAAATTTTGCCAAATGCACATGATACCCACGAATGCAATGATGAAGAAGATTTTAATGATGATCGCCCTTGTGGCAACCGTGTTGACTCCTGTGCACGCCGCGCCACGCAACCCGTCGTGGCTCTCCCACGCGGTGTTCTATCAGATC
>CAMVAT010000080.1 GCA_947165505.1 uncultured Prevotellaceae bacterium | reverse complement strand
GAGCCGATGCTCGTCACGCTCGAGGGTATGGTCACGCTCGTCAGGCCTGTGCAGTCTCTGAACGTAGAAGAGCTGATGCTCGTCATGCTCTCGGGGATGGTCACGCTCGTCAGGCCTGTGCAGCCATCGAACGCATATCGGTCGATGCTCGTCACGCCCTCGGGGATTACCGTACCTTGACATCCAACGATTAATGTATTGGAAGCGGTTTCAATAATGGCATTGCAATTGTTTCTGGAATCATATTTACTGTTGTTTTCATCTACGATGATGTTTGTCAGGCCGGAGCAGCCAGAGAACGCAGAAGAGCCGATGCTCGTCACGCTCGATGGGATGATTACGCTCGTCAGGCCGGAGCAGCCAGAGAACGCAGAAGAGCCGATGCTCGTCACGCTCGATGGGATGATTACGCTCGTCAGGCCGGAGCAGCCAGAGAACGCAGAAGAGCCGATGCTCGTCACGCTCGAGGGGATGGTCACGCTCGTCAGGCCGGTGCAGTTTTTGAAAGCCTCAGATGAAATCTCTTTGACGACATGAACATTGCCCCCGACAATTATTCTATCCGGGATAATTATATCTCCAGAGTATGAATTATAACTATTGTCTTTGTATGTTACAAGTGCCACATTATTCCCATTATAACCACCAGTAATATAATATATCCCATCCACCTCTATTCCGTCCGCCATCATGGCCAAGGAAAAGGAAGCCATGAGCATTAGTGTAAATAGTCTTTGTTTCATAATCGATACTTTTTTTAATATTATCTAATACATTTAACTTTTTTCTGATTTCAAATCTTAGCAACCAGAAGGTCTAACGAGGCATGTGGCTCCTTGGTGGCAGTTTTCTTACTTGCAATTCTGTCCAGGCTCTTAGCGATATAGCATAGCAGGTCTTCTATCTCGTATGCCTTCAACTTGGCAAATGGCGGGTCAAACGCTGTGCGGGGTATCACTGCCTCTTGCCCTTTCACCGGATAGGTGAAATAACCTCTATTGAATAACTCCTTGTAGCCTTTCATCGGGCGCGCATGCAAATATACGTATTTGCTTGGCATGAGCGATCCTGAGCTGTCCAGCATCGCCAGTCTCAATGCGACATCATAGATATAGAGTTGACCAACGTATGGACGTTTCATCCAAGAATAGACCCAGGCATATAAATCTTCAAAGTCTTTGAACCGCGAGACGGAAAGCCAAGGCTTAATCTTGATGACATCAGCCATTAGAGGCAGGTAAACAGTAGCCTTCATCCATGATTTCAGAGCCCACATATGTGGATCGTTCAACAGCTCTTCTGCTTTCTCTTTATCCGACGGTTTACTGAGAAGCGTGGAATGTGAGGGGCCGCAAGAAGAGGGAAAGTAAGTACTTCGGTAGTTGTTGACATACCAGTCAACAATCGGATCTAATGAAGCCGTTGGTGCTTTCATTGTTGTAGTAGAATGCTTTTTGGTCATATTGCATAAATTTAGGTAAATAGTACGCGCACGAAAAAAGCGTGGCACTGTATGCCGCATCTTTCAACAGAGGTACTAGGAAAACCTTCACACAAGATGCAATGACAACAGGCCACGCGATATACGTGACACGTGCCATGCTGTTCTTGGTGTCTGGCAGAAGATTCCTAGTTTTCTGTTGACAAGAAAAGCACAACGCTTTATTTTCGCTAAGTAATTGACTGTTAGTATATTAATTTACCTTCAGCCAACAAGAAACATCCCCGCAGGGATATAACTCGCCACAAAGATAAACAAAAGAATCGAAAAGCACAAGAAAAATCTTGTCCTTTTTTGTCCATTTCAAAAGAAATGGAAAGAAGACCCACCCCCGGCCCTTCCCTTGTAGGGAGGGGAGTAGATAGCTTCGGAGCAGGGTGCAGGGTGCAAGGGGCAGGAGGTATGTTTAGAACACTAAACACTGTACACTAAACAAGCAGCCCGCCCGCACGAGCGACAGCGAGTTACATCCCATCTCGAAGTAGGGACAGGGCGTGCCCTGTCCGCCGGCCCGTGACCGTTAATTGCCATCAACCAACGGTCACTGTGCGAAGCGTAAAGTAATTACCCGTGAATTTTCATGAATGAAGGTTCGTGAACGAACCTGTTATGATGTTTCTACGGAGTAGAGGAGTAAGGGGAGGCCCATCGCCGCCAGCGGCGATAAAAATTCATGGTTAATACATGGATAATTCGTGGCGATTCGTGTTAAAACCTTATCTCTACGGAGCAGAGGAGTAGGGGAGGCCCATCGCCGCCAGCGGCGATAAAAATTCATGGTTAATTCATGGATAATTCGTGGCGATTCGTGTTAAAACCTTATCTTTACGGAGTAGAGGAGTAAAGGGAGACCCATCGCCGCCAGCGGCGATACTCCTTTCCTCCCTCCCTCCGTAGAAAATGCCGAAAAAACATGAATGCGGTTTGTGTACGAACCAGTTCAGTCCTATCCAAGTAGGCGGAGAACATCCGATGGCAAAAGGGAGTTGCCTTGGTCTTCTTCTGGACGCACTTTGGTAAACAGTTTGACAATGACTTTTTTCCCATTCACGAATGGCAGGAAGGGTACTATCTTGCGAATGGCATTTGTCAGAAGCCGGCCGTTCTCTCCTGCCGTCCATTTGCACTCTCCGATGAGGATGGTAGAGTGGTCGAGCGATTCAGCCACCACATCCAGTTCAATGTCTTTGCTCTTGGGCTTGCCTTCCTTGTCAGTCATGGTAATCTTTCCCCACCAACGGCGGCAAATACCATAGGCCACCCCGTCTATTTCGTTTCCGCTGACGGCGTCGCGGCAGATGTGTTCCCACCAGTAGCCCACATGCCCCGGGAAATCCCTTTCGTAAGCAGCACTAACGGGAACGAAGCGCCTCAGTTCGATAAAAGACTTGTTGGGCACGACGAACTTATTGTAAAAGTGCAGAAAGGGGTCGGCAATCCTGTATAGGCTTCTCTTCGACGACTTGGGTGACTCCCCAAAGGGCACTTCCTTCTCAAGATAGCCCAGGTCTATCAGTTTAGCCAGTGGCCTGGAAAGATTCGTTGCCGGCTCTCCCAGACGTGCGGCTATCTCGGAGAGGCGGTTGACTCCGCTTCCCACTACCGACATGATCGTCGATGTCTTGACGATATCCCTCATGTCATCCCGGAAAAGACGCTGGGGCTCCTCATAGAGGGCTCCCATATCAGACAGGGCATGCTCCCAGATGGCATCCCTCAGCGAAGCTGAAGATTCTGCCAGTTTCCAGTAGCGGGGCACTCCTCCCCACACCGCATAATATTCAATGCAAGTCTGAGGGTCCAAATCCAAAGCCTCCTTCAGATAATTGACAGGGATAGCCTTCATGCCAAAGTCGGCATCGGTCCTTCCGTATAGTGGCGAACTCTCATCGTGGGTCAGATTGTGCATCATCTGTTGCGACGAGCCGCACAGAATCAAGTTGTATCTCAGCTTGTCTGTGCCGGAGTCAAGTAAACCCTGTATGACAGATGGAAGAGAGGGTGTGCCTTCTGCCAGATAGGGGAACTCATCCAAGCAGAGGGTTATCCTTTCAGTGACGCGGTGGTTAATGGCAGCAAGAAGTGCCCGCCAGTCCCTATACACGGCATCGTCGAAGCCCGGAAAGACATGGGCTACCATACGTGACAGTCCCGCCATCTGGTTGACAGGGTCTGTCCTGTCGGCCTCGAAGTAGATATCTTTCTCTCCAAGCACTTTTCCTATCAGCGTCGATTTGCCTATTCTGCGGCGTCCGCGTATGATGACAAACGACGGCGAGTCGGCCTTCAGTAGTTGTTGAAGACGGGCCGTCTCTTTCTCTCTGTCAACGAATCTCATGGTTTGGCTATAATTAATGTCCGACAAACATAATGTTTCAAATGCATAACGCGTTTTGTCGGGTTTTATTGTACTTTTTCATTTTTTTATTCCATTTCGTATGGTGAAGACGTGGATAGCTTCGGAGCAGGGGGCAGGGTGCAAGGGGCAGGAGGTATGTTTAGAACACTAAACACTGTACACTAAACACTAAACAAGCAGCAAGTAGTGGCGGGTCACCGTGCCCGCCCGCACGAGCGGCAGCGAGTCACCCATCTCGAAGTAGGGACAGGGCGTGCCCTTTCCGCCGGCCCGTGACCTTTGTTCGTGTTGCCTCGGCAAAGTCTTAAACATATAATTGCCATCAACCAACGTTCACTGTGCGAAGCGTAAAGTAATTACCCGTGAATTTTCATGAATGAAGGTTCGTGTACGAACCTGTTAAATGATCTCTACGGAGTAGAGGAGTAGGGGAGGCCCATCGCCGCCTGCGGCGATAAAAATTCATGGTTAATTCATGGATAATTCGTGGCGATTCGTGTTAAAACCTTATCTCTACGGAGTAGAGGAGTAAAGGGAGGGCCCTCGCCGCCAGCGGCGATACTCCTTTCCTCCCTCCCTCCGTAGAGAACCACTGAAATTGGCAATTACTTTACGTTTCGCACAGTGACCGTTGGTTCATGTTGAAACCTTATCTCTACGGAGTAGAGGAGTAGGGGAGGCCCGTCGCCGCCTGCGGCGGGAAATATTACAAATTGTATTCAAATTTCTCAGATGAACGGCCAAGAATAAACCGCCTCGCCATTCTTGCATGTTGATGAGGGAATCTTCCTAGATTTTCTATTGAACAAGAACGGACAAAGCGGTTATGCGGTGCAAAGTAAATGCTTTTTTCCTGTTCCCGCAAGTCCTTTTCTGCCCTTTTCGTGTCCTTTTGTGCCCTTTTCGTGTCCTTTTGTGTCCTTTTGGTTTCAAATGGCCTGTTTTGCAACGTAGTCCTCTGCAAATCATGCAATTTCTTGAGGTAATTGGCTGACAATTCGGAAAAAACAGCTAAATTTGTAGCCAAAAAACGAAGGATATGGAGCATGAACTGTTGAAACGGAAGGTGGCACAGAAGGCGGGCTTCACGCCCGAGTTGTCGCGCGACTTCGAAGACCTGAGCCAGCTGATACAAACGGATACCGGCGACTACCTGTCGCCCACGACACTCAAGCGTATGTGGGGCTACCTGCACAACGAACAGGTGCAGACGCGCCGCCATTCTTACGATGTGCTGGCCCGCTACCTGGGACATGAGAGCTACCGCGCGTTTGTAGATGACGTGGCACGGAAACAAGGGGTGCAGAGCATGATACTGGCCAACAACAAACTGACACCCGACGACCTGGCCGTAGGACAGCGGCTGTGCATCACATGGCTGCCCGACCGCCGTGTGGTGGTGGAGCATCAGGGCGAAGGGCATTTCCTGGTGACCGACGCCCTGAACGCCAAACTGGCGGCCGGCGACACCTTCACCTGCCACCTGATGATACAAGACGAACCCCTGTATATCGACAATGTGCAGCACCAAGACACCCTCTATCCTGCCTATATTGCCGGCAAGATAGACGGGGTGAAGATCTACGAAATGGAGTAGGGGACTAACGAGGTCCGAGTGGCGACGGTTCACCGTTGAGCCCGATGCCTTGATATACGCAGGGGGCCACGCCGTCTGACTCCCAGATCCAAGCGCCCACCTCCAGATAGTCGTTCAGGCCCTTGGCGTGCTCCTGAGCATCCGAACGCTTGTAGTAGCTGGCCGCACACTGGCGAAACACGGTGCGCCCCTTGTTGTCTTTCGCGCGATAGACATTCGACCCGTCGAGGGCGTCGGGCTGCGCATACATCGCTTTCTTGGCCTCGGCGAGACTGGGGTAGGAGCCCACGACCACGTAATAGACCTTTTTGTTGGCGCCTGCCACGCGCTGCGAACTCTCTTCCAGTCCGGTGAGCCGGGCGTATTTGCCGTTGACGTAGCCTTCCGTGCCTTTGTAGCGCACGTAATACCAGTTGCCGCTCGAACCGAGGTATTCCGCTCCCTCGCCGCCTGTGAGCAGCTTGCCCAGGATCTTGCCCGACACATTGGGCCATTCGCGGATATTGAGGAATCCGTCGCTCGAGGTGCAATAGACCATCGCTTTCTTCTTCGACTGTTGCCCCCCCTCTACAGCCTGTTCGTCCTTCGCCTCCTTCGCTTGTTTGTCCTTCGCCTCGGGCGCGTCGGTTTCGGCCGCATCGAGCGTCTTGGCCTTTGTTGCCTCGCCGTTGTCCTTCACGGTCTGTTCTTGTTCCACTTCGGTTTTTGGCTGTTCGGCAGCCCCAGTGTTGCCTTTCGCGTCTTTGCATCCGGTCAGCGCCAGTGCAATCGCCATCATGAGGAATAATGATAATGTCTCCTTTTTCATTGTGAAAGTAATTTTTAGGGTTTATTGTCGGCAAAAATAATAAAAAATTAAATAATTAAAAAATTAAAGGATTAAAAAAAACATTGAAAAGTAAAAAAGTAAAAGAGTAAAAAACATTGAAAAGGAAAAAATGGGATTGAAAAGTAAAAAAGTAAAAGAGTAAAAATGGCTTGCACTAACTTCGTATATGATAGGCTGCGCCTCAACAAAAAAAATAAAAACTTCACATTTTATTTTGTTTTGTCTTCGGCTTGCACTAACTTTGCACTCACTTTTGAAAAAAGCACTGAATGACAGCAATTCATAATTCACAATTGACAATTCACAATTGACAATTCATAATTCACAATTGATAATTCACAATTGATAATTCACAACTCAACATTCAATAATATGTATCTATTCACATCCGAATCAGTTTCTGAAGGCCATCCCGACAAAGTGGCCGACCAGATATCCGACGCATTGCTCGACCAGTTTCTGGCCTACGACGAGCATGCCCGTTGCGCCATCGAAAGTTTTGTGACAACAGGACAGGTGGTCATCATGGGCGAAGTACATTCCGAGGCGTATATCGACCTGCAGACCATCGCACGTAAAACCATCAACAAGATTGGCTATACCAAATCGGAATATCAGTTTGACGGCAGCTCATGCGGCATCATGACCGCCATCCACGAGCAGAGCGGTGATATCAACCGCGGCGTGGACCGTGAAGAGGAGGCACAGCAGGGCGCCGGCGACCAAGGCATGATGTTCGGCTATGCCGTCAACGAGACGGAGAGCTACATGCCCGTGTCGCTCTATTTGGCACATCTGCTGATGCAGACGCTGGCCGACATACGGCGCGAGGGACGCGTGATGACCTATCTGCGCCCCGATGCCAAGAGCCAGGTGACCGTCGAGTATTCCGACGACAATGTGCCGCAGCGCGTGCATACCATCGTGGTATCCACACAGCACGACCAGTTCATGGACGATGACGAGGCGATGCTCGCCAAAATCAAGGATGATGTCATCCACATCCTCATCCCGCGTGTCAAAGAGCAGATACACAGCGAGAGCGTGTTGAAACTGTTTGAGGGCGACATCACATACCACGTCAACCCCACCGGTAAGTTCGTCATCGGCGGACCGCACGGCGACACCGGACTGACAGGCCGTAAAATCATCGTCGATACCTACGGCGGCAAAGGAGCACACGGCGGCGGTGCCTTCTCGGGCAAGGACAGCAGCAAGGTGGACCGCTCGGCAGCCTATGCCGCACGCTATATCGCCAAAAACATGGTGGCGGCAGGCGTGGCCGACGAGATGCTGGTGCAGGTGAGCTATGCCATCGGCGTGGCCAAACCCGTGAGCATCTACGTGAACACCTACGGACGCAAGCACGTGGACATGAGCGACGGCGACATCGCCACGTGGATAGGCGAGCACTTCGACCTGACACCGAAAGGCATCGAGAAGAAATTCAAACTGCGCCAGCCCATGTATCTGGAGACGGCTGCATACGGGCACATGGGGCGCAAGAACGAGGTGGTGAAGAAAGAGTTCACCAGTTTCTATCACGAAACCAAAGTCATCGACGTGGAGCTGTTCACCTGGGAGAAGCTCGACATGGTTGACTCGATACGCCAGGCCTTCGGTTGCCGATAAGCATCATGCTTCTCTCGCCCGTCGATACATGCCAAACCGACAGCATCCCTTTCTCGCCCGTTTTTGTGCGTGAGAGGGATGCCGCTGCTGATAGCATACCGATGTTGTCGGCGGGTAGTGGCATGGGCATGGAGGCCGACCCCGTGCCGTATGCCACCAGGCACGACGCGCTCATCCTCGGGGCTCTCTTCACCCTCTTCGTGCTCTATCTGGTGGTGTTCGTACAGGCGAGGGCGTTTCTGCTGCGTCAGGCCAAGGCCTTCTTCAGGTCGGGAGCCGAACTGGTGACGAACGTGCCCGACCTGCCGTCGGAGTTGCGCACAGCACCGCTGGCATGGCTCGCCCTGGTCGTCGAATGCGGGATGCTGGCCTTTTTCTATTTCAAAGAGGTGGCACAGGTGCAGACGCTCGTCTTCTCGCGCTATGTCGTCTTCTCGGCGCTCACCGCGCTCTTCGGTGTCTATTTCATCGCGAAGGGCGCACTGCACCGGTTCGTCAACTGGGTGTTTTTCGACGGTAAAAAAATCGGACAGTGGAACAAGGCGCAACTGGCGCTCGCCGCCCTCGAAAGCCTGTTGCTGCTGCCTCTTGTCGTCATAGCGCCATTTGTTGACATTCCGCTTCCAGAAGGGCTCTTTTCCGTCCTATTTGTCGTGTTTTTCGTTAAAATATTGTCTTTTTATAAGACGTATGTCATCTTTTTTCGAAGATTTGGTGCCGTTTTGCAAATTTTTTTGTACTTTTGTGCGCTCGAATTGATACCCTTAGCCGCTTTGGGCGGTTTTTTGGTGTTCGTTCGTGACTATTTGCAAATCAATTTTTAGGACATCGATGATAAAAAAGATCTTGGTTTCACAGCCTCAGCCCACCAGCACGAAGTCGCCCTATTACGACATTGCTGAGCAGTTTGAAGTGGAGTTGGTGTTCCGCCCGTTTATCAAGGTGGAGAGTATCTCGGCGAAAGAGTTCCGCCAGCAAAAGGTGAGTATATTGAGTCATACGGCCGTGGTGTTCACATCGCGCCATGCCATTGACCATTTCTTCACCCTGGCCAAGGAGATGCGTGTCACCATTCCCGAAGACATGAAGTATTTCTGTGTCACGGAGACCATCGCGCTGTATATCCAGAAATATGTGCAGTATCGCAAGCGTAAAGTGTTCTACGGCAGTACGGGCAAGATTGCTGACTTGGTGCCCACGATGGTGAAGCACAAGGCCGAGAAATATCTCATCCCGATGAGCGATGTGCACAACGATGACTTGAAAATATTGCTCGACAGCAAAAAGCTGCAACATACCGAGTGCGTGATGTACCGCACCGTGAGCAATGACTTCACGGCCGAAGAGGTGGCCAATTTTGATTACGACATGATGGTGTTCTTCAGTCCTACGGGCATCAAGGCACTCACGAAAAACTTCCCTGACTTCGAGCAGGGCGACATACGCATCGCCGCCTTCGGACCCTCGACGGCCAAGGAGGTGGAGACTGCCGGGTTGAGGCTCGACCTGAGCGCTCCCACCGAGGAATATCCCTCGATGACCAGCGCGCTGAGGGCTTATCTGAGGAAAACCAACGAATAACAGCATCGATGCCGGCTAAGCACACGCTCACATTGGGTAAGGAAGAGCGCATCGCGGGCAAGAAACTGGTCGATCAGCTCTTCGGCGGCGGCGACAACCACTCGCTGTCGGCTTACCCTATACGGTTGGTCTTCGCTGAGCAGAAGAGGGGCGAGGGTGAGGCTGCGGCGCGTATCTTGGTGAGTGTGCCTAAGCGATGCTTCAAGCGGGCGGTGAAGCGCAACCGTGTGAAAAGGCAGTTGCGTGAGAGCTACCGCCGCCACAAGGCGGTTTTGACGGAGCGCCTGTCGGACGATAGCGGACGGCAGATGCTCTTGGCGTTTATATGGCTTGACAACAGGCTTCACAGCTCTGCGTCGGTGGAGCGGCGGATGGTGAATCTGCTGGAGCGATTGGCTGAGAGGTTATGATGAAGGCGTTGAAGTGGATGGCTCATGCGCTGCTGCAGGTGCTGTCGTGGCTGCTGCTGTTGCCCATCAGGTTTTACCAGACGTGCATATCGCCCTTCACGCCGCCCTCGTGCCGGTTCACACCCACCTGTTCGGAGTATGCGCGGCAGGCCATCAAGAAGCACGGCCCCTTCAAGGGGCTGTATCTGGCAGTGAGGCGCCTGCTCCGCTGCCATCCCTGGGGAGGCAGCGGATACGACCCGGTGCCGTGAGTATTAAGAGGTGAGAGGTTGCTTTGGGGCAAGGGGCAGGGAGCAAGGGGCAGGAGATATGCTTGGGGGCACCCCGGAGACCCCGGAAAATCCGGAAAATCCGGAGAACCCCCGAAAAACTCGGAAAACACTAAACACAATAACAATGAGAAAAAATTTTGTTGAAGAACTGAAATGGCGTGGGATGTTGGCGCAGATCATGCCCGGTACAGAAGAACTGCTGCAACGGGAGATGGTGACCGCCTATCTGGGCACTGACCCCACAGCCGACTCTCTGCATATCGGACACCTGTGCGGCATTATGATGCTGCGGCATCTGCAGCGGTGCGGCCATAAACCCATCATCCTCGTGGGTGGTGCCACCGGTATGATTGGCGACCCATCGGGCAAGAGCCAGGAGCGCAACCTGCTCGACAGCGACACGCTCTATCACAACCAGGAGTGTATCAAACAGCAGGTGGCCAAATTCCTTGACTTCGAAGCAGAGGGCGAGAATGCCGCCGAAATGGTCAACAACTACGACTGGATGAAAGACTTCACCTTCCTTGACTTCGCGCGCGAGGTGGGCAAGCATATCACCGTCAACTATATGATGGCGAAAGACAGCGTGCAGCAGCGGCTCAACGGCACGGCACGCGACGGACTGTCGTTCACCGAGTTCACCTACCAGTTGCTTCAGGGCTACGACTTCCTCTATCTGCATCAGCACAAAGGGTGCAAACTGCAGTTGGGCGGCAACGACCAGTGGGGCAACATGACCACGGGCACCGAGCTCATCCGTCGCACGCTGGGCAATGACGAGGAGGCCTTCGCGCTCACCTGTCCGCTCATCACCAAGTCTGACGGCAAGAAATTCGGCAAGACCGAGACGGGCAATATCTGGCTCGATCCCAAACGCACCTCGCCTTATAAGTTCTACCAGTTCTGGCTCAATGTGAGCGATGAGGATGCTGAGCGCTACATCAAGATCTTCACCTCGCTGGAGCGTGAGACCATCGACGCCCTCATCGAGGAGCACCGTCAGGACCCCGGCCGCCGCGTCTTGCAGAAGCGTCTGGCCGAGGAGGTGACCACCATGGTACATTCCAAAGAGGCGCTCGACGCAGCCATCGAAGCCTCTGGCATCCTGTTCGGCAAATCGACCAAAGAGGCGTTGGAGAAGTTGGACGAGCAGACGCTGCTCGATGTGTTCGACGGCGTGCCTCATTTCCAAGTGTCGAGAGAGGCGCTGGGTGCCCCGGCTGTGGAGCTGCTCACGCGTGAGGATGTGCAGGTGTTTGCCAGCCGTGGCGAGATGCGTAAGATGGTGCAGGGTGGCGGTGTGTCGCTCAACAAAGAGAAGTTGGCCGCATTCGACCGTCCTGTGACAGCCGACGACCTCATCGACGGTAAATATCTGCTGGTGCAGAAAGGCAAGAAAAACTATTATTTGCTCACGGTAACGGAGTAGCAAATAAAAAAAACGGCAAAATATTTGGTAGTGGTGTAAAAAACCACTACCTTTGCACCGCATTTTGAGCAAAGCCCTTTACGTTCTGCGCTAAAAGCTCAACGTTTAGTGTGTTGATTGTCCAATGGTGTAATGGTAGCACAACAGGTTTTGGTTCTGTTTGTGGTG
>CAMVAT010000079.1 GCA_947165505.1 uncultured Prevotellaceae bacterium | reverse complement strand
ACTCCGATAATGGTCAGCTGACCTTATGGAAAAATTTCTTTGGACAGTAGTGAAACATGAAATAAAACAACGGCATGAAAAGAATTATCACTTGCGTGGCAATGGCCTATGCGATAGGCATCTACGCTGCACCTACAGACAATGACACCATCGTCATCAACAAGCCCCAAAGCGTAAGCATCATCACCGGCGACTCCATCCAGACGATAGAAGTAAGAGGCCGTGAGAACGACGAGGGCTACCACTACCAAAGCAGCATACAATTGGTAGATGACAATTATGTGAGTAAGACGACGATCAACCACGACCGATGGACCCTTGGAGTGAAAATGAACTCCAAGAATGATAATCCTTCGAAAAACGAGATAGTCATGAAATTCGCCGTCGGCATGGTCAACGCCATCAACTGCGACAGAGATGTTGATTTCAATACAAGCAGTTCATTTGAGTTGATGTGGACTATTGCCCAATACAACCATTACTTTGACCCGCAAGAGCACCACCGCCTGTCAGTAGGCTTCGCCCTTGACTGGCGCAACTATCGCATGACAAGCAACACGAGGTTTGACAAAGACGGAGACGGACGCATCATCACTACAGGCTACCCAGAAGATGCCAGTCCGAAATTCTCCAGACTGAAAGTGCTCAGTATAGCCATTCCCCTCGAATACCGTTACAAGATATCCTCTCGCTTTGGTTTTGGTTTCGGTCCCGTCTTCAATTGGAATGTTTATGGCAGTATGAAAACGAAATACAAATTGGATGGCGGCACACATAAATACACAGACAAGACCATACACCAACGCGTACTGACCATCGACTGGTTACTGCGAGTGTATAACCCCATCCTCAATTTCTACGTGAAATACAGTCCTATGGATGTGCTGAAATCTGACTGGGGTCCCCAATTCCAATCTGTCTCGTTCGGAATAGAGATATAAAGAAAGTGCCCATCCGCCATTAAACCTTTATGCCTGGCAATCGTCTAATGAAATAGTCGTATATCGTGAAATTGATCTATTTTTATCTTTATATTTCTATTCACTTATCAACTATTTATTCAATTAACGATTATGAAAAAAACAATGAAGAAGGCATTCATGATGATGCTTGCCCTGCTCGCCTTACCTATGGCTATGCAGGCACAGACTAAGTATCACGATGTGGAAGCGAATGAAGCCACCGGAGCAGTGAAATCAATTGAGACATCTCTGATGGGCATGGCCCAAGTGACCACGTTCACGCCTGATGGCAAAATGACGCGCGAGGGATTGTCGGATGCGGTGTATGATGCCGACGGCTATCTCCAGTCGTGCAAGATGAGTTTCCAAGGCAATGTGATGTCTTTCAGCTACAAATGGGAAAACGGCAAGATCGTAAGCCAGACCATGGACATGGGTGGCGGTCAGGCATTTACTATCAGTCGCACCTACAATGAGAAGGGAGCCCCTGCTGCCGACACGTTCGACATGGGCGGTCAGGTGATGGATAATCCCTACACCGACTACAAATACGACGACCACGACAACTGGATTAGCCGCAAGACCAACATGATGGGTCAGGAGATGGAGCAGACCCGCACCATCACCTATTACGAATAGCAAGAAGACCCTCCCCAAGCCCCTCCCTTTTAGGGAGGGGTGTTATTACTTAATATATTATACTATGATTATTGATTATCAACAAATTGAAGAGCAACTCGTAGAGAAATTCAAAGGCGGCGAAGGACACATGGGAACCCGTGGTGTGGCAGCCGACGGTCAGAAAATCATGCTCAACCGCCTGACGCCCGGTTCGAGCATCGGTTACCACTGTCATGAGCGTAATACGGAAATCATGTATATCCTGAGCGGACACGGATATTATGACATGGACGGCAAACGAGAAGAAATACATGCCGGACAGGTGCATTACTGCCCCCTGGGTCACTCTCATGCCATGTATAACGACGGAGATGAGGACTTGGTGTTCTTCGCTGTGGTGACGATGGAGGTGTAGGTCTGTTTCCCCACAACGGATTAAACTCTAACTCGGGGGAGAAAGACGACAACGGATGACACGGATTGAACGGATTCATCTGAAAGGCAAATATTATTTGCGTTTCAGATGAATGAGTTTTTGAACCTTGCGATGTATGACAAACACATTGACGAGGGATACGAGAACGAAGATGAAGAGACCTGTGAGGATGGCCGGAAGCATAGAGCTGTCGGCTAACTGGGGATAAATGCCCTCAATCATATTCATGTAATACTTTCTGAGCATCGCCACCACGATGACAGCGATGACGAGCACCACTGCATTGAGCAGGATGGTGAGGCACTGATAGGGCCATGCCACCTTGCGCGGCGCATAGCCGATGAGCATCAGGTTTTGCAGTTTCTCGCTGTTTTTCTGCACCAGCAGATAGATGCTCAGCATGAGGATGTAGAAACTGAGAATGGAGATGACCAGTCCGATGGCAATAACGATAGCCACGATGACTTTGAGCAGATACGTGATTTTCTCGGCATCGAGTTGATCCGTCTCCACCTCATATCCTTTTTCATCAAGGAACTGCGTGATGCGCTCATCGGCAGGATTGTTGACCTCGACGATGAGCCGTGCGGGCTGTTGCTCAGCCTGTGGAGCGAAATAAGCGTTGCTCCAGTCCATGAACGCCTGTGGCACGAGGATGGAACTGATGCGCCCTGAGAAGCCCACCACACGTCCGTGGAAATTCTCTTCGTGCCCATTGCCCAGCAGGTTGAGTTCAAAATCAATCAAGCTGAGCAGTCCGTCGCTGATTTTAGGCATCGAGCGTGTCTGAGCATATCCGAAGTTGTACATATTGATATATGAGCGAGGCAAGATGACAGGCACCTCGCGGGTATCCTCATTGAATTGCCATTGAGCCGCATCGATCTCGACGAAGTCGTCGGGAATGCTCTCGATGAAAATCTCCGAACTGATGACCCGTTGCCCTTGCACCCCCATGACCGCAAAGACACGATAGTTGGCCAGAGTGAATTTCCCCACGTTTTTCACGAAAGGCTGTTGACTCACCTCATCCTGTTCCGCCCCGTTGAAATGGTTAGACCGCCCCGAGATGGTATTCCCCATGCCGATGCGTTTGTTCATGATGAGGTAATCCGCCTTGAGGAACGAGTCTTTCGCCTCGAACACCGGTTTTACATCGTGATAGAACTGCACCCCGAGCAGGATGATCAACATGCCAAAGAGATTGGCGAAAAGGAATCCGATGAACTGCGGTATGCTGACGTGCTGACGTAGAAGTTTCCAGACAAGTCTCATAATTTGATGATTTGATCGTAAGGGAGAGGGATATGTTTGCCGATGGAAGTAGCGATGATTCCAGCTCCTTGTGCCTTCACCTCGTCCATCATCACGTCGCCCATGATGAGCGCATTCCCGTCGTCGAGATGACTGATTGGCTCATCAGCCAGGATGAAGTCGAACGGTTGAGCCAGAGCCCTCATGAGCGCCACCCTCTGTTGCTGTCCGAACGACATGAGCGCCACCTTCTCGTTGACCTTGTCGGCAATGCCCAGCTGTTCGAACCACGCCATGATTTGTTGTTTAGACTTATGCCCTGTCAAGGAATTTTTGATTTCCACATTCTCCAGGGCGGTCAGTTCCGGAAACAGCCTTAGCTCTTGAAAGAGATAACTGACATGCAGCCGTCTGACATCGACCCAATCCGACTGTTTGAAACTCGACACATCACGCTCATCGAATGAGATATGGCCCGTGTAGTCGTTGCGATAGCCGATGACATAACTGCAAAAGGTGCTTTTTCCCTGTCCGCTGTCGGCTTGAAGCAGGTAGTATTTACCTCGTTCGAAAACGACGCAGTTGCGCCAAACGTCAGACTGAAGGTCATCCCGTTTGGCGAACACTTGCGGTAGGATATGGTCGAATGTGATGGAGTGCATGGTTTTTTTAGGTGTAGAGGAGTGAAGACATTACTGAGGATCAGGCGACAGGGTATATACGACATATTCGACGGGTCCAAAGAGGGGTTGGATGAAAGAGAGGGACATATCGGCTTGTTCACCGAGCAGCGGCGAGAGATTGACCACCACAGCCATGCGCTGTCCCTTGATTTTGTCGGTGAGGCTCTGTGGAGCGGGATGCGTATTTTTCCCTTGGGCCAACATCAGCGAATCGTTGGTAGCCGCATAAAACTGTTTGTCGTCGGTCACGCCGAAGATATATTTCGCATCCCCGCCCGTAACGCGGAAAGCGTTTTTCCCTTGGTCTTGTATGCTCATGCCTTGCGGAGCCGACTGTTTCCAGTAATCCACGTCGCCGAGGAAATCGGTCTTGGCCAGCTGGGCATACATTGCCCAATCGCCGTTGCGCCCATCCTTGACGAAGAACGCCGTCTCGCCCTGTATGCTCCGGATGATATTGTCCATATCCACAGCCGTATTGACCCCAGCGAGCAGCAGTTGCAAGCTCTTGTTGGCTTTGATGACATCGAGGAATCGAGCGCCATCCACATTGAGGAACACAGCCGCCACATCGCTGTCAGACATCTCATTGATATACTGGTTGCCGATGGGGCTGAGCGCCTTCAGGTTGTCTTGAATGGCACTATTGACTTTTTCGTTGAGCGAGAACGCATGCGAAAGGATCATGAGGTTATGCCCTTCGGTCTTCATCTCGGCTGCGATCAGCACTTGTGAGGCGTCAGCGTCTTTTGGTGCCCCGAGCGTCAAGGGAGCAGCCACCTGTTCGGGCAGCGCCTGCGCCTGAGCCACCAACCTGACCGGCGCTTGAAGCGAATCTAATTTTGCGAACAAGGGCGAGTCCTTGACCCCTTTATCAGAATCAGCCTCTAAGAACTGAGCCATCTGGTGTTGGAGTTGCGACTGTGCGGACGGCACGGCGGGCCCCATGATGAGCAGCGCCTCATCAGAGATACCGAGCACCCAACTATTCTTGATGACGGAAAAGAAGAACTCCTTGCGCTGTGTGAGCGGTGTGCATACATTCTGCTGTGTCAGCATATCGTTGACACACGCTTTCACCCTATCCACATCCTCGACCTTAGCACAGACGCCAAAATTCCCCTCTTTCGTCTCGAAGGCATAGACAGGCACCGACAGGTCGATGCCCAACATCCCCGCCATGAAAGACAGCGACTGCCCTTCGGAAGCCTCAGCCACCTCTTTCGGCAGTTCCATATTTTTCATATCCACCGCCATCAGGGCGATACTATCGTGAGGGATGACGTTGACATAATCTTTCTCTGAGCATGACACCAGTAGCAAGGCAGCAGCCAGCGAGAAGACAAGAAAAAACTGTTTCATATTCTTTTAGTAAAATGAGCCATCATGACAGCGGCAAGCGCCGCCGTCTCAGTACGTAATCTTGACGTGCCTAAAGAGACGGGGATAAACCCATGCTCCATGGCAAGCCGCACCTCATCTACCGAGAAGTCACCTTCTGGTCCGATGAGCGCCGTCACCTCCTCGTCGGGGTCGGCATCTTGGAGCAGTGTGAAGAAATCATGGCGCTCTATTTCGTCGTAGCAGTGAGCGATGTATTTGAGTCCTGTGCGCGCCTGCGTGACGAAATCCTTGAAAGGAGTCATCTCATTGACCACCGGCATCCATGGTTTTCGGCTCTGTTTGGCAGCCGCCACCACGATTTTCTCGATGCGGTCGGTGCGCACCACCTTGCGTTCAGAAAACTGGCAATTCAGGAACGACACCTCGTCGCATCCCACCTCAGTAGCCTTTTCCACCAACCATTCGATGCGCTCCATCATCTTCGTGGGAGCCACCGCCAGATGCACCCTGCCCTTCCAAGCGCGTTGTTGCGGCAGTTGCCGGAGGATGCGATAGGCACAGTGTTTAGAAGCCGCCAGAGATACTTCGGCTTGGAAGAACGAGCCATCACCATCCATGAGAAAGATCTCGTCCCCCTCGTGCAACCGTAGCACACGCAGTGCATGAGCCGCCTCGTCGGCCGGCAGTTCCGTCCGCTCCGCGGCGTTAGGAACATAGAAATAGCGTGATTCTTTCAATGTTGATTATTTCTCCTTCGTATTTCGTCTCGTATATGTGATGCCTCCTCGTAATTCTCATCGGCGATGGCGCGGTCGAGTGCTTTTTGCAGCATCTCACGGCTGAGCACATTGACGGGGATGGCCACGCCATGAGAGCCGGAGTGATAAGGCACCGCCTGACTTCTGAGCAATTTCTCATCGATGAGTATGGGGATATGCGACACCATAGAAAACAGCACCGCATCGCTGGCGCGCATGGGCACCGTCATGAGCGAATCGTTATGGTAGAGGATGACCGTGTATTGCCCGTCGTGCACATTGCTGATGATGATTTGAAACTGCGACTCGGAAAGTCCTGAGATGACATGCCACAACACCTCGGGCAGCATTCTGTCGGTAGGCACTTTCTGCGCCTGCCTGAGGACGAACTGCCTGATCATGTCGCGCTCGCAAACGATGGTAAGTTGGAGCGTCTCATCGAGCGTAGTCAAAAAGAGCAGTCCGACCTCGTCGGAACCGACGATTTCGGATGCCCCTTTGTATTTGAGTTGAATGAGAGCCATCTTTTTACTTCTGCAAGCGCCCCCCCACCGGATAAAGCATCAGGCCGCGTCGCTTACAGATTGAAATGACAGGTGATTATTGTTTTATTTTTTTCGTTTTCGGGTGGAACACCAGTGCGAAAGCCACACACACCACCAGGGCATATCCTGCGAATATATACCAGCAGGACGACCAGTCGCCCACAGTAAGCATATCATCGCCGAATGGTTCGGAATGCGTATAACTGTTGATAATCTGTTGAGCCACCAGTGTGCCGACGGTGGCACCGATGCCATTGGTCATGAGCATGAACACCCCCTGTGCCGACGAACGCATAGACGAATCGACCGTATTCTCCACGAACAGCGATCCGGAGATATTGAAGAAGTCGAACGCCACGCCATAGACGATCATCGAGAGGATGAAGAGCCACACGCCGCTGCCGGGGTTGCCCAGACCGAAGAGTCCGAATCGGAGCACCCATGCGAACATTGCGATGAGCATCACGTTTTTGATGCCGAAGCGCTTCATGAAGAAAGGTATGAGCAGGATGCAACATGTCTCGCTGATTTGCGATAGTGATATCAGCATGTTAGAGTGCTGTACGCCGAAAGTATCGGCATACTGCGGGTCGGCTGCGAAACTGAAGATAAAGGGGTTGGCGAATCCGTTGGTGATTTGCAAGCATACGCCAAGCAACATCGAGAAGATGAAAAAGATAGCCATATCCTTTTGTTTGAAAAGGGTGAAGGCACGTAGTCCGAGCGCATCGACCAGCGATTTCTTTTCCGGATTTTTGTTGACCGCGCATGGTGGCAGGCAGAACGAGTAGGCAAAGAGCACGATGCTGAGCACACCCGACGTGATGAACTGCATATAATTGTTCTGGAATCCGGCCAGATCGACAAACCACATGGTGAGGATAAAACCGATGGTGCCGAACACCCGGATGGGCGGGAACGCCGTGATAGTATCCAGTCCGGCATTGGTGAGTCCGGAGTAGGCCACGGAGAACGACAGAGCCAAGGTGGGCATATAGAAAGCCACCGAGAGCGAGTAAAGCGTGAAGATGACGGCAAACTGCGTGTTGTTGCCAGCCGAGGCTCCGTAGAGAGCCACCCCGATCATAAAGATACCGGCCATCAAGTGGCAGAATCCCAACAGGCGCTGCGCCGGCACCCAGCGGTCGGCGATGATGCCCATGAGAGCAGGCATGAAGATCGACACGATACCCTGCATGGAGTAGAACCATCCGATGTGAGGTCCGAGTCCGATATTGCCCAGATATCGCCCCATGGATGTGAGATAAGCGCCCCATACGGCAAACTGCAGGAAGTTCATGACGATAAGGATATATTTCATCCTTGTGTTGTTTGCATTTTGTGAAGCCATAAAGATAATAAGTTTTTGGTGATTAAATTTGAGTACAAAGTTAGCGGAAAAAACCCTAAACGGCAAATAAACGGGCATAATTCTTTTTGATTATTTTGTAAACTCGCTTTTTTTGTGTATTTTTGCAAAAACTAATCAAGGAAGAACATGGAAATCATCGTCAACGACACCCCGGTGCATGTGTTCAAGGGAGCACAAGTGCGCCATGCGCTGCTGAAATATTTCAGCATGAACCATCTGCCCCATGATCTGACCGACGACATGGAGATCTACGACAGCTACGGCCATCTCATTGATTTGGACGCCCCACTCACCGATGGTCAACACATCAGTTACCCCCTCACAGACGAATCAACCCACCCCGAATAAGATGAAGAGACGAATAGCAACCACCCTTCTGACATTGTTGGTCATTGCCGTCGGTTACGGCCAGAAGACCGAGATACACATTCTCTCGACCAACGACATGCACGCCAAGTTGGAGCACATGGCGCAGTTGGGAGCCATCGCCGACAGTTTGCGCGCCATCGACCCTACCCTGCTGGTCTTCTCTGCCGGCGACAACCGCACCGGCGACCCCAAGAACGACATCTACAATCCTACAGCCTATCCGATGGCGGCCCTGATGAACCAGATAGGCTTTGACGCCACCGCCTTGGGCAATCACGAGTTCGACTCGAAGCAGGAAGGTCTGGCCCGTCTCATCGGCCTGTCCACGTTCAGCTATCTGTGCGCCAATATCCACCCCGACCCATCGTTGGGCATCCACACCCTGCCCTACAAAGTCTTCGACGTGAAGGGAGTGAAGGTGGGTGTGATTGGCGTGGTTCAGTTAGGCACGCACGGTCTGCCCGACAGTCACCCCGACAACTTGAAAGGCATCACGTTCTCGCCTGTGGCCGAGAGCATCGCCCCCTATGAGTGGTTGAGCAAGGAGTGCGACGTGACCATTCTGCTCTCGCACATCGGCTATGAGGATGACATTGAGATGGCGAAACGTTTTCCTTGGTTAGACCTGATTATCGGCGGTCATACCCACACCCAGTTGAAAGGCGGCGAGATGCACAACGGCGTGCTCATCACACAGAACGTGAACAAGCTGGCCCGTGCCACCCACATCACCCTGACCGTGGAGGGCGGCCATGTGACCGACAAACGGGCTGAGAACATCGAAGTGAAAACCTTCCCTAAAAAGAATGTAGCCGTCGCCACGCTGGTAGAGGCCTTTTGCAACAACCCCGTCTTTGACCGTGTCTTAGCCCATGCCGACGCCCCCTTCAGCAACTACGAGGAACTGGGCAGCATGATGTGCGATGCCTTTGTGAGCGAGGGCCTTGCCGACGTGGGCATCGAGAACGCCGGCGGTGTGCGTTATGAGGACCACCCAGCAGGCGACATCACGGTGAACGACATCTTGAAGCTTGACCCGTTTGGCAACCATGCCATACGTATGACCTTGACGGGCGAGGAACTGCGTCAGATGTTGCTGTCGTGCTATGCCAACGACGGCCAGTCGTTTCCTTACGTGGGCGGCCTCTGCTGCGAGGTGATCAAGGACAAGAACGACAGCACCAAGATTAAAGATTTACGACTGCTGACACTCGACGGCAAGAAGTTGAACTTGAAGAAGCGCTATCGTGTGGTGACCAATAGTTATGTGGCCGCCATCTGCGACTCTCCCCGTGCAGACCAAGGCGAGGACCTGAACCGCGAGACCTCAGACCTGATCATGAAGTATCTGGAGCAACAGGGGCACGTGAATTATCAGGGAGTGAAGAGGATTATCATGAAATAAGGCGTAATGACGGAATGACGTAATATCGACATGACGACATAACGACATGGCGACATAACATCAAAACGAGACAAAAAATCCCCCGCCTGTGTGCAGGCGGGGGATTTTGTATGATTATTATTCTTCTGCGGCTTCAGCCTCATGCTCTTTGATGAGGTTCTGCTGGATATCGTTCGGCACGAGTTCGTAGCTGGAGAACTTCGTATTGAACGAAGCGCGGCCACCGGTCAGCGAACTGAGTGCGATACTGTAGTTGGCCAGTTCCTTGAGAGGAATCTTCGCCACCAGTTTCTGGTATCCAGCCTCGCTGTCCATACCCATGATGATGGCGCGTCGTCCCTGCAGGTCGCTCATCACATCACCCATGTAGTCGGCGGGCACGAGCACCTCGAGGTCATAGATGGGCTCAAGAATTTTCGGTCCGGCCTCTTTGAACGCCATGGAGAAAGCGTTGCGTGCGGCCAGCATGAATGAGAGCTCGTTAGAGTCAACCGGGTGCATCTTACCGTCATAGACCACCACACGCACGTCGCGTGCATAGCTGCCGGTGAGCGGTCCCTGCTCCATGCGCTCCATGACACCCTTGAGGATGGCGGGCATAAAGCGCAGGTCGATGGCGCCGCCGACCACAGAGTTGAGGAACACCAGTTTTCCGCCCCATTCCAGGTCGATTTCCTCACGGCTCTTGATGTTCATCTTGAACTCCTGTCCGCCGAAGCGATAGACTTCGGGATCGGGCATGCCCTCGGTGTAGGGCTCCACGATGAGGTGCACCTCGCCGAACTGTCCGGCGCCACCCGACTGTTTCTTATGACGATAGTCGGCGCGAGCCGCCTTGGTGATGGTCTCACGATAGGGGATTTTGGGCTCCTCGTATTTCACCATGATCTTATCGTTGTTCTCCAGGCGCCACTTCAGTGTACGGAGGTGGAACTCACCCTGTCCGTGTACGATGGTCTGCTTCAGTTCCTTGCTCAGTTCCACCACCCATGTGGGATCCTCCTGACGCATACGCATGAGCGCAGCCATCATCTTCTCGGTATCGCTCTCGCTCACCGCCTTGATGGCACGTGAATACTTCGAGTTGGGATATTTGATGAAGTCAAACTGGTTTTCGCAGTCTTTACCGTTGAGGGTATTGCCCGTTTTCACGTCTTTGAGCTTCACGGTGCTGCCTATGTCGCCGGCGCAGAGCTGGTCAACGGGGATACGCGTGCCACCAGCGCAAGCGAAGATTTGTCCGATGCGCTCTTTAGAGCCACGGTCGGCATTGGTCAGGTCGTCGCCGGGTTTCACGCAACCGCTCATCACCTTGAAGTAGCTCACCTCGCCGATGTGGGGTTCGAGACCCGTCTTGAAGAAATAGAGCGACACGGGAGCGTCGGCTTTGGGAGCCACCTCCTGTCCGTTGGTGTTTTTCACCAGCGGCATCTCATCTACGAAGGGCACCACATTGCCGAGGAATTCCATGAGTCGGCGCACGCCCATATCCTTGCCACCGCATACGCAGAACACGGGGAAGATGGAGCGTGTGACGAGACCTTTTCGGATGCCTTCGCGCATCTCGTCTTCGGTCAGGTTCTCCTCTTCGAAGAATTTCTCCATCAGGGCGTCGTCGTTGGCGGCAGCCGCCTCGATGAGAGCGTTATGCAGTTCGGTGGCCTTGTCCATCTGGTCGGCAGGAATATCCTCGATGATGGGAGCGCCGCCTTCGGGTTTCCAGGAATATTTTTTCATCAGCAGCACATCGATGACAGCATTGAATCCTGCGCCAGTAGCGATAGGATACTGCACCTCGACACACTTGGCACCATAGACCTCGCGCATGTTCGACATGATATTGTCGAAGTCGCAGTTGTCACGGTCGAGCTGGTTGATGAGGAAGATAACGGGTTTATTGAGTTTTTCGGTATTACGGAATGCGTTCATGGTACCCACCTCGGGTCCGTACTGTCCGTTGACGACGATGAGCGCTTGGTCTGTGACGTTGAGTGCGGTGATGGTGCCGCCCACGAAGTCATCAGAGCCCGGGCAATCGATGAAGTTGAGCTTCTTTCCGTTCCACTCGGTATGGAAGACAGTAGGAAACACCGAATATCCATATTCCTGCTCCACAGGGAAATAGTCGCTCACGGTGTTTTTGGCTTCTACGGTGCCACGGCGTTTGATAATACCAGCTTCGAAAAGCAGAGACTCGGCAAGAGTGGTCTTGCCGCTACCCGCACTGCCAATGAGTGCGATGTTCTTGATTTC
>CAMVAT010000078.1 GCA_947165505.1 uncultured Prevotellaceae bacterium | reverse complement strand
ATAGTCGGCTACGTCTGTCAACTTCACGGCATGATACCAACTGTCGCCGAAGTCGTACTCAAAAATGACGCGGTCGCCCACATGATGCAGCAGATGGCTGGCAGCATAGCGGCGCCCATCCTTATTCATGCCGCCGAGGTCCGAGAGCGAATCGTTGCTGCTGGTGGCATAGTACTTCCTATCGCTGGTGATGAACTGGTGCAGATGATCCTCGTCCCACCCCATGGCCAGCAGTATGGCCTGCGCCAACGAGGTGAGGCCGATGCCAGAGGGCACTTCGAGTTCACGCCACACAAGCGGTTTCGACCGCAACAGCTCTATGCGCAACGTGTATTTCTTCATTGACTTCTGCGGCTGATATTTCGCCTTGCCCCCCATTGCCCAACCGCAATACTTCTGACGCGGTTCCAAATTCTCCTCATCATCGTCGTCGAAATCGAAATAGTCCTCATCCTCTTCGTCGAAATCTTCGTCTGAATCGAAATCGTCATCATCGCCGTAGTCATCGTCATCATCCCCTTCAGCATTCATGAAAATCTGTTCGGCGCTCTCGTAGCCGTCGGCCAGTGCCCCGATGTTGGCACGTTTGATGGTCTTTCGCACCTCGTTGACTCCGCCGGGAATCATCACGTTAGGCATTTTGTATTTGCTGTATATGCGTACGATGAGCGGCTTAGCCGCCTCGCAACGGGTGTGTATGCAACAGAAGACGACCGCCTCGAGCAGCATCACGTCGCCCAGCTGCGGGTCGATGTCGTCGGCAAAGAGAGCCAGCACATCACACAGCCACTTCTGCACAGCCGGCAGTGTCTGCGGGAGACGTCGTGGCAGAGTAGCCACAGCTGCGATCACTTCCGACTTGCCATTAAAGGGAATACCCTTTTCACAGAAGAAATCATATAACAGCGGCAGATTGTCAGTGGTGGCTATTTGGTAGATACATGCCCCTATCATGCCTTCCAATCCATCCTCTTCGAAGAAAAAGGTGGCAAAATCGCGCTGTTGCCGGTCCATCTCCAACAGTGCCGGCAGGCATTCGCGCAGTTTGAAGCGCTCAACCATCAAGATAGCCACGTGTACGGGATAGGTCCACACTTCATCGTCATAGTCGTCTTCGTCATCATTGCCATTGTTATTATCGCCTTTGTGCCATTTATCGAGCCAGAAATAGATGACGCTGCTTGCCGCATCCGCCAATGTGCTGCGCTCCAACTTCGAGCATTCGCCCATCAGTTGGTCGTATGGCATCACGCCATCATCATCGCCACCGTCGCCGAGCAATGGCCGCAAGATGTCGGGCACCTCTTTGACCATCGCCCCATAGTCAGGATGCTCATATTGGTATGCCACATCGTTGCCACCCTCGTCCATGGAAAGCAACAGTTCCATCGCTTCTGCCACGTCTGCGTCGGTGACGTGGTTGTTTCTTTTCTCCATGATGCCTCGTTCCGACATCTCCAGCAGTTTTCTCTCCTCGTCTGTCATAATTAGGTGTTATATGAAAAAATACGACTGCAAAGATACAGATTATTTGGGGCAATCTACTATTTTGCCCTGTTTATTTGAAATCATCTTTGTATCTTTGCCGTGCCGTTGGGTGATTGATCACCGTCTCATAACCCAAAGTAAGAACATGATACTCACGAAGAAAGCACTCGCCATACTATTCTGGTACAAGAGACATCTGCCTCGAGAGGATGTAAAAATACAAACTTTGGGGCTAAAAGTGAATAAAAAGATTTATTACATAACACGAGATTATAAACGACTGGAGGAACCCCACTCGGCTTATACTCTTCAAAAGCATCTTTTACGAATTAATCTATTGTCAAAGAAGCATCCAAACTCGGGGTCGCTACGAAAAGCAATGGATAAATTCTTTAAAAGCACCGGCCTGACAAGCGTGACTATTGGCGAGGGTGTGACGAGCATCGGCTATTATGCATTCTCCAAATCAGAGCCTTGTAAAATATATGTCAACAGAGGGACAAAGACATTGCTCTCACTTTGGGACGATGGCTACACCAATGTTTATTATATAGGGACGGATGTAAATGCAATTAAGCCGGTATTATCTTTGGTTTCTGCCACACAAACCACTTTAAAAGTAAAGATAGATAACTACGCAGAAGAGTTTAAATATGAATATGATGATGGTATAGTCGGCAAAGAACCTTTCATGATAACGGGTCTGTGTCCTGACGTGGAAGAGAAAGTAACAGTCAGCATCTCATCAGATGACAAGAAGATAGACATCAACAGCACTTTTATGCCACAATCTCTATCTCTTCAAATAGAAGCAAGCGACATCACTGCAACATCTTTTTCCGTATCAGGATCTTATTCCAAAGGAGATGCACTTGTGACGACGGAGAGCTTAAAGGTGTATAATGACGAGGTAGAGGGGAGTGCGCGCGAGGGTTGTCGGTGCGGACAGGGCACGCCCTGTCCCTACTTGCATGGTGATATTAACGCTGATGAAAGACTCCTTTACTCCCTCTGCTCCGTAGAATAATATATCTACGGAGGTATGGAGAAAGGGAGGATATCGATCAGCACGACCGATTGACGTTGTCATTGTTACGCGAAACGTTTTTTATCATTATACCACCTCACCACGTTCTGCCCATATTCTTCCTGGCCCACAAGATGTGATGCCTCGGGCAACTGCGGCGCTGGGGTGCCGCCGCCGACGGTCTGGGGCGACGTCTCCACACGTATCTCATCCCACAGGCCCGCATCGATGAAACTCCGCAGGGTCTGCCCTCCCCCCTCGACGATGAGCGACTGCATGCCGTCGGCATACATCTGCGCTATGAGCGCAGAGGGCGTGGTGGCATGCGAGAGTACATAGCGGCGGGGCGACGGACCCGACCACAACCGCACGTTAAGCCGCGGGTGCTCGCGCTCGTCGGTGACGCGCCCCACCAAGATAGCGTCGTACTCAGCACGCAACTGGTGCACGAGCATCTGCGTATAGGGGGTGGAGATAGCAAGGGCATGACCGTGGTCGTCAATGAACCCGTCGGCGGTCTGCGCCCACTTCAGCAGGATATAGGGACGGTGCTTCTCATGATAGGTGAAGAAACGCTTGTTGAGCGCGCGGCACTCCTCTTCCAGCACCCCCACCGTCACCTCGATGCCCGCCTCGCGAATCATCTGTATGCCGCGCCCCTGCACCCGTGCGAAGGGATCGACGCAGCCCACCACCACACGCCTCACCCCACGGCGGATGATGAGTTCGGCGCAAGGGGGTGTCTTGCCGTAGTGGGCGCAAGGCTCCAGGCTGACGTAGATCGTGGCCTCGGACAGCAACGGCTCATCCTCGGGACAGACCGACGCGAAGGCGTTGACCTCGGCATGGCCCTCGCCGGCGCGGATATGGTAGCCCTCGCCGATGATGCGCCCCCGCGCCACGATCACAGCCCCCACCATGGGGTTGGGCCGGCACGTCAAAAGCCCGCTCCGCGCCAGTTGGATGCAGCGGCGCATGTAGAGGGCATCGGCCTCCCCCCGTCCCCCTCCCAAAGAGGGGGTGGACGAGATGGAGATATTCTGATTGGTTTCTTTTACCATGATTCTGATTTGCATACGATAATTCGTGTGCAAAGATACAGAATTTTCAGAATAATCACGCAACCTTGAAGCGTTTTCTAAAGGCAGACTGTATATCATAGCGAACATGCCCTTGACATATCTGCGTACTTTTTTGTTACAAGGTCACACTTTTCGTCCGCAAGGTTGATTTTGCAATCCAGGCTTTACATTCGTACACATTCATCACATCCAAAAGGAAAAAAATAAAAATGTTAACAATTTTTACGCAAAAAAACGATGGAAGTTGAAGAAAAAGCATTACATTTGCAAATGTTGCCGAATGTGGTTGCAAGCGTGCAGGCAACAGGTACGGAATGGCGGCTGCGGCACACCACACGAGGCAAAGCGTTCACATTTTTAAAGAAGCGAGTATGAAGAAAGCACTATCGACTGTATTGGGCTGTTTCATGGCAGTGCTCACGTATGCACAAACACCAGCCGAGCCTGTCTGCATCTATTGCGGAGAACCGATTACCCGCCACAAGCCCGACTGCATCCAGGCAGACACCCAGCTATTGGACAGCATCTTCGGCAAGCCCGACACGAAAGGGTGTATGGCCGACTCGTTTGTCGTGGACTACACCAACAAGGAACAAATCCTTCCGTTTAAAGACCCCAAAGTGAAAGCGTGCGCCCTGCAGAAGTGGGATACGGACCAAGACGGCGAGCTGACGGTGGATGAAGCGCTACGGGCGACCGAATTGTCGCTGCTGTATCCCCATAGGAGAAACTTGTTCGCCATCTCCGCCTACGACGATTTGCGGTTCTTTCCAAATCTGCAACGCCTACACGCCGGACATTCATGGGTTCCGGTCATCGACCTCTGCCACTGCACTTCCCTAAAAGAGTTGGACCTCAGCAAATGCCACGCACTCACCACGATTATTCTCTCCGAGGGGTGCTACCCGCACATCATCCAGCCCGACCATCTATGGAAAGGTGAGACTCCGAAGATAAAATGGATGAAACCGCCAATGATGCACTGTAAATAAAGAAATACCATCAACAACCTAACACTGAATGATTATGAAAAGAGTACTATTGACCATGTTCATGATGGTAACGGGTGTTATCATGATGAATGCACAGACCTGCCGCCGCTGCGGCGACACAGGCAGGATAACCGAACAGTGCCAGGTATGCCACGGCAGTGGCTCACGTGGCTGCAACTACTGCACCGACGGGTATAGGATGTGTACCAACTGCATGAAAGAGGGTTCGTTCGAGTGCAGCACCTGCGACGGCTCGGGCAAATACGACGACGAGACCTGTCCCTCGTGCAGCGGCCGGGGGCGCATCACCTGCAGCCGGTGCTCGGGCGACGGTGTCGTCATGTGCGACCATTGCCAGGGGTCCAGCAGCAGTTCATGTTTTAACTGCGGCGGCAGCGGCCTGAAAACGTGGCGATGCCCCGAATGTATCGCGGCTGGTCGTATATAACATAGTGTCTAACTATTCAATCATCAAGAATTATGAAAAGACTGTTTTTATCCCTGATGGCTGTGGTCTGCATGTGCGGTGCCATGGCCCAAAACAAGAGCGATGATGTGTTCATCCGCATCACCGACGACAATATGTTCTCGAAGTGTTTTACCAACTGCGACCAGAACGGCGACAGCCAAGTGACCTATGCGGAAGCGGCAGAGGCCACGACGCTGCTGCTCCAATACGGCGGACGACTGAACATCATCGAGGATTACGACTTCCTGAAATTCTTCCCCAACCTCACGACGCTGCACGTGGGCAATACGACCGTTGAGAGCATCGACCTGAGCCGGAACCCGAAACTGGAGCGTGTGAACCTGCAATTAGCACTGTGGCTGAGGGTCGTCTGCGTGGCCAACGGCAACATACCGCAAATGCTCTGTCCGCCCGACGCAAAACTGATGACCGTCATTGTGGGCAACAAGGAAGACATTCCCGCCGACCCCGACCAGCTGAACTTAGAGAAGCACCTGTACTTCAACGAACCGGAGTTAGAGGAAAACAAATAGCTGAGATTCCACTCATGAAAGCATTACTGACCGCGTGGCTCTTCCTCGCAGCGCTGCAAGTCATGGCTTCACCGGAAGACATGTACCGCATCTATGACAAGGACGGGAAAAACCGGGCCGTGCACGAAAAAGCAGACCAACTTTACCAGAGGTTAGAGGCCGAAGAGGAAGAGCGAAACGACAAGAAGACACTGATACTTGGCGTTTCGCTGATCATCGGCCTCATCCCCGTGGGGGTTATCGGCACGCAAGCGTTACGCCGTCGGTCATGGGAGGAGAATCCTCGGGGGACAGCGTCGGCACTGGCCATCGCCATCGCCGGCGGGGTCTTCCTCTTCGCGTTCAACTATGGTTTCTTCTACCTAAAAGCCCTTCATTACGGGATGTTCAAATATGTTTTTTCACTCGCCGTCGTCATCGCCATGATCATAGGAGGCTTCGTGTTGCTCAGAAAGAAGAAAAACGACGAGTAGTGAATACGGGGTGTACGGCCTACGGCGTAACGCGAACCAGAGGTCACTGTGCGAAGCGTAAAGTAATTCCCATGAATGGCCACGAATTTGCCACGAATATTCTTTTGCAACATTATTTTTGAATCATTCATGCGTCATTGAAGCGTATTCATGTAGCGTCGCGGACATCATCAACACGAAAAAACCATGCGGAAGGAATGCCGGCAACTCCAGCCCTCTCTGTGTTTTATTTGAAAAAACTTTTGTTTTGCCACAATTTTATTATAATTTTGTGGCAAAATTGATATGGATGGCAAATCAAGACTATACATGGGCATCGCTCTGGCGGCGCCTGACACCGCTCTACGACGAGGGCGAGGCAAAGGCCGTGGTGCGGATGGTGCTGGAAGAGCGACTGGGCATGACCACCGCCGACATCTACACCGACGGTATCGCTCAACTGACAAGTGAGGCGAGAGACGAGCTGGAGAGTATCATGCTGCGGCTGGGGAGCGGCGAACCCGTGCAGTATGTGCTGGGCTACGCCGAGTTTCTGGGCAGGCGCTTCGCCGTGGGCCGAGGCGTGCTCATACCGCGCCCCGAGACGGAGGAGCTATGCCAGTGGATCATACGTGACACGGATGGAGGCGACGGCGGCGACATCCTCGACATCGGCACGGGCAGCGGCTGCATCGCCGTGACCCTGGCCGCCGACGTGGCCGAGGCCGCCGTCACGGCGTGGGACCTGTCCGACGCGGCACTCATCTGTTGCGAGGCGAACGCCCGCCGGCTGGGGGTGATGGTGGATGCGGTGCGCCAAGACGCACTGACACCACCCGACGACACCGACCGGTGGGATATCATCGTGTCGAACCCGCCCTACATCGCCGAGAGCGAGCGCAGCGCCATGCACCGCAACGTGACGGAGCACGAACCGCCCGAGGCGCTCTTCGTGAGCGACGACGACCCGGTGCTCTACTACCGCGCCATCTGCCAGTATGCCATCAAAGCGTTGAAGCCCGACGGCGCCCTCTACTTCGAAATCAACCCACGGTTTGCGGCCGAGGTCGCGGCCGAGGCCAGAGAAGCAGGTTTTCAAGATGTCATCATGTGCGACGACTGCTATGGTAAGACACGCATGATGAAGGCTAAAAACAGAGCACGATGAAACAATTATCAGAGAAAGAGGCACTGCTGCGGCTGACTGCCCTATGCGCCAAGGGCGAGCACTGCAGTTATGAGATGGAGGAGAAACTACGCAAGTGGGACATCGACGAACAGGCGCAGGCCCGCATCATGGCGCATCTCACGAAGGAGCACTATATTGACGACGAGCGCTACTGCCGCGCCTACATCCGCGACAAAATACAGTACGGCAAGTGGGGGCGCAGAAAGATTGAGCAAGGGCTCTACATGAAGCGCATCGACAGTGCCATCTCGTCGCCACTGCTCGACGAGGTGGACGACGAGGAGTACCTGCGCGTGCTGCGCCCGCTGCTCAAAGCCAAATGGCGCACCATCAAGGGCGGCAGCGACTACGAGCGCAGCGGCAAACTCATCAAGTATGCCTTGCAGCGCGGATTCACGTTCGACATCATCCGGCAGTGCATCGACGGTGCCGACGAACACGATTTTGACGATGGCACAGACGATTAGTTTCTGGCACAGGCTGTTCGATCTCATTGCGCCCCGCGCCTGCGTCGTCTGCGGGCGTCGGCTCAGCATCACCGAAGAGGTGATCTGCGGCACGTGCGACCTGCACCTGCCTCGCACCGGCTATGCCCTCAGCCCCTACGACAACGAGATGGCGAAGCGCTTCTACGGGCGCATCCCCATCGAGCGCGCCGCCGCCCTGTTCTTCTACGAGGGCGGTTCGGAGGTGAGCCGCATCATCTTCCAACTGAAATACCACAATCACCCCGAGATAGGTATGGAGATGGGGCGCCGCACCGCCGATGAGTTGGCCTTGTCGGGCTTCTTCGACGGCATCGACGCCATCGTGCCCGTGCCGCTGGCTCGAAAGCGCGAGCGCGAGCGCGGCTACAACCAGAGCATGGAGATAGCGCGCGGCGTGGCCGAGGTGACGCGACTGCCCATCTGGACGAAGGTGGTGCAGCGTAAGAAATTCAAGGGCAGCCAGACGCACTTAGGACAGTTGGGCAGGTTGGAGAACGTGGCGGAAGCCTTCACGCTCACAGATGGCGACACGCTCCGCGGCAAGCATATCCTCATCATTGACGACATCGTGACCACCGGCGCCACCATACATGCCTGCGTAAGCACCATGAAGGGCATCGAGGGCCTGCGCGTGAGCGTGCTCTCGCTCGGAGTGGCGAAGTAAGGGAGCCGGAGCCTCCCCCGAACCCCCTCCGAAGGAGGGGGCCACGAGTTGCGATGAATGATACAAAGATAGTTGGGGGCAAAGGGATATGTTTCAAGGGGCAGGGGGCAAGGGGCAGGAGATGTGATATTTTAGAGGTGGGAGGTAAGAGGTAAGAGGTGAGAGGTGAGAGATATGCCACGAACACTAAACACTCAACACTCAACACTAAACAAAAGAACTCCTTTGCTTATTCCAGAATTATTTTATACCTTTGCACCCAAAACAGATAACAACGAAAAGATATGAGCAACCAGAAACAAGCATTCGCATCAAAACTGCTGAAAATCAAAGCCATCAAACTGCAACCCGACAACCCCTTCACATGGGCATCGGGATGGAAATCACCCTTCTACTGCGACAACCGCAAGGCACTCTCCTACCCCGACCTGCGCAACGACGTGAAACTGGGACTGGTGTGCGCCATCCTCGAGCACTTCCCCGAGGCCGAGGCTGTGGCGGGCGTGGCTACGGGTGCCATCGCGCAAGGCGCCTTGGTGGCCGACGAGTTGAACCTGCCCTTCGTGTATGTGCGCAGCAAACCCAAAGACCACGGACTGACCAACCTGATTGAGGGCGAACTGCCCGAGGGCGCCAAGGTGGTGGTGGTGGAAGACCTCATCTCTACCGGCGGCAGCAGTCTGAAGGCTGTCGAGGCCCTGCGCCAGAAAGGTTTCGAGGTGGTGGGCATGGTGGCCTCGTACACCTACGGATTCCCTGTGGCTGAACAGGCCTTCAATGATGCCGGTGTGACGCTGGTGACCCTGACCGACTACGAGCACGTGGTGCGCGAAGCCGCCGACACCGGCTATATCGCCCCCGAAGCCATCGAGGTGCTCAACGAGTGGCGCAAGAACCCCAGCGAGTGGGGAGTATAGAGGTGAGAGGTGAGAGGTGAGAGGTGAGAGGTGAGAGGTAAGAGATATGTCTCGGGGTAAGGGGCAGGGGGCAAGGGGCAGGAGATATGCCAAGAGCACCCCGCAATAAATCCGGAAAACCCGGTAAATCCGGAAAATCCGAAAAACCCGGAGAAGCCGGAGAACCCGGAGAAGCCCAGCAAGAGCCCTAAATCCTAAACCCTAAACCAAAAATAATCCAATGGAAACAAAATACGAAAGCAGTGTCAGGGAGATACCCTACACACAAGAGACGGTCTATAACAATCTGAGCGACCTGACCCATCTGGAGCGCATCAAAGAGAAGATGCCCGACGAAAAGATACAAGACTTCACGTTCGACCGCGACACCCTCTCGGTGGCGGTGCAGCCCGTGGGGCAGATCACCCTGCGCATCATCGAGCGCGAAGAGCCTAAGTGCATCAAGTTTGAAACCGACGAGTCGCCCATCCCCTTCAACTTCTGGATACAGCTGTTGCCCGTGACCGACACGTCGTGCAAGATGCGGCTCACCCTGAAGACCGACCTCAACCCCTTTATGAAAGCCATGGTGGGCAGCCACCTGGAAGATGCCCTGGAGAAGATGGCCGACGTGATAGCAGGGGTCAGATACGAGGACTAAAAGAATAAAAACACTACAGACAACGACATGAAACTCTGGGAAAAAGATTTTGAGATCAACAAAGAGATAGAGCGGTTTACCGTAGGCCGCGACCGCGAGATGGACATGTATCTGGCCCGCTATGACGTGCTGGGCAGCATGGCACACATCACCATGCTCGAGAGCATCGGACTGCTGAGTGCCGACGAGCTGCAAGCACTGCTGGCCGAACTGCGCCATATCTACACCGAGATAGAGCGCGGCGAGTTTGTCATCGAAGACGACATCGAGGATGTGCACTCGCAGGTGGAGCTGCTGCTGACCCGCCGTCTGGGCGACATGGGCAAGAAGATACACAGCGGCCGTTCGCGCAACGACCAGGTGCTGGTCGATCTGAAACTCTTCACCCGCGACGCCCTGCACCGCGTGGCCGACGGCGTGGTGTCGCTCTTCGACGAGCTCATCGCCAAGAGCAACCAGTATAAAGACATCCTCATGCCCGGCTACACCCACCTGCAGGTAGCCATGCCCTCATCGTTCGGACTGTGGTTTGGCGCCTACGCCGAGAGTCTGGTCGATGACATGGTCATGCTGCTAGCCGCCTGGCGCATCACCAACCGCAACCCTCTGGGCAGCGCCGCCGGCTATGGCAGCTCGTTTCCCCTGAACCGCACGATGACCACCCAGCTGCTGGGCTTCGAGTCGATGGACTACAACGTGGTGTATGCGCAGATGGGGCGCGGCAAGATGGAGCGCAACGTGGCCTTCGCCCTGGCCTCAGTGGCCGGCACGCTGGCCAAGCTGGCCTTCGACGCCTGCCTGTTCAACTCGCAGAACTTCTCGTTCGTGCGTCTGCCCAAGGAGTGCACCACGGGCAGCAGCATCATGCCGCACAAGAAAAACCCCGACGTGTTTGAACTGATACGCGCCAAGAGCAACAAACTGCAGTCGCTGCCCTATCAGGTGACAATGATCATGAACAACCTGCCGTGCGGCTACTTCCGCGACCTGCAAATCATCAAAGAGGTGTTTCTGCCCGCCTTCGACGAGCTGAACGACTGCTTGGAGATGACCGCCTATATCATCAACCGCATGGAGGTGAACGAGCATATCCTCGACAACCCGATGTACGACCCGATGTTCTCCGTCGAAGAGGTGAACCGCCTGGCTGCCGCCGGCATGCCATTCCGCGACGCGTACAAGAAGGTGGGGCTCGACATCGAGGCCGGCCGGTTCACGCCCGACCGCGACATCCACCACACCCACGAGGGCAGCATCGGCAACCTGTGCAACGACCGCATCGCCGAACTGATGCGCCAGACCGTAGGCGAGTTCCACTTCGAGCAGGTAGAAGAGGCTGAGAAACGACTGACAGCCCCCTCCCCCGGAGGAAAGGAGTAGTAGCCCAGCCCATTTGAGAAAAGCACATTCACTATTCCTATCATTAGACTGTTCATGACATACAAGGTATCTACACCCTCCCCCCGGAGAGGACTGGGACGGGGGCTCATATTGCTGCTCGTGCTGCTGCTCGCCTCGTGTGGCGACTCGCAACACGAATACACCGTCAACGTGGCCTATTTCGTCTTTGACAACAGCAAGCACCAAGACGCCACGCTGGCTGCGTCGATGAACGTGAACTCTCCCGGCATCTTCTGCCGGGTGACTCAGTCGATGCAGGCAGGCGCCACCCTGTTTAACTTCGAAAACAATGCCGGAGTGACATCGAGCGTGGCCGCCAACGCGCTCGACCAGCAACGGCGCGTGATACTGGGTCACAACAACGGCCTCATTGTGGGCTATGGCAACCTGAGCACACCAGCCGTCTTCTACGTCTATGACCGCGAGTGCCCCAACTGCTTCGACCCCACCGCCATACCGATGAAGAGCAAGCCGCTGAGCATGAGCAACAACGGTCTGGCCACCTGCGGCGTATGCCATCGGCAATACGACATGAACAATGGCGGCAACATCGTCAACGGCGACGGCGGCAACAAACTCACGCGCTATCACGGCACCTGCACCGGTCCGTTCGGAGTCTTGGCGGTGCAATAGACCCAAATCGGTCATTAGACCGAAATTTCAATTCTTTTTTTATCTATTCAAAAGAATAAAAAAATGCCAAAATATTTGGGCGTTCCGATATTTCGGTGTATTTTTGCACTCGCAAATCGCGAAAAGGCCGTTTTGAGATGACGGCATCGGCGTGTGCATGCGGCAATAGCTCAGTTGGTAGAGCACGACCTTGCCAAGGTCGGGGTCGCGAGTTCGAGTCTCGTTTGCCGCTCTCATTATTCAACCTAACTCACACCTTACACACACCCCAAAGCCGTGATGGTGGAATTGGTAGACACGAGGGACTTAAAATCCCTTGGCCAGGAATGGCTGTGCGGGTTCG
>CAMVAT010000077.1 GCA_947165505.1 uncultured Prevotellaceae bacterium | reverse complement strand
TTAAAATCCCTTGGCCAGGAATGGCTGTGCGGGTTCGAGTCCCGCTCGCGGCACACTATTTATTCTTAATCGTCTTGCTATGAGTATGACATCATTTTTCTCATGGATTCGCATCAGCAAGCCACTTCACCACATTACTTTTTTATCTGTCGCCATGGTCGTGGCGGTCGCCTTGTCGGCGTGTGGCGGCAAAAGCGGGTACTTCAAGATTGAGGGCCGGCTGATGAACATGAACCAAGGCGAGTTCTACATCTACAGCATGGACGACGCCACCGACGGCATAGACACCATCAAGGTGAACGGAGGCCGCTTCTCCTATCAGATGCCTTGCGAACACGAAGCCACGCTGATGCTCGTGTTTCCCAACTTCTCCGAACAGCCTGTATTTGCAGAGTCGGGCGCCGTGGCCACGATGAAGGCCGACGCCTCGCACCTGAAAGAGCTTGAGATCACGGGCACCGACGACAACGAGCTGATGACCTCGTTTCGCCTGCAGATAGCCTCGGCCTCGCCCCCTGAGATACAGCAATATGCCGAAGCATTCATCAACGACCACCCCGAGTCGGCTGTGAGCGTATATCTGCTACGCAAGTATTTCATCGTTTGCGACAAGCCCGATTATAAGAAGGCAGAGGCCATGGTGGGGCAACTGCTGAAGGTGCAAGAAAAGAACGGCATGTTGAACCGCTTGCGCCAGCAGTTGAAATCACTGAGTGCCGCCTCGGCAGGCAATCCCCTGCCAGCCTTCAGCGCTACCGACACACAGGGCGAGACCGTGACCAACAGCGACCTGCAAGAGGGGCCGGCGGTCATCTTGCTGTGGGCCTCGTGGAAGTATGACACGCGCGAACAGCTGCGCCTGTTGAAGAAAGCCACCAGACAATCGGGCGGCCGTCTGCATGTGCTCACCATCAGTGTCGATGCCGTGAAGAAAGAGTGCACACGAGTGCTCGACCAAGACACCATCCGCTGGCACAACATCTGCGATGAGCAGATGTTTGAAAGTCCTGTGGTGAAAGCCCTTGGCCTGACCTCGATAGCCGACAACATCATCCTGCAAGACGGGCGCATCACCGCCCGCGGCCTGACACCCGTCGAGCTGCGCGAGAAACTGGAAGAGTTGTCAAAATAACGCCTTTATGATATCAAAGCCATGAACATGCCCACCGCTCTGCGACGACACTGGAGACCGCTGCTATCCCTGCTGTTCGGTGCTTTGGTCTATTTCTTCTGGCTGTCGCGCTACCCGTATCTGTTATTAGGCAAGGAGAGCCTGAATCTGTTTCTCTTCGACCAGGAGCACCTATTAGACCGCCTGTCCTTTCCCGGGGGCATGGCCCGTTATATCAGCGAGTTTCTCACCCAGTTCTTCCTCGATGTGAGATGGGGCGCACTGGTCTATGCCCTGCTGCTCACCGGACTGCAACGGGCTGTATGGCGGCTGTGCGAAGGCCGCAGGGCGGAAACATACCTGCTGACATTCATCCCGTCGATTAGTTTATGGTATCTCTCGGCCAACACCGACATACAGTTGACCTATCTTGTGGCCGTGGTGCTGACCACCACCGTGCTGGGCTTGTCGCCCCGCAAGCGCGTCAGCGGTCTTTGCGTGCTGGCCGCCGCCACGCCGCTGGTCTATTGGCTATGCGGACCCGTGGCTGCCATGCTCCCGTTCGGCGTGTTTCTGCGACAACGGCACACATGCCGGAGTGCCATCCTATGGTTCTCCGCACTGATGCTGTGGGCCGCGCTGTGCATCGCAGGCAGCTGGTGGGTGGCAGCCTATCCGCTCCACCAGTTGGTGCAAGGCATCGGCTATTGTTTCCGGGGGTCGGCCGCTTCAAGTATAGGACTGCTCGTGCCGCCGTCAGCCATCCTCGCCGTGGCGCTCTTTGCCAGCCGTAAAGGGTCGCGGGCGGGAGCGAAGGTCTGCCGCTGGGCAGGCGCGGGCCTGTGCCTTGCGAGCCTGTTGCTCGTATGGCATCACTTCAGCGCCACTGATTACGAAGAGATAGAATACGACGCGCTGCAGCGTATGGGCATGACCAGCCACATCGCAGCCAAGAGCCGCGCCAGCAGCCCGAAATCCACGGTCTGCCAGTTGGTGGCGAGGCAGGCGGCAAGCCCCGCCTCGGGCCAGGCGCAAGACACAGAACTGCTGAAAGCCCTGATGGACAACGGCATGATGCACAGCCAGTCGTCGGCCTTCATGCTGAGCGACCTCTTCCTGAAAAACGGTCTGGTCAACAAATCGCAGCATGCCGCCTTCGAGGCCATGGAGTCGGTATGGTATTCCAAGAGCGCCCGCGCACTGCGCCGGCTGGTGGAGACCAACCTCATCACCGGTCACTATGCGGTAGCGCTGAAATACATCTCGCTGTTGGAGGAGACCCTCTTTTATCGCAGTTGGGCCCGAGAGATGCGGTCGCTGGCCGAGCATCCCGACCAGATCGGGAGTCACCCCGTCTATGGTCCCCTGCGCAATGTGTACCTGCATACCCGCGATGAGTTGTTTTTCTAAATCGACATGACAAAAAAGCACCTTTCCGCCATCATCGACGGCCATCTGGCATGGCTGTTCTCTTTGCTCCTGCCATTCATCGTGGCAGCCTGTACGTCGCGCCCGGAGAATGTGAGCGACCTGGATGAGACGCCCGCCATCTATCCCGACTATACCGGCGTGACCGTGCCGGCCGACATCGCGCCCCTCGACTTCGCCATGGCCGACGACGCCGTGACCTGCATCGACGTAGAGGTGAAGGGCAGCAAGGGCGGCAGCATACATGCCAACGGGGCGTATGCCGACTTCGATATCGACGAATGGCATCAACTGCTGGCAACCAACCGCGGGGGACAGCTCGACGTCACGGTATGCGCCGAGAGAGAGGGCGCATGGGTCAGGTATCGCCCCTTCACCATCTACGTGAGCCGCCATGCCCTCGACGAGTGGGGCGTCACCTATCGCCGCATCGCCCCGGGATACAGCCTCTACACCAACATGGGATTGTATCAGCGCGACCTGTCGTCGTTCGACGAAGAGGCCCTCTTGCTCAACAGCCAGTCGGCGGAGTCGTGCGTGAATTGCCACACCCCCAACCGCACCCGCCCCGACCAATATGTGTTTCACGTCAGGGGCAAGCACGGCGCCACCGTCATCCACCGTGGCGGCACCGACCAGCTGCTCAAGGCGCGCGTGGATCTGCTGGGCGGGTCTATGGTCTATCCCTATTGGCATCCCGAAGGGCGCTATTGCGCTTTTTCGACCAACAAGACGGCCCAGCAGTTCCATCTGTGCGACAGCAACCGCATCGAGGTCTATGACTCGCAGTCGGATGTGTTTGTCTATGACACCGAGACGCGCGCCATCATCAGCGACTCGCTCCTGTCCAGAGCCGACTGGTCGGAGAATGTGCCCGTGTTCTCGCCCGACGGCCGATGGCTCTACTTTCTGTCGGCACAGTCGCAGGAATACCCCAAAGACTACCGCCAGCAGCGCTACAGCCTCTGCCGTATCGCCTTCGACGCCAGCAAGGGCGAGTTGGGCCATGAGGTAGATACGCTCATCAGCGCCCACGCTACGGGCAAGAGCGTGACGTGGCCCCGTCCGTCGTACGACGGCCGCTATATCATGTACACACAGATAGACTATGGTTATTTCTCCGTTTGGCATGTGGAGAGCGACCTATGGCTGCTCGACCTGCAGACGGGCGCCACAAGGCCCTTAGACGAGGTGAACAGCCATGAGTCGGAGAGCTATCACAACTGGAATGTGAACAGCCATTGGTTTCTCTTCACATCCCGCCGCGACGACGGCCTCTATACCCGTATTTACCTTTCGTCGATAGACGACGACGGCAGGGCCACCAAGCCCTTCATGCTGCCACAGCGCGACCCGAAGCGTTACTACAGCCGGCTGCTCGACTCGTACAACACGCCCGAGTTTACCGCTCGCCCCGTAGAGATGGACGCCCGCACCATGGGCATCCGCATCGACAGCGACGACCGGATAGACACCGCCAAATGAATCAGCCGCAACCAATGTCTCTCGCTGAACGAGATGGCCAGGCTCATCTGTGAGACGAAGGCTTAGAAAGCGAGCGTCAGCTCTTCTCCTGCATACTCTACGGTCTTCATGCTCTGCGCCCCCTCGCCGGCGATATGCACGCTGAAGGCGCGGTGCTGCAGCATGCCCGGGTATTGCCCCTGCCGGTGCCCGATGGTCAGCGTGCGCGTGCGGTCGTTCCAGTGCATGTCGATGGTGGTGTAGAGCCCGCGCTCGTAGTTGTAGTTGTCGCCTTCATCCTCATACAACGTGAAGTCGGCGTCGGCACCGGGATAGACCCGCAGTTCGAGATGATCCCAAGCCTTCTCCGCCACATACTCCGCCTCTTGCGCCAGAGGCAGGATGCTGCCTGCGCGCACCATCATCGGCACCCGGTCGAGCGTGGTGGACAGCGTCACTTCGTGTCCGCCCTCATAGCGCTGTTCGGTATGGAAGTCATACCACGCCGCGCCCTTCGGCAGATACTTAGTGACCGACATCACGGGCGTGAAATCGACAGGCGGATAGTCGGCCGAGCCATCAGTGGCCGTTGCTATCTCCTCGGCCGTATATTGCGCCTCGACAACTGGCAAGGCAAGGATTTGCGAGCCGAACATCAACTCATCGGGCATGTCCCACACACGGCGGTCGTGGGGGAAGTCGCTCACCAAGGCCCGCAGATAACTGCCGTCGCCCCGGGTGCATTGCCAAGCCGTGCTATAGAGATAGGGCACGAGTCGGTAGCGCAGCCGGATGGTCTTCTCGATGGCATCATACACCGGTTCGCCCCGCTTGCCAAACTGCCATATCTCGCGCGGCGCGTCGGCCCCATGGCTGCGGAAGACTGGGGCGAACAGACCGTACTGCAGCCAGCGCACATACAACTCCTGGTATTGCGGGTTGCGCGGAGCCGACTCCGGTCCGCGTGTGTTGTAGCGTCCGCAGAAGAACCCGCCAATGTCGGTATTGAAATTAGGATTGCCCGTCATCGTGAAGTTCAGTCCTGCGGGCACCTGCTTGCGCAGCACATCCCACGACGAGGTGACATCGCCCGTCCACATGTTCGACCCGTAATGCTGCTGTCCGGCAAACGATGAGCGGGTCATGATAAACACCCGTTTGCTGTCAGTCGCCTGCCGTTGCTTCTCATACACCCCTCTGACGGTGAAGAGCGGGAAGGCATTGCGCATGCGCCGCCATGTGCCGCAGGCGGTGAGGTGGTCGTAGTCAGAATCTTTCGGATAGAAGAAATCGGGGTCGGTAGAGTCCATCCACCAAGCATCGACACCACGGTCGAAGAGCCCCTTCTTGAGGTGCCGCCAATAGATGTCGCGTGCCGCCGGACTGAAAGCATCATATACGCAGACGCCCGACGGATAGTCCATGCGCGGCGGCCAGAAGGTGAGTCCGCTCTGGGGCCACGTCTGGAAGCGGAAGAGCAGTCCGAGGCTGTCCAGCTGATGATACTGAGGCGTCATTGGTCCGAAACTGGCCCAGATGCTAATCATCAGATGGCTGTTGAGGCGGTGCACCTCATCGATCATCTCCTGCGGGCGGCCGAAGCTCTCTGCGAGGAAGTCCATCGCGTTCCACGTGTAGTTGCTGCCCCAGTACTGCCAGTCCTGGATGATGCCGTCGAGCGGCACGTGCAGCTGACGGTAGCGGCGCACCACGTCGAGCAGCTCGTCTTGCGACTTATAGCGCTCTTTCGACTGCCAATAGCCGAAGGTCCACAGCGGAAACATAGGCACATCGCCCGTGAGCCGGCGCATCAGCCCGTTGACACGGTCGGCGCTGCCTCCGTACATCAGGTAGTAGTCAACGCCGTCGCCCACCTCCGACGACAGCGTCATGCCCTGCGCATTGTCGTCGAAATCAGTGCGCGAGTAGTTGTCCCAATAGAGTCCCCACCCTTTCACCGACTGCATCACGCACTGGTAGTCCTCTTGGTTGCCTTGTTCCATCAGCACCTTCGTATTGCGTCGGCTGAGCCGTCCGTTCTGTATGGTGCCCAGACCGTAGATCGCCTCGTCTTTGTCGAGCGTGAACGACTGCGTGACGCGCATGGCCCCCTTGTCGGGTCCCTCGGTCCGCTCATCCAGGGCGAACGCCTTCTCACGGAGCAGGTTCTTGCCGTGGTGCAAGAACTGCACGCAGCCCATCTGTTTATCCACCACCACGGTGAGCGCCTCAGAGGCCAGTACCGCCCGGCGTCCCTTGTCGCTCACCGCCACCTCCACACCGGTGTCGGGCGTCATCGTCACCACGGCGCTGGGAGCCGTCCGCACACTGCCCCGGGCGGCAGGATATTTGGCTATCCGCACGATGTCGGGGGCGTAGAACTCGACCTGACAAATATTCTGACCGATGGCGAACGAGCCGCCCCTGGTCTGGGCTGACACAGCCAGACAGGTCAACAGCAATAACATCACAAGTAGGGCTTTCTTCATGGTCGCAAGAGTTTAGGATGCAAATATACACATTTTTTCGAGTCATTGACAGGAAAATCGGAAATATTTTGTACTTTTGCATCAAGTCAATAAAATAAACCAAGAACCTATATGCTCGTAAAAACCTATTGCGCCGCCGTCAACGGGCTCGACGTGACCACCGTGACCATCGAGGTGAGTCTGACACGGGGCGTGCTGTACCACCTGACAGGACTGGGCGACGAGGCCGTGCGCGAGAGCCGCGACCGCATTGCCGCCGCACTGATGAACTGCGGGTATAAATTCCCCGTGGCCGACATCACCGTCAACATGGCGCCCGCCGACATCCGCAAGGAGGGCAGCGGCTACGACCTGCCCCTGGCCATCGGCATCCTGGCCGCCAACGGCAACATACAGAGCGACATGCTGGGCCGTTATATGCTGGTGGGCGAACTGGGGCTCGACGGCACGCTGCAGCCCATCCGCGGCGCTCTGCCCATCTCGATCAGGGCAAGGGCCGAGAAATTTAAGGGCCTGATAGTGCCCAAACAGAACATCCGCGAAGCGGCGGTGGTCAACCAGCTCGACGTGTATGGCATGGAGAACATCACCGAGGTGATACAGTTTCTCAACGGCGGCGGTGGTTTTGAGCCCGAGCGCATCGACACGCGGCGCGAGTTTTACGAACAGCAGAGCCACTTCGACCTCGACTTCGCCGACGTGCGCGGTCAGGAGAGCGTGAAGCGCGCACTCGAGGTGGCAGCCGCCGGCGGACACAACCTCATCATGATAGGTCCGCCGGGCAGCGGCAAGTCGATGATGGCCAAGCGGCTGCCGGGCATCCTGCCTCCCCTCTCCCTGTCAGAGAGTCTGGAGACGACACAGATACACTCGGTGGCGGGCAAGCTGGGGCGTAACATGAGCCTCATCTCGCAACGGCCTTTCCGCGCGCCGCACCACACCATCTCGCAGGTGGCACTCGTGGGCGGCGGCAACAACCCGCAGCCGGGCGAGATCAGTCTGGCACACAACGGCGTGCTCTTCGCCGACGAACTGCCCGAGTTCAACAAATCGACCCTCGAGGTGCTGCGCCAGCCTTTGGAAGACCGCAAGATCACCATCTCGCGCGCCAAATACACCATCGAGTTCCCCTGTTCGTTTATGTTCGTCGCATCGATGAATCCCTGTCCTTGCGGCTATTACGGCGACCCCACGCACACCTGCGTGTGCACGCCCGGCCAGATACAGCGCTACATGAACAAGATCAGCGGTCCGCTGCTCGACCGCATCGACATCCAGTGCGAGATAGCCGCCCTGTCGTTCGATGACATCTCGAAGGCGGCGCCCGGCGAGCCCTCGGCACTGATACGCGAGCGCGTGATCGCCGCCCGGCGGATACAGGAGGAGCGTTTCAAGGACTTCAAGGGCATCCACTGCAACGCCCAGATGACCGAGCGCATGATACACCAGTTTGCCGAGCCCGACGAGCAGAGCCTCCGTCTGCTGCGCATGGGCATGGAGCGCCTGAAGCTGTCGGCCCGCGCCTACAACCGCATTCTCAAGGTGGCCCGCACCATCGCCGACCTCGACGGCTCAGAGCGCGTGCAGTCGCCCCACATCGCCGAAGCCATCGGCTACCGCAACCTCGACCGCGGCGACTGGGCAGAGCGGGGGGTGTGATAGTGAAATGAATCATAAATACGATTAAAGTATGGATGAACAACAAAATATCATCATTTATCGGACTGCTGACGGACGTGCATCTGTAGCACTCTATGCCAAGGACGGAAAGATTTGGCTGAACCAGCAGCAGATGGCAGAACTTTTTGCCACCTCGAAGCAAACTATCAGTTACCACATTATTAACATACTGAAAGAAAAGGAGTTAGATGGACTATCAGTTGTCAAAGAATATTTGACAACTGCCGCTGATGGCAAGAACTACAATGTGGTATTCTATTCTTTGGAAATGATTATTGCCGTAGGCTATCGTGTGCGGGGAGTGCGAGGCACTCAGTTCCGCCAGTGGGCTACAGAGCACCTGACAGAGTATCTCGTGAAAGGCTTTACGATGGATGATGAGCGATTGAAGAATCCAGATGGTCGTCCCGACTACTTTGACGAATTGCTACTTCGCATCCGCGACATCCGGGCATCTGAGAAGCGATTCTATCAAAAAGTGCGCGACCTCTTTGCACTCAGCAGCGACTACGACAGGACGGACAAGGCAACACAAATGTTCTTTGCAGAAACCCAAAACAAACTGCTTTATGCCGTTACTCACCAAACGGCGGCAGAACTGATTATCGCTCGTGCTGATGCTAATCAACCCAATATGGGGCTGACAACGTGGAAAGGCAGCATTGTTCGCAAGGGTGATGTCATCATTGCCAAAAACTATCTTCATACTGATGAAATAGAATCCCTTGATAGACTTGTTGATATCTTCCTGACTAGTGCCGAAGAGCGCGTAAAAGCGCGTAGAGACTTGACACTTGACTATTGGCGCAAGAACGTTGATAACCTCCTTACTTTCCAGGAGAAAGACATCTTGCAGGGCAAAGGCTCTGTTTCTAACGCAGAGGCTGAAGAAATAGTTCGCAGTATCTATGACGTTTTCAACGCTAAGCGTAAGCAACTTGATGCACTAATAGCCGATGCTGAGGACTTAAAGGTGTTGGAAGACTTGGAGAAAAGCATTGTAGAAAAGAGCGAAAATGGAAACAAATAGTATCGCCGAAGCCATCGGCTACCGCAACCTCGACCGCGGCGACTGGGCGGAGCGGGGGATATAATGATAATGTCGAATCATTAAACAAAACAAACCGTGCTGAAGGGATTAAATAAACGCAGACGCAAATTATTGTGGAAGTTGGCGACAAGGACCAGACTCAATCGTGCCTTCTTAAAATACCTGAAGAACCGAATAGCCATATTGCGTCTGAACAGGGACAAAAATCTTACCGTAGCATATCCTACCAATGTGATGATAGAACTGGGCAATGTCTGCAATCTGCATTGCTCGATGTGTCCGCGCGAACACGATTACGGCAAAGCCATGGATGTAGGGTTTATGCCTGTTGAACATGCGAAGAGAATCATCGACCAGATATACCCATATTTGGATTCCTGTGGCTTGACTGGCTTGGGAGAAACTTTTTTATATCCTCATTTTCCGGAGATCGTCAGATATATTAAGAATAAAAAGAAAAGCATTATCATAACTGTATCGACAAATGCTCACTTCAGGGGATTCCGAGAGGCGGTAGAACCGGTATTGCCATATATTGATAACATTCAATTCTCCATAGACGGACTCGGAGACACATACGAGGCCATCCGAAAGGGCGCTTCGTTTGAAGAAGTAGTTGAGAACATTCGTTTCACCATGAAGAAGGGAAAAGACGTCACATACATGATCAACTGCGTGGTGTCGCCCGAAAACTATTCGCAGATGTCAGAAATCGTGTTGTTTGCGCGTCAACTCGACATACTTTACGTCAACTTTAATTGTGAGAGTATCGCTTCACAGCCCAAAGCAGAGCGCAGCTTCTATGACTTCTTTGTATCAGAGGATTTTAAGAAAGCGGTAGAGGAATTAAGACAAACGTGTATGAATTGTAAGGACATGGAGGTAACCGGCCCGTGGTTTACAACGGATGGGAGTTTCCATGACTGCATATTTCCGTGGGAGTATCCATATATCACATGGGACGGTTATTATGTGCCGTGCTGTGGAAAACCGTTCCCGAAGTTGCTGAATTTCGGGAATGTTTTCAACGAAGATATCATTGCGGTGTTGAACAGCAAAAAAGCGCAACAATTCAGAAAGTTATGGCAGAAGAACACGCCCCCCACGTTTTGTCATAACTGTCAGCTTACAAACAACTGACCATCTTGTTACACATTTTGTGTAATTCCTCATTGCCACTCCTTCCATACCGTCTTCGCCTCAACCTCGCGTTCCACCTCATCGGGCAGTGAGAGGAAGAAGTCGAAGCCGGTGACCTGCTCCACGCTGTCTACGCTGCACACCATGTCAGTCATGCGATGGCTCTCATCATCATTGGGATAGATGAAACCGGCAGCCTTCGCCTTGCCGTTTGTGCAGAGCACCACCTTGAAGAAAGCGTCGGGCACCGCCACCTTACTATCTCCGAAAGTACGGCGCACCCTCCCACCCTCGTAAATAGGCCCGGATACGATATAGATGTCGCCGAAACGGCCGGCCCAATTGCGGCATTTGTTCTCCAGGCTGTTCCACCCGCCGGAGTTGAGCTTGCCCGCCTGCGGACAGATATTCGTCAAGAGAAACGTCTGGTTCATCGCCGCGCGGTTCCATTTATTGTCGCCCGCCGGACAGAGGTGCCCGTGGGTCATGTTATACCGCTCGCCCGCCCAGTCAGACAGCAGTTGCCGCGGCTCTTCCGCCTCCAAGTCGAGGAAGTAGCCGCCGTGGAAGATGGTGTCGTTCACAGCGCCGATGCCCATGGCCCGTCCCTCATCATCGTAGTAAGGCACCCCGTTGCGCTTGTGTGGACCGTCAAGGTGCTCTTTCGTCAAGTGCCACGCCACCCAGTTAGGGCATCTCGTGTCGTGATTGTAGGAGGTGATATAAGCGATGCGCCGCAGTATCTGGCTCGGCATCGACGGTGGTGTCGTGCAGAGCAGCAGAGGGTCAGACTCCACCTGAGTGGCGTCAGGTTCGGGCGCCACGTCAGCGGCAGGTTCGCGTTTGCGGTCGTCATCGTGACTCACCGTCTTCTGCTCGCCCCCGACGGCATTGCTCTCAGGCAGCATTTGTCCTCCGCCGTTGGCCGTCGAAGCGTTCCGGCACGACAGGCACAGCAGGCAGAGCGTCGCCATGCCCATCTTGAGCAGCTCCATACCGGTATTACGGACGATTGTATGAGATTTCTTCGTCATAGCCGTCAGTGTGTTTTGTTTTTCTTTTTCGTACAGGTTTTACAGGGCATGCGTCCCTCTCTTATCGCCCTGTTGTTTACAAACCTCCAGAAACTGAGCGGGAGATATTACTCGAGTAGATGCAGGATAATGTTTCTGATTGCCCGTCACAAGAAACGAATCTTCCTTGCTTAGTGTCACCTCGTAGAACACCCTGTCATCTTCGTCTGGCATCGGCTCTGCAAAGGAAACTCTCGTTGCAAGAATACCGTACTCTATAATGTATGATATGAGCGCATCAGCCGTTTCGCTCAGAATCGGAAACCTCGGACGGTGCAACACATCCTCATACTCAGCGATGATGTCATCATCATACATAGGTATAAACCCCTGCTCAAGCAGAAGCCTTACTACTCCTGCTGTTGCAGCCGCAGGGTTGTGGGTTATTAAAGCCGATACCAATACGTTGGTATCTATCACAGCGCATATCATTCGGCAGCCTGTTGTTTCTTACGCCGGTTCTCTCTTGCGGCACGAATCTCCGCATTGATTTCCTCAAGCGTCATCTCCGACTCCATACTCGCCTCTACGGCCTTGCGCTGCTTCATAAAAAGTTCGAGAGTATTAGAGGGTTCTGCCCCACTTCCTTTGATGGCAAAGGGTATGCTCCTACTTCTCACCACCGCATTAACAAAGATATTGAATGCCGTGTTTACACTCATGCCAAACTGATTGCAGAGACTATCGAACTTCGACTTCATCTCTGAATCTATCCTCACTGTTACTGCCGTCTGTGCCATGATTCACACCTTTCACAATTTTTCAAATTGATAGCATTATGCCACCTGTTCGACGGCAAATTTACATTTTTCTTCTGACATCGCCAAACATTTCAGCAATTATTTGCAGAACCCACTATAAAAAAGCCAGAAGAATTCACCCTAATACTTACGTGAGTTCGATGAATTCAGAATAACGAAAGCTGTGTGTCTAATGTTCTTTGAA
>CAMVAT010000076.1 GCA_947165505.1 uncultured Prevotellaceae bacterium | reverse complement strand
GCTGCTATTGTTATGGTATATAGGTATCACTACCTGTAGTTTATCGAATGCTTACGTTTTAAACAAAACGAATTGGTACACAGTAAGTTGCAAATACTCCGGCTGCAACAACCTGGCGAGCGTTATCCTACCTGATAACACGGAGGTAGCAGCGTATTCTTTCCCATTCACATATCTCTACGTCAACCGAGGCTCGAAAACCTTGCTATACCTGTGGGCCTTTGACTATCCAAATGTCTATGACAAGAGTTCCATGTCTAACTCCGCGGTGATGGATGCAGGGCAGGACGGCACCCGGCGTGCAGCCGATGCCGACGCTGCGGGCAATCCGTTGCCGAAACCCTATCTGAGTGTCGTGTCGTGCAACCCGCCGGAGGCCACGGTCATGGTCTGCAACTACTACGACGAATACACCTACTCTATAGATGGCGAGCCCTTCGCCGGCAATGTGGCGAAGGTGTCGGGCGTCTCGGCAGACGAGAATACGGTCACGGTGCGCATCTCCAAGGACGACGCCTACTGCGACATCAGCACCACGTTTAATGCCACGGGTATAGAGGTGGCCACCGCCGGCATGGCTATCCCGGCCACCCGCTACAACCTCCGCGGACAGCGCATCGACATCCCTGAGCGCGGCGTCAACATTATCCGCTACTCCGACGGCACCACACGCAAGGTGGTGGTGAAGTGATAGGGCGGCCCGAAGACGGCCAAGAGCGATACTGCTGTTAAATACTCAACCGCACGCCCCGCAGGCTTCATGTCTGCTGCGGGCGTGCGGTTGCTTTGTGCGTCGGCGGCTTGTATCGTGGGCCTCAGTACGCCTTTTCGTGTACGCCCTTGACGGCGCGGCCGCTGGGGTCGTTCATGTTGCGGAAGGCGGCGTCCCATTCGAGGGCGATGGCGGTGGAGCAGGCCACACTGGCCTCAGAGGGCACACTGCGGGCGGCAGAGTCGCTGGGGAAATGCTCGGCAAAGATGCTGCGGTAGTAATACTCCTCTTTGTTCTTGGGCGGGTTGATGGGGAACCGCTCGGCTGCGTGGGCCATCTGTTCGTCAGTGACGGCGCGTGAGGTGATGTCTTTGAGGGTGTCGATCCACGAATAACCGACACCATCAGAGAACTGCTCTTTCTGTCGCCAGGCCACCTCGGCAGGCAGCAAGTGGGCAAAGGCTTCGCGCACAATCTTCTTCTCTATCGTCTGGCCGTGACACATCTTCGCCTCGGGATTGGTGCGCATGGCCACATCGAGAAACTCCTTGTCGAGGAAGGGCACGCGGCCCTCAACGCCCCACGCCGACAGGCTCTTGTTGGCGCGCAGACAGTCGTAGAGGTGCAGCTTTCCCAGTTTGCGCACCGTCTCCTCGTGGAAGTCTTTGGCCGATGGCGCCTTGTGGAAGTAGAGGTAACCGCCGAAAATCTCGTCGGCACCCTCGCCGGAGAGCACCATCTTGATGCCCATCGACTTGATGACGCGGGCCAGTAGGTACATGGGCGTGGAGGCGCGCACGGTGGTGACGTCGTAAGTCTCGATGTAGTAGATGACATCACGGATGGCGTCGAGACCCTCCTGGATGGTGTAGTTGATCTCATGATGCACGGTGCCGATGTGGTCGGCCACGAGGCGGGCCTTGGCCAGGTCGGGAGCCCCCTTGAGACCTACGGCGAAGGAGTGTAGCCGGGGCCAGTAGGCACGCGTCTTGCTGTCGTCCTCGATGCGGTGCTCGCTAAACTTCTGGGCGATGGCGGAGATGACGCTGGAGTCGAGTCCGCCTGAGAGCAGCACACCGTAAGGCACGTCTGACATCAGTTGCCGGCGCACGGCATCTTCCAGTCCGTCATGGATGGCTTCTACGCTGGCAGGGTTGTCCTTCACGGCGTCATACTGCATCCAGTCGCGGCTGTAATAAGAGGTAAGAGGTAAGTGGTAAGAGGTAAGAGAATAGTTTTGCAAATCATTTTTCTCACCTCTCATCTCTCTCCACTCGCCACTGTAAAAGTAATGCCCCGGCAGGAATGGCTCGTAACGGTCGCATTGACCTTCGAGGGCTTTCAGTTCGGATGCCACATACACGGTGCCGTCGCCGTCGTAGCCGATATAAAGGGGGATGACTCCGATAGGGTCGCGAGCGATGAGAAACTCGTCGCGCTCCTCGTCGTAGAGCACAAAGGCGAAAATGCCGCTCAGGTGTTCCAGCATATCTCTCACCCCTTGCCCCTTACCTCTCACCTCTTTCCAGAGCGCCAGGATGACCTCGCAGTCAGAGCCCGTCTGGAATTCGTACTGCCCGGCATAGCGGCGGCGTATCTCCTGATGGTTGTATATCTCGCCATTCACGGCCAGCACCTGTCCCTTGTCTGGTGAGTATAGGGGCTGCCCGCCCGATTCGGGATCGACAATGCTCAGTCGCTCATGGGTGAGGATGGCGCTTCCGCCGCAGTAGATGCCACTCCAGTCGGGACCGCGGTGGCGGATTTTCTGACTCATCTTCAATGCTTTCTGTCGCAGCTCAGCAGTTTGCTCCTTTACGTTTAATAATGCTATAATTCCACACATAGTTAGTTTTATTTTATAGGTACGACAAGTATAGGTAATTGGTCTGTGCCGGATACTCCGCGGCAAGGGTGTCTATCTGGTTGACGGTGGGTAGCAGACCGAGCTTCTTGCGCCATTTGCGGATGGTGAGACCAGCCTTATCCATCTTCATGCGACGCTCCAAACCTATGGCGCGGGCTATTTGGAAGTCGCTGAAGCCGTAAACTTTGGCGGCATGCAGCAAAGGATATATTTCGGGCGACCTCAGGTATTCGATCCACTCGCTGGGCTCCATCCACTCGGAAATCTCGGAAAGGAGCGACTGCTCTTTCAGCCGTTGGTCGATATCGACGATGTGCTTCAGCTTTTGCAGAAACCAGCGGTCTATCATCGTCAGACGGTGTATCTGCTCGACGCTGTAGCCTATCTTCAGCGCTTTCGACACCACGAAGATGCGCATGTCGGTAGGTTCGTGGAGCGACTTCTGTATGTTCTTGATTTTGATTTCATGGTTCTCTACGAACCCATGCATGCCCTGGCCTATCATGCGCAGTCCTTTCTGTAGGGCTTCCTCGAATGTGCGGCCGATGGCCATCACCTCGCCGACACTTTTCATCGACGAACCGAGTTCGCGGCTGACGCCGTGGAACTTGGTGAGGTCCCAGCGCGGTATCTTTACTACCACATAGTCCAGGGCGGGCTCGAAGAATGCCGACGTGGTCTTGGTGACGGAGTTTTTCAGGTCGAAGAGGCCGTAGCCCAGACCCAGTTTGGCGGCTACGAAGGCCAGGGGATAGCCCGTGGCTTTGCTGGCCAGTGCTGATGAGCGCGACAGCCGGGCGTTGACCTCGATGACGCGATAGTCCTCAGAGTCGGGGTCAAAGGCGTACTGCACGTTGCATTCGCCCACAATGCCTATATGGCGGACAATCTTGATGGCCAACGCCCGGAGCTGATGGTATTCATTGTTGGAGAGGGTCTGACTCGGTGCCACCACGATCGACTCGCCGGTATGGATGCCCAGCGGGTCAAGGTTCTCCATGTTGCAGACGGTGATGCAGTTGTCATACCGGTCGCGCACTACCTCGTACTCTATCTCTTTCCAACCCCGCAGCGATTTCTCTACCAGCACCTGCGGCGAGAAGGAGAAGGCCTCCTCGGCCTGGGCGAGCAATTCTTCGTCGTTGTCGCAAAAACCGCTGCCCAGACCGCCAAGGGCGTAGGCGGCGCGTAGGATGACAGGGAACCCCAATGCGTGGGCGGCGCGCTGCACCTCTTCGACGGTCGCGCACGCTTCGCTCTTGATGGTCTTGACGCCTATCTCGTCGAGCCGGCGCACGAAGAGGTCGCGGTCTTCGGTGTCGATGATGCTCTGCACGGGGGTGCCCAGCACACCGACGCCATATCGCTGCAGCACGCCACGGCGATACAGCTCCACACCGCAGTTGAGCGCCGTCTGTCCGCCAAACGAGAGCAGGATGCCGTCGGGGCGTTCTTGCTCTATCACTCGCTCCACAAACTCTGGTGTGACGGGTTGGAAATAGACCGTGTCGGCCACGGCCTGCGATGCCGCGCCGCTGTCGGCGCTGTCTTTCTGCGAGGTCTGCACCGTGGCGATGTTGGGGTTGATGAGCACCGAGTGGATGCCCTCTTCCCTTAATGCTTTCAGTGCCTGTGCGCCAGAGTAGTCGAATTCTCCGGCCTGGCCTATCTTCAAGGCACCGCTGCCAAGCAGCAATACTTTCTTGGGCCGTTTGGGCGAGGGGTCGTTGGGCTGTTCCAAGCGGTTTGTTGTTTGGCTGCTTGTTGGCTCGTGCATGCTTGCTATTCTTCCCAGACGACAGTACGTCCCCTGTTCCAGACAACTGACAAACTCGTCGAACATCCATTCTGTGTCTGTCGGTCCCGAACAGGCTTCCGGATGAAACTGTGCGGAAAACCAAGGGTGCTTCTTATGACGGATGCCTTCGTTGGAGCCGTCGTTCATGTTGATGAAGAGCGGTTCCCAGTCGGCTGGCAGGGTCGTGTCATCGACCGCATAGCCGTGGTTCTGCGAGGTGATGAAGCAGTGCGTGGTGCCTGCCTGGCGCACGGGTTGGTTGTGCGAGCGGTGACCATACTTCAGCTTATATGTCTTGGCACCGGCCGCACGGGCCAACAGTTGGTTGCCGAGACAGATACCCATCAGCGGGCGGATCTCTTCGTGATTCAGAAAGGTGCGGATATGCTCTACGGTCTTCTCGCATCGCTCCGGGTCGCCGGGCCCATTCGCCAAGAACAGACCGTCAAACTCCAGTTGGTTGAAGTCGTAATCCCAGGGCACACGAATTACCTCTATGCCTCGCTTGACAAGGCAGCGGATGATGTTGGCTTTTACACCGCAATCGACCAGCACCACACGCTTGCCAGCACCTTGATTATACGTGATCACCTCCTTACAACTCACCTTCTCTACCCAGTTCACGCTTCCGTAGTCTTGAAAGCAATCACTCCCCTCCCTCGCAGGCGATTTCGCCCGCTTCAGGACAAAATCTTCTGGCTGGGGGCAGGTCTCTATCCGTCCCATCATCACACCATGCTCGCGCAGCACCTTGGTCAGCCGCCGCGTGTCGATGCCAGTGATGGCTGGAATCTTTTCGCGTTTCAGCCATGAGGCCAGGCTCTCGCGCGCATTCCAGTGCGAATACTGCTCACTATAGTCGGCCACCACCAATGCCTTGACATGAATCTGTCCGCTCTCCAGATACAAGGGCAGTCCGTCGCTGCCCACGCCCGTGTCGGGCACACCGTAGTTGCCCGCCAGGGGGAATGTGGTTACCAGTATCTGCCCGGCATAACTGGGGTCGGTCAGACTCTCGGGGTAGCCTGTCATAGCCGTGTTGAACACTACCTCGCCAGCCGCCTCGGTCTCATAGCCAAACGACCAGCCGCAAAATGCGGTTCCGTCTTCGAGTATCAGTTTTGCTGCTCTCATCATTGCGCTTTCAGTATCTTTTCTACGTAATTGATAAATGCTTCGTTACAGAGGCGTATGCCTCCCTTTGTGGGGTACCGTCCTGTGAAGTACCAGTCGCCCGGGTGGTCGGGACAGGCTGCGTGCAGGCCCTCGATGCTTTGAAACACCAGTTCTACTGGCGTCTGCATACCGTCGGGGCGCAACATCTCGACGATCTTCTTGTTAATCTCCTCTACTGTGAAAGGGGCGTAGATACGTCTGACGTGATTGGCCTCTAAAGGATGCTCCTTGCACGCTTGGTAAACCTCTTGGATAAGGTCACGCCCGCAAAAGCAATCACTCTCCTCGCCCTTTGGAGAGAGGGTGGGGGAGAGGCTCTTTTCCTTGATCAGGGCGATGGCCGCACGGAAGGCGCAGAGCTCTTCTAAGTGCGACATGTCGATGCCATAGTAGTCGGGGTAGCGTATCTGCGGCGAACTGCTCACCATCACAATCTTTCTCGGGTGCAGGCGGTCGAGGATTTTGAAGATGCTCTCCTTTAATGTGGTACCTCTTACGATTGAGTCGTCGATGATCACGAGGTTGTCCTTGCCGGGGCGTAGCGAACCGTAGCTGATGTCATAGACGTGGGCGGCCAGGTCGTTGCGCTCTGAACCGTCGGAAATGAAGGTGCGGAGCTTGATGTCCTTCCATACGACCTTCTCTATGCGGATGTCGCCGTGCAGTTTTCTGATGCCGTCGGTCATGCCGTAGAAGGCCACCTCGGCCGTGTTGGGTATATATGAATATACGGTGTTGGCGGCGTCGTCGCCGATGGCCCGCATGATGGCGGGCGTCAGTTGCTCGCCCAGCCGCTTGCGCTCACGGTAGATGTCGCGGTCGGAACCCCGGCTGAAGTAGATGCGCTCGAAGCTGCATGCGCTCAGTTGCTGGGCGGGCATGATCTGCTCCAGATGGCTCTTGCCGTCTCTCCGCACAATGAGTGCCTGGCCGGGCGGCAACTCGCATACATCCTCCGTCTGCAGGTTGAAGGTCGTTTGCAGCACGGGGCGCTCGCTGGCCACAGCGATGAGCTCGTCGTCGCGATAGTAGAAGGCCGGACGGATGCCCCACGGGTCGCGCACGGCAAACATCTCGCCTGAGCCGGTCAGCCCGCACATCACGTAGCCGCCGTCATAGTGCTGCATGGTGCTCTTGAGCACGTTGGCCATTTCTACGTGGTCGTCGATATAGCGGGTGATGGCGGTACCCGACAGGCCCCGCTCTTGGGCCTCGGCGAAGAGGCGCTCCACCTCACGGTCCAGGCGGTGGCCCATGAGTTCGAGGGTGATATATGAGTCGCCGTAGATGCGGGGCGACTGTCCCTGTGCGGTGAGGTGTTGAAACACCTCGTCGATATTGGTCATGTTGAAGTTGCCGCACAGACACAGGTTCTTGGCCCTCCAGTTATTACGGCGCAGAAAGGGGTGCACAAACGTCAGTCCGCTCTTGCCTGTGGTCGAGTAGCGCAGGTGCCCCATCAGCAGTTCGCCTTTCATCTCCTCTGTCAACCGGGAGAATATCTTGGTGATGGCATCTTTGCCTTCGGCCTTCTCGCGAAACATATACTCCGTGCCGGGCTTGTTGGTCAGGCTCACCGAGGCGATGCCTGCACCCTCCTGCCCGCGGTTGTGCTGTTTCTCCATCATCAGGTAGAGCTTGTTGAAGCCGTAGGCCCACGTGCCATACTTCCGCTCGTAGTAATCCAGCGGTTTCAGCAGGCGGATCATCGCCACGCCACACTCATGCTTCAGTGCTTCCATATCAGATACATGCCTTGATGAAGTCAATAAACAGCGGATGCGGATGCAATACCGTCGATGAGTATTCGGGGTGAAACTGCGTGCCGATATACCACCGCAGCGTCGGTATCTCGACAATCTCCACCAAGCGGGTTTCGGGGTTGATGCCTACGCACTTCATGCCGGCAGCCTCGTATTCATCCCTGTATTGGTTGTTAAACTCGTAGCGGTGCCTATGCCGCTCCTTGATAACCAGACCCATACCCGGCTCCTCCCTTGCAGGGAGGGGGGCAGATTGTTGCGCCTGTTGATAAGCAGCATAGGTTTTACTACCGGGAGAGAGCAGACATTCGTATGCTCCTAATCTCATGGTGCCGCCCATGTTCGTCACCGTCTTCTGTTCTTCCATCAGGTCGATGACGGGATGATCCGTGTCGGGCGCCATCTCTGCGCTGTGCGCGTCCGCATACCCCAGCACATCCCTAGCAAACTCTACCACCATCATCTGCATCCCCAGGCATATACCGAATGTCGGCACGTCGTGCGTACGGCAGTATTCGGCTGCTATCATCTTGCCGTCGATGCCTCGCTGGCCGAAGCCCGGACAGATGACGACGCCCGCCATGCCGCACAGTCGCGTGGCGACATTTTCCGATGTCAACCCCTCGCTGTTCACGAAGTGGAGCCGGGCCTTCACTTCGTGGTATATACCCGCCAGGTTCAGGCTCTCGCGGATGCTCTTGTAGGCGTCCTGCAGGTCGTACTTGCCCACGAGTGCGATGTGTACCTCGGTGGTGGCATTGCGCTGCTTCTCCAGGAATGCGTGCCAGGGCTTCATCGCCGGCGTCTCTCCCACGGGGATGTCCATCTTTCTGAGTATAGCCGCATCAAGACCTTGGCGCTGCATGTTCACCGGCACCTCATAGATGCTCGGCATGTCCTCGCTCTGTACCACGCATTCCAGATCTACATTGCAGAACGATGCCACCTTCAGGCGTATGGTGTCGTCGAGGTGGCGCTCGGTACGCAGCACGAGGATGTCGGGCTGGATACCCATCCCTTGCAGTTCCTTCACTGAGTGCTGTGTGGGCTTGGTCTTCAGCTCATCGGCGGCCTTCAGGTAGGGCACGTACGTCAGATGCACACACACCGCATTCCTGCCCAGCTCCCACCGCAACTGCCGGATGGCTTCCATAAACGGCGCACTCTCGATGTCGCCGATGGTGCCGCCTATCTCGGTGATCACAAAAGACCCTCCCCCCGGCCCCTCCCTTGTAGGGCGGGGAGTAGATAGTTTTTCCGCTGCTATTGCGCCTTGAGAGTCATTACTCCCCTCCCTTGTAGGGAGGGGCAGGGGGGAGGGTCTTCGCAGCATCCGCCGTTTGATCTCGTCGGTGATGTGGGGCACCACCTGAATGGTCTTGCCCAGATAGTCGCCGTGGCGCTCGCGGTCGATGACGGTCTTGTAGATGCGGCCCGTGGTAATCGAGTTTCCGCGCGTGGTGCGGATGCCGGTGAACCGCTCGTAGTGGCCCAGGTCGAGGTCGGTCTCAAAACCGTCTTCCGTCACGTAGCACTCTCCGTGCTCGTAGGGGTTCAGCGTCCCCGGGTCGATGTTGATATAGGGGTCGAACTTCTGGATGGTCACCTTGTAGCCGCGGGCCTGCATCAGCTTGCCTATCGAGGCGGCGATGATGCCCTTGCCCAACGAGGAGACGACTCCGCCCGTGACGAAAATGTACTTGGTCTGCATAAATATATATTTGTCTTAATTGTCGTTCAAGTGTAATCCCTCTCCACCGCCGCCCGGCGGTGGAGAGGGTGTGACCTGGTAAAGATTAAGGCTGCAGCGTAAAACCGAAAACCAGGTATGCCTTCTGTGAACAAGGGTTGCCCGTCAGCTGTCCGAAGATGGGGATGGAGAACGAGTCGGTCACTCGTATGTCCTTCGTCGCCCGCAACGAGAGGTTGGTGACGGCAAAGCCTTTGGTGCCGTATGTGGTCGTCGCGTAGGGCACGGCACCGACCGTGGCAGTCCAGTCTACCGTAGCGAGGCGGAAGGGGACGCTGGCCTCCATGTAGCTGCTGTAGGCCCGCTTGCCGCTTTTGTTGGTGCCGTCGTTGCCGGCGAAGTTGGTGTACCACTGTAGGGCCACGGGACCGAAGTCGTAACCGATGTTGGCTTCGAACAGATGGTTGGTGCCGTGGGCATCGAACTTGAAGTAACGTGCGTCGGGGTCGAGTCCCTCAGAGAACCAGTAGTCGGTGATGCCGATGTTCAGGCCGCCGATGGTGTAGCCGAGCGTCAGGTCCAGCTCCTTCACGTCGTCTTTGTCCGACAGGCCGTAGGAGCCCCAGGCGGTCAGGCTCAGACCCTTGTAGCCTACGCCGAATGTCGGTTGCACGGCCACGTCGCCCAACTTCAGGCCGCGCCAGATATACTCGTTCACGAAGTCGGCCTTGATGGTCGTCTCCACCTTGTCCTGAGCAAGGGTGGTGCTGCTCAGCACCAGTCCCATTGCAAATAAAACAATCTTTTTCATACCTTAAATTATTAATGTACCATAGCGGTAGCAAATTATTCACTTTTCACTATTCACTTAGTTATAGCAACTCTCGCCGTGCTCGTAGATGTCGAGACCCTCGTCCTCGATGCGCTCGTCGACGCGCAGGCCGTGCAGGCGCTTGATGCCGTAGAAGAGCACGATGCCGCACGCGGCCGCCCAGAGGTCGATGACCAGGATGCCGAACGATTGCGCGCAGAAAAAGCCCCAGCCATGACCGTATAAAGCGCCGTTGCTGACCGAGAGCAGACCCGTCAGCAACGTGCCGAGGATGCCGCAGACACCGTGTACGGAACTGGCGCCAACTGGGTCGTCGATGTGTAGGCGGTGGTCGATGAACTCGATGGCATAGACCAGCACCACACCGCACACAAGTCCGATGATGATGGCCCCCACGGGCGACACGAGGTCGCAGCCGGCGGTGATACCTACCAGTCCGGCCAGCACGCCGTTGAGCGTCAGCGAGAGCGACGGCTTGCCATACTTCATCCACGTGATGAACATCGTGGCCGTGCCGCCTGCCACGGCGGCAAGGTTGGTGGTGAGGAACACATGGCTGATGGCTGTGCGGTTCACTTCGCCCGAGGCGGCCAGCTGCGAACCCGGGTTGAAGCCGAACCAGCCGAGCCAGAGGATGAAGACGCCCAGCGAGGCCAACGTCATGTTGTGGCCGGGAATGGCGCGGCTCTTGCCGTTGCTGCTGTACTTGCCAATGCGCGGACCCAGTGCCATGGCACCAATCAGGGCCAGCACTCCGCCCACGCTGTGCACGATGGCCGAGCCGGCAAAGTCGTGGAACACCGAGCCGAAGGTGGTCATCATAAACCCGTCGGCAGCGTCGTTGCACAGCCAGCCGCCGCCCCACGTCCAGTGGCCCTCGACAGGGTAGATGAACAGTGAGATGCAAGCCGAATAGACGAGATACATCGAGAACTTGGTGCGCTCGGCCATGGCACCGCTCACGATGGTGGCCGAGGTGGCACAGAACACGGTTTCGAAAATCAGGAAGCCCTCTACGGGCAGGTCGCCTTTATAGAAAGAGAGGTCGCCCCAGTTGGGCATACCGATGAAGCCGGCACCCTCGCTGCCGAACATGAATCCGAAGCCGAGGAAGAAGAACAAGAGCGAGCCGAACATGAAGTCTACGAAGTTCTTCATCAGAATGTTGGCCGTGTTCTTACCCCGTGTGAAGCCGGCCTCGCACAGCGCAAAGCCCGGCTGCATCCAGAAAACCAGCATGGCCGCCAACAGCATCCATACGGTGTCGAGTGATAAGTTATCCATAATTTACGATTTTACAGTTTACTTGTTTACTTTTTGTCTCTCAGTACGGTGTCGCCGTTCTCGCCTGTGCGAATCGACCATGTATCTATCATGTCGCTCACGAAGATGCGGCCGTCGCCTATTTCGCCCGTATGCGCCACCCTAAGAATGACCTTCACCGTTGGCACCACCAGCGGGTCGCGGCAGACGATGGTCAGCGCCACGCGCTCTATCACGTCGGTAGAGTACTGCACGCCGCGGTAGATGCGCTCCTGGCGGCTCTGCCCTATGCCGTGCACGTTGTGGTACTCAAACCAGTCGATGTCCGACTGCAGCAGTGCTTCCTTCACCTCTTCGAATTTGGTCTTGCGGATAATTGCTTCAATCCTTTTCATATCTTCTTACCTTTTTTATTAATACTACTTGTCTCTATGAAAGCTTTCGGTCGCAAAGTTACGGCGATTGTTGATAAAAAAGCCGCATAAATTTCCAACTTTGCACCAACTTTTTTGTCGAAATGACAAAATGTAAACAAAAGGGTGTAATGGGAGAAATGTCTATTTTCATTTTGTTTGAAATATTGCCAAATTATGAGCAAAATGAAAGTTGTGTACGATTACTAAGTAAAAATATGTCAGAAATACGATTGTTTTACTAACTTATTGTATTATCTTTGCACCCAGAATCGAGAATAAGGAAAGATTAAGTAAGGATTGTATGACAAAAAGGAAAATAAACGGACTTTACCAGCCACAATATGAGCACGACGCGTGCGGCGTAGGCATGGTGGTGAACATACATGGCGGCAAGAGCCACGATCTGGTAGATCAGGCGCTACGCGTCTTAGAGAACATGGAACACCGAGGTGCCGAAACGCGCGACAAGACGGGCGACGGTGCGGGCATTATGCTGCAGATACCCCACGAGTTCATTCTGTTGCAAGGCATACCCGTGCCGGAAAAAGGACAGTACGGCACGGGCTTGGTGTTTCTGCCCAAGGGCGAGAGCGAGCAGCAGGAGATTCTCTCCGTGATGATTGAAGAGATAGAGCGCGAGGGACTGCAACTGATGCACCTGCGCACGGTACCTACCTGTCCTGAGATGCTGGGCGAGGCTGCACGCAGGGTAGAGCCGGCCATCAAGCAGATGTTTGTAAAGAGCCTCACCCCCGACCCCTCTCCAACGGGCGAGGGGAGTGATTACTCTCAGAGCAACGTATCAGTGCTCGACCGTAAATTATATTTAATAAGGAAAAGGATAGAGCGGAGAGTGGCTGAACTATCCTCACACCTCTCACCTCTTACCTCTCACCTCTCAGATTTCTACATCTGCTCGCTGTCAACCAAAAATATTATATATAAGGGGATGCTGACCAGCGGACAGCTGCGCAGGTATTACCCTGACTTATCGAATCCCTATCTTACAAGTGGCTTGGCACTGGTGCATTCACGCTTCAGCACAAATACATTCCCCACG
>CAMVAT010000075.1 GCA_947165505.1 uncultured Prevotellaceae bacterium | reverse complement strand
TATTGTATAACTGGTCATTCAGACTGTTGTTAAACCTCTTCGCAAGAGGTACAACATTTTCAACACAAACTACAAATACGACAACAAATTGATAATCAGTTCTTTACACTGTTTATGGTGGCCGCTGGGTGTGTTGCCTACTGCAAAATGTTTTAAACATGAATTTCCATGAATTACCCATTAATTATCATGAATGAAGGTTCGTGAACGGACCTGTTATGATGTTTCTACGGAGTAGAGGAGTAAAGGGAGGCCCACCGCCGCCAGCGGCGATACTCCTTTCCTCCCTTCCTCCGTAGAAAACCACCGAAAAACTTTATTTTATTTGCACACCAGCGGCATGGTGCTCTACTTCGTCTATTTCTGCACGAAAGACAACGGACGCGTACCCAAGAGCATGCTCGACGGAACATCCCATGCCACCAAGAATAGAATAGTTACAAAAGCTTTCTAAATATTAAATTGTGTTAACACCTTGATTTTTTAATATTCAAAATATAGCAGAAAACTTTATTTTTGTACCTTTGCACCGTGATTTTAGGCGAAAGTTGTACCTCTTGCGAAGAGGTGCAACTTTTTATTTATAAGTGGAACGGCCTGCCAGGCCGTGCGGGCGGGCACAGTGACCCGCCCCTACGGGATTGCGAATACACTTGCATAAGATGAGCAGAAAAGCGGAGCGTGATTCACATCACACTCCGCCATGCGCTATTTCAATGAAAAATGATGTCGGCCGTCATCGGGCCGTATCCTTTTTATACGGCTTTTGTATCATCATACATTACGATATAAAAAGAATACTTTTGAGGTGTGTTTTAGAGGGGGAACGAAGATCACAATGAATGGGGAATCAAAGGAAAATTGAATCATTTGAATAGAATTTGAATAGAATTTGAATCATTTGAATTCAATTTGAAAAATTTCCACGCGAAGCGTGCTGGCATCATCGCCGCCTGCGGCGGGAAATGGTGCAAATTGAGTTCAAATTTTTCAAATTGAACGGCCCAAAGAGCCGTGCGGGCGGGCACGGTGACCCGCCCCTACAGCGTGGCACGGTGACTTGCCCCTACAGCGTGGCACGTGACCTGCCCCTACGGCGTGAGGGTGGGCGTGGTGGTGAGGGTAGAAAACTGATACAGCACAATCTGACGCTTCATCACGGGTTTGCGGCCGCTGTTGTATATCTCGGTGAAACAATAGCCCTCGCGCTCAAAACGCGGCAGACACTGGCGCGCGTCGTCGCGGCTGATGATGAGAAAACCGTGGTCGGGACGCGACAAGAACGACTGCACACGGTTGCCCAGATAATAATGCAACTCATAATAGTGGGTATGCTCGTCGGTCTTCTGCTCATTCTCTGACAGATACTCGTAGATGTCGCCGCCCGACGGCACCGCCTCGCGGGCAATGTCGTGAGCCACACGCTTCACCGACTGCGCATTGAGGGTGGCGGGCTTGACCACGCTGTCAACAGGCAGGTAGAGGGCCAGCGTCATCAGGATGATGTCGAGCACATGGCGGTGGAACGACGACTTATTGCCGCGGAGCCATTTCCACCAATAGGCGCACAAGAACGAGGGTATGACGATGAGCACCCACGACCACACATTCCAGATGGTATGCAGCTCGTAGGCCATGTCGATGCTGTTTTGCGCGCGGCGGCCGTGGAAGAAACTATCGGGGATGGTGATAAACTGATTGCACACCAGGATGATGATGAGCAGCATGCCCAGCACCGACACGAAGCCGCCGTAGATCTTGATGGCCACATTGCGGTGATCGACCAGCCAATAGACGTAGCGGGCGATGAAGAAACTGAGGAAGGGGTAGAGCGGCATCAGATGGATGCTGCGCTTGCTCTCTGAGATGCAACAGAAAAAGAGCACCACGATGATGACCGAGAACGAGAACACATGGATGGGGTCGGTGGTGCGAAACCAATACTTCACGCGGAGCCACACGCCATGCACACGGTCGTGGCGCATCTCATCGCGCAGGCTGCGGTAGGGCAGGGTGAAGAGCGAGATGATGAGGAGGAAGCACCAAGGCAGGAAACCCATCAGGAAGAAGAGCACATTGGGCAGCCATGCCGACACGGGCTCGAAGTCGGACACCGAGCGGATGAGCTGACCCACGGTGTTGTTCCAAGCCATGGTCAGGAAGGCGTCGCCCCCCTGCTGATAGGCCGCATAATACCATGCCGTGGGAAGCACCAGCGACAAGAGGGCAATGGCCAGCATCCAGAGCAGCGTCTTGGCCACAGACACACGGCGCAGCAGCAGAAAGAGGGTCATGGCCAGACAGGATATCAGGATCATGGCAGGCCCCTTGGTCAGGGCGCTCAGGCTCAAGAGCAGCACCGCCAGCCAGGGCACCCCCTTCATGTCGCGCTCATACCATCGGTAGAAGAGGTAGAGCGAACCGACCATGCAACAGGTGAAGACCATATCCACACGGCAGTTGAACCCCTGCCGGTGCAGTTCGTAGGTGGTAAAGGTGATGCAGGCGGTGAGCAGCGCGGTGAACATATTGCGCCGCTTGACAAAGAACGAGAAGGTGGCCAGACAGAGCGCGATGAAAGCCACGGCCGAGGGGAAACGGGCCGTGAACTCGTTGACGCCGCCGCGGATGGCCGACACCGCAGCCACGCACCAATGGAAGAAAGGAGGTTGATGGGTCAACTCACCGGCCTGGTTGCGGGGCAATATCCAATTGCCCGACTCCAGCATGTCGCAGGCAACGAGCGCCTCGCGCGGTTCACCCTCGGTATTGAAGTCGTAGATGCCCAGGAAGGGTATGACCAACAGGGTGAAGCAGATGAACATCGTCCAAAAGACCTTCTTCTTCGTCATAGCACCATTTACTTAACCGAGGTGATAGGGTTGCGGTTGCCCTTGATGTTGGTGACGTAGGCTTTGGCCGAACCGAAGTTGAGCTCCAGGTCGATGCGCACGGGGATGTGGTTGGCATCGTCGGTGACGAAGAAGGTGGCAATGTCGCGCCATTTCTTTTTGCGCTTGCTGTACTCGGTGTAGGTGAGTTTCAGGCAGCGGTATTTCTTGCCGTCGTCGCCCTTGACCGTCTCCTTGCCTTTGTATTTCAGCATGGCGTCGGAGATGCCGTCGCCGTCGGCCACTGGTTGTTTGAGCGTGTATCCGGGCTGCCACTTCGAGTTGTCGAAGCTGCGTGCGCGCACGAAGAGGTTGAGCATATCCACCAGGCACCGCGGGTCGCCTGCCGTGGTCCATTTGCCGGGCTTGTCGTCTCTCTTGCGGAACATGCGCAGGTTGCAGCGGTCGGCGGTGTAGCTGTATCGTACCTCGTCGATGGTGTAGTGGTCGCCCTCTTTGGCCCCTTTGCGGAAGTAGAGGGGTATCAGGTCGGTGGTGGTGTAGGCCAGCAGCGTGTCGCGCATGACGAAGAAGGCGTCGAGCTTGCCATTGCCCCGTGTGATGAGGCTGGTGCGGAAGGCCTCCTTGCCTTGGTAGTTGGACTTCACTGTTGACATCGAGGCCACGCCTACTTTCACCCATACAAACTGCCAGTTGAAGTAGAGGTTGTATGTGAGGTATTCACCTGAGTTGAACGCTGTATTCTTCAGGGAGCATTGCGCTTGCGTGGTGGTCAGCGTGAGCACCATGGCGCACAGGGTGATGATCCATCTTTTCATGTTCATTGTGCTGATAGTTTTTGGGGTAAATATTCGATACCCATTTTGCGGGCACGGTCTATATTGCGTTGTTTCACTTTCTTTTCTTTGTCGGCTTTCTGTTTGGTGATAGCCCCCGGCTTTTGCCGTTCGGCACTGATGGCATGCGGGTTCCAGTCTTTCTCTACCGTCCATTTCGCCTTGCACTCGATCTTCTCGGGGTAGTAGCATACGGTCTCGGCCTGACGGTCGTCGGCATAGGAGCCGGTGTCCCAGATGCCGTTGTCGTTGGCGTCTTCAAAGGCGCGGAGGTAGTAGGTGGCGGGTTTGATGTATTTCAGCTCGGCCGTATGCTGTCGGCAAACCACCTCTTTGAGCACCTTGTCGCCGCCGTCGAGCAGTTGCACCACCCATGGTGCGCTGCCGGTGCCTGTCAGGTGTATGGTGATGCTGGTGTAGTCGTCTTCGGCTTTGAGTTTGGTGCTCTGCTTGAGCGCTTTGTTGCTATATCCGTAGATATCGGTCATGGCAGCGGAGTCTATCTCGAGGCTGTATTCGTGGTTGAGCTGCCACAGTCCGTCGTTGTTGGCGGGTCGCAGGGTGTAGTATCGTTTCACGTCGCCCGCATTATAGTGGTGGTATCCGTCGTAGGGTTGTATGTGCAGTCCTACGTCGGTCCACAGCGTGTCTTCCTTCATGTAGAGGTGCATGGCCGTGGTGTCGATGACCGCCATGGGCGTGGGGAAGACGATGCGCGCCAGGCTCTCGGGTGTGAGATCGTTCATGGTGATTTTCACGTCGAGGTGGGTCGTGGGTGGCTCGGTCTGCACTGGCTTTCCTTTTTTCTTAGCGCGCTCTTGTTGTTTCTCCCATTTCTCCTGCGCTTTCTTTTTCTCCTTCATGCGCCGTTCGTAAGGCACTTTGGGCAGCATCTCGAAGGTGTCGGCCTCCCATACCAGTTGTCCGAGTGTGTCGGTGGTGTGGTATCGGGTGGCGATGAGCAGCGTGTCTTGGTTGATGAGCGTGGTGTCGCGCAGCCAGTAGGTGATGGTGTCGCACATCTCGGTATGCTCGGTGAGAAAAGCATCGGTGCTGTCGAAGTTGAGCCCTTCGAGTTGGGGCACGATGCTGTCGCCGTAGGTGAAATAGAAGTTGAGTCGTTCGGGGTTGGCGCGCTCACGTTTGATGAGGTGTCGGTCGGTTTGTTTTTCGGTGAAGGCACGCAGCACGATATCATCGGGCAGGAAGTGCGTGTAGTGCGTCTGTATGATATCGTCGATGTGGAGCGAGTCGCGCCAGATGGTGTCTTGTCTGACATCGGGTTTAGCCGACGGCACGAAGATATCGTGGCTGAACGCCAGTTTCTCGCTCTTCTGGTTGAACACATAGTCGCCGTCGGCGTCTTGGAGCGCATAGGCCCTGTATTGTCCGTGCGCCACCCCTTTGATGACGAAGCGTCCGCGGCTGTCGGTGCGCGACACGCGCAGCATGGGCTCCTTTTGGAAGGCGCTGTCGGCCATGTTGGCGTAGAGGCCCACGAGGATGCCCTTCACGGGTTCGAGCGTTTGTGCTTCGAGCACATATCCCGCCACCTCCATGGTATCTATCCCGTCGCCTGTGGAGAAACTGTAGGTGTAGTTGCCCAGCGGGTTGCCCTCGTTGTTGTCGGTGATGGCATCGCTGAAGTCGATGGTATAGGTGGTGTTGGGTTTGAGCGAGTCTTTGAGTTCAACGATGATGCGTTTGCCGGTGGCTTTGATTTCGGGCATCTCGAGTTGTGGTGGCGAAATGACCACTTTCTCTTGCGCGTTTTCCAGTTTGATGAACTCATCGAAGTAGATGACCACCTTTTGCGAGTTGACGTTGGTGGCCCCGTCGTCGGGCATGCACGCCATGACGCTCGGCGGGGTTTCGTCGTACCATCCCCCGTCGGGCTTGCCCATCTTAGCGCACGACAGCAATGTGAGCAGTGTCAGGCATAGGGTCCAGATATGTGATGAGTGGGCGTTCGTTGGAAAATTAAAAAATTAAAAAATTAAAAAATTAAAAAATTAAAAAATTAAAAAATTAAAAAATTAAAAATTATAAAATTATAAAATTAAGAAATTAAGAAATTAAAAGAGTTTGGGAGTTTGGGAGCAGCGGCAAAACCGCTGCCTGTGGAGAAAGAGAAGTGTGGGAGAGCATATCTCCTGCCCCTTGCACCCTGCCCCTTGCCCCTTGGTAGTAGCCGCCAGTGCTTATAGGAGTTCGAGCAGTTCTTCGATGGTCTTGCGGTTGTTCGACAGTCGTGGCACCTTATGCTGTCCGCCCAGTTTGCCCCGTGCTTTGAGCCAGTCGTTGAAGAGGTTTTTGCGTGCTTTGATGATCTCCAGGTGCTGCAGGGTGATGTCTTTGTATCGTTTGGCCTCGTAGTCGCTGTTGATCTCTTGCAGTTTCTGGTCGAGCAGGTCGGCGAAGTGTTCGAGGTTGTCGGGTTCCTTGGCAAACTCGATGAGCCACTGGTGGCGGCATTTGGCTTTTCCGTCCATGAATACGGGTGCGGCGGTGTATTCGAGCACCTCGGCGCCCGTCTGCTGGCAGGCGTAGGCCAGTCCCTGTTCGGCGTTATCTACGATCAGTTCTTCTCCGAAGGCATTGATGAAATGCTTGGTGCGCCCCGTGATGACGAATTTATAGGGGTTTTTGGAAGTGAACTTCACGGTGTCGCCGATGATGTACCTCCACAGTCCGCATGTGGTGGAGATGACCATAGCATAGTTGACATCCGTCTTGACGCCCGTGAGTGGCACCACGGTCGGGTGTTCGCTGTCGAACTCGTCCATGGGTATGAACTCGTAATAGACGCCGTAGTCGAGCATGAGCAGCATGGAGGGGTCGGTCAGGTCGCTTTGTATGCCGAAGAAGCCCTCGCTGGCATTATATGTCTCCATATAGTGCATGTCGGGCGATGTGATGAGCTCTTGGTATTGCTGGCGGTAGGGCGTGAACGCCACTCCCCCGTGGAAGAACACCTCGATGTTGGGCCATACCTCTTCGAGATGCGTCTTGCCCGACAGTTCCATCACGCGTGTGAGCACCGAGAGCATCCACGACGGCACGCCCGAGAGGTTGGTGACGTTTTTCTTGAGCGTCTCGTGAGCGATGCGGTCGCGCTTGACCTCGAAGTCGCTCAGCAGCGCCGTTTGCTTTTTGGGTACCCTGACCCAGTTGACCACGGGGTTGATATTCTCGATGAGAATGGCACTCAGGTCGCCCACCAGGCTGTTGTTGAGGTTGTAGTTAGACGAGTGGCTTCCACCTAGGATGAGTCCTTTGCCGTCGAACATGCGGCTGCGCGGGTTGTTCATCAGGTATAGCGCCACGCTGTCGAACCCTCCGGCATAGTGTATGCCTTGCAGTCCTTCGTTGCTGACGGGGATGAATTTGCTCTTGTCGTTGGTCGTGCCCGACGATTTGGCATACCACCTGACCGTTCCGGGCCAGAGCACATCCGTCTCGCCGTGTCGCATGCGGTCGATGTCGGCTTTCAGTTCCTCGTAGGTATTGAGCGGCACATTGGCAGCAAAGTCTTCGTAGCTTTTGATGGTGCTGAAGAGGTGTTTGCGTCCATACTCCGTGTTTTCGGCACGTTCTATCAGGTGTCTGAGCACCTGAGCCTGCAAGATGTCGGCTTCGTTGTTATGCCGTTGCAAGTCTTTCTGCCTTGAGCGGAAGAACCATGATGCGATGCTTGTTAATCCCATTTTCTTGACGTATTGAAGTGCAAAAATAGCGCAATCTTTTTGAATGGCGCTATTTTTTTAATTATTTTAACCTCACGACTCGCCATTGAAGGCGGCGGCCTCGGCGGCTGCGATGATGTCTTCGCGGCTCATCTCGGGTTTCACGTTGATGTCGCTCAGGTCGAAGTCATCGAAGTCATCGGGGTCGGGGGGGTCGGGGGTTCCGGGCTCTCTGGGTTCACCGGGCTTTTCGTTATTCTCGGTAGTCTCTGCGAACGCAGCCAGTTCGGTCACCGATACGGGTTCCTCCTCCATCTTGGTGCGTTGCGATTTACTGGCAAAGATGCGCTCGATGAGCTGCGGTTCGCGTCGGAGCCGTGCCAAGGTGAGTTTTGATGCCTCTTGCTGGCTCTCTTTCTTGGAATATCCCCGTCCGCTGCAGCAGTCCACTTTTTCGAGTTGCACCATATATTCAAATGTGGGGCTTCCGGTATCGTCCTTGCCTTGTTTCACTACTTTGAAGTCGATGGTCACTTTGTTTTTCTGGCTCCACTCGATGAGTTTACTTTTGAAGTTGACCTCCTTGTACGCCACTTTGTCGATGTTGATGAGTTGTGCGAGGATGCGTTTTTGCATAAACCTCTTGCATGCCTCATATCCGCGGTCGAGATAGATGGCTCCCACCAGTGCCTCGAACGCATTTCCTCCCATATAGCTGTTATGCGAGGAAGTGTGTCCTGATGATACGATGAGTTTGGTGAGTCCCGTCTCCTCGGCCAGTTTGTTGAGTGATTCGCGTTGCACGATTTTGCTTCGTGTGTTGGTGAGGAATCCCTCGCGTTTGCCTTGAAAGTGGGTGTAAACGATGTCGCCGACGACCGCATCGAGAATAGCATCGCCCAAGAACTCGAGCCGCTCGTTATTGAGCGGCTTTCCTTTCTCGCGCCTCATGATGCTTTTGTGCATGAGCGCGAGTTTATAATAACTGATGTTTTTGGGGTAGAAACCGATGATGCCGTATAGAGCCGAAAAAAGCTCCTTCTCCTTTCGGAAAGGGAGCCTTATTCTGGAAAAAAATTTACTCAGCATACTTTTTGAAAACAACGCAGGCATTGTGTCCGCCGAAGCCGAACGTATTGCTGATGGCGGCGCGTACGGTGCGCTTCTGTGCCTGATTGAATGTGAAATTCAAATTGTAGTCTATCTCCTCGTCTTTGTCGTCCTCGTTGTGGTTGATGGTAGGCGGGATGATATCGTTTTTGACGGCCAGCACAGCCACCATGGCCTCGATGGCACCGGCAGCGCCGAGCAGGTGTCCTGTCATCGACTTGGTGCTGCTGATGTTGAGCTGATAAGCGTGTTCGCCGAAGACGTCTTTGATGGCTTTCGACTCAGAGATGTCGCCCACATGAGTGGAAGTGCCGTGCACATTGATGTAGTCGATATCTTCGGGTTTGAGTCCGGCGTCCTCGAGGGCGCTCTCCATCACCAGTCGTGCGCCAAGTCCTTCGGGGTGTGATGCTGTGATGTGATAAGCGTCGGCACTGAGTCCTTCGCCCACCATCTCGGCATAAATCTTGGCACCGCGAGCCTTGGCATGCTCCAGTTCTTCGAGGATCAGGCATCCAGCCCCTTCGCCCATGACGAAACCGTCGCGCGAGGCGCTGAAGGGCCGTGAGGCGTGCTCAGGGTCGTCGTTGCGTGTGGAGAGGGCTTTCATGGCGTTGAATCCACCCACGCCGGCAGCGCAGATAGCTGCCTCGGCACCGCCGCCGAGCATGATGTCGGCCTTACCCAGACGTATCTGGTTGAAAGCGTCGGCCAGGGCGTTGCTCGAAGAGGCGCACGCAGAAGTGGTGGTGAAGTTAGGTCCGTGGAAACCGTAGAGGATGGATATTTGTCCGCTGGCGATGTCGGCAATCATCTTGGGGATGAAGAAGGGGTTGAACTTGGGTCCGTCTTCTTCGTGCAAGGCGTAGTATTTCACCTCTTCCTCGAATGTTCTCAGGCCTCCGATGCCCACGCCGTAGATCACGCCGATACGGTTTTTGTTGACGGTATCGAGGTCGATGCCGCTGTCGGCCACCGCCTGTTTGGCAGCCACCATGGCCAGCTGTGTGTAGCGGTCCATCTTACGTGCCTCTTTGCGGTCGATATATTGGTTGATGTCGAGGTCTTTCACCTCGCATGCAAACTGAGTCTTGAATTTAGAGCAGTCGAAGAGAGTGATGGGAGCGGCACCGCTCTTGCCGGCAACCAGGTTGCTCCACGTTTCTTCGGGTGTGTTGCCCACTGGTGTCACAGCACCTAATCCGGTGACAACAACTCTTTTTAGTTCCATATGATTATTGTTTTTAACTTTCGCAAGCTCCACTTGCTCTTTGGAGTTTGGGAGTTGAGACATGCGAAACATAAATTAATATTTATGGTTTATAGCTAAGGGCATCAGTGTGAGCTGAAGCCGGAAACTATAAACCATAAAAGTGAAAGAAACGAGAATTACTTGTTGTTAGCGTTCTCGATATAAGCGATAGCATCGCCCACAGTGCTAATCTTCTCTGATTGGTCGTCGGGAATAGAAACACCAAACACTCTCTCAAATTCCATAATCAGCTCTACGGTATCGAGAGAATCGGCACCCAGGTCGTTGGTGAAGCTTGCTTCGGGTTTCACCTCGGCAGCGTCCACGCCTAATTTCTCAACGATGATGCTCTTCACTTTTTCTTCAATTTGTGACATAATTCTTTCTAATTAAAATGGTTATAAATTACTTTCTAATTCAAAATCGGGTGCAAAGGAACACATTTTAATTGATGTATGCAAATTTTTACACAAAAAAAACAACTTTTTTGCACATTTACCCTACAAATGTGCAACGAATAAATTGCTCATTTGAGATAAATCAATAATTTTGTGGTCTTTTATTTTGTTTTGTATGTGAAAACCCGTATATTTGCAGCATGAACCCATTAACCATCATTTTTATTTATGTCTAATACACAACTTTACAATGATATTTTCAGACAGGTAATCAGGGATTATCATGTCAAGGATCATGTAGATACTGAAATCAGTAATCCCTACGACCGCAATTCTTTAGAGAACAGACTGTATCTGAAATGTTGGATAGATACGGTGCAGTGGCATTTGGAGGATATCATACGCGACCCACATATCGACCCTGTGGAGGCCCTTCAGTTGAAGCGGCGCATCGACCGTAGCAACCAAGACCGTACGGACCTGGTAGAGCAGATCGACTCTTATTTCCGTCAGCTCTACTCCGACGTGCAGGTGTTGTCCGACGCCAGCATCAACACCGAGAGTCCGGCGTGGGCCATCGACCGCCTCTCGATTCTGGCATTGAAGATATACCACATGCAGGAGCAGGCAGAGCGTGCCGATGCCTCGGCCGAGCACAAGGAGCGCTGTCAGCAGAAATTGAATGTGCTGCTGGAGCAGCAGGTAGATCTCTCTACCGCCATCGACCAGTTGCTCGACGACATCGCCTCAGGCCGCAAATACATGAAGGTGTACCGGCAGATGAAAATGTATAACGACCCCTCGACCAACCCCGTGCTCTACGGGAAGAAATAAGGAAGCCCCACCCCCGGCCAGACCCACCCCCGGCCCCTCCCTTCAGGGAGGGGAGTAGATAGTAATGTAAATGCAACATCTCCTGATTATCCGCTTCTCGGCCCTTGGCGACGTGGCCATGCTCGTGCCGGTGGTCAGTTCGCTGGCGAAGCAGTATCCCGACTTGCACATCACCGTGCTGAGTCGTGGTTTTGCACGTCCGCTCTTTGAGAGTCTGGCGCCTCATGTGGGATTCATGGAGGCCGACTTGAAAAACGACTACCGCGGTGTGCATGGTTTGAACATGCTCTACCGGCGGTTGAAAGCGAAGCAATTCACTGCTGTAGCCGATATGCACGGTGTGCTCCGCTCATGGTATCTGCGTCAGCGTTTCCGTCTCGACAGATACCGTGTAGCCTCTATCGACAAGCACCGTCAGGGCAAGCGTCGTCTGGCGGCAAAGAGCGGTAAAGAGATGGTGCAACAGCCCACCTCGTTTCAGAACTATGCCGACGTGCTGGCCCAATTAGGGTATCCTGTCCACTTGGCGTTTCACTCCATCTTCGGCGCTGAGGGTGGCGACCTGCGGCTGCTCCCGCCCGCGGTGGGCAGCAAGGAGCCAGGGTGTCAGTGGGTAGGCATCGCCCCCTTTGCGGCACATGAGGGAAAGATACTGCCTGTGGAGAAGACGGAAAAGGTGATAGCACGGCTGACGGAGCGCCATCCAGATATGCGTATCTTCCTTTTCGGCGGCGGACAGAAAGAGTGGGAGCAGCTCGACCGCTGGTGCCAGCGTTATCCCCGGTGTCTGAACGCGTCGGCGCAGGCGGCAGGACTGTTGCAAGAACTCATCATCATGAGCCATCTCGACGTGATGGTGTCGATGGACAGTGCCAACATGCACTTCGCCTCGCTCACAGGCACGCCAGTGGTGAGTGTGTGGGGAGCCACACATCCTTTTGCGGGCTTCCTGGGCTGGGGGCAGAGCGAGGAGAATGTGGTGCAGGCCGACTTACCCTGTCGTCCGTGCAGCATCTATGGCAACCGCCCTTGCTATCGTGGCGACTTCGCCTGTATGAACAGCATCAATCCGGATGATATATTATATAAGGTGGAGAAAAGCCTCACCCAATAGAAGAAGACCCACCCCCCTGCCCCTCCCTTGTAGGGAGGGGAGGATAGCACGCCGAATGCAATGAATGAGGCAGAAGAGATCAATAACACCATATTCTGTAAACATTTTAAAATCAAGCATTATGAAAAAGTACATTTGCGACACATGCGGGTATATCTATGACCCGGCAGTAGGTGATGAGGATAGCGGCATCGCTCCCGGCACCGCCTTTGAAGATATTCCTGAAGATTGGGTTTGCCCCATCTGCGGAGTAGGTAAAGACGATTTCTCAGTGGTGGAGGAATAATAAAAACGGCTGGCAATCGAAAGATTGCCAGCCGTTTTTAGAGGTGAGAGGTTACTTTAGAGGTGAGAGGTGGGAGGTGAGAGGTAAGAGATTACCTTAGAGGTGGGAGGTTACCTTTTTTACTTTTTTACTTTTTAATGGCACAGAGGTTGCGCTCCAGTTGGGCTACGCTGCTGGCACCTACGATGACGGAGGTGACACCCTCCTGACGAAGCACCCACCGCAGGGCATGGTCGGCCAGGGTATGACCAGAGGCCAGCGCCTCGGCATTCCAGGCGCGCAGTTGGTCGAGCAACTCGGGTGTGAGCACATCGCTCGGCAGCGAACTGCCCCGGCTCATGCGCGAATCGGCGGGTATGCCGTTGAGATAGCGGTCGGTGAGCAGTCCCTGCTGCAAGGGCGAGAAGGCGATGAAGCCGATGCCCTCTTGCCGGCAGAAGTCGAGTTGTCCCTGTTCGATGGGTTCCTGACTCAGCATGTTGAGCTTGTCTTGGTAGATGAGCAACGGCACGTCGCGCTCCTTGAGGTAGGCATGCGCCATCTTCAGCTTGTCAAGGGGCCATCGTGAGATGCCGATATAGAGAGCCTTTCCCTGGCGCACGATATCGACCAGTGCTTGCAGCGTCTCCTCAATCGGCGTGTCGGGGTCGTAGCGGTGGCTGTAGAATAGATCGACATAATCGAGGTGCATGCGTCGCAGGCTCTGGTCGAGGCTCGCCATGAGGTATTTGCGCGAACCCCAGTTGCCGTACGGTCCGGGCCACATGTCGTAGCCGGCCTTGCTGCTGATGAACAGTTGGTCGCGGTAGGGTCGGAAGTCATCGTCCATGAGTCGTCCCATCGTCTCCTCGGCCGACCCGTAGGGCGGGCCGTAGTTGTTGGCCAGGTCGAAGTGTGTGATGCCGTGGTCGAAGGCATAGTGCGTGATGGCGCGGCTGCGCTCGTAGGGGTCGATGCCGCCGAAGTTGTGCCAGAATCCTAAGGATATCTGCGGCAGCAGCACACCGCTGCGCCCGCAGCGGCGATACAGGGTGTCGCTATGGTCATAGCGGCTGGGGGAGGGAGTGTACATCGTGGTTGAGGGTTGAGGGTTGAGGGTTGAGGGTTGAGGGTTGAGGGTTTAGGGTTGAGGGTTGAGGGTTTAGGGTTGAGGGTTGAGGGTTGAGGGTTTAGGGTTGAGGGTTGAGGGTT
>CAMVAT010000074.1 GCA_947165505.1 uncultured Prevotellaceae bacterium | reverse complement strand
TGTTGGAAATTACTTCGCCACATATTAGGAAACGAGTTGGGAAGCGGGTCGCGGGATTATAATTTGTTTATATTGTTACCAAAATAAGTATGAGTAAATTATTATATACCTTAGCATTGTTGCTTTTAGTTCCATCCATCTGTATTGCGCAGAATACCAATTTGGACTATTTGGTCGATGTGTATAAAAGCGCGGACAGAGATTGTTATACGTCTTTGATTCAGAAAAGTTTAGACTTGCACTACCAGCAAAGAGCCATTGACCTGGAGAAAGAAAGAAAACTTTTCATACTCTCCGTGTATGTCGATTGGGATAGGTATTTCATTGGGAAAGAAGACATCTACGACTGCATTTCAATTGACAGCCTGCGCACTTTCATAGTGGCAGTCATAGATAAGTCATATCATATCAAGGGCATAACAGACATAGAAGAAGTGGGAAGCTACACCAAGACAAAAAAAACTATCAAGCCCCATTGTCTATGGATGGACCTCGACGTTATACAGTCAAGAAAGGGAAGGGATGCCTTAATCGAGGCGTATAAACTTTTCCCTCTTTTGAAGCAAGCCGATGCCATTATGTATTGTATCAATAATCATGCTGTATCTAACGGTGTCCCCTGTACACTCTTGTTTGTATTGCAGGGGAAAATTTATTTATTGGACTTCTTTTGCAACACACTGACCGAATACCAGCAAGCCATTCAAGAGGTGAAAGACCAATGGGCCGACTTGGGAGATGAGGGGGAAGCCAATATGCTTTCTTTGTTCATGGAAGGCCGAGCCAGCGACCCCATCATAATAACTGACGATAAACTGAGGCCGAAAAGAAACAAGAACATACATATAGGAAGTCCTAGATTATGTAAGTAATTTGAACCACATAAACTAACATTCAGATTAAGCGAGAGCAGACGGATTTGCTCTGCCGAGCGTGAGAAAGGTAGGGCGAAGCCCAAAGATTTAAACTCAAATATTACGTCAATTCAATATAATTGTTTAAATTTGCCGTCGAAAGTGACCAACAACGGTTTTGGAAACCTCTTCGCCTCCATCATTTATCAGTCATCATTTATCATCAATATATGAACAATCAGCAATCGTCATGGGGGAAGTCCCCTCTTACCATCGTCAAGGTGGGTGGTGCCATCGTGGAAGACGCTGAGCAACTGCAACAGCTGCTTAGTCATTTTTGCGCCATCGAAGGCAAGAAAATACTGGTTCATGGCGGCGGCCGGCGTGCCACGCAGGTGGCCGCCCGGTTGGGCATTGAGAGCCAGATGGTCAATGGCCGGCGCATCACCGACGCCCCGATGCTCGAGGTGGTGACCATGGTCTATGGCGGACTGGTGAACAAAACTATCGTGGCGCAGCTACAAGCCCGCGGGGTAAATGCCATCGGTCTGACCGGTGCCGACATGGATGTGATCCATTCGCACCGACGACCCGTCAAAGACGTTGACTACGGTTTCGTGGGCGACGTGGAACGGGTGAACGCCGACCGCCTGCAGGCACTGCTCGACGCGGGAGCCACACCCGTGCTGGCACCCCTGACACACGACGGAGCCGGCACCATGCTCAACACCAACGCCGACACCATCGCCTCGGTGGCAGCACAGGCGCTGGCCGCATACTACGACGTGACATTGATATACAGTTTTGAGAAACCCGGCGTACTGCGCGACCCCGACGACGACACATCCGTCATCACGCACATCACACGCACCGACTTCGACCACTATGTGGCCGACGGCACCATCTCGGGCGGCATGATACCCAAGATAGAGAATGCACTCGGAGCCGTGAGCGCCGGCGTGCGCCGTGTCATCATCACCCAAGCCACCGCCATCGATGGATTGCATGGCACGGTGATAGAATAACACCCCCACACGCCCCCATCCCCAAAAAGATGGGGGTAAAGCGTTAATAAAAGTTAACCATCCCGCTTCCTTGTAACTTTTGTTTGTTTCTAATCGTCATTGAAAGAGAAAAGATGAAGAATGTCAGCTTCCGAAACGATGTGCTACCGTTGAAAGACGTGCTCTATCGGCTCGCACTCCGCATTACCCTGCGACACGAGGATGCCGAAGACATCGTACAGGACACTTTGATGAAGGTCTGGAACAAACGCGACGACTGGGAGAATCTGGAATCGATCGAGGCATACAGCCTCACCGTCTGCCGCCATCTGGCCTTAGACCGTATCAAGCGCAAAGACCGCCAAAACGAGTCATTAGACGACATCCATCTCAATCATACCGCCGGACAGGTGAACCCCTACGAGCAGATGCTCCAGAGAGACCGTCTGGAACTGGTGAAACGCATCGTGAACGCACTGCCCGAAAAGCAACGCACCTGTATGCAGCTGCGCGACTTCGAGGGGAAAAGCTACAAGGAAATCAGCGCGGTGATGGGCATCAGCGAAGACCAGGTGAAGATCAACATCTTCCGCGCCCGGCAGGCGGTAAAACAAAAATATCAGCAATTAGAGACATCGTAACAAGATGAACTACCAATATATCGAACAACTCTTGGAGCGCTACTGGCAATGCGAGACGACGCGAGAGGAAGAGCAAATCCTTAGGACGTTTTTCAACCAGAAAGACGTGCCCGCTGCCCTGTTGCCCTATAAAGACTTGTTCACCTACGAACAGACCTCGGTGGCAGAAGAGACGCTGGGCGACGACTTCGACGAGAAGATGCTGCAGCTCGCAGGCGAGGAGAAGCCCGTCAAGGCTCGCACCATCCACCTCACCGAGCGCCTCAAGCCCCTGTTCAAGGCTGTGGCCGTGGTGGCCGTCATCCTCACCCTGGGCAATGCGGTGACGGTGGCTCTGCGCAACACCGACCAGCCGGTGAAACAGACGGCGACGGTGATAGAGGAGCCCAAGGCCGACGGGGTGTCTGTGGCCAAGGTTGACTCTGTGAAGCGCGACAGCGTGGCTCAGATACCGCTGAGCATCCGATAAGAAATTTTTTCTATGCTTTCTCTATATAAATCATGTTTAGTAAAACAATTCTGAAACTGTGAAGTTTCATTTCTCTCAAATTTTTCATAACATACTAACGTAAGAAAATCCGATACCCGTGAAGGATATCGGATTTTTCTTTTTTCATTTCTTTCCAAATATATTGCGCAACCAGCGGATATTGTCCACCCACTGAATGATGGGTCCGATAATGGGCAGCGCACGGGCCCCGCTCCAGCGCAGACGGTTCACCTCGTCGGGCAGCATGTGCGAGATGGCGGCATTCACCTCGCGCTCAACACCCGTCTTGGCCTGCTCAGCCACCCAGTTCTCATGGTTGATTTTTTTGATCTCATCCACCTGGTCGTCGATGGTTTGCCCGGCAGGATTGACAGCAAACCTGCTATACTTCTGAAGCAGCGAGTTATACTCCTGGTAGAGAGGTCCTTGCAACAGTTGGTTGGTAAAGGCGCCCTGATCTGGGCAGCTGTAAGCGAACTGGTCTAACTTGGCGAAGAACGCGTCAAACTCTTGTTGCCCCTGTGCATCGAGACGGTATTGCTGTTCGACGACATCGTGATAGGGCTTGGTCCATACATGATATGTTGCCATAGATTCTGAGTATTGGTGATTATTTTCCTGCAAATGTAGTCAAAAAATCCGAATAATCACACTGAAACTCGATTTTATTGCGTATATTTGCACAAAAATCAGCAAAAATCATCACAATGCAAACAAACAGGATTACCTCACTTTTCGGAATAGAGAAGCCCATCATACAGGGCGGCATGGTATGGATCAGCGGTTGGCGCCTGGCCTCGGCCGTAAGCAACGCGGGCGGTCTGGGGCTGCTGGGTGCCGGTTCGATGCACCCCGAGACGCTCATCGAGCACATCCACAAGATGAAAGAAGCTACTGACAAGCCCTGGGGCGTCAACGTGCCGCTGATGTACCCCGAGATAGAACGGCTCATCCAGATCATCATCGACGAAGGGGTCAAGATCGTGTTCACCTCGGCGGGCAGTCCGAAGAAATACACCGCCCGTCTGCACGAGGCCGGCATCAAGGTGGCCCACGTGGTGTCGAGCTCGAAATTCGCATGGAAGTGCGAGCAGGCCGGTATTGACGCCATTGTGGCCGAGGGCTTCGAGGCCGGCGGTCACAACGGTCGCGAGGAGACCACGACCATGACACTCATCCCGCAGGTGCGCAAGGTCACCAGCCTGCCTCTCATCGCCGCCGGCGGCATCGCCAGCGGTGCAGCCATCCTGGCCGCCATGGCCCTTGGCGCCGAAGGCGTGCAGATAGGCACCCGCTTTGCGCTGACAGAGGAGAGCAGTGCGTCGGAGGCATACAAACAGCGGTGCATCAACCTCGAAGAGGGCGACACCATGCTCACGCTGAAACTGATCTCCCCCACCCGCTTGGTGAAGAACGACCTCTATTGCCGCATCATGCAGGCCGAGAGCGAGGGCGCCGCCGTAGAAGACCTGCGCCGCATCCTGGGCCAGGCTGCCTCGAAGCGGGGCATCTTCGAGGGCGACATCGACAATGGTGAGTTGGAGATAGGACAGATAGCCTCAGACATCAAGAGCATCCGTCCGGTGAAAGATGTGATGCAGCAACTGACCTTGGAGTTCAACAGTGCCAAGGCACGCCTGCTCACCTTATAGCTTGTTCCACTTGCCGCGGAACAGGCGCACGAGAAACATGCTGCCACGCAGGGTGAGCTCCACGGCCATGGCGAACCACACGCCCACCAGCCCATATTGGGTGGCAAGCAAGGCCGCCAACGTGAGGCGCACCAGCCACATGCTCCCCAGGTTGATGAGCGCCGGGCGCAACGTATCGCCAGCGCCCACGCAGACACAGTAAGTGACAATCGAGGCGGCAAACATGGGTTCGGCAAAGGCCTCGATGCGCAGGCATTGCGCACCCAGGTCGCGTATCTCGGCCACAGGCGTCATCAGTCCCATCAGTTCGGGGGCGAAGACAAACATCACCAATCCCATCAGGGCCATGACAGCCATGCCCGAGAAGACGGTCATCCGCGCAAAACTGCGGCAGAGGTCGTGACGGCCGGCGCCCACGCTCTGTCCCACCAACGTGGTGGCGGCGTCGCCGATGCCATAGCCCGGCATATAGCACAGGCTCTCGGCGGTGATGGCAAAGGTATTGGCGGCGATGGCGAAATTGCCCAATGGCGCCACAATCATCGTGCTGACAATCTGCGCCGAACTCATCAGAAACGACTGCAAGGCCATCGGCGCGCCTATCTTAAAGGCGTTGACCAAATAAGAGGCGACCCAACGGAAGGGGGCGTGCGGCAGACGGAGCGACAAGATCTTCGACCGGAAGAAAGCCAGCCACCCCTGTGATAACGACACCACGACAAAGGCGAGGGCGGTGCCCAGGGCAGCACCTGTCACGCCCCATCCCGCGCCGGGAATCCATAGGTTCACGCCCAGCACATCCACGTGACGTGAGGGGAAGATCAAGAAGAAATTGAATACCACATCCAGCACGCACAGCGTGACGCTCATCAGGCTCGACACCCGCATATTACCCTCGCACTTGAGCATGGCCGAGGCCAGCGTGTTCATCTGAAAAAACGGTGCTGTGAGCGAGAAAATCAGGAAATAACGCGAAGCATCGCCAGCGATATCCTCTCCCCCACCGAGCCAATAGGGCAAGGGACTGGAGATGGCTGCGGCCACCAGCATCAGCAACACACTCAGACAGAACGTGACGATGAGAGCATGGCGCAGCACCTCGCGCGCCTTGACAAAATCATTGGCACCGATGAAATGGGCCACCTGCACCGAGAAACCCATCGACGCGGCCGACGTCAGACTGCCGAAGAGCCACGTGGAGCTCTCCACCAATCCGATGGCCGCCGAGGCCTCAGCCCCCAGACTGCCCACCATGGCCTGGTCGATGAAGAACATCATCACCGAGGTGACTTGCGCCAAGATGGAGGGCAAGCTCAATTGAAAGATCAGATTGAGTTTGTCGTGTCCTGTCATCGGCTTCCCTTCGCGAATCAAGGCTAATAAAATCTCGCTTTTACGCTGTTTTTCCATTTGCGGCTGCAAAGGTACGGAAAAAAGTAAAAAAGTAAAAGAGTAATTTTGGGAAAAGTAAAAAAGTAATTTTGGGGCTTTTGGGGGCAGGGGGCTTTTTTGGGGGGGCAGGGGGCAAGGGGCAGGGGGCAGGAGATATGCTAGAGGGCACTGGAATAACCGGAAAATCCGGAGAAACCGAAAAACCCGGAGAACCCAGAGAAACCGCCAAGAACACTAAACACTAAACACTCAACACTCAACAAATAATGAACGGCTACGAAGTAAAACAGTATCACGGGCCGGTGAAGCGCTATTGCCAGACCATGGACCTGTGCGACGACCCCGCACTCATCGCCGAATACCGGCGGCGACACAGCCAGGGCGAGGCCTGGCAAGAGATTCTCGACGGCATCCGCCAAGTAGGCATCTTAGAAATGGAGATCTACATCCTCGGCACCCGCCTGTTTATGATTGTCGAGACACCGCTCGACTTCAACTGGGATGAGGCGATGGCCCGTCTGGCCACCCTGCCCCGCCAACAGGAGTGGGAGGAATATATGGCACTGTTTCAGGACTGCCGCCCCGATGCCACGTCGAATGAGAAATGGCAGATGATGGAACGGATGTTCCACCTCTACGAATAATCGCCTTTCAGCTACGCGTATTTCTCTTCTATCTCATCGAGTATAGCGGTCAGTTCTGCCATGGTGGTGGCGCGGAGCATGGCGATGCGTGTCTGGCGGAAATTGGGGATGCCCTTGAACAGGGGCGAGGCCGCCAGATGGCGGCGGGTGTGGAGGATGCCCCGGTATTCGTCGATGCGCTCCACGTTGATGCGCAACTGCTCACGCAGCACGCCGAGCTTCCACCGGAACGTCATCGTCGGGTCGGGTTCGCGCCCGTCGAGGTAGTCGCGTATCTCCTTGAAGATCCACGGCCGTCCGAAGGTGGCACGCCCTATCATCACCGCATCCACGCCATAGCGCTCAAAGGCCTGCCGTGCTTCCTCGGGCGAGGTGATATCGCCGTTGCCGATGATGGGGATATGGATGCGCGGGTTGCGCTTCACCTCGCCGATGAGCGTCCAGTCGGCCTGGCCGGTGTACATCTGCGAGCGTGTGCGCCCGTGGATGGTGAGCGCCTTGATGCCACAGTCCTGCAACTGTTCGGCCAGGTCGGTGATAATCAGGTTGTTCTGGTCCCAGCCCAGCCGTGTCTTCACTGTCACCGGCACATTGACCGCCCGCACCACCTCGCGTGTGATGTCGAGCAGCAGCGGTATGTTGCGCAGCATGCCGGCACCGGCACCCTTGCCCGCCACTTTTTTCACCGGACAACCGAAGTTCAGGTCTATCACATCGGGATGGGCCTGCTCTACGATACGTGCCGCCTCGACCATCGCCTCCACATCGCGCCCGTAGATCTGTATGCCCACGGGGCGCTCTTCATCGCTGATGGTCAGTTTATTGACCGTGCTCTTGATGGACCGCACCAGCGCCTCGGCACTCACAAACTCGGTATAGACCATCGCCGCCCCAAACCGCTTGCACAGTCTGCGGAAGCCGATGTCGGTCACATCCTCCATCGGAGCCAGGAAGAGGGGGAATTGGGGAAATGACAAAGACGAATCAGAAATAGTCATTGCATATATTGATTATTCATTTTTTACAGGGAATAGCTCATGTACCCACTCCCTTCTCCCTTTGGAGAGGGTTTGGTGGGTGAGGCTTTACCTCAGCAAATGATACATCCCGCCGGCCAGGGTGCGCACGAGACCCTTCATCTCCAGTTCGAAAAGCAGGGCCGCCACGCGGTTGACGGGTAGTCCTGCCTGTGTGGCCAGCATATTGATTTGCAGGTCGTTGTTCTTGAGGAGCACATCGACGATGGCTTTCTCCTCGGCCGTCAGGTCGGGGAAGAGGTTGCGCTGTATGCCCTCGCTCTGCGCCTGCGCCACACGGGCGTCGCCCTCCCAGCGCATGGCATGCACGAAGTCGGCCGCACTGGTGATGAGTGCCGCGCCGTTGTCGCGGATGAGGTTGTTGCACCCCTCGGAATAGAGGTCGCCCACCCGTCCGGGGAAGGCGAACACGTCGCGCCCGTAGCTGCGGGCGATGTCGGCGGTGATGAGTCCGCCGCCCTTGGCCGCCGACTCCACGAGGATGCAGGCGTCGCTCATGCCGGCCACGATGCGGTTGCGCCGCACGAAATTGATCTTGTCGGCATTGGTGCCCGTCATAAACTCGGTGAGCAGTCCGCCCTGCCCCACCATCTGCTGTGCTGTGGCGCGGTGGCGCGAGGGGTAGAGGTCGTCGAGGCCATGGGCCAGCACGCCCACCGTCTCATAGCCGCACTCCAATGCAGCACGGTGGGCGCAGATATCCACGCCGTAGGCCAGACCGCTCACTATCAGCACCTGCGGACAGGCAGCCCTCAGGTCGAAGACAAACCGCCGTATCAGGTCTTGTCCGTAGATGGTGCATCGGCGTGTGCCCACGATATTGACCACGCGGCGGGCATTGAGGTTGGCGTTGCCCTTATAATAGAGCACCAGCGGGGCGTCGTCGCAGTTTTTCAACCGCTCGGGGTAGCCCTCGTCTTGCGGTGTGAGCGCCTGTATGCCATATTGCTCGCAATAGCGGCACTCCTCCTCGGCACGCCGCTGCAGCGCGCTGATGTCGGCACGCAGTGCCTCGACCAGTCGCGGCGTGGCCTCGGGTATCACCTGGCGGATATCTGCCCGGTGCTCCATCACGGCCGTGGCGCTGCCCAGCGTATGGTAGAGGATGTGCACGTCGGCCAGATGAAAGGGATTCATCCGTGCCAGCACCATCGCGTTAATTGTTTCTTGCCACATAGTTGAGAAGTTCATCGTAAGGACTGTTGATAACCAGTTGGCCGCCTACCAGCACCACGAGCACCACCGAGGCCGTGAAGCACAACTGCTCATCGGCGGCGCGGTAGATGTCTTGTTGGAACACGAAGTGGGCACCTTTCTTGGCCACATTCAGGCGCGAGATGAACTCATCATCACACCTGAGCGGCGACTTGTATTGGATATTCATCCTGGCCACCACGGCATCGATGCCCTGACTGTGCAGGTCGGCGAAGGAGAGGCCGAGGCTTCGGATGAAGCGGTGTCGTGTGTGCTCGATATAATGCAGATAGTTGGCGTTGTTGACGATGCCCTGTATGTCGCATTCGTAGTCGCGCACCTGCATGCGGGTTTCGAAGATATAGGAGGGGGTGGCTGCGCTGTGATGATTAGTGGTATTCATTGATATATAATATGTTTTTTTACTTTTTTACTTTTTTACTTTTCTTAAGATACTCATATCCGATGCGGCAGCGCAGGCAGTCTTTGCGGTCGCAGTATTCTTTCTTGAGTTGGATGAGCGCCTGACTGTCGCCGGCGGTGCTCACCTGCAGTCCGCACTCGCTCCACATCCTGACGATGTTGTTGTCTTCGGCTTTCAACTGCTCCAAGAGGTCGAAGGCACGGTCGCACAACGCCTCATTGCCCTGATGCCTCCCGTATGCGAAGAGCATGGGTATGGCGGTATTGATCATCAGCAGATTGATGGAGCCGGGCGACATCCGCTTGGCGTTTTTCACCGACTCGCTGCCGAAGGTGTAGTGCGTCTCCCAATAGGGTGTCACGCCCACCCGATAGAGTTCGCGCAACTGCTCCACGGTCGTGCAGTCCACCAGTTGCCGCAGTCCTGTGCGCCGCTCCACATAGAGCCGTGCCAGTTGCACCAGACGGATATGGGGGAAGTTTTGCGGTCTCATCCTCAGGAACTTCCACATTGTGCCATCCATGGGTTGGATGCCGAACTTATGCGCCAGGAAGAGGTATTCATTTCTGAGGCGTGCAAAATAGCCCTCGTTGAGCGCATCCGCCTGGTAGCGCTCGGGCACCATGTCCAGTTCGAGCAGTCCTGCCACGCCCAGAAACAGGGCCTCCACTTGGAACACATCGTCGCGGTGGTGGGCCACAGCGCCGAGCGGCACATGCGACGCCCATGTCTCAAACGCCTCGCTGTTGACGCCGAACCCATAGTTGCGAGCCAGTGTCACGAAATACGCATCCTCCCAGTTGTCCTCGCACCGCTGCACCCGCCGCAAGATGTCGGTGGTCTTCCGCTCCAGCCGCTCCGTCTGCAAGGCGCTCAGCCAACTGTGCACCATCAGTCGCGGCAGATCAGGAATGATCTGATAGCACGGCGGGTACCTGTCTTCGTGCAGCAGCGCCTCGTACTGGCAGCGCACCCCCTCGGGCACACTGATTTGCAGTTGTGGCACGTACAGCCCATTGCTGGTCACTATATCCCTCTCGGGCACCTGGCACACATGGAGCACCACATTGTCGTATGCCGGGTCATGGTCGTGACCGTGCTGATACCAGTCGTTGCCATGCACGTGTATTTCCACATTGCCCACCCACAACGTGCCGTTGATCTTCACCTTGGCGTTGAAGAAGTCGGGACCGGCGTGATGGTTGTGCAATCCGGGGTCAATCACCTCTACCTGCCGCCCGTCAGTGGTATAGAGTTCGCCGAGGGGAAGCATTTTATGTTTCCAACAATAGTGCAATAGCTGTTCCATGACCTTGCATTGGCTTGTTTTTCTTTTTGAACTGACAAAATTACAATATTTTTTGTAAAAAAGAAGCCCTCCGACCCTAAAAAAGAATAAAATCCGTGCCAACAAGAATGAATTTGCCCTTTTTTATATAATTTTGCACCCGAAATCAGACCCTTATTTAGCACAATGAAAATAGCATTGATAGGTTACGGCAAGATGGGCAAGATGATTGAGCAGATAGCCCTGAGCCGCGGACACGAGATTGTGTCGGTCATAGACATTGACAACCAAGAGGACTTTGAGTCAGAGGCGTTCGCCTCGGCCGATGTAGCCATCGAGTTTACCAACCCCACAGCGGCCTATGGCAACTACCTGAGGGCGTTTGCCAAGAACGTGAAAGTAGTATCAGGCTCTACGGGGTGGATGGCAGAGCATGGCGACGATGTGCGCCGGCTGTGCAGCGAAGGCGGACAGACCCTGTTCTGGGCTTCCAACTTCTCTGTGGGCGTGGCCATCTTCTCGGCCGTGAACCGCTATTTAGCGAAGATCATGAACGCGTTCCCGCAATACGATGTATCGATGGAGGAGACGCACCATATCCATAAGCTCGACGCCCCCTCGGGCACGGCCATCACCCTGGCCGAGGAGATCATCAGCGAGCTCGACCGCAAAGACAGCTGGGTGAAAGGCACCCTCACCGCCCCCGACGGCACGGTGAGCGGCACTGCCGACTGTGCCGATCACGAACTGGCCGTGAGCAGCATCCGCCGCGACGAGGTGCCCGGCATCCATAGCATCACCTACGACAGCGAGGCCGACAGCATCACCATCACCCACGATGCCCACTCGCGCAAGGGCTTCGCCCTGGGGGCTGTGCTCGCAGCAGAATACACCGCCCAGCACAGCGGCCTGCTCACCATCGGAGATATGTTCAGCAGCCTCACCCCCGGCCCCTCTCCAAAGGGAGAGGGGAGTAAATAGTCAGCCAATCACAACAGCGATTGTCTAAACGACCAAACGACCAATCCCCCAAACGACCAAACGACTAAATCATGATTGACAAGAGAAAAGCAAATCTGAATATGAAGAAGCAGTGGACCAAGTTCATCATCGTCTTGGTGCTCTACCTGCTCTTCCTCTTCTGGGTCAAGAGCTGGCTCGGACTCATCCTGGTGCCCTTCATCTACGATGTGTATATCAGCAAGAAAATACGGTGGCAGTGGTGGAAAGACGCTGAGAAGCCCGTCAGGGTGCTCATGAGCTGGGTCGATGCCATCATCTTCGCTCTCGTGGCGGTCTATTTCATCAACCTGTTCTTCTTCCAGAACTATGTCATCCCGTCGTCGTCGCTCGAGAAATCGCTGCTGCGCGGCGACTACCTCTTCGTGAGCAAACTGAGCTACGGACCCCGCATCCCGCAGACACCGCTTACCATGCCGCTCACCCAACACACGCTGCCCATCATCGGCACCAAGTCATATATCGAATGGCCCCATTGGGACTACCGCCGTGTGCCGGGACTGGGACATGTGGAGCTCAACGATATCGTGGTGTTCAACTACCCTGCCGGCGACACGCTGGCCAACAGCCCTCAATATCAGGCGCAAGACTACTACCAGCTGTGCTACACCATCGGCATGCAACAGCAAAAGGATGCGACCATCAACATCGACTCGCTGACACGCCAGCAGCAGTGGGACTTCTTCGGTCAGGTGCTGCAACAAGGTGCGCAAGTGGTACGCAACAATCCGGCTGAGTTTGGCAGTGTTATCTCGCGCCCCACCGACCGCCGCGAGAACTACGTGAAACGCTGCGTGGGCCTGCCCGGACAGAAGCTGCAAATCAAAGACCAGACGATCTATCTCGACGGACAAGCCAACAAAGAGCCCGACCAGGTGCAATACTCGTACTGGGTGCGCTTCATACAAGACCTGCCCGAAGAGACACTCACCGAACTAGGTATCACCGACGAAGACCTGATGCAACTCTACGGCACCCGCCAGCACGACGGTCGCGGTTATATGCCGCTGACCAAGAGTGCCGCTGAGGCGCTGCAGCAGATGCCACAATACGTCGATCTGGTGCAGCCCGTGACCGATGCCGACGGTGTGGATGCCGGCAAGGTCTATCCCCTGAACGGCAACTATGGATGGACGCGCGACAACTACGGCCCGGTGTGGATTCCCGCCAAGGGCAAGACGCTGAAGCTCACCATGGACAATATCGCCATCTACGACCGTCCCATCCGCGTGTATGAGGGCAATGAACTGGAGGTGAAGGACAATAAGATATTCATCAACGGCAAAGAGACCGATGAATACACCTTTAAGATGGACTATTACTGGATGATGGGCGACAACCGCCACAACTCGCTCGACTCACGCTACTGGGGTTTCGTGCCAGAAGACCATGTGGTGGGCAAGCCTATCTTCATCTGGCTCTCTATCAACCCCGAAGACAGAGGCCAAAAAATACGCTGGGGCCGTCTCTTCCGCATGGTGGATAATATCAAATGACCTGCCTGCTCTCTACCACCTATTTCGGTCCGGTGCAGTGGTATCAGAAGTTGAACAGATACCATGATGTGGCCATCGAGCGGATGGATAGTTTTGTGAAGCAGACCTACCGCAACCGCTGCGTCATCGCCGCACCCAACGGGCCGCAGGCACTCACCATCCCCGTCTGTCACGACGCCGACAAACCGCTCACCCGCGACATACGCATCAGCGACCACGGCGAGTGGCGCCGGCTGCATTGGAATGCCTTGCAGACGGCCTATGGCGAGTCGCCCTTCTTTGAGTATTACGCCGACGACCTGCACCCCTTTTTCGAGCGCCGGTGGGCGTTTCTCTACGACTTCAACATGGAGATTACGCAGTTGATGTGCCAACTGCTCGACATCCACCCCCACATCACTCCTACCGACCAATATACGCCCGCCGCCCCCATCGCCTGCGACGATGAGGGCAGCGGTGTCGGCACCCCGTCGGATGCCGCCGTACCTCTTACGGCAGATTTCCGCGATGCCATCCGTCCCAAGCATCCCCTGCCCGACCCCGACTTCCTTCCCCGCCCTTATTATCAGGTCTATGCCCCGCGCCATGGGTTCCTGCCCAACCTGAGCATCCTCGACCTGCTCTTCAACGAAGGCAACGAGAGCATCTTCTGGCTGTGAGAATACAGGTGGTCAGACTATGAGGTAACAAAAAAATCCATGCTTTGGGGGAATTAACTGTTCATGCGCTTGATTGGCTGTCGCGTTGGTGACCCTCATACAATGAAAGCGATTGCCGAGAAATAGCCAAAATTACAAATCTATTCTTCAAAAACGCCTTTCTATGTTAAATATTGCAATTAGATATAGTATTTTCTGCAATACTATTTCCGCACTCCAATGATCAACATAAAAAAATACAACCGCTTGATTATCAAGCGGTTGTATTTTCATTTTGTTGTCCAAGGCGGATTCGAACCACCACAAACAGAACCAAAACCTGTTGTGC
>CAMVAT010000073.1 GCA_947165505.1 uncultured Prevotellaceae bacterium | reverse complement strand
ACTTCCCTTTAACTTCCCTTTAACTTCCCTTTAACTTCCCTTTAACTTCCCTTTCATTTTACCTACACACCACATCCACTTCCACATTGAAGATCTTGGCCACCTTGAGGATGGTGTCGATGTGATGGCCCACGGCGGCGGCCATGTGGTGGGTGGGACCAGCCTCGCTCCAGCGGTTGCAGAACTCGCGTGCGCCGATAGAGAAGCGGGTGCGCATGTTGGTGTCGCCGAAGGTGAAGATGGGTCCGTCTTCGTTCACGCCCTCTGCCACGACAAACTTAAATACGCCGTTCTTGTCTTGGGTGATGCCCAGATAGGTGACGGGACCCGTCGGGGGGTAGAACTGCGTGAGGTAGCCGCCACCGCTCTTGCCGTGGAACACAGGCACGATCTTCATCGTCGGCTTCCGGGCCTGCGAGATGTCGTAGTCGCCCGAACCTGAATGGCCGATGATGCAGATATCCTCATTGAAGTCGATGGAGTACATCTCCGACAGCGTGCCGGTACCAGAGATGGTCTTCAGTATCGACATGGCCATGGCCACCTTCATGTCGCCCTCGACGGCACAGGCGGTGTGCTGCTTGATGAGCATCGAGAAGGCCGGTATGAGCATCGAGTCGAGCTTGCCGGCGATGCCCTTGGCGAAGCCGTCGTAGTGCGAGGCGATGAGTCCGAGCTGCTCGTCTTTCACCCACTGTTCGAAGGCCACCACATAGCGTGCCATGTCCCACACCTTCTCTACGAGCTGGTCGGTGGTGCATCCCTCGGTGCCCTCGATGTCGAAGGTGTCGAGGATGTCGAGGGCCTTGGCGCGGATGGCCTCCTCGTCGGTGATATTGTCGGCAATGGCCCACATCTTCTCCCAGTCGAACTGTTTGGTGTAGAGCCACATACGGTGGTAGAGGTTGGTCTCGTCGATATAGAGGTCCATCATGCCGGGATAGGGCCGTCCTATCTGTGCGATGTTGGTGTCGCGGAAGCGGCGGCGCACCTGTGCGGCACGGCACCAGTCTGCGATCTCGGCCTCCACCTGCGGGTCGCCGCCCTCCACCACGCCCGTGATCACGGCGTGGCGCTTGCCGGCGCGCTCCAGGTCGGCCACCATCTCGCCCACGGCGCCGCAGGCATAGAGTTCGCCGAGCCACGTGGGTATGTCGGTGTTGGCATAGTCGGGCGCTTTCTTCTTCTGTACGTTCACCAGCACCACGGGCACGTCGAGGTCGCGCACGGCGGGCAGCATATTGTACGAGGTGGCGTAGGTGAGCAGTTGCAGGATGACGAGATCGACATCGGCAGCGCGGAATTTGTCGCCGGCCGCCTGTGCCTGTTCTTTGGTGGTCACCATGCCTCCGTCGATGATTTCCACGGTTTGTGGCAGTGTCTTTTTGAATGCCTCGTACTGGCATTCAAACTCAGGTACGAGCTGTGGGAACTGTGGCAGGTAGGCCCCCAGTGCGATGGAGAACACCCCTACCCTTGCTTTGGTTTCAACTAATGGTTTGCTCATATTGTTATCGTTTTAAAGCCCCACCCCCATCCCCTCCCGAGGGAGGGGCGTAGTTACTAAAATACTTGAGTCGTCGGGGGATGTGACTTATGGTTATACTTCTGTTCTTTCGGACAGGTTGCGGACAGGTTGCGGACAGATTGCGGACAGATTGCGGACAGGGCACGCCCTGTCCCTACATGCGCGGCGAGGTAATCTCCTGCCCCCTGCTCCCTGCCCCCTGCCCCAAAACTAATCTCTCACCTCTCACCTCTTACCTCTAAGATTGAGGTGTAAACCTTCGCGTCTCTACGCTGTCGGCGATGAGGCGGCGCATCTGCCAGATGTCGCTGACCATGCCGGCGGCCTTGGCCTGAAGCATGATATTGCCGAGGGCGGTACATTCCTGTGGCCCGGCGATGACCTCCACGCCGAGCACATCGGCCGTGAGCTGGTTGAGCAGTGCGTTGAGCGACCCTCCGCCGATGATATGGAGCACCCGCAGTTCGTGTCCGGCCATCTCCTGCAGCCACCCGAACACCTGCTTGTAGCGCATGGCGAGCGAGTCGAAGATGCAGCGGCATATCTCCGCCGGTGTCTGCGGCACCGGCTGCCCGCTCTCGCGGCACGCCTGCTGTATGGCTTCGATCATCGACGCAGGATTGGCGAAAGCCGGGTCGTCGGGGTTGACAACACTGCGGAAGGGCTCCACCGTCAGCGCCGACCCCTGCAGCTCGGGATGCGACAGCCGCCGCACCTCGTCGGGCCACTCCTTGCGGCACCGCTCATAGAGCCACATGCCGCAGATATTCTTCAGGAAGCGCGTGGTGCCCTCCACCCCACCCTCGTTGGTGAAGTTGAGCTCATAACTGCGGTCGTTGATGATGGCTTGTGGTGTCTCGATGCCCATGAGCGACCATGTGCCGCTGCTCAGGTATGCGAAGTGCTCATCGCGCGCCGGCACGGCAGCCACGGCGCTCGCCGTGTCGTGTCCTGCCACCGCCACCACCGGCACCTCGCCCAGACCCGTGAGGCGCTGCACCTCGGGCGTGAGCGTGCCCACCACGGTGCCGGGCCTGACGCTGCGTCCGAACTGGCTGCGCTTCACGCCTACGCTCTCGAGCAACAGCGGGTCGAGGTCGGCTGTGCGCGGATCGAGCATCTGACTGGTCGAGGCGATGGTATATTCGCATACCGCCTCGCCGGTGAGCATCCATGTCAGCGCATCGGGCAGGAAGAGGATCTTGTCTGCCTCGCGCAGTGCCGCATTATGGGCCTGACGCATGGCATAGAGCTGGAAGAGCGAGTTGAAGTTCATCAGCTGAATGCCCGTGATGTCATAGACCTGGCGCCGGGGCACCACCTGCTCGAAATACTGGTCCATGGCCTCGAAGGTATGCGGGTCGCGGTAGGCCAGCGGGTTGCGCATGATAGCACCGTCGTCGGCGATGCACACAAAATCGACGCCCCATGTGTCGATGCCGATCGAGGCGGGCGTGATGCCCCGTGCCGCCACGGCCTTCAGTCCGCGTATCACCTCGTCGTAGAGGGCGAAGATGTCCCAGTAATAGTGTCCGCCGGTCTGTATGAGGCGGTTGTCGAACCGTGTCAGTTCTTCCTGCACGATGCGTCTGTCGTCAATATGTCCGATGATGGTGCGTCCGGATGTAGCACCGAGATCGACGGCAAAGAAATATTTCGTGTCTGGCATAGATTTGTTTTTAATTATTAAGTAGTTAATAAGTAGAGTCTTACTTCTCCTTTACTGATATATCGTGCAAAAATAATGAATATTCTTTGAACGGCAAAATTTCTTGACGAAAAAACTCTCCAACCGTGCCAAGTACGCACGATTGGAGAGCTATCTACTCCCCTCTCCCCTCGGAGAGGGGCCGGGGGTGAGGCTTTTTTTAGTCCCAGACCGACTTCGACGCGGGGATGACCTCCTCTTCGTCGAACACGGTGCTGTTGCCCAGGTCGCCACCTTCTTCATTTTCGTCGATGGAGCCCAGGTCGCCTAACGGGTCGTCGTCTTGCATGATGCCGTTGTTGTAAACAACATATTTCAGTTCGGGTTTGATGTATTCTTTCATTGTTAATATCACTTTACTATTGCTTTTCTTTTCTGGTTTTACGAGATTTTGTGTGGGGATCACCCCACACAGAATCTCGTATTGCCATCAATTACTTCTGAATGATTTTCCTGCCGTTGCGGATGATGACACCACGGTACGAGCGGTTCACCTTCTGTCCGTTGAGGTTGTAGGTGTCGCCGTTCATGTCGTCGCCGACAGCAATGGTGTCGATGCCTGTGGCAGTGAAGTCGAAGAATATCTCGCTGGCGTTGGCACCTGCGGGCAGACGGAGGAAGCTCTTATCCTTGCCGAAGACATAACCGGCCTTCTTCTTCTGGAATCCGACCTTCTTCTGCTTCGACGAGTAGAACAGTCCGTAGATGGTACCGTAGTCCTCTTCGCTGACCTCGTATTCGCCGGTAGAAGTAGCCTCGAGCATGTTGCCGTCGATTTCTTCGGCATCGTTGGCTTTGTCCACAGCCACCTGATAGGTACCCTCGGCAGCAGCCACGATGATACCGGTGTTGGCAGGCACCTCATATACACGCTCCTTGGTGAAGATGCTTCCGTCGCGACCGGTGATGATATAGGCATAGACATCCGAGCCGGTGAAGTCGAGCGCATACTTGCTGCTGAAGGAAGCGGCACCGTGCTCTCCGATGGTTACCTCGACGAAGTCGGGCATAGCGGTGAGGGTCAAGTTCTGAGTCACGTTACCGTCGGCGAAGCTGACTTCTGCGGTTGCGTCTTCATAGCCCGCGGCGCTGGCGGTCACGGTGTAGTCGCGCTGCGACTGGATCACATAGACGATATAGTCACCATCAGCGTCGGCGTTGGCCTCGTACTCCACATCATCGCCGTCGCTGCTCACCAGTTTCACTTTAGCATAAGGCACGGGGTTACCCGCCTCGTCGGTCACCTGACCCTCGATAGTGGTAGAAGTGGCTTCGAGCTCCATGTGAAGAACGGGTAATACCGAACTGCTCCAGCTGTTTGACTCAAATTTGTTCTTATCATCATTGTAGTGATAATATGCCAAGCCAGAGGTTGCAGAAGTGCCCTTCTCGAAGTTACAAGCCTTCCAAGCAGTAGAATTAGAACGGACAACGATACGCAAAGCTTTGCCTGCCTGGTACTCAAGAGGCTCATCAAATGTCAAGGTAATAAAGTCTTCCAAAGCGGTAGCTGTACCTTTCTTTTCCCATGTCTTCTCCTCATCGGTAACGATTTGAGTCATACCAGTGGTGTCATACAAGCCATTTGCAGGCTGTGCCTGACTTGTCTCATCCACCCACTCATACCACACGTTCAGTGTTGAAGTGATGGGGTCACTAGTCTTATAACCCTTGTACGTAATCGACTTAATCTTCGCACCAGCAGACAAGCCGTATGAACCTGTCAGCACGCTTGATGTATAAAGCGATACGGATTCTGAATTATAATAACTCAAATTAAGAGGTACAGAGGTACTGGTGCCATCGGCTTCAGCTGTGGCTTCGCTCTGCTGTTCTTCCACTGTGAACGCTATCTCCACAGGCTCGGTGGATAAGATTTCATTACCCTCAGCGTCGGAGATCATGATGGTGACAGCGAAGTTGCCAGCCTTGGGCGACTGTATCTGAACGGGCACCTGTGTGCCTGTGGCAGAGAGCAGCGGAGTCATGGGCAGTGCCACGGTACCAGCCTCGGTGGTGGTCTTCAGGTCGCCAAGGATCACGCTCACGAAGTAATCCTCGCCAGCCACTTCCTTAGCACCGAAGTTGTTGATGTTGAGCGTTGCTGTCAGAGGCACGTTCTGCATACCCTGGGTGGGGATATTTTGCGATACGAGAGCCAGGTCGAGACCGGTTGTCTCGGCCTGGGTCAGGCCATAGAACTCATCGACATACGGACGACCGCTGATCTCGAAGCCCAGGTAGTAGTCACCAGCCTCGGGGATAGTCACGGTGAAGGTCTGGAAGTCGGTGGTCATGCCGGAGGTGGTGAAGATAGGAGTCTTCTCCACTTCGGTGTCAAGCAGTTCGTCGCGTGTAGCAGCGGCATACACTACCACTTTACCGGAGGTGTTAGATGAGCTATAATATTTCGCATCAAACTGAATCTTCTCGCCGGCATTAGCCGTCAGTTTCGGAGTGATGAAGAGATTGTTGGTCGTGCTGGACGAAGTGATATAATAGTTAGCAGCACCATAACCATTGGCATTGTATTTATTCACACTTCCCTGATAGGTAGAACCTTCAGGCCAGTTGCCATCATCAAAGTTAGCATACCACTTGTTCGGATCGAGCTTAGTTCCGCTTACGGCGATGGTGAATGTAGCATCTTCACCAGCTCCATCCACGTATGTGATGACCATGTCACCGCTGTAGATACCAGCTGTGGTAGCGGAGAAGGTGATGTCTAATGCCTGTGCAGAAGCGCTGAGGTCGCTCGCATCAAACGAAGCCACGGTAAGCGGAGCCGTCACATTGGCAGAGAAGCCTTCGGGCATAGCAATGCTCTTCACTCTAAGCGATGCACTACCCCAGTTGTAGATGTAGAAACTCTGTGCGTCGGCTTTGTTGGTCTTACCGAAAGCAATCGGTGTGGTGTAGTCAGTAGGCTCATTAAAAGCGCTCGACGGCATCGTATTGACGAAGTGGAACTTCGGTTCGTTGGTGACGGTCAGGTCGAAAGGTTCTGTCTCGAACTTGGTGCCATCCTGGAACTCAAACACCACCTTGGTACCCTCGAAGGTTGTGGTGCTCTCCACCTCAGGAGTGAAAGGCACGGAGATGACGGTCGTAGCGGTGGAACTGGCAGTCAGAGCCTTGGAAGTGCCGTTGACCACGTTGTCGCCATAGATGTACTTCACAGTGTAAGCGTCGGCAGTCTCAGTAGTCAGCGGGATAATCGTCACAGTCGGCTTGGTCTGAGCCTCACCGCTCTTGATAGATGCACCCTCCGCATGTGGCCAGCTCACTTTCTGAATAAAGATGTCATGGTCCACGGGCACGAGTGTACCACCGATGATGTTGTCAAGACCCATGCCATAGATATCGAATGCGAAATACCAGTCGCCGGTCTCAGGGCAGGTGATGGTCTGTGTGTAACGGGTATTGGTGGAAGCGAACTGGCTGTCGGTGTTGCTGACGGTGAGTACGGGGGTACCCCATTCAACACGGTCGCTGCAAGCATACACCGTGATGTCGTAATTGCCACTCTGCAGTTTGATGGCATCGAAGGTCATCGTCTGCCCGGCCTCTAAGTGGAGTTTCGGGGTGATGAACTTATTGTTGTCACGACGGTTGTACGAACGCAGATATTGGTCGTAGCTGTTGTAACCGCCAGTAGCGGCGGCATAAAGCGTGGAGCTCTCTACCACTGAGCCTGCCGGGTAACTTGCTGACAAGCTGGTGGTCTTGGAACCGTTGAAGTCGCAGAACCATGTGCCCTCGGTCAACACATTGCCAGTGAAAGCCAGGCTATATGTTTTATTTGCGCTATTGGCATCCAGATATTGGACTTCCAAATTGCCGGAGTAAGCACCGGTAGTGGAGACAGGCAACGTGATATCTACGGCCACGGACGACTTCCCAGGAACCAGTGCAGTAGCCCAGCCGCCAATGAAGTTTTCAGTACCTGACTCATAGCCATCGATGATATAACCGCCGCCTTTCGTTACGACGATGTCGCCGGTTCTGCCCCAAACGACGTTATCATCCCAAGAGGGGGCGCCATTTGAATCCATTCTCAAGAAGATAATGTTATCCTTGACATCGGCAAACACGCCATTGTTCTCTTTCACCCATTTGCCATCGTCGGCTGTGGTCCAAGTCCAAGCGTACCATACGCCGCCTGCATCAATACTGCTGTGATTGATATAGACATCATTGCCTGTAGTCTCTGCCACGGTCATGTCAAAGCCAGTGGGTCCGGTGATGCTCCTGACAAAGAGCGGAGCGGTACCGTCATTGTAAATCTCATAGTTCTTCGTGGTCTCCGAAGAAATCATGCCGAAATCAACTGTACCGGACAGGCTGGAGGTAGAGGTGCTTCCTGCCTCACGGAACAAGAACTTGGGCTCGTAAGCGGTCACCCCAGCAAAACGTGATGATGACGAGGTGGTGCCGGTGATGTTCTCACGCACGAAATAATACTTCCAACCGGAAGTATAAGGTATAGTAAACGACACCTCCACATTCTCAGCAGTAGCACCAGCAGCGAGATTAACAGGCACGTTGATGGTAGCATCCTCATAATAGGTCTTAGTGCCGCTGGCATAAGATGCCGTGGCCAGGGTTAGCGTGTAGTTCTCAGTAGAACCACTGACGAAATCGACATCGCCCGTATTGGCCAGATCGACCTTCAGGTTGACGAGCAGCGACCCGTCGGCCTGTTGGTTAAAGTAGGTGGTAGTGCCACCCGTGCCAGTAGCTCCGTCGATGTTCTTCACGGCTGACACAGAGAGTGATGCCTCAAAGGGCAACACAGCCTCGGTGGCGGTGAAGTTGTCGATATACACATTCTGTGCACGGATACCAATCTTCTGTGCCTCAGCCACTTCCAAGGTAGCAGTGATCCATTCGGTGTTGTTGCCCGAGTTATAGCCAGGAATAACTTCCTTGACGGTTTCGAGCAAGTCGCCTCTCGTTGTACCATCTGTAGCATAAAACTCAACAAAGGCATTATTCGACGAACTGGCAGTCGAAACAGCTTTCACCTGAAGGGTGATGGTACCCGAGACGGTAGGTGTGACCAAGAGGTCGTAACACACAGCGCCGCCCCCGCTGTCACCGGCATACTGCCGGTAGGCCACAAGTGCGCCTGTACCGTCAACACCGTCAGTTCCGGAATAACTGTACGACATATAATAAGGACCCATGTTATCATAGTTATTGGTTCCTACGATATGTCCCCACTTCTGCGCCACGGCAAAGTCGTGGTTGCTGGTCGTTATAGCGGTGTTGAAATCCACGCTATACTCGGCCCGCGCTCCGCTATACCCCAGTACAGCGAGCAACGTCAATAGTAGAAATTTTGCTTGTTTCATAAGCGTTAGAATTGAGTGAATATATAATAATAATGTAAAGACGTAGGGTTGTGTTGGCGATAGAAATCGCCGAAACATGATGATATAACAACCTGCAAAGTTACGATTTATTTACAAACCGCCAAAATTTTTGCCGATTTTTCTGAAAAAATATCATTTTACACTAAAATTTGTCACATTTTTACTGTAGGGACAGGGCGTGCCCTGTCCGCCATTTGTCATGGTTTGACATTTGCCCTGTCCGCCATTGGTCACGGTTTGACATTTGCCCTGTCCGCCATTTGTCACGGTTTGCTTGCGGACAGGGCACGCCCTGTCCCTACTTACGAGCAAGTCTTTTTGGCACAGTGAATCAAGGGGACAGGTACTTTGACCCAATCCTGGGTCAAAGTACCTGTCCCCTTGATTCACGTTCAACCTTCAATGTTCAACGTTCAACCTTCAACGTAATCATTCCCACACGCTCTTCGTGGTGGTCTTCTTATAAATGTTCATCTCGTCGAAGATAGTGCATTCCTGTGCGGTCTCCTCCGACTCCTCGTCCGGACCGAACACTTTCTCTGAGGCCAGGAGCACCGCCTGTTCTTGAATGATGCAGAGATATTTTATCTCGGGTCTGATATATGTTTTCATATTACAACCTTTTATTAGAGGGTTCTGAAAGAAATGATGAAGAATTATTCAATGATTATCGGTTCTGCAAGACATTTGCATGGGTAATGTGTTTGTCGTATCGTGCTTCAAAGTAGGGACAGGGCGTGCCCTGTCCGCCACTTGTCATGCTACAGATCCTCGCTCGCGGACAGGGCACGCCCTGTCCCTACTTGCAAATGGAGTTATCCTACTCATTCTCATTGAACCCTTATTTCTTTCCGAAAAACCAATCATTTCTTTCCGAACCCTGTGTTGATTACTATTTCTTGATGAACTTTTTACCATTCTGTATCACCACGCCCTTGTGCGACTTCGAGACGCGCTGACCGGCGATGTTGTACATCGGTGCATCGACATTCAACTGCTCTGATGCCACGGCATCGATGCTGGTAGCCACACCCTCTTCGAAGGTGAGGCCCCACATGGCGGCAGCGGCAGCCAGTTCATCGGTCAGGCGCAGGTAGGCCTTGCCGGCGGCCAGCGTCTGTGTGGTGTTGGTCACGAGTTGGAACCCGCACTCATCGCCCACCTTCACATAGCGATAGACGGTCTGGGCGGCGATGTCTGCGTCGGTGGGCGTGTAACCCTCGAGCGCCGCTTCGAGCAGGTTGTCGGCAAAGGCCGCCTCATCGGCCTCGTCGGCCTGGGCCACGGGTATCTGATACGTGCCGGCGGCACCCTTCAGCAGCAGTCCCGTCTCGGCGGGGGCCACCACGTTCACCTCGTCGGTGATGATATACGCCGCGTTGGTGGTCACCTTGCCGATAGCCTTATAGGCGGTCAGACCCTCCACAGCGGAGAGGTCGAGCGCATACGGGCTCGACAGCGTCGTGCCGGTGCGCCCCTCGAGGATGGTCACCTCTACATACTCGGGCGTGGCGGTGAGCGTGAAGTCGTGCGTCAGCACTCCCTCCACGGCCTCGGCCATGTCGATGTCGTCGGCGGTGGCCTCGTCGTAACCCTCGGCACTGACAGTCACATCATAGTGGCGCGTGGTCTGGATCACCTGGATGCTGTAGCGGCCCTCAGCGTCGGTGGTGCCCTCATACTGCACATCGTCGCCGTCGGTGCTCACGAGCGTCACGGTGGCATCAGCCACGGCGTCGCCCGCCTCGGTGGTCACAGTGCCGGCGAGCATGACGGGCTCAACGGCCAGCGACAGATAAGCCACGGGCTTGCCTTTCACCTCGCTGTAAGCACCCGATCCATGGGCATAATAAGCCGAAGGATAGTCGGTGTCGATGTCGAACGCAATACCCTGATACTGGCCGTGGCCATTGATGTTGGTGAAGATGCGGATGCCCGACTCGCCGTCATACACGATGGGATTGCCGGACAGGTCGATGATGAACTCATGCGCCACATCTTTGGTGAAGGTCACAGGCTCATTGTCGTAGAGCTGCACATGGGTCATGGCATTCTGATCGGGCGAACCAGCCACGAAGTCGGCTACGCTCTGCTGGGCTACCCAAACATCGACGCTCAGTTTGTTGATGTCATTGGTGCCGTTCGGCGTGCCGATATACTTGATCTGTGTGATGGTGGCTCCGGTGGTCAGTCCGAAGGCAGCCAACTGCTCCGGGGTGTAGATGAAGTCGGCCATCGACTTGCCAGAACTGTCGTCCATCCATGTGGAGTAGAACGGTATGTAGGTGCTGGTCGATTTCTTGTTGCCGATGACCAACTCGCCGCTGGCTGTCTCCTCGGCAAAGGTCACGTTGACGGGGTCGGTCTCGACCAAGATATTCCCCTCGCTGTCGGTGAGGGCAATGGTCACAGGATAGGTGCCCGCCTTGGGCGACTGGATGCTGACGCTGACCACTGCGCCGTCGGCGGAGAGCTTCGGCGTCATCGGTATCGCTACGGTGCCCTGACTGACGGTGCTCTTCACCTCGCCGATGGTGGCCACGACGAAGTAGTCAGCTGCTGCCACATCGCTCAAACCGAAGTTGCGCACATTGAGGGTGGCCGACAGAGGAATGTTCTGCATGCCGGCTGTCGGGATGTTATACGAGGCGAGGTCCAGATCAAGACCGGCATCGGCCAGCACCAAGCCGTACAACTCATCGACATAGGCGCGGTTGCTGACCTCGAAACCGAGGTAATAGTCGCCGGCCGACGGGATGGTGAACGCTAACGTCTGGAAATCGGTGGTCAACTGGTCGTCGCCGCTCACGCGGAAGATTTCCTGGCGCTGACCGGCCTCGGTGTCGGTCAGGTCGTCACGTGTCTCGGCGAGATAGACCACCACCTGTCCGTTGAGCCACGAGGAGCCATACAGTTTGGCGTCGAAGGTGAATTTCTCGCCTGCCGTGGCAGTCAGTTTCGGGGTGATGAAGAGATGGTCGGTTGTGCTCGAAGAAGAGATGGCGTAATTGCCTGTGGTGACATACGTGAGACTCATATTGTCTTGATAGGTGGCGCCAAGGGGCCAGCTGTTGTCGTCGAAGGGGGCGTACCACTTGCTGGCGTCGAGCATGGTGCCGCTCACGGGCAGCGTGAACACGGCGTCGGCATCGGTGCCGTCGATATACACGATCTCCATGTTGCCGCTGAAGTCGCCCGGCGTGGCCGACGAGAAGATGATGTCGATAGCTTGGGCGGCTGCCGGCAGGTTGTTCTCATCGAAGGGTGCCACGGTGGCGGGTACGGTCAGCGAGGTGGTGAAGCCCTCGGGCAGACGTACCTCCTTGACGGTGAGGGGTGCCGAACCCCAGTTGTAGATATAGAAGCTCTGTGTCTCGGCGGCGTTGGTGCGGCCGAACTCGATGGGCTGTGTGCGGTCGGTGGGCTCATACCACTTGCTCGACGGGATGGTGTTGACGAAGTGGAACTTCGGTTCGTTGGTCACAGTCAGGTCGAACGGCTCGGTCTCTATCGTCGTGCCGTCGGTGAACGTGAAGACGACCTTCGTGCCCTCGAAGGTGGTGGTCTGCTCTACCACGGGGGTGTAGGCGAACTCAAACTTCCGGCTGCCGGTGGCGCTGGCGGTCAGGGCCACGGGTGTGCCCTCGGCCACGTTGTCGCCATACAGATACCGCACGGTGTAGCCCGAGGCGCTCTCGTTGGTCAGGGGGATGACCTCGACCGACGGACGGGTCTGCGCGCTGCCGCTCTTGATCGACTTGCCGGGCTCGTGGGGCCATGTCACGCCCTTGATGTAGAGGTCGTGTGCCACATCTATCTTCTGTCCGCCGATGATATTGTCAAGTCCCATGCCATAGATGTCGAAGGCGATGTAGTAGTCGCCTGCCGGCAGGGTGAGCGTATAGGTGTAGCGGGTGTTAGTGGCGGCCAGACGGCTGTCGGTGTTGCTCACGGTGAGCACGGCACTACCCCACTCCACACGGTCGCTGCTGATATATACTTGGATGTCGTAGGCGCCGGTCTGCACTTTGAGGGCGTCGAAGGTCATGGTCTGACCCGCCTCGAAATGCAGTTTGGGGGTGATGAACTTATTGGCTTCGCGGCGGTTGTACGAGCGCAGATACTGGTCGTAGCTGTTGTACGAACCGGTGGCGGCGGCATAGAGGGTGCTGCTCTCCACCACGGTGCCCTGCGGATAGAGGACGCCCGAGTCCGAGGTCTTCGATCCGTTGAAGTCGCAGAACCAGGTGCCCTCAGCCAGCACGCTGCCTGTGAACGGCAGGGTATAGGTGGTCTCGGCACCGGCGGCGTTGAGATAGACGATGCTGAGCTGACCGGCGAAGTTGCCAATGGTGGTCACGGGCAGCGTGATGTCGATGCCAATGCTCTCGCCGGGGGCGATGGTCGTCTCAGCCGTCGGCACGTTCTCCGAGGTGAAGCCCTCGGGCAGGGTGACGCTCTTGACCACCAAGGGCGCATTGCCCATATTATACAGCTTGTATTGTTGGGTGACGGACTCTGACACCAGTCCGAAGGCCTGCTCGTCGGTCAGGCTGCTCGTGCTGCTGCCTACCGAGGTCTTCGCCTCCACAAACACGAACTTGGGTTCGTAGGTTTTCACGCCCGCATAGCGATTGGAGGAAGAGGTGGTGCCGGTGATGTTCTCGCGCACGAAGAAATACAGCCAACTGCTTGACGGATAGGGAATGGTGAACGACACCTCCACGTTCTGCTTCACCTCGCCGGCGGCCAGGCTCACGGGCACGGGGATGGTCTGCGCCTCATAATAGGTCTTACTGCCGCCAGCCGACGTAGCTGTGGCGAGCGTCAGGGTGTAGCCCTCGGTCACACCGCTCACAAAATCGACATCGCCCGTATTGGCCAGATCGACTTTCAGGTTGACGAGCAGCGACCCGTCGGCCTGCTGGTTGAAGTAGGTGGTGGAGCCACCCGTGCCGGTGTATCCCTCGCTGTTTTTCACGGCCTGCACCGACAGTGACGCCTCGGTGGGCAGCACGGCGTCGGTAGCGGTGAAGTTGTCGATATACGCATTCTGCACGCGGATGCCTATTTTCTGCGACGATGCCACATCGAGCGTGGCGGTGATATAACGGGTCTGATTACCGGTGCTATAGCCGGGGATGTCTTGCTTCACGGTCTTGAGCAACTGACCGCGGGCAGTGCCTGCCGCATTGAGCGCATAGAACTCTACGTAGGCGGGATTGGATGATGAGGCCAGGTTAGAGGCTTTGATGTCAAGGGTGATGGTGCCCGACACGGCCGGGGTGACCAACAGGTCATAGACCTCCTCGCCGCCACTATAGTCGCCGGCATACTGACGCCCGGCGAAGAGAGCGCCGCTGCCGTCAACACCTTCGGTTTCAGAGTAGCTATAACTCATATAGTAGGGTCCATAGCCATCGTGATCGCTGTAAGGCACGATGTGCCCCCACTTAGCTGCTACGGCGAAGTCATGGTTTCCGGTGGCTATAGCGGTGTTGAAGTCAACGCTATAGTCGGCCTGCGCCCGCGCGTAACCTAATACGGCGAGCAACATCAATAGTAGTAATTTCGCTTTTTTCATAAACGGTTAGTATTTAATAGATG
>CAMVAT010000072.1 GCA_947165505.1 uncultured Prevotellaceae bacterium | reverse complement strand
GAGCGGTTAAGTCCCTTCCCAGGGATTGGGAAGGGATTTAGGGATGGGTTGGAAGTCCTCCCATGGGAGGGTTGGGTGGGGAAAAAGAATTTTGAATTGTGAATTGTGAATTGTGAATTTTGAATTCACAATTCAAAATTAACATCCTGCACACATTTTTGAAACAAACAATCCTGTTTGTTTCATGTTTTTTCCGTACCTTTGCCACCACCTAATGCAAAGGCTTACCTTGCCTGCTATCCGACTAATAACCAACAACAAAATAATGAAAAACCTAAAAACTCTTGTTTCAGCACTACTGTTGTTCTTCGCAACGGCAGTCAGCGCCGCTGATTACCAGGTCAGCGGAGGGTATGTCACCATACCCGTGAAAAACCCCGTCAGCAACGGACCACGTGTCGTCCGCTTGCAAGTCATCAACGACAATATCATCCGTGTGCAGGCCACACCCGAGAGCGAACTGCCACAGAAGCAGAGCCTCATCATCGTTGACCAAGCTACGTTCAAGGCGTTTAACGTCTCGGAGAATGGCAGCAATGTCGAGGTGAAGACGAAAAACGTGAAAGCCATCGTCGATACCGCTACCGGTCGCGTGACCTTCGAAGATAAAAACGGCCGTCCGCTGCTCCAGGAACAGGCACAGCAGGGCAAGACCTTCCAGCCCTTCACCGTGCCCGACCGCGAGGTGGGCGTAGGCTCGCTCACCGACAAAGAGCGTCACGGATGGACGTGGAACGCCGTCTTCGACAGTCCCGACAATGAGGCCTTCTACGGACTCGGACAGCACCAGGCCGAGGAGCTCAACATGAAGGGGAAGAACGAAGACCTCTTCCAATACAACACCAAGGTGAGTGTGCCTTTCGTGGTCAGCAACCGCAACTACGGCATCCTCTGGGATTCGTACAGCTACTGCCGCTGGGGCAACCCCAATGAGTATCTGCAGTTGAACCGCGCCTTCACCCTCTACGACAAAAACGGCAATAAGGGGTCGCTCACCGGCACCTATACCGACCTCACCGGGTGTCAGATAGAGCGTGCCGAAGACAGCATCTACTATGAGTTCGCGCTGCCCGAACTGGCTTGGGGCAACAGCAAAGACCTCGGCGTGGCCAACCTGCCCAAAGGATTCAAGCTCAACGGCTCGAAGGTGGTCTATGAGGGCTATCTCGAGGCTCCCGTCACCAACAACTACCATTTCATCCTCTACTATGCCGGATATATGAAGGTGTTCATCGGCGGCAAAGAGGTGGTGGCTGAGCGTTGGCGCACGGCATGGAACCCCAATTCGTATAAGTTCGCCTGCCAACTGAGAAAAGGCGAGCGCACACCCTTCCGCATCGAATGGGCGCCCGACGGCGACGTGTCGTACTGCGGACTGCGCGTGGCTGCTCCCGCTACCGACAAGGAGCAGGGACGGCTCAGCATCTGGAGCGAGATGTCGCGCGACATGGACTACTATTTCATCGCCGGCGACAACCTCGACCAGGTGATCAGCGGATACCGCACACTCACAGGCAAGGCGCCCGTCTATCCCAAATGGGCGCTCGGATTCTGGCAGAGCCGCGAGCGTTACACCTCGTCGCAGCAGATAGAAGAGACACTCGCAGAGTTCCGCAAACGCCATATCCCCGTAGATAATATCGTGCAAGACTGGAACTACTGGCGTCTCGACTCGTGGGGCGACCACACCTTTGAGGCGGCACGCTTCCCCAACCCCCAGGCCATGCTCGACAGCGTGCATGCCATGAACGGACGCTTCATGATCTCTGTCTGGCCTAAGTTCTACTGCTCGGTCAAAAACTATAAGGAGCTCGATGCCAAAGGGTGGATCTACAAACAGGCCGTGAAAGACTCCATCTACGACTGGCTCGGATTCATGGGCTCATTCTACGATGCTTACTCCGACGGTGCCCGCAAGATGTTCTGGCGGCAGATGGACGAGAACCTCTTCACCAAATACAACTACGGCATCGACGCCTGGTGGATGGATGCCTCAGAGCCTAACGTGCGCGACTGCACGCCGATGTGGTACCGCAAGGCGCTCTCCGGTCCCACGGCGCTCGGTTCCTCTACCGAATATTTCAATGCCTACTCCATCGTCAATGCCGATGCCATCTACAACGGACAGCGCTCTGTCAGACCCACGCAGCAGCGTGTGTTCCTCCTCACACGTAGCGGATTCGCCGGCGAACAGCGTTATTCCACCGCCACCTGGAGCGGCGACATAGGCACCCGCTGGGAGGATATGCGCGCACAGATGACCGCCGGACTCAACTACTGCATCAGCGGACTGCCCTTCTGGGGCATGGACCAAGGCGGATTCTGCGTTGAGAACCGCTATGTGTCGGCACAGCAGCTCTACGACAAGACGGGCTATGAGAATGCCGACCTGAAAGAGTGGCGCGAACTGCAAGCACGCTGGAACCAGTTCGGATGCTTCATCCCCCTCTACCGCGCACACGGACAGTGGCCCCTGCGCGAGGTGTGGAACATCGCTCCCGAGCAGCATCCCGCCTATAAGACCATCGTGTGGTACGACCGCCTGCGCTATCACCTGATGCCTTACCTCTATTCGATGACCGGATGGGCTCACTACCACGACTATACGCTCATGCGCGCCCTCGTGATGGACTTCAACGGCGACGACCGCATCTACGACATCAAAGACCAGTGGATGTTCGGACCCTCGCTTATGGCGTGCCCCGTGGGCTACTATCAGCAGTACAACCGCCAGGTGTATCTACCCCGCCAGTGCGGATGGTACGACTTCTACACCGGCAAGCACTATACAGGGGGACAGACCATCACTGCCGATGCGCCCTACGAGAAGATTCCCGTGTTCGTGCCCGAAGGCGCTATCCTGCCCCTCGGACCTGCCATGGAGTGGAGCGACGAGAAACCCGCCGAGCTCATCAACCTCTATGTATATGCCGGACGTGACGCCTCGTTCCAACTCTACGAAGATGAGGGCACTAACTACAATTACGAGAAGGGCAAGTATGCCACCATCGACATCACTTACGACGATGCCAAGAAGACCGTGACCATCGGAGCACGCAAAGGCTCTTTCGACGGCATGCTCAAAAACCGCCGCTTTAATGTGGTGTATGTCACTCCGTCAAGTGCACGTGCGCTCGACCTCGACGCACCCACAGGCAAGATGGTGAACTACAGCGGCCGCAAGGTGGTCGTCAACCTGTAAATAGCTTCGGAGCAAGGGGCAGGGGGCAAGGGGCAGGGGGCAGGAGATATGCCATGCTGTAGGGGCGGGTCACTGTGCCCGCCCGCACGGCCCGTGAGGGCCGTTCATTTGTCAAATTTGAAATTAATTTGTGTAATTTCCCGCCGTAGGCGGCGATGTCTTCAGCACGCTTCGCGTGGAAATTATACAAATTTGATTTAAATTTTTCAGTATGCATGCGGATTGCAATTGGCTTTCCCTTCGACCGCCAACCGCTGGTTCCACCCAAACGAGAAAAATTCATGGTAATTCGTGGGTAATTCATGGCAATTCGTGTTAAAAAAACAATCATGGCCATTACTTTACGCTTCGCACAGTGACCGTTGGTTCGTGTTAAAAAATCATTCATGCCCATTCGTGTTAAAACAAAAGAATCAATAAACGATGAAAAAACTGCTATTCTCCCTATTATTCTTGTCGGTAGTGTCGTATGTGTCGGCCCGCGACCGTCAGAACATCGACTTCGACTGGCGTTTCATCCTCGCCGACACCGCCCAGTTTGCCAGTCCCGACTACGACGACTCGCACTGGCGGCTGCTCGACCTGCCCCACGACTGGGCTATCGAGGGCGACTTCCTCGTCTCCAACCCCTCAGGAGCCAGCGGCGGAGCACTGCCCGGCGGCATCGCCTGGTACCGCAAGCACATCACCGTCTCATCTTCCACCTCTTCCATCTCATCTTCCACACAATCATCCCAGCGCGAGTCCCCCTCCTCCCACATATCTCTTACCTCTCACCTCTCACCTCTCACCTCTAAAGAAACCTCTCACCTCTCACCTCTTACCTCTAAGATTGAGTTCGACGGCGTGTATATGAACTCCACCGTCTATGTCAACGGTCAGAAGGTGGGACACCGCCCCTACGGCTACAGTTCGTTCGAGTACGACATCACCCCCTACCTGCACGAGGGCGACAATGTCATCGCCGTGCGCGTCGATAACAGCGACCAGCCCAACTCGCGCTGGTATAGCGGCTGCGGCATCTACCGCCATGTGTGGCTCACGCAGACCCATCCCGTGCATGTGGCACACTGGGGCACCCATGTGCAGACGACCCCAGAGGGCAAACTCACAGTAGAGGTGACGCTCGACGCGCCCGCCGCCGACCGTGGCACCTATACCGTCCGCAATACCGTGCTGGATGCCACGGGCAAGGCGGTGGCCACGAAGACGGGCAAAGTGTCGATGGCCAAGAATAAGATATCAACGATGAACCTCTCGGTGAGCCGTCCCCGACGGTGGTCTGTGTCCGACCCATACCTTTATACCGTACGCACCGAGGTGCTCGACGGCAAGGAGGTCATCGACCAGGTATCGACGGTCACGGGCTTCCGCTCTTTCCGTTTCGACCCTGAGCGCGGCTTCTCGCTCAATGGCGTGCCGATGAAGATCAACGGCGTGTGCCAGCACCACGACCTGGGGTGCCTCGGTGCTGCCATCAGCGAGGATGCCCTGCACCGGCAGCTCGTCATCCTGCGCGATATGGGTGTCAACGCCATCCGCTGCTCGCACAACCCGCCCGCGCCCGAACTGCTCAATATGTGCGACTCCATGGGATTCATCGTCATGGACGAGTCGTTCGACATGTGGCGCCGCCGCAAGACGCAGAACGACTACGCCCGTTTCTTCGATGAGTGGCACGAGCGTGACCTCAGCGACCTCATCCTGCGCGACCGCAACCACCCCTCTATCCTGATGTGGAGCATCGGCAACGAGGTGCTCGAGCAGTGGTCGTCGGCCGAGGCTGACACGCTCACGCTCGAACAGGCCAACCTCATCCTCAATGCCGGACACGATGCCTCGACGCTGGCACGCGACGGCGAGATGAGCGTCAATTCGCTGCTCACGCAGCATCTGGCCGACATCGTGAAGCGATACGACACCACACGACCCATCACGGCAGGGTGCAACGAGCCCGACCCCGCCAACCACCTCTTCAAAAGCGGTGCCATCGACATCATCGGCTTCAACTACCACCACCAGTGGGTGAAGGATGTGCCCAAGAACTTCCCCGGCAAGCCTTTCATCTTCAGCGAGAGCGTCTCGGCATTGCAGACGCGCGATCACTACCGCATGCCCTCCGACAGCATCTATAAGGCACCACAGGAGTGGTGGCTGCCCTATACCCATCCGTCGATGATGTGCAGCGCCTACGACAATATGCACGCCTCGTGGAGCAGCACCCACGAACAGACGTGGGATGTGGTGAAGCACAACGACTTCGTGGGCGGACAGTTTATCTGGACGGGCTTCGACTATCTCGGCGAACCCACGCCCTATTCATTCCCGGCCCGCAGCAGTTACTTCGGCATCATCGATCTGGCCGGATTCCCCAAGGATGTGTATTACATGTATCAGAGTGAGTGGACCGACCGCGACGTGCTCCATCTCTTCCCCCACTGGAACCATATCCCGGGCGATACCATCGACATGTGGTGCTACTACAACCATGCCGACGAGGTGGAGCTCTTCATCAACGGACGCAGCCAAGGCACAAGAAAGAAAGCCATAGGAAGTCTCAATTCGGTTTCCCCCTCCTTCGGAGGGGGGCAGGGGGAGGCTGCCCCCTGCTCCACAGAATACCACGTTGCCTGGCGTGTGGTCTTCGAGCCCGGCGAGGTGCGTGTGGTGGCACGCAAGGACGGACGTCAGGTGGGCGAACAGCGCATCCGCACGGCTGGCGCTCCCCATCATATCCGTCTGACGCCCGACCGCACGTCGCTCACGTCCGATGGCCGCAGCATGGCTTTCGTCACTGTCGAGGTGGTGGATAAGGACGGCATCCGCTGTCCGCTGGCAGAGAACCAGATCGTGTTCAGCGTGGATGGTGCTGCGAAGATTGCCGGTGTCGATAACGGTTGTCAGACGTCGATGGAGCGGTTCAAGGCCGACCGTCGCCGTGCATTCTTCGGCAAGTGTCTCGTCGTGTTGCAGCACGACCGCCACAAGACCGGCCCCGTCACCCTCACCGCCCGTGCCGCCGACCTCCAGCCCGCCACGGTCACGTTCAGTGTAAAATAAGCCCCCCAATCGTAAATAGCTTCGGAGCAAGGGGCAGGGGGCAAGGGGCAGGAGAAATGCCATGCCGTAGGGGCGGGTCACTGTGCCCGCCCGCACGGCCCGTGAGGGCCGTTCTTTCCGACCTCGTTCCTCGTTCGGTCGGAACCAACGGTCGGCGGCGCCCGTTCGGTCGGATTTGCAATCCGACCGCATGGAGTATCAGCATTTGTAATGCGAAAAATCTTTGGCGGATTGCAAATCCGCTTGCTCGAGGCGGGTGGATTGCAAATCCACCCGAACGAAGGTGAGTAAATAGCATCGGGGCAGGGGGCAAGGGGCAGGAGATATGCCATGCTGTAGGGGCGGGTCACTGTGCCCGCCCGCACGGCCCGTGAGGGCCGTTCTTTCCGACCTCGTTCCTCGTTCGGTCGGAACCAACGGTCGGCGGCCGAAGGGAAAGCCAATTGCAATCCGACCGCATGGAGTATCAGCATTTGCAATGCGAAAAGACTTTAGCGGATTACAAATCCGCTTGCTCGAGACGGGTGGATTGCAAATCCACCCGAACGAGACGTGCCCTGTCCACCATTCATCGTGATTGTCGTACTAACTACTCCCTCCCCTCGGGGAGGGCCGGGCGATGTGTGGGACTTTATCGAGCGGTTCCTGCCCGACTATTATCACCGTGACGACATCCTCCACTACGACATCTATTCCCGTTACGTTGATGGCGAGAGGTTGAGTGAAGACGATGTGGAGTGGATCGCTGCTGACTTCGGTTCCGACAAAGACCGGGTGAAAGAGACGATGGAACAGATGGAAAAAGACTTCGCCTATGAAGCCCTGACCTGCTGGCTGGAAGGTCACAGACCAGAGTGCTGGGGCTAAAAAATGATGCGAAATGGTGTCAAATAGCCGATATAAAATGAATCATGTATGATGTCGCCGCCAACGGCGACAGGAAACTTTTTTAAAACGAACCAACGGTCACTGTGCAAAGCGTAAAGTAATGCACATCAACCAATGATCGCTGTGCGGAGTGGAAAACATTACCATTACCCAAATTGCAGTTAATCTGCAGGTTGCAATTCTTCTATTAGAAAACTATATACATAGCCGGAAGACTGGAAGTAAAGACCTGTCTTCGGGTCATTTAATTTCTCAAACAGACGAGAGGTATAGACTGCATCGAAAGCCTGCTCCATAGAAAGACCACGCTCGTCCATTAGTCGGGAGATAAGGTCTTTGACTATCTCCTCTTTCATGTTCTGAAATTCCGCCTGTGATACTTTCATCTGCTTGTTTGCTTAATCAGTTTGTCAATGGCTCTCTGCGTACAGAAAGCATACTGGAATGTGATACCCTTGATATACTGGATGCGTTTCAGGAATTCCTCAAAGGAGATGTAACCTTGTTTATAACGTGTTATCTGCGCACCAATGCGGTCGTTTGCTATAGGACCATACACGATATCGTAATCATGCAGAGTCCTGCCGTTGGGTTCTGTTCGATGGTCATAGACGAAGTGAGCCCACTCCTCAGTATAATCTTCAAACCGTTTTATTTGAAACTGCCCGAAAAGCGACTCGTCAAACTCATACACGTTGACCACAGGAGTGGCATCTTCAAATTCTGCGCGAAACTGCGCCATCTCCAGTGCTTGATGTTTATCTTCAGACAGATAGAATGCTCTGCCAAAATCCTTGTTGGGCTTAGACTTAGCTAAGTCAATATGAGAAATCTCAACGGTTGAACCGTGATAAAGCTTCATAGGTTTCCGCCCCTCCTTTGGCAGTATTCCTTCAAGGTTTGGATGTTCTCTTCAACCGACAGTGTATGCATCACGTTGTAATGTTTATTGCAAAGTGCCAAAGCTCCATACTGGTTGAGGTATCGGTAAGCCACCGCCTCCGACACCTTACTGCGTGCAGCAAACTCAGCCACTAACAACACAAGATACTCAATTCTGTCCAATAGCTGCTTTGACATAAGCAATTCACTTCTTTTTACTCCGCTCAGATGCCATGAGGGATTAGTGGTGATATAACTTTGTTTGCAAAGTTATACATTGTTTTTGAAAACACCAAGTTTTAAAGCCGTTATTTTTAGCGATTTTTTATTCCATTGATAAAACATAACAGGTTTGTTCACGAACCTTCATTCATGGAAATTCTTGGGTAATTCCATTTTCTTCCTTTTTTCCGCGCCGTAGGCGTTTTTATTACTTTTTCCACCTTTTCCTCCTTTTTTATGTTCTGTTATTCGTCGTTGAACGTTGGCTGGCGGGGTGGGGACACACGCCCTTGGCCTCTGCGACAATGAAGATACGACGTTAGGCGCAGCCTCCTCTACTCCCTTCCTCCGTAGAATAAAGCGTGCTAGCGGGCAGGGCCCGCCCTGTCACTACAGGCGTGGCAATGGGATGCGGGCACGATAAATAGCCGGACAATAAAATATTTTCATAAAATCATCTGGCTCTTTGGCGCTGTCTCGTTTTTTTGCTTTAACTTTGCCGTGGAAAAATAACAAACAGTCCGCTGCCCAAAAACTCACCTCTCACCTCTAAAATACAAAAACTGTCATGAAAAAAACAATCCTTGGAGCATTGCTCCTCACAGCTCTCCATGCCACCGCGCAGATACAGACCAACGGCGGCATACAGTACCTGCAGGCCAACCCGAAAGATATGTCGGCCGACTTCAACGACCTTTCCAACACCTATTTCTTCGCCGACAGCCTCGTGGACTTTGATACGGCAAAAGGCGAGGGACTGGTCAACTGGAAACGATACCGGCTGGCACCACGGCAGGCGTTCAACCTGAACGGATACTGGCCGCAACGGCTGCAGATGCTCGATTTCCCCGATGCCGCCTACGACAACGACCCTAACCTGAAGATACAGGTGCGGCAGGTGTCGCCTCGCACCGTGCGCATCACCATGCTCACTACGCCCATCCAACCTAAAGACGAGGATGCCACCGACCCCATGCTCAACGGCACGCCCAAGACGAGCAACGCCTGGCGGGCATCGGACAACGGACGGGCGGTGGTGTATCAGAGCGAATACGGAAGCGTGGAGATACAGAAATACCCCTGGCGCATCATCCTGCGCGATGCCGACGGCAAAATCATGACACAGACGCGCGCACTCATCGACAACGACTCCACGCAGGTGAAGCTCATACCCTTCAACTTCATCAAACGGGGGTCGGACAACTCCAGAAGCATCAACCCCGTGTTTCTGCTCTCGCCCGGCGAGCGTATCTACGGATGCGGCGAGTCATTCACCTCATTAAACAAGGTGGGACAGAAGGTGCACCTCTTCGTGACCGACCCGCAGGGACCGGAGACCGACGGCATGTATAAGCCCGTGCCTTTCTTCTTCAGCAACCGCGGCTACGGCATCTTCATGCACACCAGCGCTCCCGTGACGGCCGACTTCGGCGCGTCGTACATAGGGGCCGACCGGCTGTTCATGGCCGACGAGACGATGGACTTCTTCATCTTCTTCGGCGAACCCAAGGATATCCTTTACGAATATACCGAGGTGACGGGCAAGAGCCCGATGTTGCCGCTATGGACGTTCGGCACATGGATGAGCCGTATCACCTATTTCTCGCAAAGCGAAGGACTGGAGGTGGCGCGGCAGTTGCGTGCCCATCAGATACCGTGCGACGTGATTCACTTCGACACAGGCTGGTTTGGCGTGGACTGGCAGTGCGACTACGAGTTTGCCAAAGACCGCTTCACCAACCCGCGTGCCATGCTCTCGCAGATGAAGAAAGACGGATTCCACGTCTGCCTCTGGCAACTGCCTTACTTCACGCCCAAAAACCGTTATTTCAATGAGATAGTAGAGAGGGGCATGCACGTGAAGAACGCGATGGGCGGCATGCCCTACGAGGATGCTGTGCTCGACCTGTCGAACCCAGCTACGGTGTCGTGGTATCAAGGTAAGATCGACGGTCTGCTGCGCCAAGGCGTGGCCACCATCAAGTGCGACTTCGGCGAGGCGGCTCCGCTCAACGGGCTCTATGCCTCGGGCAAGACGGGACTGTATGAGCATAACCTCTATCCCGTGCGCTACAACAAGGCGCTGTGGGAGGTCATCAACAGCACCAACCAGGGCGAGGGGGTGATCTGGGCCCGCTCGGCATGGGCCGGCTCGCAGCGCTATCCGCTGCACTGGGGTGGCGACGCGGCCACCAATAATACGGGCATGATGGGCGACCTGCGCGGCGGTCTGAGTTTCGGACTGAGCGGTTTCTCGTTCTGGAGCCACGACATGGGCGGTTTCGTCACAGCCTCGCCCGAGGATATCTACCGCCGGTGGCTGCCCTTCGGCTTCCTCTCGTCGCATACACGCGCGCACGGCGCTCCTCCCACCGAACCGTGGCTCATCAGCGAGTCGTTTACCGATGCGTTCCGCCAGTGTGCCGAGATGAAATACCAACTGATGCCCTACGTCTATGCGCAGGCTAAGGACTGCTCCAATCGCGGATTGCCCATGGTGCGTGCCATGCTGGTGGAGTTTCCGCACGACCCGGGTGCATGGTACTGCGAAGACCAGTATATGTATGGCGCTCAGATGCTTGTGGCTCCGCTCATGGAGAGCGGCAACGAGCGTACCGTCTATCTGCCGGCCCTGGGCGAGGATGGCAAAGGCAAGTGGATAGACTACCAGACGGGCAAGGTGTATGCTCCGGGCTATCACACCATTAAGGCGGGCGACATCCCTTGCATCATCCTGGTGCGCGACGGGTCGCTCATCCCGCATGTGCCTGTGGCACAGAGCACCGACCAGATAAAATGGGATCAAGTGGAGTGGAAGGCATACAAAGCCGATGCCACCGAGTGTAAAGGACTGCGCTTCTTCCCCGGCGACAACGATGTGACGGAGGTGAAGAAGTAGATGCCCCCTCCCCGGCCCTCCCCGAGGGGAGGGAGTGGTTAGCACGACGATTGCGATAAATGGCGGACAGGGCACGCCCTGTCCCTACTAGTGCAGCGGAATATTTTGTTTAGGGTTGAGGGTTTAGGGTTGAGGGTTTAGTGTTCGTGGCATATCTCCTGCCCCCTGCCCCTTGCCCCCTGCCCCAAAACACGTTTAGTGTTTAGTGTACTGTGTTGAGTGTTCGTGGCATATCTCCTGCCCCCTGCCCCTTGCCCCTTGCTCCGAAACTATTTACTCCCCTCCCTGCAAGGGAGGGGGCGGGGGTGGGTCTTACTCCCTCCAAGGGAGGGGTCGGGGGTGGGTCTGCTAATCGAACATTCCGCATCAATCCCTCGTATTTCGCCCTCTTCACGGCACTGCCCTTGAAGAGGGCGCGATATTGTTCGGGGGTGAGCTGCGACCAACGCTCACGCGTCATCAGCAACAATTCTGGGCGGGGCTGCAACAGCGGTTCGGCGGTGGGCGTGGCAAAACGGTTCCACGGACATGCCTCCTGACAGCGGTCGCAACCATAGATGGTGCCGTGCATCAGGGCGGCGATGTCGGAGGGAATGTCGCCGCGGTTCTCGATGGTGAGATATGACAGGCAACGGCGGGCGTCGATCTGGGGTTGTCCGCCCTCGGAGACGGTGATGGCCCCGGTGGGGCAGGCATCAAGACACGCCCTGCACGTGCCGCAGCGCGAGGGTAGGGGATGGTCGTAATGGTCGCACTCGGATGCGATGAACAGTTCGCCTAAGAAAAACATGCTGCCCGCATGGGGGATGATCAGCTGTTGGTTGCGGCCTATCCAGCCCAGACCGGCTTGCACCGCCCAGTAACGCTCCAACACGGGGGCACTGTCGCAGAAGGCGCGGTAGTGCTCTATCCCCAAGGCGGCTGCCAACTGGTGCAACCGTGGTCTGACGATGTCGTGGTAGTCTTGTCCGTAGGCATAGACGGCCAATTGCGGTTCGCCTTTGGGTATGCGATCGCGCGGAGCGTAGTTGAGGGCTACGCTCACGATACTCTTCACGCCGGGCATGAGCAGGCGCGGGTCGAGCCGCATGTCGGTGTGCCGCGCCATATAATCCATGCCGGCATGGGCGCCACGCGCTATCCAGCTGCGGAAATCATCAGCCGTAGCGCCGTCCACCGCCCTGGCACGTGCCACGCCGCAGGCAGAAAAACCGAGACGCAGGGCCTCGGATTTGATCGTTTCAGTTTTTATGGTTGACAAGTTGGTATAGAGGCAGACCCACCCCCCGGCCCCTCCCTTGCAGGGAGGGGAGTAATTACCATGCTAAGCACGATAAATGGGAAGCAGAGCATATCAAAAAGTTCAATGTTCACAGTGAAAGCCCCCTGCCCCGAAACACGTTTAGTGTACAGTGTTGAGTGTTCTTACAGTTTTTTCGCATTGCAAATGCTGATACTCCATACGTCGGGATTGCAAATCCCGACGAACGAGGCGAACGGGGGGGAGTTGAGTGTTGAGTGTTCGTGGCATATGTGTTTAGTGTTGAGTGTTTAGTGTTGAGTGTTCGTGGCATATCTCCTGCCCCTTGCCCCCTGCCCCCTGCCCCGAAACATATCTCTTACCTCTCACCTCTAAAGTCCCTACGGAAACACCTTGAATTCATACCCTTCGCTGCGGAGCCACTCGATGCTCTCGGGCAGGGCCGTGATGAGTTTGTCGATGCTCTTGAGCGAGTCGTGAAAGGTGATGATCGAGCCGTTGCGCGCGTACTGCTTCACGTTGTTGACCACGTCTTCGGCGGTCATCCACTTTGAATAGTCGCGCGTCACCAGGTCCCACATGATGATCTTAAACTCCTTGCGCAGCCAGTAGTATTCGCTCCAGCGCATCACACCGTGGGGCGGACGAAACAGGTGGGCGTGTATCAGCTCATTGGCCTTGAACGTGTTGATGATATACGTCGTGGCCCAGTGCTTGAAGGCACCCAGATGGTTGAACGTATGGTTGCCCACTTGGTGCCCCGCCTCTACGATCTGACGGTAGAGGTCGGGGTACTTACGCACATTGTCGCCCACCATGAAGAAGGTGGCCTTGATGCCGTAGTGGGCCAGCGTCTCAAGGATGAAAGGCGTGGATTCGGGTATGGGACCGTCATCGAACGTCAGATAAACCGAACGCTCGTTCTTGTCCATGCGCCAAATCGCCTTCGGAAAGAGCCAGCGCAACCAAAACGACGGCTGCTCAAGAATCATGTCTTACTCTTCTCCGATGCCAGTGGTTGGGATGTCTTGAGGCGGGAAGAGCATCATTTGCACTTGACGGTAGTAGCCGTTGAACGCGGCTGCGTGCTGGTCGGCCCATGCTTCGTCAACGTCGTTCATCACGGTGCACAGTCCGTAAAGTGCTCTGACATAGTATTTCTCAAACTTCCAGTAGCCAGCCGACATGTTGCCCTCCATGTAGCGGTTCAGATACCATACCGTGCTGCCCCAGAGCTTGTTGGCGGCCTCGATGGCTTTTCCTTTCTGACCTGTCTGGGCAAAGAAGCCGGGAATGTCGGTGTTGGTCACACAATAGGTGATGCAGTCGATCTCTTCCAAGGCACGCATGTCGTCGGGCAGCGTGCTGTACCAGTCGAGATATTGGCTGGTGTTCTTCCACAACTTCTCGAGCTTGTCTTTGGCTTTTTTCTGGTCGCCGATGGCGAGGTAGGCACTGATGATGTCGATAGTGCCGCTGATGTAGTCGTTGGTCATGTAGTAGTCGGGGAAGGCCTCTTCCATCTTGGCCAGCAGCTTGGCGGCCTTGTCGGTCTTGCCCTCGGCTATCAAGGCCGTGGCCGTCTCGGCAAAGAGCCGGCGGTGCGTGCAGCACATGCGATACACCGTCTGGTCGAGATAGACATCGGCTGATGTGTTGTCAACACCACCCCAGAGGAACTTGTTCATCAGCAGTTCGTAGGTCTTGTCGGCATCGATGGTCGATTCGCCATCGGTGGTGTAGGGCACGATGCGGTAGTTGAGACCCTCGCGGATGATATTCTTGGCCAGCGGGCGGTAGTTGTCGGTGCCCACGGTCGAGGCGATATACATCGGCCGGCTCCAGTTCGACTCGGCCAGCATCTCGAGCATCATCAACTCGTTTTTAATCAGCCGGTTCTGTCCTTTGAGCGAGATGACCATGCGGTCGGGGATGGAGTCGCCGGCGGGCAGTTTCATGCCGCTGCGGCGCACCGCGTCCTTATCTACGGTGATATAGACCGTGTCGGTGGGGATATAGCTCTTGGGCAACTGGTATGTGCGGCTCAGACCGTCGAGGAACGCATTCTGCTCGGGTGTGC
>CAMVAT010000071.1 GCA_947165505.1 uncultured Prevotellaceae bacterium | reverse complement strand
TGTCCGCCGATGTCGTCGCTGTAGATGAGCGACGAGTTGCGCAGCACCTGCGGCTTCTGTCCGAAATACTCTTCGATCTTTGCGGCCTGCTTCTTCACGTCGGCGGCAAACGTCTCCTCGTTGATGAGCGACGACAGTCCGTGAGAATAGGGTTCGGCCAGGAACTCAACGCATCCAGTGCGGTTGAGATCTTGCAGTTTCTCGAGCACCTGCGGAGCGTGCATCTCGAGCTGCTCCATGCCCACGCCAGAGAGCGAGAAGGCCACTTTGAAATAATCGCCGTGCTTCTTGATCATCTCCTCGATGGCATTGAGGGCCGGCATATACGAGCGCTCGGCGATGTCGGTGATGGAGCGCTCATTCTCGTAATCATCGTAATAATAATGGTCGGTACCGATATCAAAGAAACGGTAGCGTTTGAGATGTATGATTTGATGTATCTCAAAATATAAGCAAATTGTCTTCATATTATTAGCCCCCCTCTAATCCCCCGAGGGGGAAGACCAATAGGGGCATCGGGTCAGTTGTGTTTATTGATAGGGCCCCCTCAAATCCCGCTAAGGGGAAGACCAACAGGGGCATCGGGTCATCCAATTAGAGCAGTCAGTCTCACTCCCATCCGAGGGTGCGTTTATAGAGCGTGAGGATCCATGCGCCCACTTTCTCCCACGTGATCTGATCGACCTCGCGCTTGCCCTCATCCTGCAGATAATGGAAGAGCGAGTCGTTGTGGCAGATCGAGTAGATGGCATCGGCGAGGGCGTGAATATCCCAATAATCCACTTTGATGCAGTTCTCAAGAATCTCGGCGCATCCGCTCTGCTTAGAGATGATAGACGGTGTGCCGCACTGCATGGCCTCGAGGGGTGAGATGCCGAAGGGTTCGCTGACCGACGGCATGACATATACATCAGAATCTTTGAGGCACTCATACACCTGTTTGCCGCGCATGAATCCCGGGAAGTGGAAGCGGTCGGCGATGCCGCGCTCGGCGGCGAGTGCTATCATGGCATCCATCATATCGCCCGAGCCCGCCATGCAGAATCTGACATTGCGTGTGCGGTGCAGCACCATGTTGGCCGCCTCGACGAAGTACTCCGGACCTTTCTGCATGGTAATACGTCCGAGGAAGGTGACCACCTTCTCCTTGTTGGTATGGTCGGGCCGGGGTATGTCTTGCAGTTCCTGTTTGAGCGGATATACGGCATTGTGCACGGTGAACACCTTGCGCGGGTCTTGGAAATAGTGGTTGATGACCGTCTGCCTGGTGAGCTCCGACACGCACATGATGCAGTCGGCATTATCCATGCCGTCTTTCTCTATCGAATAGACCGTGGGGTTGACCTTGCCTCTGGAGCGGTCGAAGTCGGTGGCATGCACGTGTATGCAGAGGGGTTTTCCGCTCACGTTTTTGGCATGTATTCCTGCGGGATAGGTGAGCCAGTCGTGCGCGTGGATGATGTCGAACTCCTCGGTGCGTGCCACGACGCCTGCGATGATAGAATAGTTATTGATTTCCTCGTGCAGGTTTTTGGGGTATCCCCCTGCAAACTCCATGGCTCCGAGGTCGTTGACGTGCATATAGTTGAAGTCGGCATAGATATGGTCGCGCAACCGGAAATAATAGTCCGGGTCCATGATATTGCCCACGCGGCTGCTGACATAGTCGCGGTCAACGTCGCGCCAAGCGATAGGCACGGCATTCATGGCCACGATGCGTGCAGCCGTCTGGTCTTCATCGCCGAAGGGGTGCGGCAGGCAGAGTGTGATATCCATGTTGCCCTGTGCGTGCAATCCTTCAGAGATACCGAAATTGGCGGTGGCAAGTCCACCGAACACATGAGGAGGATACTCCCATCCAAACATTAAAACTTTCATTGTCGTAGCCTCCTATTATTTTTGATAGTTATACGATTCCAAGAGATTGAGCGTGCGCAGAATCTCTGCCACATTCATGGCAAACGACATGGCTCCGCGTCCGTGGAAGGGCGGGTTGCCGTCGAACAGTTCGCTGATGGTGCCGAGGCAGTGATAGTCCATCTCCTCTTCATAGCCCACCATCTGCCGCTCGATAAAGCTGAGACGTGTGCGCTTGTAGAGTTTGAGACATGCCTCCATGTAGAATCCTCCGAGCCATGGCCATGCCGTGCCCTGGTGGTAGGCGTAGTCGCGCTGTGTCTGCGGCCCTACGTACATGGGGTTGTATCCACCGCTCTTGGGCGAGAGCGAGCGCAGTCCCTTAGGTGTGAGCAGTTCGCGTGTGCACACATCGAGCACGCTCTTCTTCTGCTCTTGCGAGAGAGGCGAGTAGTCGAGTGCGACGGCGAAGATCATATTGGGTCTGACGCTCCAATCGACCATGTTTCCATCGACATAGTCGTAGAGGTAGCCATATTCGTTGAGGAACGTATCTACGAAGGATGTCTTGCACAGTTCGGCGCGTTTCTCCAGTTCAGCTGCGCGCTCCTCGTGTCCGTTCTCTGCTTCGAGCGAGGCGGCAAAGCGCAGTGCGTTGTACCACAGCGCATTGAATTCCACGATGAATCCCGAGCGGGGCACCACGGGCCGTCCGTTGGCTGTCGAGTTCATCCATGTCACCGCCTTGTCTTTACCTTCGGTACGGAGCAGTCCGTTGGTTTCGAGCCACAGGTTGGGGTGTTTGTCAGAGATGATATAGTCGATGATGTCGTTGACCAACTGGCCGTACATCTGATAGCACTTGGGGCGTCCGCACTCCTTGGCGTATTGCTGAATGGCCCATACTGCCCACAGAGGCACGTCGGGCTGCTCTATCTCGTATATCTTAGCGGTGAGGGGTTTCTCCTCCATGAACTCACGCAGTCCTTTTTCTGCTGTCTTCATCACCAGCTCGAAGTAGTCTTGCTCTTCGATAGCGAGTGTGAGTCCCGGCAGGGCGATGAACGTGTCGCGGGCGCGGCACTTGAACCACGGATATCCTGCGAGCAGGTATCTGTCGTCGTTTTTCTCACGTTTGTGGAACTGGTGAGCCGCATTGACTAAGCAGTGGAAGAAGTTGTCGCGTGGTGCGCGCTCCTGTATCTCCTGCTCGCATAGTTTCTTGAGCGTTGACGACTTGATTTCAGAAGTAGAAGCGGAGAAGACGACGCTTTCTCCCTTTTTGATGTCCAGCTCGAAATATCCGGGCACATAGAGGTCTTCGTTAGAAGCGTATCCCCTCTCCTGCTCTTTCGGGTATTCCACGCCACGGTACCAGTCGGGTGCGAAGATAAACTCATTTTTCTTAGAGAACTGCATATAGAGGTCGGGGTATCCGGCATACATACAAGTCTTGATTCCATTGTCAACGAGTTGATAGTCGCGCGATGCCGTATAGTTCTCGTGTGTGAACTGCCTAACGCTTCTGAACGCGAGGAAGGGTCTGAACCTCAGTTTTGTGGCAGAGTGAGCATCTTCGAGCGTATAGCGGATGAGGATTCTGTCCTCATAATGCTGGAAGACGACCTCTTTTTTGAGGATGACGCCTCCTACGCGATAGATGGTTGTCGGCACTTTGTCGCAATCAAATTGCCGGATGTACTTGTGCCCTTTCGGGCTGTAATTGTTGCCTTGGTATTTGTGCAGTCCGAGATTGAATTCTGCGCCATGCTGCACGACGGTGGGGTCGAGCGAAGAAAGGAGCACATGGTTCTCATCGTCGAGCTCTGGTATGGGCACGACGAGCAGTCCGTGATACTTTCTGGTGTTGCAGTCAACAATCGTAGAACAGGAATACGCTCCCGAGCGGTTGGTGCGTAGCAACTCGCGCGGCAGAGATTCTTCCAAATTGGTCATCAAGGCTTTTTCCAGTCTGAGATAACTCATAGTTTGTTGTTCTATTAAGGTTTAACGATTAGTAGAGTCAAAAGAATGTTCAAAAGTACTTAATTTTCTTTTTACAGACAAATAAAGCGTCACTTTTTTGTGTTTTTTGTTGATTTTTTATGTTTCGTCACTGCGGAATGAGGAAATTGATGACCTCAGGCTCCACCGTCACCTTGAAAGGTCCTTCGGGAGCGTTCATCAGTCGGCCGTCGATGCCGATGCTGGCTTTGTGAGCTTTCTCGACCACCACCTCGCGTGTGCGGTAGGGATGCACATCGCGGTGGTTGAGAATTTTTCCGCTGTAGAGCAGATAGAAGCCCTCGATGAGCTGTGTGACATGGGGGTGATAGACCACCGACACATCGAGCCACCCGTTGTATGGCACGGCATTGGGTGTGAAACCGTATCCCGGGGCGTTGCCGATACAGAGGGTCATCACCTTGCGTTGTATCTTCTCGTCGTTGATATCTATTTTCATTTTATATTCCAACCGTTGGAACACCATCATCAGCGACGATGGTATGAAAGAGAGGATGGTAGAGCCGAGATAGCCCCTCGTCTTGCGACGCAGGTTCATGACCGAGGCCACAAGTCCGACATTGAGGCTGTTGAGGAAATAGCGGTGGCACTTCTCGTGCATGCTGTTGGTATATCTGATGCAGCCCAGGTCAATCTTTCTGACCCGCTGCTGTTTGAGCCATCTGACCGTCTGCTCGATATCATTCTCTTTCATCCCCCAAAAGTGGGCGAAGTCATTGATCTTGCCGTTGGGAATGACCCCGAGGCGCACCTGCTCTCTTTTCTCCGGCGGGTACGTCATGATACAGTTAACCGCATCATTGAGCGCGGAGTCGCCCCCGACGATGATGATGGTGCGGTAACCATTCTCGACCATCATCCCTACGAGCCGGAAAACGCTTGACGCGCTTTCGCTTTGCACATAGTCATAGTCGATATGGTACTGATTGAGCACGGTTTGAATTTTCTCCCACCGTTTCTGCGGTCTGAAATGACTACTGTTCGGACAGTATATGATACCCCACTTTTGCATTGAGATTTGAGATTTGAGATTTGAGGTTTGAGATTTGAGGTTTGAGGTTTGAGGTTTGAGATTTGAGGGTTGAGATTTGAGGGTTGAGATTTGAGGGTTGAGATTTGAGGGTTGAGGGTTGAGATTTGGAAGTAGGGACAGGGCGTGCCCTGTCCGAAAGTAGTCGCCATTTGATATTCTCACTACGGACAGGGCACGCCCTGTCCCTACTTGCGCGGCGAGGCATATCTCTTACCTCTTACCTCTTACCTCTCACCTCTAAAAGCCCCATATAGCGAGCACTTTTTCTACCTTTTCCTCCATCGGCAGCATGGCATCGACCCAGTGGATATGGAATCCGCGCCGCTCCATGCCCCTGAACCATGTCATCTGCCGTTTGGCAAACTGATGGATGGCGATTTCGAGTTGGCGGAACATCTCGTCGTAGTTGATTTCCCCGATGACGTATTGCGTCACGAATTTATATTCCAGTCCGTAATAGAGCAGGTTTTCGGGTGGTATGCCGCTATCGAGCAAGCCCCTCACCTCGTCTATCATCCCCTCTTCGAGGCGTGCTTTCAGGCGCTTGGTGATCTTCGCCCTCCGCTCGTCTCTGTCGATGCTCACGCCCACGATGACAGAGTCGATGGGCGGCAGTTGTCGCTGCGGCATGGGATGGCTGAGGTTGTAGGTCTCTATCTCAATGGCCCTGATAGCCCTTTGACACGAATCCACATCCGTAGTGTTGTGCATGTTGGAATGGTTTCTGCGCTTCAGCTCTTCGAGCATCCGGGTCAGTTGGCCGAGGCTTTTCCCTTCGAGTTGGCTACGCAGTTCATCGTTTTGCGGCACGGGCGACAGTTGGTATCCTTTGAGCACCGCCTCGATATAAAGTCCCGTCCCCCCGCAGAGGATGGCCTCGGCCTGTCGGTTTCTGATGTCTTGATAGGCATCGTAACAGTCTTGTTGGTATTGAAAGAGGTTGTATTTGGTGCCCGGCTCACAGATGTCGATCAGATGACAGGGCACAACCTGCCCCCCCACCGTATAGTCGGCGAGGTCTTTGCCTGTGCCGATATCCATTCTCTTATATACTTGTCGGCTGTCGGCACTGATAATTTCGGCATGCGCCACTGCCGCTACATGCGCCGCGAGAGATGTTTTTCCAGTGGCTGTCGGTCCGAGAATCGTTAGCAGTTTCATGTGATAGAGGCGGTGTTTTGTTGCAAAAATACGGAATATCCTCCTATTCTCATCCCGCAGGAACGAAATAATAACATTTATTAACAGGCAGGGAGCGAGGGGGCAACAGGCGGGGAGCGAGGGGGCAGAGCCACAAAAAAACCGCCGGTATTGCTGCCGGCGGTTTTGAGAAAATGCTATCTGATATTATTTGAGTTCAGCGAGGTATTTGATTGTGCGAACCATCTGAGAAGTGTAAGAGTTCTCATTGTCGTACCAAGCTACCACCTGCACCAGAGAGTTGCCGTCACCGATCTTGCTGACCATGGTCTGGTTAGCATCGAAGAGCGAACCGTACTTCATGCCGATGATGTCGCTCGAAACGAGCTTCTCCTCGGTGTAGCCGAACGACTCGTTGGCAGCAGCCTTCATGGCAGCGTTGATGTCCTCGACAGTCACCTCACCCTTCACGACAGCGTGCAGGATAGTGGTAGAACCGGTGGGAGTGGGAACGCGCTGAGCGGCGCCGATGAGCTTGCCGTTGAGCTCGGGAATCACCAGACCGATAGCCTTGGCAGCACCGGTAGAGTTGGGCACGATGTTCTGGGCACCGGCACGTGCGCGCTGCACATCACCCTTGCGCTGAGGACCGTCGAGAATCATCTGGTCGCCAGTGTAAGCGTGAACGGTGGTCATGATACCGCTCTGGATGGGAGCGTAGTCGTTCAGAGCCTTGGTCATAGGAGCCAGGCAGTTGGTGGTGCAAGAAGCAGCTGAGATAACGGTGTCAGCAGGAGTCAGAGTCTTGTGGTTTACATTGTAAACGATGGTGGGCAGATCGTTACCAGCAGGAGCAGAGATAACAACCTTCTTGGCACCAGCAGTCAGGTGAGCAGAAGCCTTCTCCTTAGATGTGTAGAAACCTGTGCACTCGAGTACAACGTCTACGTCCAGCTTACCCCAAGGCAGCTCAGCAGCGTTAGGAATAGCATAGATGGTGATCTTCTTGCCATCAACTACGATGAAGTCCTCACCAGCCTCAACAGTGTGCTTGTTCTCACCGAACTTGCCACAGAAACCACCCTGAGCGGTGTCATACTTCAACAGATGAGCCAGCATCTTGGGGCTGGTCAAGTCGTTGATAGCTACTACTTCATAACCTTCAGCCTCGAACATCTGACGGAAAGCGAGGCGACCGATACGGCCGAAGCCGTTAATTGCAACTTTTGTCATTTTTTTTAAAATATTTTAAACGGTTTATACCAATAAAATCAATTTTTTATGCCGTTTTGACATTTTTTTCTTATTTCGTGTGCAAAGTTACAAAAAATCATTTAAATTTGCACATGAATTCTTTCTTAATTAAGATTAAAGAATATTATAGAACAATTAAAATGAGATAAATCAAGAGCATGAGCTTGAGATTGCAAAACAGAGATTACAAAATAAGGAAATAATAGTTTCAAATCATTCACTTATTAAAAAATTATTATTATGGGATTTATTAAAGAGTTCAAAGAGTTTGCCATGAAGGGCAACGTGATGGACATGGCTGTCGGTGTGATCATTGGCGGTGCCTTCGGTAAAATCGTCAGTTCGTTGGTCGATGACGTGTTGATGCCCCTTATCGGCACCATCACGGGCGGTGTTGACTTCACCAACCTGGCCATCAAGGTAGGTGATGCCGAACTGAAGTACGGTACGTTTATCCAGAACATCATCGACTTCCTGATCATCGCATTCTGTATCTTCTTGATGATCAAGGGCATGAACAAGCTGAACAAGAAGAAGGAAGAGGAGCCCGCTGCCGAGCCCGAGCCCAGCAACGAGGAGAAACTGCTCGGTGAGATTCGCGACCTGCTGAAGAATAAGTAAGCGATGAACTCGTAAGAGAACCAAAAGGAGTCAAGGGCGATGGCCGTTGACTCCTTTTTTGGCGATGTGGCGTCGATTATTGCGTCTTGAGCGAGAAGTAGAGGTGCGAGTCTTTCTCATAATTAGAGAAATGGCCGGCATAGGTGGTGCCGTCGAAGGAGCCCTCGAAATAACCCGTATTGATGCCGTCGGGGGCATATTCCTCCAGATACATGCGTCTGTCGGCCGAGATGGTGCCCGTGAGCGTCATGCGCTTGCCGCTGCCTTGAGAATGGTAATAATAGGTGCCATAGACATCGCCGTCGGTGATACTGATGCTCATGGTGATAGGATATTTATCCACCGAGCCCGTCATGCTGTACGGACCGCTGGGCTGTGCCGTGGTCTTGGCGGGACGCGCCGGCTCGTCCGAGGCACTCTCTTTCTTCTCTTGTCTGTCCTTCCCGGTTTTCTTATCCGCGTCCGATTTCTTGTCTAGATCGGCCTTGGTTTTGCGGGCCTTTGTGTCGTCGGCCGTTTTCTTTTCATTGCCCAGGTTGCCGTCTGCCGGCACGAAGACAGGCGCATCATCGGCACGGATCAGCTTGTCATAAACCAGCCACCCCCCTACCCCGAGCACCGCTGCCGCGAGGAAGGCGACCAACGCCCAAACCCATCCGTTGCTCTTTTGCCCGTGAGCGGCGGGCGGACCGCCATATTGACTATTCTGGGGATGAGCGTCCTGGGTCTGCGTCGGCTGATAAGACCCGTGGGGTGACGTCGGCTGCTGTGAACCGCACACCGGGCAGAACTGCGCTTTGTCGGAAATCATCGCATGACAGCGGAAACATTCTCTCATAATTGTCAGGCTAAATAGTGATGGTTTATGGTTGCGAAAATACGCATTTTTATTCATTCTTAAAAATAAAAGCTTCAAAATCTTCATTTAAGGATGCTAATTAAAGAAAAATGTATAACTTTGCACGCAATTTTTGTGCTGGCATGACATTTCAGCATCAAGGAGCAATCATAACTAAAAATAAATATCATCACGTAAAATGGGAAGAATCATATTGACGGGCGACCGTCCGACAGGTAAACTGCACTTGGGTCATTATATCGGTTCGCTGCGGCGTCGTGTGCAACTGCAAGAAGCCGGCGACTACGACAAGATGTTTGTATTCATGGCCGACGTGCAGGCACTGACCGACAATGCCGACAATCCGGAGAAGATACGGCAGAACATCATCGAGGTGGCGTTAGACTATCTGGCCGCCGGTCTCGACCCCAATAAATGCACGCTCTTCATCCAGAGCCAGATAGCCGAACTGGCAGAGCTGACCACCTATCTGATGAACCTGGTGACCGTGAGCCGCGTGCAGCGCAACCCGACGGTGAAGACCGAAATCAAGATGCGTAACTTCGAGGCCAATATCCCGCTGGGGTTCTTCTGCTACCCTGTGAGCCAGGCAGCCGACATCACCCTGTTTAAATCGACGGTGGTGCCTGTGGGCGAAGACCAAGAGCCGATGCTGGAGCTGACACGCGAATTGGTGCGCCGTTTCAACCAGACCTACGCTCCCGTATTGGTAGAGCCTAATATCATGTTGCCCGAGAATGCCACCGCCCGCCGTTTGCCCGGCACCGACGGCAAGGAGAAGATGAGCAAGAGCCTTGGCAACTGCATCTACCTGAGCGATAGTGCCGATGAGGTATGGCAGAAAGTGCGTTCGATGTACACCGACCCGAACCACCTGCGTGTGGATGACCCCGGACAGGTGGAGGGCAATGCCGTGTTCACCTATCTCGACGCTTTCTCTACCGACGCCGACTTTGCCGAGTTCTGGCCCGAGTATCAGAACCTGGACGAGCTGAAGGCTCACTACCGCCGCGGCGGCCTGGGCGACATGAAATGCAAGAAATTCCTCAATCAGGTGCTCAACAAATTCCTGGCTCCGATGCGTGAGCGCCGCCATGAGTTTGAGCAAGACATCCCCGAGATTTACAATATACTGAAGCGTGGAACAGAACAGGCGCGCGAGACGGCAGCACAGACCATGAGCGAGGTGCGCAGCGCCATGCGCATCAACTACTTCGACGATGCCGAACTGATACGCCAGCAGAGCGAGCATTATCGCAATTCTTGACCACGATTATTTCTACTAATAATTAGACGGCACTACGGTGCCGTCTTTCTTTTGACAACGATTTTGACAACCGAGTCAGGGGAATCGGGTCAAGGGCGTGTCAATTGAAATAGACAACGGATTCCACAGATTTCACAGATTTTTGTTATTGCTGATAATCAGCAGGTTATAAATCCGTGAAATCCGTGGAATCCGTTGTTGAGGCGAATGTTTCTTCTTATCGTTTGTCGAAGACGGCCTGTGCGGAGAACTGCCCGCTGGCCGTGCCCTCGTAGTGTCCGGCACCGGTCTCGCAGACCGAGATGTGCAGGGGATAGGAGCCGTCGGAGCCGTTGAACTCATAGCACGACCCGTTTTTCTCGGCACGCATGGTGAGACGCGTGCCAGCATTCACGTTGGTATAGTCGGCCTCAGAGTTGAGGACGTAGTCGTAGCGCTCGTAGAACGACAGGCGCACGGGATAACGCTTGCCATTGATGATGAACGCACCCGACCAGTCCATGTGCTCGGTGACGTCGATGGGATTCTCCTCGGCCACAGCATCCTCTTCGTAAGCTGGGGCGGCCATAGCTGCTGAATCGACAACATTTTCTTCCCATTCTGCAGCATTTGCCGCCACCGAATCAGCTATCTCTTCCGGCGTAGGACCATCCCAGACATCCGGAGCTGGCGTTTTTTCATTCTTCGACATCATCATGACAATCGCCACGACGACTCCCACGGCGAGCAATCCGAGCAGCGCCCACAGCGCCGTCTTGCTGTTGTCTTTTGGCTGCGACGGATATTCGACATAGGGTGGCGGCACCTGATTGCCGGCCTGCGGCGTGTCTGCCTGCACCACGGTGGCCGTTGGCGGCTCTTGCACGGAAGCGGTCTGCATGGCTACCGTGTCCTGCCCCGTCTCATATTCCAGCGCCCTGACCATCTCTGCCATCGACTGATAGCGCTGTTGGCGCACGGGCTGCATGGCTTTGGTGATGACTTGCCAAAGGCTGTCGGAGATGCCAGCGCCACGGGGGAGTCCCTGTTCGAGCACGACACTCGCCTCGGGCGGGTTTTGCGCAGTGAGCAGGAAGTAGAGCGTGGCCCCGAGCGCATAGACATCGGTGGCGGGCGAAAACTCGCTGAGCGACTGCCGGTACTGCTCGATGGGCGCATAGCCCGCACTGATGCCCACGGGCGTGCTGCTGGTCTGCTGACCGCTGCCGTCGTAGTTTTTCGACAGTCCGAAGTCGATGAGCATGGCCTGCCCCTCGCCGTCGATGAGGATATTGCCGGGCTTCACGTCGTAGTGGCACAGGTGCTTGCGCTCGTGCATATAGCGCAGCGCCGACGCCACCTGCAGGATATAACTGCGGGCCGTCGGCTCGTCCATGGGGCCATGCTGCATCACATGGTCGCGCAGCGAACCGCCCGGCATGTACTGCATGGCATAGTAGTCGGTGTCGTTCTCCTCGAACACCTCATACACCTCGACGATATTGGGATGGCGCAGGCGCAGCAGGTTGTTGGCCTCCTTGATAAACTTTTTCCGGTATCGCTCCACGTCGGCCCTGACGCCCTCGGTGGGCACGGTGACGCGCATGGAGTCGGCCTCGCGCATGCAGGCATCCTTCATGAAAAACTCCTTGACAGCCACCTGCCCGCCGTCGGCTGTGGTGGCGAGGTAGGTGATGCCGAAACCACCCTGCCCGAGCATCTGCTGGATGGTATATTTGCCGTGGTTGAGCTGTTGTCCTTGTCGTAAATACATAGATAGTAGGTTTTTAGGGTGGTTATTCCAGTTCTTGCGGACAGAGCGCGCGTGCGTCGGTGGTGAGATAGTCCTTGACCTGCCACCAGTAGAGTGTCACATCGAGGATGCCTTCACTGTATGAGGCGATCTCGTAGGGCATGTATCGCAGTTCGACGCCGTCGCGCGAGAGGTATGGCGATGTCTTGGGCATCGGACTGTACTTGAAATCTTCGTTGAACGTAGCTATATCGTCGAGCGACAGGTTATGCTTCGTGGTCACCTCGTCAATGACCAGTTGTTTGAAGTCGTCGTTGTAGGTATCCTTGAAGATAGCGGTGATACGCTGTCCGTCAGACTTCCTGAACGTAGCGCCCTCGGTGCTTTCCATGCCATGGACAGCCCCGCCGCTATACACATAGTCTGACGTCTCGTAGGTGACGAAGAGGTCTGTCTCGGCTATCTTCTTGATTTCCACGTCCATCTCTGCTTCGTCTTCTTTCAGGTCCTCGTCCTGATTGAAATAGTCCACGTACTTGTCGGCATAGTATCCGGCTATCACCTCGCCGTCGGACCTGTCGCCGCTATAGGTGCCGATATTCTCGATCTGGGCCGCCAGCAGTGCGATGATATACGAGCGAACCGCATCGACCAGCGCCTGAGGTCCCTGCACGGGATAGTCGATGATGACCTTCGACGAAGCCTTGCCGCTCTTGCCCGTCCGGCTTACGTACTTGGTGGCGAACAGTTGTTCAGGTTCTGGCTCATCCACTTTTTCCACGTCTGTGGTATCGGCGACGGGGCCATTGTCGATGTCGGGGTCGCTGTAGCTGTCGCCACCCCCGTTGGACACCATCACGATGCCCGCCACAGCGAGAACGGCGATAAGCGCGACAATCGCCCATACCCATCCTTTTCCGCTTTTCTTCTGCGGTGTGCCGCCGCCCATCTGAGGTGCCCCGTAGTGTAGCACCATGCAGAAGTCATCCACCGTCTGCAGCCGTTGCTGCCGCGAGGGCACCATCGCCATACGTATGGCGTCCCATGTGTGTGGCGACATCTGCGCCGGCGGCATGACACCCCGTTCGAGCACCACGCTGGCCTCGGGCGGGTTCTTGCCCGAGAGCAGGAAATAGAGGGTGGCGCCGAGCGCATAGACATCGGTGGCGGGCGAGAACTCTTGCAGCGACTGCTGGTATTGCTCCAGTGGCGCATATCCGGCACTGATGCCCACGGGCGTGCTGCTGGTCTGCTGTCCGCTGCCGTCGTAGTTTTTCGACAGGCCGAAGTCGATGAGCAGTGCCTTGCCCTGGTTGTCCATGAGGATATTGCCGGGCTTCACATCGTAATGGCAGATATGGTGCTGGCTGTGCATATACTGCAGCGCCGACGCCACCTGCCGGATATAGTTGAGTGCCGTGGGCTCGTCCATGGGACCGTATCGCATCACGTTGTCGCGCAGCGAGCCGCCAGGCATGTACTGCATGACATAATAACTGGTATCATTCTCGTCGAACACCTCATACACCTGTACGATATTGGGATGATGGAGCCTCATCAGGTTGTTGGCCTCTTTGATGAACTTGAGGCGGTAGCGCTCCACTTCGGCCTTGCTCCCCGCCGACGGCACACTGACCGCCAGCGTCAGGGCATCGCGCACACAGGCGTCGCCCATGAAAAACTCTTTGATGGCCACCTCGCCTCCATCCGCGGTGGTAGCGAGATAGGTGATGCCAAAGCCACCCTGTCCGAGCTTACGCCGGATGGTATATTTGCCTTTGCATAAAGGATGACCGTTTGGTAGTTGCATGATAAAAGAATAAAAATGAGGTTAAGAATAAATGGTCAGGTAATGCCTGCAAAAGTAATCAAAAAAAATGACGATACCAAACATCACACAAAAAAAATCCCAACCGACAATGCTGTTGGTTGGAATTTATATATAACTGCTTTACAGTGCAAAAAATGCCCTATCCGTTTATTCTGCGGCGGGAGCCTCTTCCTCTTCAGCAGGAGCAGCCACAGGAGCTTCAGCCACGGGAGCTTCCTCAGCCTTGGGAGCCTCCTCTACGGGAGCCTCTTCCACAGGAGCCTGCTCACCCTTGGGAGCCTCAGCCACAACGATCACGGGCAGCTTCACCTCCACGCCTTTGTAGAAGTGGATGGTAGCCTCGAACTCGCCCACGTGCTTGGCATCGCGCATAGTAATAATCTTGCGCTCGATGTCGAAGCCCATCTTCTTGAGTTCCTCGGCCACGATACCAGCGTTCACTGAACCGTAGGTCACACCGGTGGCGCTCACCTTCATGGCGATTTCCACCTTGACATCCTGCAGCTGGTCGGCGCGTTTCTGAGCGGCAGCCCTCTGGGCCTCGATCTTATGAGCCTGCTGACGAAGGTTCTCTGCGAGCACTTTCTTAGCAGAAGGCGAAGCGATGACACCTTTGCCCTGGGGGATGAGGTAGTTACGTCCGTAACCGGACTTCACATTGACAATCTCGTTCTTATATCCTAATCCGATGATATCTTCTTTCAGTATAATTTCCATATTGCTTCCTCCTATTTATTATTTCATCAAATCGGTTACGTACGGGAGAAGAGCAATCTGGCGAGCGCGCTTCACGGCCTGAGCCACACGGCGCTGATACTTCAGCGAAGTGCCGGTGATGCGGCGAGGCAGAATCTTACCCTGCTCGTTAAGGAACTTTTTCAGGAACTCGGGGTCCTTGTAATCGATATACTTGATACCGCTCTTCTTGAAACGGCAGTATTTTTTCTTTTTTGTATCAACTGACGGCGGTGTCAGATAGCGGATTTCTTGATCTTG
>CAMVAT010000070.1 GCA_947165505.1 uncultured Prevotellaceae bacterium | reverse complement strand
CATTACTTGCCTAACAAAGATGGAATGGTTAACAAGTAAGTAAATTCCAATTTAGTCGAATCATCAAATGATATTAAAGAAAAGAAAAATCAAATACGCGACCATCTTCTTTATCTGCTGGTTTGCCCTCCTGGTATTCCTCGTGGATGGAGTTTTGAAATTCCAGACATTGGTTGACTACTTTGGCTCATATGCATTGGTGGAGATAAGCTTATTGCTATTGGTCATTCTACCCACATTGGTAGTTTATAAATTAACAAAAGAACGATAAATCGGAATTTAGCATGAAACTGAACTTATGTTATAAGAACATTCATATTGGTGCAATAGCTACTTTTTATATCATAGCCTTATTGGTGCGCCTGATATCATTGCTTGTCGTCAACAAGTTCCCCTCAATTGAAACGAACTATGCACTTCAAGTTTCGGCAGCACTTGCCACGGGGCTCGGTCCTGCTATCGGAGCATTGGTGGTTATGCTCGTCTTCAAACGTAAAACTGAATACACTCTCTTGGGCAAGTCTGCCTGGAAATCCATTGCGACTATAGTTATACCATGTATCGTTTTTGGCATTATCGGCGGATGGGACTTGGGCGTGACATGCTTGTTTGCATTTGTGTATGGTTTGTTGGAAGAATATGGTTGGCGAGGATTTTTGCAATACGAACTCAGGAGATTACCTGTGTGGCAATATGTGCTTATCATTACGGTGATGTGGTTTCTATGGCATTTGGATTTAACCCAGCGAAGTGTTTTGCCCTTCTTCTTGCTTCTGCTTTTCGCTTCATGGGGAATAGGAAAGGTGGCAACCGATACTCATTCGTTGCTTTTCTGCGCGGCATTCCATGGCATCGTGAATTTCTCGAAACGTGACCTGTTTTCTGACACTAGGTTCACCGTGGCTTTTATCGGCGTAATCGTCTTTTGGATAGTTATGTGGTATTTTGTTGGTATTTCCCCAAAACAGCAAGGTAGAGAACAATAAATTCCAATTTATGGAAGTATTGAAGAGGAAAACAACTTCGTTCTGAATGGATGGATTTCATAGTATAATAGATTCAAGAACTGTAAATCGAAATGCAAAACAAGAACTACTATATCACCATTCTCGGTACAGGCAATGCACTTGCCACCCGATGCTACAACACGTGCTTCACACTGCATAGCTGTGGCGGGACGGTGCTGATGGTGGATGCCGGTGGGGGCAATGGGGTGCTCACGCAGTTGGAACTGGCCGGTATGCGGTGCGAGGATATCCACGACCTCTTCGTGACCCATGCCCACACCGACCATTTTCTGGGCTGCATATGGATGATGCGCATGGCCCTGCAGTTTCATCATTCGTTGCATGTATGGAGCCATCAGAAGGTGCTTCGCCTGCTGACAGACATCTGTCGGCAGATATTGCCGAAGAAGGAGGCTGAGGGTATCGGGAGCATCGTCGTGATGCATGAGCTGGAGGACGGAGAACGATTTGAGGTGGGTGACCTGCATTTGCAATGCTTCGACATCCATTCCACCAAGGAGCGGCAGTTCGGTTTCACTGCCTTGCTGCCCGATGGTCAGCGACTCTGCTGCCTGGGCGATGAGCCTTACAATCCACTATGCGAGCAATATGCCGAGGATGCCGACTGGCTGATGAGCGAGGCGTTCTGCCTCTATGAAGACCGCGAGCTGTTTCAGCCCTATGAGAAGCACCACAGCACGGTGCTCGACTCTGCTCGTTTGGCCGCTAAGCTTCACGCCAGAAATCTCATTCTGTACCACACCGAGGACAGGACACTCGAGACGCGCAAAGAGAGGTACACGGCAGAGGCAAGCACGGCATTCAGCGGTCATGTCTTCGTGCCGGATGATTTGGAAAGAATCATGTTGTATAATCCAATTTAGCGAACAACATATATGAATTTCAAAGATAAAGTAGCCATCGTAACAGGCGGTGCACAAGGCATTGGACGGTGCATCACGGAGGAGTTCCAAAAAGCTGGAGCAATGGTTTGTGTGATAGATAAACAGCAGGGCAACCACTTTGTGGGCGACCTTGCCGACAAGGAGACATTGGAGCAATTTGCCAAAGAAGTGATAGAGAAGCATGGACAGGTGGATTATCTCATCAATAATGCACTCCCCCTGATGAAGGGCATCTGCGAATGCAGCTATGAGGAGTTCCAATATGCCCTGAGTGTAGGTGTTACGGCTCCGTTCTATCTTACAAAACTCTTCGCTCCATATTTCACGAAGGGAGCGGCCATCGTCAACATTTCTTCCTCTCGTGACCGTATGAGTCAGCCTCAGACAGAGAGTTATACGGCTGCCAAGGGCGGCATAGCGGCTTTGACTCATGCCTTGGCAGTAAGTCTCGCTGGTCGTGTGCGTGTTAACAGCATCTCGCCTGGTTGGATTGACACAGCCTACACCGTCTATGAAGGTTCAGATGCTATCCAGCAACCAGCAGGACGTGTTGGCAATCCAATGGATATAGCCAATATGGCGCTCTATCTCTGCTCCGATAAAGCTGGATTCATCACGGGCGAGAACATCTGTATCGACGGCGGTATGACCCATCAGATGATCTACCATGGCGATAACGGTTGGACTTTAAAGTAATAGTAATGGAAATCATCAGTAAATAATAACAATATGGCAGATATTAAGCGTTGTACTTTAGAGCATCTCGGCCGTTACGGCGAAATCTACGCCGAGGCTTTCCGAAGCTCTGCCTCAGCCAAGACCTTTTTAAAACTTTATTATAATATCCTGTTCAGCGGAAATTTTGTTAGATCGCTGTATCTGCATTTTGATAGCCGCCGCTGAATGCTTGAAGACTGTTTCCCATCTGATTTTTCATCACCTCAAACACATGATCTCCAGTACAATGACTGGTAAAGAAATGAGTGTCCGGGTATTTGGTCTTCAGTCGTCGGGCCAAGTCCGTCAGTTCTTCATCAGACTCATGCCTGTCGAGCAGATGAAAACCGCCAACGACAGTCCTAACGGGGTGCGGACAGGACGAGAGGATGTTTTCGAGTCCGCTGTGTGCACAGCCTGTAAACAGGAGGCCTTCCGTATATAGGGCCAACTCATGACGAAACTCGTCTCGGATGTATTCGCTGTCAGGCGTTTCAACAAAGAGGTGTTGATTGCCTTTTGGCATGGGATATATATGCGGTATGTTGGCTATTACATAGAGTCCATCGGCTATTTCTCCACTTTGATTGACGGCTAATAGTCGCTCACGGGGAACCATCGGCCACTCTGCCGTGATGCTATGCAAGGACAGACGTTTAGAGAAATATTTTCCTCTCATTGCATGAGGCGACACGATGACCTTCGCATGGTTGTTGATGGCCATGAAATGCTTCAACCCTCCTGCATGGTCATTATGACCATGGGAGATAAACACATAGTCCACCCTACTGAGGTCAACTCCCATCTTCTCGGCATTACGAATGAGCATGTCGCTGGCACCTGTGTCGAGCAAAATACGACGACGCTCAGTTTCCAAGAATATCGACAGCCCATGCTCGGTCTGCAAAACCGAGGCATTCGTGCGATTATCTACCAGTACAGTCCACCTCATAGCTCCAATTATTTTGTTGCAAAATATCCTAATGCCACTGCCATTATTCCCAGTAACACACTTCCTATAGTGTATAACGCGAACAGCGTGTAATTATTGGCCTGTAGCAGGGCCAGTCCCTCTTTTGAGAACGTGGAGAAGGTGGTGAAACCGCCACAGAAGCCCACCATGAGCAACAGGGAGAATGTCGGTGACAGGTTCTGAAAACGACTTGTCAAGCCCCATAGGATACCTATCAACAAGCAACCAACAATGTTCACCACGAATGTCCCCCACGGGAAAGCACTATGTGACTGCCCCATGAAAAGAGATATGAGATAGCGGCAGATGCCACCTATACCGCTTCCTATTCCTACTAAGACAATATCCTTTATCATTTATCAAGTCATTGTCATATACAAATAAGCATTAGACATTTGCTCAACGGTCTTTGGCCAAGGCGGCCCCCATTTCAAACACCTGCTTCATGTGCTGCGGGAAGACGGTCTCATGTCTGAGTTTCTTGCTCTCCGGGTTGAACAACGTCCAAGGCCAGTCGGTTTTGCCATAGTCTTTCAACTGGAGGGTGTCGCCGCTGACAAAAATCTCCGTAGGACCTACGAAGTGGTTCAGCACCTGCTGATAGTTCTGCATGAGCCCCATATACATATTGTCTGGAGCGTTGCTCGTCATGATCAACAATACTGGTATCGGGTGCTCGTTGCAACAGGGCTTCTCTACGTTGTAGGTCAGATGCTGGAATATCAATCTTTCGTACAAGGCACGGAAAGAAGCGGTCAGCTCTGAGAGATAATTCGGCGAGCCGATGATCAGGCCGTCAGACTCACGAATGGCATCCAACACCGGTGTCAGTCCGTCGCGACAGATGCAATGGCTTTTGTTCTTCTCGCGTTTGCACCCGAAGCAGGAGATACATCCAGTATATTTCTCAAGCCTGAACAGGTCGAATTTCTGAACCTCTGCGCCAACAGACTCTGCGCCTTTGGCCGCCTCCATAATGAGTGTGTCTGTATTCCAGCCCTTCCTGGGTCCTGCATTGACAGCAATGATTTTCTTGCTCATACTTGTTCTTTTTTATTGTTATTCACGTAAATTGTTATTCTGTTCATCGTTCTACATGGTGATTGCCAACGAACTTGACCTCGTAAAAGTAAAGACGAGATTGCTCCCTGTGGCAGTTATCAAGGGATAATTCAAATATAATGCATCAAAAGCAAAAATTTTTTCAGATTATCCCACGATTTGACACGACAGGCATCATTTAAGCCGTTACAACCTCATCGAAATGTTCCTTTCCCCAATTGATGAGGGCTGTGAGGGCAGGCATCAGTGACCGACCCGTTTCCGTAAGCGAATACTCCACCCGCGGTGGAACCTCCGGAAAAGCCTCACGATGCACCAAATGGCTCTGTTCCAGACTCTTCAACGTCTGCGAAAGCATCTTCTGAGAACAGTCCGTCATAAAGCGGCGCATCTCATTGAAACGCAACACACCCGTATCGCTCCTGTTCAACAAAAACAATACGAGCAAAGACCATTTGTCGCCGAAACGGCTGACGACCTGCCTGATAGGACAGGCTAAATAATCTGCTTTAATATCTGCCATCACTGTGATTTTACGGCAAAAGTACCCAAAAGTTACCAAATTACAAAACCGAATGTGTTAATCAGAGTTAAAGGTTGTTTTACGGAATGCCGATAAACGCCCAAATCCTACCATTTGGTAACTATGTAACCAAAAAGTGTCTTCTTGCAAAAAACGTTTTTTTATCTTACCTTTGCATCGTCAAACAGAAATGATTAACGTTTAAACAGATAAGAAAAATGAAACAGATCGAGACAATTAAGAGTGGTAAAAACTATCGTGCAGTAAGCGTGGGTAAGATAGACGAGATCATCGAGCATGTACTGCCGATGGGGCCGAACGTGACGATTCAGGGCAAGGTGTTTGCCGGGCAGGCCGTGGGTGCTACGGGCAGTGAACTCTCATTTCAGACACTCGTCCCCGGACAGGACAGTGGTTTCCTGCACACACACAAGACCCACGAGGAACTTTACATCATCCTGAAGGGCGAGGGACAGTATCAGGTGGACGGTGAGATTTTTCCCGTCAGCGAGGGTACCATCGTCCGTGTGGCTCCCGATGGCAAGCGGGCACTGAAGAATACAGGCAGCGCGAATATGACCATGCTCTGCATCCAGTATAAGGCCAATGCCTTCACCGAGGCCGACAGTCCCATGACCGACGGAGTGATTCTTCAGGACGAGCTGAAATGGTAAGCCACGACGGAGAGAGCCTTGCAATTTCTGCGCAGTCATTCATTTTATCTCTAATCTCGGTTTTACCGGGTCGGTAAGCCTTGTGATGTGGTCATATTCCACCGTCAGCACTCCTTTTACCCCCTTGAAATACCGCATTGTCTCTTCGAGTGACTTTCCTTCCGGTTTCTTCAACGCCATCCCGTTGATGATGCTGTAGTCGTAAATTACCTCGCACTTATATGCTTTGATTGCCTTCAGCAACGGCTCTTTTCCCACTTCTGCATCGTACATCACAAGGAAGACGTTTGGCGAATGTTCCTGTTCATACTGATGTCCCAGAATGGGCACAGGCAATTCCATCGTCTGTTTAGACCTGCATGAGGTCAACAGAACGATTACGATCTGGGCCATCAGTATGAACGGAATGCCATATTTGAATTTCTTATGCATCGTCTTATGGTGCCACACTTTCATCCCCAGCCATGCTCCGACGCTCCCCCCAACGACAGCCAAGCCTAACAGCGTAGCTTCTGGGATGCGCCATTTGTTATGTTTCGCCTTCCACTTGTCTATGCCGTACATGACAAACGTCACCACGTTGATGGCAACCAGATAACAGGCTATGAGTAGTCGCATTGTCATGGTTATTCTATGTTATGCTATGGCCGATCATTCATTCTCCAATAATGGTCACGACCAACTTCCTGGCCCCGCCATAGTTGCGGTATTCGCAAAAATAGACGCCCTGCCAGGTGCCGAGATTCAGACGGCCATCGGTGATGGGTATAGTCAGACTGACACCACTCAGCGTTGACTTGGCATGAGCCGGCATATCATCGGCACCTTCCAAAGTATGTTCGTATTCAGGCCTGTTCTCAGGAACCAGGCGATTGAAGATGGTCTCCATATCCACCCTGACGTCGGGATCGGCATTCTCATTTATGCTGAGGCCGCAACTCGTGTGCTTCGTGAAGATGTTTATGATGCCCGTCTTAGGCAGTTTTGGCAACTGGCTCATGATCTCGCTCGTCACCAAGTGGAAGCCTCTACGTTTGGGCTTCAGGGTAATCTCTATTTGTTGTATCATCATACCGAGAGTTTGTTTGAGAAATCATCTGCGGCAATCCATCAGCATCTTCTCTGCCAACGGTACATACCACATGCGTACTTCCTCTGCCGTAGGCGTATGCCCACCGGGGAAATGGAAACTCTTTTCATAGTGTTCCAAGAAGAGCGGTTCGAAGTGTGCAAGCGTGTCCTGCTCGCCAAACAAGCCCCAGATGCGGTCTTTGCAGAGCGGATTGCAAGACTCGACGTGTTGTTGAGGACATGCGAAAAATTGCGTGGCTTCCATTTCGGCAAATTCCTTGATCAAGGCCTCGTCAATCGTGAAATTTTGCTTACCGTCCTTGCGAGGCGACTTGTATTGATGATCGCCGATGCGTGGCCTGAGGAACTCCGTCATCATGAAATACGGGTTGCCGAGCAAAGCAGGAATACCCATGTCGGAAGCCAGCATCTGGGCATAGAACGAACCGCAACTGTTACCCACCACGAGGTCGGGCTTCTCTTTGACAATCAACTCACGAATAAAGCCGACTGCCTCCTTTGGGTGCATCGGCAGGTCGGGCGTGAGCACCTCGGCACGCCCCTTGAAAGCATCGCGTAAAGCCATGGCCGGTACACATTGGCCGCTGGCGAAAAAGCCGTGGAGGAACAATATCTTATTCATATAAAGATTGTCAATCGTAATACTCAATCGTAAGTTCATCACTCACACGGAAATCATCGTGGAAGCCGTCATCATACACATAGACAAGGCCGAGCCCCTTATAGGCTGAGGGCACCTTCAACGAGTCAAGAAGGTGCCACTTCGGTTTGCCGAAATCGTAAGAACTACGGTCGAGGATGATGCGGTTAGACACATAGTCGAACGTATAGTAACCTCCGCCGATGCATTGGTCGCCCGCCTTCAGCAGGTCTTTATGCTGGTTGACCATGCCGAGACGGAGCACGCCATCCAGGGTGATGATAAACTTGGGTAAGAACTCTTCACAACGCATCTTTTCATATTCTGTCATGTCTCTATTTCTGGTTAAAATATGACTTCATCCGATTTGATGCCATGCAGTGTCTGAAATCCTGTATGGCCGATCATCGCACCTCCTCTAATTCTCCTGTTTCCGAATCAATGATAAACCCACGCACCACGATGTCTTTCGGGACGAGCGGATGGGTCTTGATGGTCTCAACGGTCTTCCTTACCGAAGTGGGGGTGTCCTTAAAGCCCTCCAGCCAGTGATGCAGGTCTATCCCGCACTTCTGGATGGTGTTGATGGTCTCGTCGGTCACGCCACGGGCTATCATCTCATGATGGAAGTGGTCAAAGCTCATGTGACAGGCACCGCAGTGAGTGTGAGCCACCACCATGATTTCCTCCACGCCCAACTCATAGATGGCAACGATGAGACTGCGCATGGCAGAGTCGAAAGCCGAGATGACCAGTCCTCCGGCATTTTTGATGAACTTGGCATCACCGTTTTTGAGTCCGAGAGCAGCGGGGAGTAGTTCTGTCAACCGGGTGTCCATACACGACAGCACTGCGAGTTTCTTGTCAGGATACTTGTCGGTGATATACTTCTCGTAGCCTTTCTGTGCCACGAAGGTCTTGTTGTAGTCGATAATCTGGTCAATCATATTCGTTAGGATTTACTGATGATTTGTCTATTCCGTTTGTTTCGCGGTTTCATGCAACCATTGTACTTATCAACGGTTACTCTCCACCCACTCCTGCAACTCATCCTTTGATGCGTGGTTCAGCAGTTTTCCTTCTTTCCAATCCACATTGGGATAAGAGGCTTTCAGGTCGGCGCAAGCTTTCTTGATGCTGCTGCCCCCGGATGTGGCAAAGGGTATGACGGTCTTGCCGCTGAAGTCGTATGCCTCCATAAAGGTGTTGATAATCGTAGGACAGGTGTACCACCAAATGGGGAAGCCCACATACACCACCTCGTAGTCGTTCATGTTCTGGAGTTTGGCCGTAATGGCAGGACGCGAATTCTTATCGTTCATCTCAATGGTAGAACGCGACTGCTTGTCATTCCAGTCGAGGTCTGCATCGGTATAGGGCTGTTCCGGCTTGATCTCGTGCAAATCGGCTCCAGCCACTTCGGCCAACTGCTGTGCCACAGCCTTGGTAGTGCCCGACGCAGAAAAATAAGCCACTAATGTTTTTTTCATTTCGCTGTTCTCCTTGTTGTTCTCTTTTTTACTGCTATTACTCTGTGAGCAGGCACTGAGGCAGACAACCAGCAATGCCATAAGCATCATGACTAATTTTTTCATAAGATTCGTTTTATTGTTGTTTTCTGAAAATAAGTTTCATCGCCTCAGTGTCAAGAGGAAGCATCGTAGGCAGTTTTAAACTTTTCACCATGTGTAGCGTCCCTTGCTTGTATTTTTGGAAATGTTCGGTCTTGATATGGCTCTGATAGGCTTCCTCCGAGGCATAGATTTCAAGGATGCGTATCTGTGTGGAATCCTCTGCGCTCTGCATGGGAAACAGACATACGACACCCGGTTCGCGTTCCACGCTCAGTCGGTCCACCTCGTTAGCAAACGCCAGATACTCATTCAAGTACTCAGGATAGACTTCTATTTCAGCAAGGCGGCAAATCATAGTCGCGCAACCGACTGGAGCATTACACCCGGCAGGAGCCGACGGCTTCGCCGGAAAGATAGCCTCTTGCGCTCCAGCCTTGACTGAGAGCACGAGAGCAAACACCATGAGGAATATTTTTTGTTTCATCGCTGTTCTTTTTATTTGACCCATATTTTCTTTCCACCCTTAATGATGACGCCTGTTTGTCCATCTTGAGCCGTCATCCCGTTGAGGGTATATGCTTTTGTAGCATTGTCAGCATGATTCATGCCCATCGTCTGAATGCCAGAGGAGCCACCGACAGCTTCTATACGGATGGTACCGGAGAGGCTGCTGATTTTGTCGGCGCCATTGACAGCCTTACCGAGGATATAGAGTCCGCTGTAACGACTGGCTGGGCCATAGAACATCACGACATTGCCCCATGGCGAGAACAAGGCCAACGTTCCGGCGGGACAGTCGCCCTCGATGCAGTCGGCACCATAGCTGACTGCCGTTGGAGGATAGAAAATCTTCTCGTTGTTGCTGTAGTTCTCCACCGTCACCACCAAGGGCAGCATCTCGAAGAGCGACTTGGCGGCACTGGTTTCATTCAGTTCGTATGTAATGGTGTTCGTAGCGTCAGACACTTTTATCTTCATGCCGCTTGATGTATTGTTGTCCGTGAAATTGATTTGCCGCAGCCACTCGCTGATGAGCGAGGTGGCTTGACCGACCTGCGAAGAACGTATCCACAGGCTCTTGCTGTAGTATTTGCCTTGAGCCACAAGCCTTTTGCAGTCTGCCTCTACGCCGCTGATGCCACTGCTGGCACTCGACACGATCAGTCCGATATTCTTGCCGGCCATCTGTCCGCCGTAGTTGAACAGGAACGTCTGCATCGGTGCCGCCATCTGGCTCCACCACAGAGGAGTAATGATGATGATGTTCTGATAACCGCTGAGCGAGACATTCACGGGGTCGATGGCAGGATAACTGCTCGCACGGTCTGGATTGGCATTGATGGTGTTCAGCAGTTGGGTGCCGAGGGCGTAATTGTCAGCTTCGTATTTCAGTCCCTTCTCGGCAGGTTGTATTTCCAGCACATCGGCCGTGATCTGCTGGGTCAGCGCATGGGCTATTGCCTTGCAGTTGCCGGTGTAGCTGTAGTACACAACCAACGTCTTTGCCCGGGCCGAAGCAATCGCGACGGCCATCAAGAGGGTAAGGAATAGGAGTCTTTTCATTATATCGTTGTTTCTTGAAAATGATTATATCAGGTTGGTCATTCGTGAGACGTGATTAGGGGGAAAGGGGCATTGGGTTTGACTTCTATTCCATACTGTGTTCCCATCCGCCGCGGGTATCGATGCCTGTAGCATCAGCCAGTTGCTCGAGGCGAGCCACCTCGTCGGCTGTCAACTGGATATTCGCGGCTTCGGCTGCCTCGATGACATGGCGTTCCTTCGTAGCGCCGATGATGGGCATCGTGCCCTTGGCAATAGCCCATGCGATACCGATTTGTGAACAGCTGGCACCATGCTTCTCGCCGATGGCCTTCATCTCGTTTGTCAGCGCCTCTAACTGGGGCAGCACAGGATTGTATTTCTTGCCTCGGTCGCTCTCCGCGGGCAGCGGGTTCTCCTTATTATATTTACCAGAGAGCGCGCCCTGCTCCAGCACCATGTAGGCCCAGAACTCGATGCCCTGCTCCTTGCAGTAATCGAGCACGCCACCTTTCTCAGAACTGCGATAGAGCAGTGAGAAGTGATTCTGAACCGCAGAGACCTTGAATCCGGCCTCGCCCAGGATTTCATTGGCGCGACGTATCTCCATGATATTGTGATTAGAGACACCCACCCGCTTCACCTTGCCGCTCTGAAGCAGAGGTATCAGGCCCGGTGTCCAACGCTCCACGTCCATGGGGTTGTGAATCCAATAGATGTCGATGTAGTCGCACCCCATGCGTTCGATAGAGGCATCGGCCATCTTTTCCACGGAGTTGTCAAATACCTCGGCAATCTGCGGGGTGAACTTGGTGGAGATCATTACATCTTCGCGGCGATACCCTTTTGCCAGTGTGCCCAGAATGCGCTCTGATTCGCCCATGCCGTAAGCCGTGGCAGTGTCCCAGAGTGAGAGTCCGGCTTTCATGGCCGCGTCGAAAACGGGTTTCAGATTATCCACGTCGGTCTTACTTCCAAACACGGTGTCGCCACCGAATGCTCCTGCGCCCCAAGCCCAGGTTCCTAATGCAATCTTTGTCATCTTCAATATCGTTTTTATCGTTTTACAGTGAGCTAAGATGCTGCTCTACGGTAGCCGTCAAAGGTGTTTGGCAAGCCGGTGATGAGCATCTTCGTCTTTTCGATGGCAAAGATACAATGAAAAATACATCCGATTGTTAATTATATCACCGATTCTTTAACCAGAATTACGGAAAATGGCAAAAAAGCTCTACCCTCCCCTCATAAAGGAAGGTATCAGGCTGATGCCCACGCTAAAGACAGCGTAATTTTAGCCCCCTCCCCGACCCTCCCCGTGGGGAGGGAGTAGTTAGCACGCCGATTACGACAAATGGGAGGGGCTGGGAAGCGATTGGAAGCTAAGGTCCCCCTAAACTGATTCTCTAATTAAGAGACAAGGAAAAAAACGTTCAATGTTCAACGTTCAATGTTCAGCGTTCAACGTTTAACGTTCAATGTTCAACGTACAATGTACCACCACCTTTCGTGTGGCGCCGTCGCTCATCCGGATGATGCTGATGCCACGCTGCGGGGTGGTGATAAATGCCATTTTATTACTTTTAACGTCAAAACTGCTCGTAATTAACAAAGTATTTGTATCTTTGCACTCAAACAGCGTGAAACAGCTTACACTCGATCATTCGAACATATTTACAGCTTATTTCCGAAACGTTCTAATCATCAATCATTATGTGCACAGTAACTTTAGAGTACAATCAAAACAATGCGCTGGCACGGCGCAAGCTCGCCGCGCTTCTTGCCACGGGACTGTTCCACAAAGTGGAAGAGACGCATGAGGAGCCTACACCCGAAGCAGTGGAGGCCCATCGCCAACTAAGGGAGGCAGCATTGGAGCATTCCCGGAAGAGTATGTCAACAGTCATCGCCCGGTATTTATGATTTTTGATGAGATTGTTGACAAGATTATTGAATCTATATTCTAATCTAACTTCAGCAAGTTCCTACATTTTTAATAAGTGGCGGACAGGGCGTGCCCTGTCCGCGTTGGCGTAGTGATATTCTTACTTGCGGACAGGGCACGCCCTGTCCCTACTTGCGAGGCAAAAAAGCCCCCTCCCCGACCCTCCCCGTGGGGAGGGGGAATTAATTAGCACGCCGACCACGACAAATGGGAGGGAATGGGAGGGAATGGGAAACGATTGGAGAAAAAGGAAAGCGGTTATTGCAATCGGTTCAGGGGGACAGGCACTTTGACCCAGCATTGGGTCAAAGTGCCTGTCCCCCTGAACCGATTCTCTACTTGAGAGGCAAGGAAGCAGAAACGTTCAACGTTCAATGTTCAACGTTCAACGTGACACACGCCCCCGGCCTCTGGCCACCCCCTCTAACTTAGAGGGGGAATTGGTTAGCACGCCAATCACGACGATTTTCCTTTTAAGGTTGAGGGGTTAGGGATGAGAGGAGCGTGGCATATCTCTTGCCCCTTGCCCCCTGCTCCCTGCCCCCAAGTACACCTCTCACCTCTTAACGTTCAACGTATTTCTTGCCGTTTTTGATATACAACTGGCGGGGCTGGGGATGGCTGATTTGGCGGCCGTCGGGCAAGAAGAGGCGGTTGTCTTCGACGGTGGTGACTTTGACATCGTTAATGGCGGTGGGCATGGCTATCGCCACCTTGGTCAGGCGCATGCCATGACCCTGGATGACGAGACCCTTCTGCTGGAGGATGGCCAACTGAGCCTCACTGAACGAGCAGGCCGTGACATGACTGGAGCCCGAGCCGGTGCCATACACTTCATTGGGGATGAAATTAGCCTGATAGTCGACGCCGTTGACCGTGAAACTAACTTCACCCTTCCAGTCGGCTTGGTTGAGCTGGAACATGCAGTAGTCGGTATAATCGAGCGTATATGACAGAATGAGTTGCATATCGGTGGTCTTGCCCTGAAACTCGGATGCAGGGATGTAAAGCTGGAGACCTTTGTCCCAATTCAGCACCTCGTCGCCCTCCCAGAACGTCACGCCGTCGGGGTTGTCTTCGGGTCCGGGTGTGACAGGCTCCACATATTCAGCCCCGGCGCCCTCGGTGATGCCCTTCAGGAAATAGGTGTTGCCCACCGACATACCCGCGGAGGTGCGGCGGAAGATGCCGAACTTCTCCTCGCCGTTGCCGAAGGCGTTGTTGTCCCAGGCGAAGGCCGCGAAACCGTGTTTGCGAGCCTCGCTGACCAGACACTTCAGGTAATACTGCATGTTCTCCATCTGCGTCTTTTTGTCGGCTTCGGTATAGTGGCAAGACACGCCGTACTCACCTACGACGATGCCCAGACCTTTGTTGCCCCACGTGTTGCGGATGCGGTCGAAGAGCTGCGTGAGCGTCTGCTCGTTGCTCGAGGGCGTGCTGCCCTTGTCCTTATAGGCGTTGCCCCAGTAGTAGTACTGGCAACTGCCGCAATACTCGTAGGGGTCGTAGTAGTGGAACTCCACGCAGAGGTGCCCCTCAGAGGGGTCGGTGGGGATGGTGAAGCCGTTGAGTCCGTGATAGGGACTGCATGCGAAGGTCTGCACGACGAGGTTGCGGTAGTAGTTCTTGCCGCCGGTAGCACGTACCGCGTCGATAAACGTCTGGTTGTAGCTGTTCTGCACCTCCTGTTGCTCGGTGGTGGGTGCCGCCCAGTTGACCGTCGTCTCGTTGGTGCCGGCGAAGAGCAGACGGCTGTCGTAGTCGCGGAAGGCCGTGGCTATCTGAGTCCACAGGGCCTTGAGCTTGCGGTTGTTCTCCTCCTGCTTGCTGTAATAGGGGTTGCGGTCGTACCAAGCCTCGTGGTGAGAGTTGATGATGACATACATATTCTCTTCGAGTGCCCAGTCCACAATTTCTTTCACCCGGGCCATCCATGCGGGGTCAACGTCCATGGTGGTCTGGTTGGTGACATGATCCATCCATCTGACGGGGATGCGGATAGCATTGAATCCCGCTTCGTGGACGTATTGTATCATCGCCTTGGTGGTTTTCGGGTTACCCCACGCCGTCTCGTTCCTCTCGCTCTCGAGCGAGTTGCCGAGGTTCCAGCCCATCACCACTTCCTTGGCCCATTCGGGTGCGGTTTGTTCCATGCCTGTGGCGTCGGGGTCAACGGCTGTCTGTGCGTGAGACATCCCTGCCATCAGGATTGTCAGCAGAAGTAAAATAGTTTTTTTCATCGTTTTAAGTTAGTTGTCTTGATTAGATGGTAAAATTCGGGTACAAAAGTAGGCAATAAATCCGAAATATGATGCAAGAATGAAGATTTTTTTGTTATTGGGCGGATTGCAATTCCGCATTATCAAGACGGTCGGATTGCAAATCCGCCCGAACGAGGCAAAAAACTTGATGCAAATGCGCATATAATTCAAAAAAAACACCTATTTTTGCCGAAAGAAACGAAAGACAGATGCAGAAAGACCGCGACAAACTGCAGGCTTACCGCAAGGGGGCCTACGAAGGCGACCCGAAGTCGATGAATAACCTCGGGGTGTGCTACATGCGCGGCATCGGCGTGACAGCCGACCTTGCGACTGCCTTCGACTGGTATATGCGAGCCGCCGAACTGGGCGATGTGTATGGCTGCTACAACGTGGCGGAATGCTACTACGGCGGCAAGGGCGTGGAACAAGACACCGGGAAAGCCTTCGAGTGGTATCTGCGCGCCGCCAACCTGGGCGACGTGCGCTCGCAGGTGAACGTGGCCAACGCCTATTATCTGGGCGAGGGCGTGGCGCAGGACAAGGCGAAGGCATGCGTATGGTATCGCGAGGCTGCCTTTCAAGGACATGTGCAGTCGCAGAAAAACCTGGGTGCCGCCTTCTGGAACGGCGACGGCGTGACACAAGACAAGGCGGAGGCGGCCTTCTGGTATGAGCTGGCCGCCAACAGCGGCGACCCTCAGGCGCAGTTCGCCATCGGCTGGTTTCACTACACCGGCAACGGCGTGGCCGAAGACAAGCGCACGGGTCTGCGGTGGATACGCCGCGCCAGTCTGCAAGGTTTCGAACCCGCCACCACGTTTCTGAAAGAGCATCACCATCTTTGAGAGGTAAGAGGTAAGAGGTAAGAGGTGAGAGATTAGCTTTGGGGCAGGGGGCAGGGGGCAGGGTGCAAGGGGCAGGAGATATGCTCCGCGCAACCCGAAATAAACCCGGAAAATCCGGAAGCACTAAGCCCTCAACTGTGTAAGAACACTAAACCCTAAACCCCAAACCCTCAACAGTGTAGAACCCTAAACCCTCATCCCTAAACCCTAAACCCTAAACCCTCATCCCTAAACCCTAAACCCTCATCCCTAAACCCTAAACCCTAAACCCTCATCCCTAAACCCT
>CAMVAT010000069.1 GCA_947165505.1 uncultured Prevotellaceae bacterium | reverse complement strand
ACCATACCCGAGGGCGTGACGAGCATCGGCAATTCTGCGTTCTCTGACTGCACCGGCTTGACGAGCGTGACCATACCCGAGGGCGTGACGAGCATCGGCAATTCTGCGTTCTCTGACTGCACCGGCTTGACGAGCGTGACCATACCCGAGGGCGTGACGAGCATCGGCAAAAATGTGTTTCGCGGCTGCTCCAGTTTGACGAGTGTGACCATCCCCAAGGGCGTGACGAGCATCGGCAATGGTGCGTTCTGGGGCTGCTCCGGCCTGACGAGCGTGACCATACCCGAGGGCGTGACGAGGATTGAAGATAATACGTTCTATTACTGCGAAAGCCTGACGAGCGTGACCATCCCCTCGAGCGTGACGAGCATCGGCATATATGCGTTCGAAGACTGCACCAGCCTGACGAGCGTGACCATCCCCGAGGGCGTGACGAGCATCGGCTGGGGTGCGTTCGAAGACTGCACCAGCCTGACGAGCGTGACCATCCCCGAGGGCGTGACGAGGATTGAAGATTATACGTTCTCTTGCTGCGAAAGCCTGACGAGCGTGACCATCCCGTCGAGTGTGACGAGCATCGGCGAAAATGCGTTTTTGGGTTGCGAAAGCCTGTCGAGCGTGACCATACCCGAGGGCGTAACGAGCATCGGCGGGGGTGCGTTCGCTGGTTGTTATAACCTAAAGAACGTGGCCCTGCCTGATAACACGGCGTTGGCTTCATATTCTTTCCCCGAAGAAACAAACTTTTACGTCAACCGTGGCTCGAAAACTTTGCTATACCTATGGGAAAATGACTATCCAAATGTCTATGACAAGAGTTCCATGTCTAACTCCGCGGTGATGGATGCAGGGCAGGACGGCACCCGGCGTGCAGCCGATGCCGACGCTGCGGGCAATCCGTTGCCGAAACCCTATCTGAGTGTCGTGTCGTGCAACCCGCCGGAGGCCACGGTCATGGTCTGCAACTACTACGACGAATACACCTACTCTGTAGATGGCGAGCCCTTCGCCGGCGATGTGGTGAAGGTGTCAGGCATCTCGGCAGACGAGAATACGGTCACGGTGCGCATCTCTAAGGACGACGCCTACTGCGACATCAGCATCACGTTTAATGCCACGGGTATAGAGGAGGCCACCGCCGGCACGGCAGAGGGCACGGCCAACCCGGCCACCCGCCACAACCTGCGCGGCCAGCGCATCGACACCCCCGAGCGCGGCGTCAACATCGTCCGCTACTCCGACGGCACCACACGCAAGGTGGTGGTGAAGTGATAAGGCGGCCCGGCTGTTGACGGAAGGGCTTGCTCCGTCACGTCGGTATTAGAGAGAACGGCAGACATTCAGGTAAAATGTGAAAAAAAACACTGATTCAGCCTGAATGTCTGCTGTTTTTTGTCGGCAGCCGCTTGTTCACTCCCGTCCGGACAATGTGCCACGTCGTAGGGGCGGGTCACCGTGCCCGCCCGCACGAGCGGCAGCGAGTTAAACCATTACGCGAAGCGTTATGAAGAATCTATATCGAATTTGAATAATTTGAATAAAATTTGAAGAATTTCCACGCGAAGCGTGCTAAAAGCCTCCACGCGAAGCGTGCTGGTGTCGCCGCCTGCGGCGGGAAATATCACAAATTGGTTTCAAATTTTACAAAAGAACGGCCCCATGGGCCGTGCGGGCGGGCACAGTGACCCGCCCCTACCGCGTGGCATATCTCACGCCCCTTGTACCTTACCTGCGGACAGGGCACGCCCTGTCCCTACTTGCTTAGAACTAAGCTCGTGGCATATCTCTCACCTCTCACCTCTTACCTCTAAAAGGGCCTTTAGAACCCGAACACGTAGTCGAAGCTGTAGGTGCGCACATACGCCTTGCGCCCCTGTATGACGACGTAGCTGGGCGACTTCTTCACCCAGATGCGCTGCACGCGCTGTCCGCTGTACTTATCCACCACGTGCACGTAGTCGGGCTCGTCTGTCATGCCGTAGCCCGTAATGATGGAGTTGCCCTCGATGGCCATTTTCCAGCCGGCGGTCATGGGCTGTGTGGTCCAGATGGTCTCGTCGTTGCGCAGGTCGATGGCTGCTATGTATCCCGTCTCGCCCTTCGTCGATTCTTTATAGGTGTTGGTGGCGAACACGATATACATGATGTTGCCCTCGATGATCACATCGTTGAGGCTCTGCGTGGCCCCGAGGCAGTTGGCGCGCACGGCCCCCGGCGACACCATGTAGTTACTGAAATCATAGGCGCGATAGAGCTTCGTCTCGGCGGCATCGGTGATGATCATCTTCATGGCATGCCCCCACGTGGGTCCGTAGAAGAAGACGTGGTATCCATTGGTGGAGATACGGAAGCGCACATGGTCCTCGCCCATGGGGTCGCCCTCGTATCGGTACTCGTTGCTGGTGGCTCCGATGCGCTCAAACCACGCCTCATCATCGGTGATGTCGTTGGGTGTGCACGAGAGTTGTTTCAGTCGCACCTGCGACCGTTTCATGTCGCGTTTGAGCACATGTCCCTCGAAATAGGGTGTGGGCAGCACCGTATAGTCAAGGTCCCACTGTCCGAAGGTGAAGTCGCCGATGGGCTGCAGCTGATAATCGGGCAGGAAGGCGTCGTCGCGTGCGGGGTAGGTCTTCACCGCAGTGGTGGTGCGTTTGCGGGCCTTCGACTTTTTCTTCTGTGCGCATGCCTCTCCGGGCACCAGCAGCAGGGCCAGCGCCAAAAGCATCAGGATTCTCATTGTCTTGTTCATAGTAGTATCATTTAATTGGTAAGTAACAGAAAACAGATTCATCGCTCCACGAAAAGCTGTTTTTTGAAGCTAATAATGGCATTTCTCACTGCAGGCATTTCATCCTTGATGATACCAAATACAGCCTCATGGTCAACTTGAAAATAGCGATGAGCAATAATATCTCTTACGCCCATCAAACCTTTCCAGTCAATTGTAGAGCACGTCGGAAGCAACTTCTTGTCAGTCAGTTTATCAAGATTCTTAATGCTTTCTCCAATTGCCAAGATGACCATGCAAGCAGCATCAAGTTTTTCCATACCAGCCGGCGACATAGCAAAGTCATCTGCTGTACGTATCTTGGATGTCCGAACCAATAGTGTCGTAACAGCATTTTCGATGTTTGTGAGAACATCATAAATGATGGCTTCCCTTTCAGAAAATTCGTATTCCATACTTATTGATTTGTTGTAAGAATACAGGAGGAAGATTTGGCCTCATTCGCACCACGTCCACATCACACCCCAAGAGTTCCTGCAAATAAACTTTTACGGAGGACTGCTTGAGAAGGTTAGGAGCCATTTCCACACAAAGGTCAACGTCGCTTCCCTCTTTTTGCTCTTCTTTTGCAAGCGACCCGAAAAGTAGCATGGAACGCACACCATACTTCTCATCCAAGTATGATTGGGTGTTTTTAAGGATCTCTATGCATTTAGTTTTGTCTAACATGATTATTGTCGATTTTGATGTGGCAAAGATAATGTTTTTTTCGTCATGTTGTACTTCATGGCGCCATTTTTTTTGTTTTTATAGCAGGAATATCGAGGTAGTGCCCGACCTTGACATCAAAGAAGAGGCTGGCACCATCAACCTGCTGGATTATCTGGAGAAAGAAGGCTACGATAAATGATTTTTTCCATCCGTTGCGACAGAAATGGGCATACCTCGCCCTAATTGTCGCAAAACCGAGGCCGTGTCGTAAGCTTTATGATCAAAAAAAGGGATAAAACGAGCAACACACCGGCAGTCGCCGTATCTTTGCATCGTCAAACAGATCATACAAACAATTAAAACGATACGATTATGAAAACAATGGCAAAAATCATCACCGTCATGGACTGCCTCATCCAGGCAAAAGCTATCATCGCCAACAGTTTTAAAGAAGTGAGCACATTTGCGAAAGACCCGTTCTACTGCGGCCGTTTCTGCAATCCCATTTACACCCGATAAGACCAACGCGAAAGACATAATAATCTCATGCAGGGCAAAAGCGCCGCTCACAGGCACGCTTTTGCCCTTTTTTCCGCGATGGCTGCCCGACCCTATCTCACCACAGAGGCAGCACGGCTGGCCAGCGTGGCGGGTGCCGGGCGATAGACTTGGCCGACGAATACATCAGAACTCTACATACGGGCGCAGACGCTCGATGGCCTCGGGCGGGAAGTCGGGGTGCAGCTTCAACTCGTCGAGGCTTTTCAGCGGACCGTTCATGCGCCGATAGTCGGCAATGGCTCGGGCCTGATAAAAACTAAGGTAAGGATGCCGCCTCATCTCGTTGATGCTCAGCTTGTTGACATTGATTTTATGCAGGCTGACCTCGCCAATGGTGAAATACGGCAACGACTCGACGGGGAAGCCCTCTATCTCGCGCAACTGCTCCACACTGTAATAACCTCCGAGCTGCTGGCCATAACTGACGATGCGACGGGCGAAACCGCTGCCCACACCCGGCACACGCTTCAACAGAGTGGTGTCGGCACCGTTGAGGGTGATGTGCTCGCCCGGCTGCAACTTCACCGGGTGGGCCAATGTGTCGCGAACATAGTGTTCGCGCTCAGGCACCAACGTGGCGGCCGGCGCATACTCGGCTGAGATATGGATATACGGTTCGAGCTCCTTGTATTGCTTCACGGTCAACCCATACAAGCGGGCGAAATCCTCGGGCTGGCGATAGACGCCACCGGCGGCCCTATACTTATAGATATTACGCACCTGCCACGGTTGCAAACCCAATCGAAGCAGTTGGGTGCTGTCGGCGGTGTTGGGGTCGAACTCGAACAGTTCGGCCACACGTCCCTCCACCTGATAGTATTTAGGAGGCCTTGGGGCATAGGCACGCTTCTGTCCGCCCCATGGCCTGTGGCGCGTGCTGTCATAGCCTCGGTATTCTACGGGTGCCACAGCGAGGGAGTCGTCGGCGCTGATGGCGGTGGTCTCTCTGCCGCCGCCCAAGAGATAGACTGCCGACAGCACCACGGCCACCACCACGATGATGACCGCAAGCACGCGCCGGTCGGACTTCTGAAAATAGAAAAACTCCTTCCACGACATAGGCTAGGAAGATTAAATCACACCCAACTGATGCAGAAACACAGCCAGGATGCACAACGGACACACCCAGCGCACCAAGAACAGGAAGACGTGATAGTAGCGGCCGGAGTGCTCACCCCAATTGGTCAGCTGGTCCGACACGATACGACGGGGCAGAAACCACCCCACAAACAGACAGGTGAGCAGCGCACCGATGGGCAGCAGGATCTGCGCGGTGAGTCCGTCGCAGAAGTCGAGCAAGGTCTGCCCTGCGATAGTCAAGCCATCGACAGCGCCCATCGAGAGCGAGCACAACACCGCGAGTACGCCACACGCCGCCGTGACTATCCACGCGCCAGCCCGGCGCGACACGTGCAACTCCTCATGGAAGAACGCCGTACCTATCTCGTGCATCGAAATGGTCGAGGTGAGGGCGGCCAATGCCAGGAGCGCATAGAAGAGCACTGAGATGACATATCCCACCACAGGCACCGAGGCAAAAGCCTGCTGAAATACATTGGGCAGCGTGATAAAGATGAGCGACGGACCCGAGTCGGGATTGACACCGACGGAGAATGCCGCGGGGAAGATCATAAGTCCGGCGAGGATGGCGATCAACGAGTCGAGCAGGGCTATCTGCGTGGCCGAACGCGCCAGACGCGTCTTCCGGTTGAAATACGAGGCGTAGGTGCAAAGACACGCCGTGCCGAGACTGAGCGAGAAGAAGGCCTGACCCAGCGCCTCTAAGAACACGCTGCCGGAGAGTTTGGAGAAGTCGGGCTTCAACAAAAACTCGATGCCCGCACCGGCACCCGGCAACAGACACGAGGCCACGACGATGACCACCAGCAGCACCAGCAGCACCGGCATCATCAACTTCGACGCCCGCTCAATGCCCTTGCGCACGCCCTTGACCACCACAAAATGGGTGATGACGACAAACGCCACGGCCCACAACGCGGGTTTCCAAGGATGCGACGAGAAAGAGGTGAAATAGTCGGCTACCGCCGCGGCATCGCCTTGCAACTGTCCGCCTATCGACACCATGAGATACTGCAAGCACCAACCTGCCACCACCGCATAAAAGCCCAGAATGACCATCGAGGTGAAGACACCCAGAAAACCAGTGACGGCCCAGGGGGTGCGCCCTGCCAACGTATGGTAGGCACGCGCCGCATTGGTGCCCGACTGACGGCCGACGATAAACTCGGCCACCATGCCGGGGATGCCCAGCAGAAACACACAGGCCAGATAGATGAGGATGAAGGCGGCACCGCCGTTCTGACCGGTCATAAACGGGAAACGCCAGATATTGCCAAGCCCCACGGCCGAACCGGCTGTGGCCAGGATAAGCCCTAAACGGCTATTGAAATGTCCGCGCTCTGATGCCATCACCTCAGATGATATTTAACTGGTTGAGGAAAACGGCCAGGATGGCCAACGGACACACAAAACGAATCAAGAAGAGATAGGCGGCAAACAGCGATCCGCGCAGGGTGCCACCGTTGGTGAACTCATCGCGCACGTCCTGACGCGGCACATACCAACCCAGGAAGATGCAGGTGAGAAAACCGCCAACAGGCAGGAATATCTGGCCCGTCACGAAATCGAAGATGCTGAACAGCGGCATGCCAAAGAGCGAGAGGCCATCGAAAGCACCCAGAGACAAGGAGCAGAACGCGCCGACCACCGCCGTGGTGACGGTGACGATGCAGGCGGCCTTCTTGCGGGAGATGTGCAACTCCTCTTCGAAGAAGGCGGTGCTCACCTCGTGCAAAGAGATAAGCGACGTGAGGGCGGCCAGCGACAGCAGCGCATAAAACAGCAGCGACGTGACATAGCCCACCATGGGCATGGACGAGAACGCCTGATGAAACACGTTGGGCAGCGTCTTGAAGATGAGCGACGCGCCCGAGTCGGGCTCCACGCCCACGGAGAAGGCCGCGGGGAAGATCATCAGACCGGCGAGGATGGCCACCAGACAGTCGATGACGCTGATCTGCACAGCCGACTTCATCAGATGGGTGTCGCGGCTGAAATACGAGGCGTAGGTGCAGATACATCCCATGGCGATGCTCAGTGAATAGAACGACTGGCCCAGGGCTCCGAGAAACATGTCGCCATTGACCTTGTCCAAATCAGGCTGGAAGAGGAAAGTGATGCCCTTTTCGGCGCCAGGCAGCATGCACGATGCCACCACGATGACCAGCAGCAGGATGAACAGCGTGGGCATGAGCACCTTAGAGGCCCGCTCGATGCCGTTGCGCACACCGCGCACGATGACAAAATGGGTGATGAGCAAAAACGCTACCGCCCACAGTACCGGACGCACCGGGTCGGCGGCAAAATCGTCGAAATACTGACCGATAGCCACCCGGTCGGTACCTATCTGCGAGGTGGCCGACCCATAGATATACTCCAGGCACCAACCCGACACCACGGCGTAATAGCCCGTGATGAGAAAGCCGGTGAGCACGCCCAGGTAGCCCACACACTTCCACATCGAGCCACGGCTCAACTTGCTGTAGGCGCGGGCGGTGTTGGCTGCGCCACGGCGGCCGATGATAAACTCGCTCACCATGCACGGGATGCCGAGCACGATGACACACGCGATATAGATGAAGATAAACGCCGCGCCGCCGTTCTCGCCCGCCATGTAGGGGAAGCGCCAGATATTACCCAGCCCCACAGCCGAACCTGCCGTGGCCAGTATAATGCCCAACTTACTGCCAAAACTGGCTCTGTCTGTCTTTGCCATGATTCAAATACTTACGACCTGCAAAATTACGAAAAAATGGTTGATCACGGCAAAAAATGCAAAAATTATCGTTATCTTTGCAAAAAAATTGGAAACATTAAGCAAAAATGCGCTATTTACGACATATTATCACTTCCTATCCTGTGTCGTGCGTCCTCATCGCCGCCATCTGGGTGCTATGTTTCTGCACGCCGCCCTCTACCCCACTCGACCATCTGCAATACATCGACAAATGGGAACATACGGTGATGTATCTGGGCACGTGCCTGACCATCTGGATAGAATACATCCGCCGGCACAGACGTGCCGACGGATGGAAACTGTTTGTCGGTGCATGGCTGGCACCGGTGCTGATGAGTGGTGTCATCGAACTGTTGCAAGCCTACTGCACAGGAGGCCGCCGCAGTGGTGAGTGGATGGACTTCGCCGCCAACACCACGGGCTGCACCCTGGCTGCCGTTATCGGTATTCTTCTGGTAGTGTGGCGCGCCAGAGGATGAAAGGGGCACGGCGCAGATGTGAGTTGTAGAAACGACGGTCGCCCGTCACCTCCATGCCGATGAAGTCGGGCTTCTCATAGGCTTCGTCTTCGCCATGCAGTTCCACCTCGGCCATCACCAGTCCGGCGTTGTCGCCGTAAAACTCATCCACCTCGAAGGTGTGCGGCCCGCTTTTCACCAGATAGCGCCGCTTGTCGATCATGCCCGGTTCGCAGAGTGCCAGCAGGTGCTCGGCCTCGTCGAGCGTGATCTCTTTCTCAAACTCATAGCGTGTCATGCCGCCGTTGCGCGAAGGCTCCTTGATGGTCAGGAATGCCTGGTCGTCGCGCACGCGCACACGCACCGTGGCACTCTGACATGGCATATATGCCTGGCGGATATGATGCGAGGCGAAGGCACGGCTCTTGAAGTCGATGCCTTTTTTTACGAGGAACTTCCGTTCTATCTCCAGACCGCTCATGCTCAAGAGGCCAACCAGATGGAATAACAAGCGAAACCGACGGCCAGCAGCACCAGCACGCCAAAAATCCATTTCACTACGTTGCTGCCCTGCTGCTCTTCGCGTTTCTGGCGGGCTGCAATCTTTGCATTTCTTTTTTGTTTGTTGCTCATGTTATTGTTATTATATTTAAGGTATTATAATTCGATATAAGAGGTGAGAGGTGAGAGGTAAGAGGTAAGAGATATGCTCCGTTTGCGGCTATGTCATAACCGCACCGCATCCCCATTCAACACCTCACTCTGTGGTGGGAAATTCCATGAGATAGGCTTTGATGAATCCGTCGAGCTTTCCGTCCATCACGGCATCCACGTCGGATGTCTGGTAGTTGGTGCGGTGGTCTTTCACGCGGCGGTCGTCAAACACATAGCTGCGTATCTGGCTGCCCCACTCTATCTTTTTCTTCCCCGCCTCGATCTTGGCCTGCGCCTCGAGCCGTTTTTTCATGGCCCGGTCGTAGAGCTGCGACTTGAGCAGGAGGAGCGCTTTCTCTTTGTTCTTGGGCTGGTCGCGCGTCTCGGTGTTCTCGATGAGTATCTCTTCCTCCTCGCCGGTGTCGGGGTCGGTGTACCAGTAGCGCAGGCGCACGCCCGACTCCACCTTGTTGACGTTCTGTCCGCCGGCTCCGCTGCTGCGGAAGGTGTCCCACGACAGTTTGGCGGGGTCAACATACACCTCGATGGTGTCATCGACCAGTGGCGAAACGAAGACGCTGGCAAAGCTGGTCATGCGCTTGCCCTGCGCATTGAAGGGCGACACACGCACCAGCCGGTGCACGCCATTCTCGCTTTTCAGGTATCCGTAGGCGTACTCGCCGCCCTCGATCTCCATCGTCACGCTTTTGATGCCAGCTTCGTCGCCGTCTTGCAGGTTGCTCACCGTGACCTTATAGCCATGCGCCTCGGCCCACCGCATATACATGCGCATGAGCATCTGGGCCCAGTCCTGACTCTCCGTTCCGCCTGCCCCGCTGTTGATTTTCATCACACAGTCCATGGGGTCTTCTTTCTGGCGGAGCATGTTCTTCAGTTCCAGGTCTTCAATGGCTTTGATGGCGGCGGCATAGTCCTGGTCCACCTCCTCTTCGGTCACCATCTCGTCGTGGTAGAAGTCGAAGGCCAGCTGCAACTCATCGGCACGGTCGCGCGCCTCTTTATATCCGTCGAGCCACCGTTTGATGTCTTTCACCTTTTTCATCTGCGTCTGCGCCCGTTTGGGGTCTTCCCAGAAATCGGGTGCCTGTGTGCGCAGTTCCTCCTCCTCGTATTCTATTTTCTTCCTGTCGATGTCTAAATAGCGGTAGAGGGCGTCGGTCCGCTCCAGCACATCTTTCAGTTGGTCGCTTGTGATCATAGATTATTCCTTGTACATTTCTTCGATTTGCGGGGCATAGTTTCTGTTGAGCACACTACGCCGTATCTTCAGTGTGTTGGTCAGCTCACCCTTCTCCATGCTGAACATCTCGGGCAGCAGGGTGATGCGCTTCACCGTCTCGTACGACGCCAGCCCCTGCTGCAGCGTCTCGATGCGCTCCATGATCATCTCAATGATCTGCGGGTCGGCGCACATCTCGGCGCGCGAGCCGAACGCCAGGTCGTGCTCTTTGGCGTAGGTTTCGAGCATCTCGTAGTTGGGCACCACCAATGCCGACACGAACTTACGCTCGTCGGCGATGATAGCCACCTGCTCGATATACTTATCCACCAACAGTTTAGCCTCGATCATCTGTGGCGCGATATACTTGCCGTTAGAGGTCTTGAAGAGATCTTTGATACGTTCTTTGAGAAACAGCTCGCCATTCTGCATATAGCCGGCATCACCCGTGTGGAAGAAGCCGTCGGCATCGAAGGCATCGGCCGTCAACTTCTCGCGCTTGTAGTAGCCGCGGGTGATGGTCGGCCCCTTGAGCAGCACCTCCTCATTGTCGCCTATCTTCACCTCAATGCCCTCGATGGGCTGTCCTACCGACCCGATGCTGTAGGGCTCGCCCAGATGGTCGCACGACACGGTGGCCAGACTCTCGGTGAGTCCGTAGCCCACAATCATGTTGATGCCGATAGCGTGTACGAACTCCTCCACCTCTTCCGACACACGTGCTCCTGCCGTGGGGAAGAAGTGAGCGTCTTCCAGACCCAGTTCCTTGCGGATGAGGCTGAACACCGTGCGGTTGAAGAACTGGTAGCGCATGGCCAGGCCCATCGGCGGGCGCCGCCCGTGGCTCAGATATTCGATATTGTGCTTGCGTCCCGTATTGAGAGCGCTCTTAAACAGAGCCCGTTTCACGCCCGAAGCTTCGTCTATCTTGGCTTTCACGCCGGCATACACCTTCTCCCAGAACCGCGGCACGGCACACATGCACGTAGGATGCGTCTGGCGCATGGTCTCCTGTATCTCACGGGGGTTGGTGTTGACGATGAGCCGTGCGCCCACGGTCAGACACAGATAGGTCCACCCACGCTCAAACACATGGGTATAGGGCAGGAAGTTCATCACCCTGTCGCTCTCGCCCACGGGCACACACTTGCCATTGGCCTCCATGGCGGCATGATACTGGCTGTAGGAGAGGATGACCCCCTTGCTGTCGCCTGTGGTGCCGCTGGTATATAGGATATTGGCGATGTCGTCTTCGTTGGCCTCGGCCCAGCGGCGCTCCACCTCGCTTTGCCGGGGGAAGCCTTCGCCAAGCTTGAGGAAGTCGTCGAAATAGATGCTGTTGGTGTCTTGCTGACTGATGCGCACATGGCTGTCAAACACGATGATGCGCTCCATGCTCGGACATTGCGCCAGCACGCGGAACGCCTTGTCGTATTGTTCCTGCTCGCCCACGAAGAGGATGCGAACACCGGCATCGGCTATCATAAAGCGTATCTGCTCTTCGCTGCTGGTAGCATAGAAGGGGATGGTGACGGCCCTGATGCCGAAAGCGCCGAAATCGCAGAAGAGCGACTCTACGGCATTTTGCGAGAACACGCCGATGTTTTCCTGCACTGCCACACCGAGGTTGAGCAGCGCATTAGACACCTGCTTGACCCTCTGCGAGAAATAATTCCATGTGACCGTTTTCCATTTGTCGGTGCCGAACTCACGGTAAGTGAGTACGGGTCGCGCACCGTATTTTTTTGCCTGCTCGTGGATTAAAACAGATAGATGGCACTTCGTCTGCATACTCAAATTTTTTATAACAATGCAAAAATACAAAGAATCACCGAAAAAGAAAAAGATTTTGGCGATTTTTTGTAAAATTTGGGTATATCCTTGACTTGAAGCCTCTCTCAGGTGCCTGACGGGGCCTTTACTTCCGTTTGCGCCCTGCTCCACGCCCCCGGTGCCGGTGGCGCGCTTTTACGTTCTGCTGGCTGGGTTCTTGATACTTGCCTTTCCCCTCCAGATAGTCACGCATCGACACTTTCCAGACGAAGGTATCGGGCAGCAACTGTGTGAAGCCGTCGATGCGCCAGGTGTCTTCCACGAGCAGCAGGTCGAGCCACAGCGGCTGCTCTTTTTTGCCGTTGTGCAGCAGCAACGACGCGCGGGCCGTACCCTCGTCCAGGTCCAAACTGTCGATGACGATGTCGGTCACGGTGATGGCCCCCTCCACCTCACGGTCCATCACCCAATAGTCGGTGTCGGTGAAGGGCTGGTCTTGCCGCGCGGTGTCCTTGACTCTGACGGCATCGATGGTCTGCAGCCAGTCGTCGGTGCAGTAGAGCCCGTCAAGGTCGATGCTCTCGCCCACCGGACTGTTGCAGTAGGCCTCGTGCACCTGCTCATAGACATGTGTCAGCTGCTGCTCTATCGCTTTCGCGGCCTCATCCATCCGTGCCTGCCGCTCGACCTCGGCCCGCAGCGAGTCTTCGTTCACCCGTGGCGCCTCTGCCTCGGGCACCGTATCCTCCATAGGGGCAGGCGGCTCCTCTACCTGCCCCTTTTTGCACGACTGCGCCGACAGCGTCAGTGCCAGCGCCATGCAACCTGTCGCTACCGCTTGTCTCACTACTTTTTCGTCTTGATATACACCCCTTCAAGTGAAGCCCCCATGCCGAAGCAGCCTACGGTGTCGCCGTCGGTCACGCTGCGGGCCACCATGAACTGCGGGTAGAAGAACGCCTCGAAGCCATAGCCGCACTCATTCACGTTGCGATACACGAAGTGGTTGCCGCTGAGCACCGCCGGCCGTCCGGCTTCGCTCTCGCCCTCTGCGATATTCCTCACCGCATTGCAGGCCTCGAAGTGCACTTTGTTCTTGCCGGCTGCACGGAAGGTGAAATTGCCGCCCATATAGTCGTTGTAGGGTTCGGAGTAGGTCATAAAGCCATATTCGTGGCCGATGTTGCCGGGACTCTCGGGCACCAGTTTGCCGCCAAACCCGTTGGGGAAGGCGATCTTGCGCATCGACGTGAACTGGTATGACTTCTGGGTCTTCGGATTGGTCCATTCGCCCACGGGCAGTCCGCCTTTGATTTCAAAGCCCATATTGCCCGTGATACGGCCGTCGGCCAGATACTCCGAGAGGTAAAACATGCCTCCCTCGTATGTACTGCCCACCACGAGGATGGGAGCCGCCTTCTTAGCCTTGGGATAGAGGATGCTGCCGGCCACGATGCCTTCGCTGTTGACTTCTATGGCCAGACGGATGGCGATCTTACCGTCGAGGGTGCCTTCCCACGCATAACGCCTGGTGATATTCTGCGCCTGGGACATGCCCGCCGCCAACACCGCGATGAACAAAGAAAAGATGAGTCGCTTCATACTGTAGTTTTTTTAGGTGAATCATTGTTTGTCGCTGCAAAAATAAGATTTTTCGATGAATATGGCACGACTTTCCGGCAGTTTTTGCACGCAAAACGGCTTTTTCTTTGCATCGGCACGAAAAAAAAGCACACAGATGGTCTCTGATTGCAAAAAAAGTGGTTATTTTGCAGCCATGAACACCATACAGACCTATACCGACGAGGCCGTCAGGCTATTGCAGTCACTCATACGCATCCCATCGGTGAGCCGCGACGAGGGGCGCGCCGCCGACCAGTTGGAACAAGCCATCCGCCACTACGGACTCATACCGCAGCGCATCGGCAATAACATATTAGTAGATGAACGCTGCGAAGGCGACAGCCGCCCCGTTGTGCTGCTCAACGCCCACATCGACACGGTGAAGCCTGTGAGCAGTTGGACGCGCGACCCCTTCGCCCCCACGCTCGACGGCGACTGCCTCTATGGTCTGGGCAGCAACGACTGTGGCGGCGGTCTGGTGTCGCTGCTGCAAGTTTATCGCTATTTCCGGGCGCACGAGTGTCCCTACCATCTGGTCTATCTGGCTTCAGCCGAGGAGGAGGTGTCGGGTGCCAACGGCTTCTCCCTGGCCCTGCCGCAACTGCCGAAGATTGACGTGGCTGTGGTGGGCGAGCCCACCGGCATGCAACCAGCCATTGCCGAGAAGGGACTGATGGTGCTCGACGTGACCGCCCACGGGCTGTCGGGCCATGCGGCACGGCAGGAAGGGGTGAATGCCATCTACGAGGCGCTCGACGACCTCAACTGGCTGCGGCAATACCGTTTCCAGCGTGTGAGCGAGTTCTTGGGTCCGACGCTGATGAACGTGACGGTCGTCCATGCCGGCACGCAGCACAATGTGGTGCCCGACCGTTGCGAGATGACCGTGGATGTGCGCACCAACGAGCTTTATACCAACGACGAGGTGCTGCACTTCATCCAGTCGCACCTCAAGAGCGAGGTGCGTGCGCGCAGCACCCGCCTTCAGCCCTCGCGCATCGACCCTGCCCATCCGCTGGTGCGCCGCTGCGTGGCCATGGGCATGACGCCGTTCGGCTCGCCTACCCTGAGCGACCAGGCCTTGATGCCCTTCCCCTCGATGAAGCTCGGGCCGGGCCAGTCAGCACGCTCGCACAGCGCCGACGAGTATATCCTCGTCAGCGAGATAGCCCACGCCATCGAAACGTACATTGGCGTTTTAGGATATGTGGCGAAGTAATCATCATGTTCAAAGTTCAATGTTCTCACGTTCAAAGTTCAAAGAATGGCAGTTTGCGGTAGGATAACTTCTTTTCATACAGTTTGGTGAGGGAAAACGTATCATTCATTTTCCCCACCCAACCGACTGTGTCAGTTCTTCCGATTTTTCTTTCTTTTTCTTTTTTCTAAGATGTTTTATTATTTTTTTTACTGCATATTGTTTTGTTATCAGACGTTTACTGGCAGAAATGATAACAACGTTATATTCTCCGTATTGAGCAGATTCTTTCTCATTAAAGATAATTAATTGTTCGCAACGGAAATTTCCTCTGTGAGTTAAAAAGAAATAATTCTTTTCAGATACGATACTTCCGCTATTTCCTCTTAAAAAGAAACATTTCTTTCCTGTAAAATCGAAATCTCCACGCAATAATTTGAATTTTTCATTCAATAATTTGCTTTCATCCTCATTGAGATAGGGATTATTATCTATTCCTATTTTAGTCGTTTCCACTACGTGGTCATCAGTACAATCACCCTGTGAAAAAAGTGTTGTAGGGATAATGGTACATAAAAGGATAATTAAAAACTTAATAAACTTCATATTAATAATCATCTATGTTTGTTTGATTTAAATATGTAGAAAAGAACCAAGGGCGGATGCCATATCGCCATAAAAAGATCTGTCCATTAAGTAAGTAAGGATGTAAACCGACATTGAAAATCCCGGATAGATTAAGTGCTATTGATGTATGGCTGTCGTCATGCGCCCCCACGCGTCGTAGCTTGCCGAGAAGTCGGCATTGCCCGTGACGGCGTTCACCAAGTGCACGTAGCTGCCTGTGTTGTCGGTCACGGCATGGTAGAGCTCGGCCCAGAGGATGTTCCCGCTGCGGGTGAAGGTCACGCAGCGGGTCGCGGGGACAGGCACTTTGACCCAATGCTGGGTCAAAGTGCCTGTCCCCCTGACCCGCTTCCCAACTCGTTTACTAATATGTGGCGATGTAATCATCATGTTCAATGTTCAAAGATCAAGTGCTTCACTTTGCGAATTTGACATGCCTGCGCGTTGTGCCCTTCACGTCAACGATATAGACGCCATGCGTGATGCGTGAGATGTCGAGCACCCTGCTGCCTCGTGGTGCGGATTGCACCAATGCGCCCTTCTCATCGTAGAGGTCGATAGCCTCTACGCCGTCATCATAGACAAGTATCTGGCCGTTGACCCTGTCGATGACAATGGGGTTCTTCTTTCCGCTGTCGTCGATGTTACAGTTGTTCTCAGCCCACGAGGCTCCCTTGAAATGATAACTCCCGGATATGAGTCGATAGACATGCCGGCTGCCTGCAATCCCCATATACTCAGCCCCGATGGCTTTAGCAGCATTGATATTTTCTGCTGACATCTCCAGTCCGAATGCCGACACAGGCAGATAGAGCGTGGCCTGGGTGTTGGCGGGCACCGTGCATCGGTATTCAGCCACCCCGTCGTCGTCCACTTTCCATGCCGAGGTGATGGTTCCGTGGCACGACCGGTACGAGGCACTGACCTCACGGATGGGCTCCTGCCCCTCGGGCAGCACGTCGCGCACATCCGGCTCCGGCTTCAAGATGATGCGGGCGAACCCCGGCGCCGTCTCGTCGGTGTCGATGCCGGCCA
>CAMVAT010000068.1 GCA_947165505.1 uncultured Prevotellaceae bacterium | reverse complement strand
TATTCTATTCCTCTATATCTTTTAGAAGTTTCTGCAATTCGGCTACAGCCTTGCTGATATTGTCGCTCTTTTGCTGAATGGCGCTCATCAGTTCTGCCAATGTCATGTCGTCATCGTCGTTGGTCTGCTTGATCCAGGATATATCAAGGCTGGTCTTGTCACGCTTCAATAACTCTGAAACAGGGTATTTGCGCCAACGGCCATTGGGGTTCTCCTCGCTGTAGGTTTCCTTCCGCTGGCTGATGTCCTCGGCATGATAGCAAGCTACGAAGTCGTCCAAATGATGGCGCATCATCGGCTTGGTTGCCAATGTGTGCTTGATGCCAGTGCGGTAGTCGTAGAACCACACATCCTTTGTCTGTTCTCCTTTCTTGAAGAAAAGGACATTGGCTTTCACGCCTTGGGCATAGAAGATACCTGTAGGGAGGCGAAGGATGGTGTGCAGATTGAAGTTCTTCAACATTTCCTTGCGGATGGTCTCGCCGGCACCGCCCTCGAAGAGCACATTGTCGGGAAGCACCACAGCAGCGCGACCTGTGTTCTTCAGCATCACCATGATGTGTTGGAGGAAATTGAGCTGGTTGTTCTTTGTTTCCACATAGAAGTCAGGGCGGTCAATATCCACACTACCTGCCGGACGGGTACCGAAAGGTGGATTGGCAAGGATAACATCAACGAGCTTCTGCGGTTGCTTCTCCAAGGAGTCTTCACAGAGAATAGGACTACGGTCGGTGCCAATGCCATGAAGGTAGAGGTTCATAGAGGCCAAGGTCACTACAAGGGCAGTGTTGTCATAGCCAATGAGTGCTTTCTCACGGAGGAAGTCACGCTTGGCTTTGTCCTGCGACTGGTTCTTCATGTAGTCATAAGCCGCCAGCAGGAATCCACCTGTGCCACAGGCAGGGTCACAGACGGTTTCACCAATCTGCGGACGAGTGACATCCACCATTGCAGAAATCAAGGAACGAGGCGTGAAATACTGTCCTGCACCACTCTTCTTATCCTGGCCATTCTTTTCGAGAATGCTTTCATAGATGGCCCCTTTGACATCACCATCCATCACCAACCACTGCTCTTCATCAATCAGCGTGATCACCTTGCGAAGATAGACAGGCTTGTCAATCTTGTTCTGCGCTTTCACAAAGATGGTGCCGATTAGGTTTTCCTCTTCTGAAAGCTTCTTCAGCGTCTCTTCATACTGATTGATAAGGTCAAGACCATCCAGTTCAATGAGGTCCTTCCACCGATAGCCTTCTGGGATAGCAGAGTCTTCGCCAAAGGTATCTACGTTCTCATCGTCCATCTTCAAAAAGAGGAGATAAGTTAGCTGGGTGATGTAATCTGTGAACCCGATGCCCTGACCCGAGAGAGTCGTGGCCAGTGTCCACACTTTCTTTGTGAGTGATGTCTCTTTATTGGTTGCCATAGTATGTTATGCGGTTTTACGATATAATAAGAATCTCGACAAGGAGGCAAGTGCTTCATCTGCCTGTGACTTTCCGCCAAAGGCTTTGATGAGTTGTGCTGCCCGTGTCTTGTCATCGTCGATAATATCCTTGATGGTGCAAGCACCGTTTGAGGCGATGTAATCTACAATCTTTCGGATAATGTCAATTTGCGATTCCGTCACTGAACGCTGCACCTGTCCGTACCACAGGTTGAAGCGCTGCTGTGCCGAGGGATAAAGGCTTTCCAATGTCTCAATCTGATGGTTGGCGAAGCGAACCAGCTGAATGATATTGGTCAATGCTTCCTTCTCTTCTTTGGTGCTATGTTTCTTGACAGACTGTGGATTGACGATAGTGTAGCAGTTCCACAGACGCGAGGTCTGGAACTTGTTGTTTGCCAGTTTTAGTTTATTCTCCAGATTCTTCAGTGAAGCATAAGTCAACGGTTCTCCGTCGTTATTGTAAATCATGCGCAGAGCTTCTATCTCGTCCTGGTGCTCATCGCAATACTTCTCAAAAGCCGAGGTCACATTCTTCGCTTCCTCCTCAGAGAATCCCTTGGAGATAAGTTGGTCTTCTCCAGGCATCAATGTTTCAATGAAGCCAGCTGCAAGAATGAGCAGGTACTGTCGTGCCTCGGGATGATGGGTCAATGGAGCCACCAGTCCTTTCCGCTCAAGATTCGGCTCATCGATACTTTCGTATGGAGGTAGGGAGTTTTTCTCAAAAGCATCAAAGATGGCTGCAGAGATTACCTGCATCCCACTATAGGCAAGTCTCTGAAACTCTTCCCGTTGCTTGTCCGTACACTTGTTGTAGATACGTGCGAGCTTGGCTGCAATCAGACGCAGATAATCATCGTTGACGTTGCCATGCGTCAGCAGTTCCAACAATCGTTTGAGTGTGATGGTATGCACAGGTTCACCGTCGCCAGGACTCGTTGTTATCTTCTGGCTTTCGGTAACTCCTACAGCATCCACAAGGAAGAAGCAATCCTTACTAAAAGCATTAGGCGTGACGTTGCGCAACTGGTCGTCGCCGATGGTGCGAACACCACGACCCTTCATTTGGATATACAGCGGCTCGGAAGCCACGTCGCGCATGAACATCAGCACTTCAAGCGGCTTTACGTCTGTTCCTGTAGCCACCAGCGTACAAGTGACTGCAATACGGAACTCCTTATCGTTGCGGAACTGGCGAATCAGCTCGTTGCTGTCACCTGCGGAGTAGGTTATTTTCTGTACGAACTTATCATCTGTCCGTCCAAATACCTCTTTAGCGATGCGCACGATATTGTTGGCATGAATCTCATTCAAGGCAAAGATAAGGGTCTTAGGCAAATAGTCCATGATGGGCTCACGCTGTGGGTCGGTGAACATCTCCGTATAAACGGCATCGCGGTATGTCTCCAGCACCAATTTGATTTGAGCCGGATTGATGACGCTGCGGTTCAGTTCCTCCTTGGTATAGTTCTTGGTCTCCTCATTGCGTACCGTCTCAACCTTACCCGTATAGCGTGTTTCGCGTCTGAGTTTGTCACCTTTGAGGATGGCACCACCGTTTTCTGTTGCTTCGGTCTTGATGCGATAGATACGCGCATCCACATTTACACCATCCACGATGGACTGCTCAAGGGTATAGTTTACAACGATATTGTTATTGAAGAATGCTTTCGTCTCTGGCACTGGCGTTGCCGTCAAGCCGATGAGGTTGGCGGTATTAAAGTATTCCAACACTTTCTTCCAGTTGCCATAGATGGAACGGTGACATTCGTCAATGATAATCAGGTCGAAGAAATTAGGTGGCAGCGTCATATTACCTGTCAACTGCACTTCGCTTGTAGTGGTATCTTCATCATCGTCATCGTTATCAACAATTTCCTGCCCAGTAAGGAGAGAGAACAGGCGTTGTATGGTAGAGATAACCACGTTGCTGTCGGATGGAACTTTTGCTGATTTCAGTCGGTTAACTGTATAGATGGTGTTGAACGGGTCACCATTCTCCGTAAGGCGGAACATTCCGAACTCACCTTCTGCCTGTTTGCCAAGATTGTTACGGTCAACCAGGAAGAGGATGCGCTTCATGGGAGTGAATGCCAGGAGACGGTAAGCTGCCAGACAAGCAGTGTATGTCTTGCCTGCTCCTGTAGCCAACACAATCAAGGCTTTTTTCTGACCGGTACGGAAACTGTTCTCTAGTTCCGTAATGGCTTCATACTGGCAATCGCGCAAACCTTTCTTTTTCAACGTTGGCAAACCTGCGTATGGATCATCTATCCCCAACATCTTTACAATCTCCTTGGGTGTATGGATGCGGTTCAGCTCGATGAGTTCACCATCTTTATCACGGAAGTCGCGGAAAAAGGTTTCTTCGCCGTTGGACTGGTAGATGATGGGCAAAGGGCGGGAGTAAGCTTTGTAACATTCCGGTACTCCGCGAACATATAGGTCGGCTTGGTCGCACACTTTATCCGAAGTGACGTCCACTTCCTTACGTTTCGCTTCAAGTACACCAACTGCCATGCCGTTGATGAATAAGAAGTAGTCGGCTTCTCGATTTCCTTCAAGCAGACCTTCTCGAATAGCAGCAGCTGTAAGAGTGGGAGTATAGAAATCTCTATCCACCACTTTCCAACCAGCATCTTCAAACATCTGGTCTATCTTGACTCTTGCTTTTTCTTCTGGCTTCATACGCTATAGTGCATAATATGAATTATAGGAAGTTGGACCTCAAAATTAGCGTTTTACAATCTCGCTAAGTTTCTTTCCATCAGAATCTTTCCAATCATCCCAACCATTGCTTGGCCGCCCAAGGACAAAGCCAGATGCACCGCTTGGACTTTCAAATGAAACATCGTGGAGAAGGATTATTTGTCCTTTGTCTTTCTTACAATGTTCCTTAATGAATAGGTCGCGTGAGGCTATAGATTTAAAACTATTGACCACTTCCGTTGCCAGTAAGCTACCTTCCATGAGTATAAATTTCCCTTCTTGTTCATCATAGAAACCCATACCTTGTGCAGGGCGATCAGAGGACTTAACAAAGAACATATGCTCAGAACGAGTTTCTTTCTTTGCTATCTCAAAAATATCGCATCCGAAAAACTTACACAGCAACTGAATGTCCCGGAAGAATACCTCCATATCATTGACTCGGTAAGGAGCAATGTTTGGCTTTTTAGGGTTAGACCCATTTAGAAGCTCATACGATCCAGCATTTTGAGCTGCATCAATGCCAAGATATTCCAGATATTTTACATCATCGCCATATATTTTGTGATTATCAGAAATAAACACCAAGGCGGTGTTCCAAAAGTCTTTCTTTTGGACGTGGTCGTTCTTGCGATTAGCGAAGTCTGTTGTTTGACCGATGTACGCTTGTGGCTTTGGGGAATCTGGAGAACCAAGTAGAATATAGAAGGCAGGTTGGCCAGAGATATCATTGATAGTATTGGCCAGTGTGATCTCTTCACGAGGTATTACATATAGGTGGCATGTGGAATTAGCACCCATATAGATATTCCTTGCTCCATCGAGTTTGCCATCAAGGAGTTCAGTGTGTATGGTGAAAGTATTCTTGGTCTTCATGATTTTCTATCTATTCTAATGAGTTCTGTATAATCTATATCAAGTAGATTGGAAATCCTCTCTATCGTTTCCAATGATGGCTGTGAAGAATTGGTACACCATTTAGATACAGTGGTTGGAGCGCAACCTAATTGTTCCGCCAGCCATTTGTTGGTTTTCTTTTTTTCGGCCAAAATCACTTTCAAGCGATTTAAATCTTTTGCTTCTTCCATGCTTATTATAATTATTATGGTGCAAAGTTAGCTAATTATTCTCTGAAACAATCACATTTTAAGGAAAAAGATGCAATTAAATATGGTTTTAGTGAATTATTTTCACTTAAAAAGACGGATGGGCCTGAAACAAATCATCAGCTCTAGATGAATTATAACAGTACACACCTTCTATTTAGAATTGGGAAGCATACAGTTAATTCGTTTGTCGAAACCAATAATATTTTTAATTTGGCAGTCCTAACTGCCGAAATATAGTTTTTTAATCGTATCGATTTGCGATTAAAGACTTTGATTGATTTCCTGCGATACACTCTTCATTCCGGAATGGATATACAATTCATCCCAAAGTCGTGCCTTTCTGGTGGGGAATACGGGGCTCACTTTGCACGAATCCTTGCAGATGTGGGGAAAATGTGGGGAATTTTGAGGAAAGAAAAATCGCTAAATCTCTTGTTATTAGAGGTTTAGCGATTACTGTCAAGTCGTAACTCGTACCCAGAGCCGGGGTCGAACCGGCACGGGTTGCCCCACTGGTGTTTGAGACCAGCGCGTCTACCGATTCCGCCATCTGGGCTTCAAAAAGCGGTGCAAAGGTACAACATATTTCTGAACTGACAAATTTTTTGAGATTTTTTTTCTGGCGATTAAATGTACTCGTCGCCGTACTTCATCTGCACCTCGTTGACGAACTTCCTCACGAGGGCCGACGAGTCTTCTTTCTTGCAGATCATCAGCACGTTGTCGCGCTCTGCCACGATAAACCCTTCAAGGCCGTAGAGCACTCCTATCTTGCCCTTGGACAGTTTGATGACATTGTTGCGGCACTCCTCCATCATCACCTCCGAGTCGAGCACCACATTGTCGCCGCTGCCTTTGCTCATGGCCTCATATACGGAGTGCCACGTGCCCATGTCGGCCCAGCCGAAGTTGCAGCGCATCACATAGACATTGTCCGACTGCTCCAGGATGCCTTTGTCCATCGACATGTTGGGATAGACGGGGAAATGCTCATGCACGTAGGCATGCTCTTCCTCCAACGACAGGTTGGACTCTTCTATCTGGCGGAACACGGCGGGGAAGATTTTCACAAAACTGGCCACCATCGTCTTCACGTTGGCCATGAAGATGCCTGTGTTCCATAAAAACTCGCCGCTCTCCATGAAGATGCGTGCAAACTCGCGTTCGGGCTTCTCCGTGAACGACTTGATGCGGAAGAGCTCGCCTCCGTTGGCCGGCTCGCCCATCTGTATGTAGCCATAGCCGGGTTCGGGGCGCGAGGGTGTCACCCCGAGGGTGAGCAGGTTGTCGTGGTCGCCGATAAACTGCATGGCTCTATTGATGTCGCGCACGTAAGCCTCCACGTCCATCACCGCCTGGTCCGACGGTGTCACGATGATGCGTGCGTCGGGGCAGATATGCTTGATGCGGAAGCAGGCCCACGCCACGCTTGGAGCCGTGTTGCGGTTGACGGGCTCGGCCAGTATCTGCTGCTCCGGCACGTCGGGCAGTTGCTCGCGCACCATCGGCTCGTACTCGTGATTGGTACAGACGAAGAAATTCTCTGGGGGTAGTATTTTCAGTATTCGGTCGTAGGTCGTTTGCAGTTGTGTGCGCCCCGTGCCGAAGAAGTCGATAAACTGTTTGGGCTGTGTTTCTCTGCTGCATGGCCACAGCCTCTTGCCTTTGCCACCTGCGAGGATGACGCAGAAATATTGCTTGTTGCTCATCGTGTCAGATATGTAGGTTAGTAGATTTGTCTGCGAAGATACAATAAATAAACGAGCTAAACAAGTGTTTAGTATTTTTTTTCAACATTTTTTGCGTTTTTTGTTGAGTGTTGGGCGTTTTTTTGTTTAGTGTTTAGTGTTTAGTGTTTAGTGTTTAGTGTTCTACACGTTTCCCAACCACAAAACTATCCACTCCCCTCCCTACAAGGGAGGGGCAGGGGGTGGGTCTTCCAGGGGGGCTTATGGGTCTTCTGGGTGGGTCTTCTTTGTGGGTCTTCTACATCTTTGTGAACTCAGCGTAGATCTTTCCTGCGATGTCGCGGAACTCCTCTTCACTGAGTTTCAGCTTGGGATTGGAGAAATTCATGTCTTTCTCGCTCTGCATGGGGACGAGGTGTATATGCGCATGAGGCACTTCCAAGCCCAGCACGGCCATGCCCACCTTCACGCAGGGGAAGGCGCGCTTGATGGCGATGGCCACCTTTTTGGCAAACACCTGATACTCGGCTATCTCGTCATCGTCCATGTCAAAGACGTAGTCCACCTCGCGGCGTGGTATCACCAGTGTGTGGCCCTTCACCAGGGGGTTGATGTCGAGGAAAGCATAAAACTTGTCATTCTCGGCGCATTTGTACGAGGGAATCTCGCCCGCCGCAATCTTTGAAAAAATATCCATTTTGATGAGTGTTTAGTGTTGAGTGTTTAGTGTTCTAACACGGTTTCGTGCTCTGTCCGCCATTGGCGTGATGAGCGTCTTGCTAGCGGACAGGGCACGCCCTGTCCCTACTTGCGCGGAGAGCATATCTCCTGCCCCCTGCCCCTTGCCCCCAACAATTCTCTTACCTCTTACCTCTTACCTCTAAATATTACACACTGATTTTGTCGATGCGCAGTTTGATGGTGCCACGGGGAATGGAGATTTCCACCTCGTCGCCCTCTTTCTTGTTGAGCAGTCCTTGTGCGATGGGGGTCTTAATCGACAGCTTGCCCTCGCGCAGGTTGGCCTCGTTCTCGCTCACGATGGTGTATTTCATCTTCGCCTTCGTGGTCAGGTTGGTCATCTCCACCGTAGAGAGTATCTGCACGCAATCGGTGCTCAACCGCGACGTATCGACAATCTTCGCATCGGCGATGGTCATCTTCAGCCGGTTGATCTTATCCTCTAAATGCGCCTGTGCCTCCTTGGCCGCATCATACTCCGAATTCTCACTCAAATCGCCCTTGTCGCGCGCTTCGGCGATGGCCGCCGAGGCCTTGGGGCGTTCTACTGATTCCAAACGAACCAGTTCGGCTACCAGCTTGTCGTAGCCTTCTTGTGACATATATGCCATAATATATTTCTTTATTTAATAATTGATAATTGCTTGCTGACAGCGCAAAAAAACTAAGAATTCCGACAGTCCCTTGATGTCGGAATCCTGATGCGCTAACGTTTGATAGTTCTGTTCTTTGCGTGCAAAGGTAAAACTTTTTTCTTGTTGTGCCAATTTTTTTGTGAAAAAAAAACGTAAATGGTGTTTTTTAAAGATTTTTCCATTATATTTGCACCAATTTACGGAGGGCGAATAATGATTATACTATGATTTCACAAACTGAGAAAGAGGCGATCATCGCGCTGATTCATCAGCAGGTGGTGCCTGCCATCGGGTGTACCGAACCTATAGCCGTGGCGCTGTGTGTGGCTCGCACACGAGAGGCACTGGGCTGTCTGCCCGAGCGCATCGAATTGAGTCTGAGTGCTAACATCTTAAAAAACGCCATGGGGGTGGGCATCCCCGGCACGGGTATGATAGGCCTGCCCATAGCGGTGGCACTGGGAGCGCTCATCGGGCGTTCGGAGTATCAGCTCGAGGTGCTGCGCGACAGCAACCGCGAGGCCGTGGAGCGAGGCCGGCAATATATCGACGAGGGGCGCATCCATATCCGTTTGGAGGAGCAAGACCCTGACAAACTATACATACGGTGCCGATGCGTGGCACAGGGACATGAGGCGGAGGCCGTGATCAAAGGCCATCACACCCAGTTCGTGCGCGTGGCGCGCGACGGCGAGGTGCTCTATAGCTGTGAGACAGCCTCGGAGGCGGCCGACACAGCGGATGATGTGCCCCTCACGTTGCGCAAGGTGTATGACTTCGCCGTAGAGACCGATGTCGAAGACCTGCGCTTCATCCTCGAGGCCAAGAAACTCAACGAGCAGGCCTCCGACGACGGGTTGCGCGACAACTACGGGCACTCTCTGGGCAAGACGATGTGCAGTCCGCTGGGCCGCGGCATCATGGGCGAGAGCATCTTCTCGAAAATCCTCTCACGCACCAGTTGCGCCTGCGACGCGCGCATGGCGGGGGCCATGATACCTGTGATGAGCAACAGCGGCAGCGGCAACCAGGGCATCTGCGCCACCATGCCCGTGGTGGTGTTTGCCGAGGAGAACCATAACACCGAGGAGGAGCTCATCAGGGCTCTCATCCTGAGCAACCTGACCGCCATCTACATCAAGCAGCATCTCGGGGCGCTCTCCGCCCTCTGCGGCTGTGTGGTGGCCAGCACGGGCAGCAGTTGCGGCATCACCTATCTGATGGGCGGCACCTACGAACAGGTGGCCTGGTCGGTGAAGAATATGATAGCCAACCTGACGGGTATGATCTGCGACGGAGCCAAACCCTCGTGCGCACTGAAGTTGACCACGGGAGTGGGCACGGCGGTGATGGGCGCGATGATGGCCATACAAAACCGTCACGTCACATCGGTAGAGGGCATCATCGACGACGATGTGGATCAGAGCATCCGCAACCTGGTGGCCATCGGCAGCCGGGGCATGGACGAGACCGACCGTTATGTGCTGGAGATTATGACGAATAAAGGATGATTTTTTAGAGGTGAGAGGTAAGAGGTGAGAGGATAGTTGGGGCAGGGGGCAAGGGGCAGGGAGCAGGAGATATGCTCTCCGCGCAAGTAGGGACAGGGCGTGCCCTGTCCGCTAGCAAGACGCTCATCACGCCAATGGCGGACAGAGCACGAAACGGTGTTAGAACACTAAACCCTCAACACTAAACCCTCAACAAAAAAATGAACAGACGAATTCAATTAGGGATGCTGTTGGCGATGCTTGTTGTCGTGTTGCCGACACTGGCGCAGGGGATGTTTCAAAGCAGCCCCGTACATTTCAGCACGCAACAGCGGCAGGTCTCGCCCTCGGAAGTGGAGGTGGTGTTCACCGCCACCATCGATGCCGGCTGGCACGTCTATTCCACCGGTCTGGGCGATGGCGGTCCTACCTCGGCAGTCTATCATGATGAGGGTTCGACAGGGGCCAAACTGGCGGGAGCGCTGAAGCCGCAGGGCAAGGAGATCGCCATCGACGACCCTGTGTTCGACATGCCCGTGCGCTATTTCGAACGCCAGGTGACGTTTGTACAAAAATACCAATTGACGGGTGGCGACTACCACATCAAGGGCTATCTGGAATATGGTGCCTGCAACGACCAGATGTGCATGCCCCCCACCAGCGTCGAGGCCGACTATAAGGGCAAGGGTCCCGACACCCCGGCCTCTGCAGCCGCTGCCACGCCTAAAGCGGAAGAGAAAAAGGCAGATGAGCCTGCTGTCAACGCTGTGCCCGACGAGGGACAAGAGCAGCAAGCGACAGCATCACTACCTGCGGCTGACTCTGTGATGATGGCCGACGCCGACACCCTGACCGCTGCCGCTACCGTGGCGACGGCCGACTCTGCCGGACTCTCGCAGCACGACCGATGGTGGCAACCGCAGGTGGAGGCGCTGAGCGCACTCAACGGCGACCGCGTGACCGACCACTCATGGCTCTACATCTTCCTCATGGGCTTCATCGGCGGACTGCTGGCGCTCTTCACGCCCTGCGTGTGGCCCATCATCCCCATGACGGTGAGCTTCTTCCTCAAACGGTCGAAAGACAAGCGCAAGGGCATACGCGACGCACTCATCTATGGTGTCTCTATCGTGGTCATCTATCTGGCCCTCGGGGTCATCATCACGGCTATCTTCGGTGCACAGAAGCTCAACGACCTGGCCACCAACGCCGTGTTCAACATCTTCTTCTTCCTCCTCCTGGTGGTGTTCGCACTCTCCTTCTTCGGGTGGTTCGAACTGCGCCTGCCCTCGTCGTGGGCCAACAAGGTGGACAGCAAGGCCACCAACACCACCGGACTGCTCTCCATCTTCCTCATGGCCTTCACGCTGGCACTGGTGTCGTTCTCGTGTACCGCTCCCATCGTCGGACTGCTCTTGGTCGAGGGCACCACGTCGGGCAACTGGCTCGGACCGGCCTTCGGCATGCTCGGCTTTGCCCTGGCGCTGGCCTTGCCCTTCACCCTCTTTGCCCTCTTCCCCGCATGGCTCAAGCAGGCTCCGAAGTCGGGCTCGTGGATGAACACCATCAAGGTGACGCTCGGATTCATCGAACTGGCCTTCGCACTGAAGTTCTTCTCCGTGGCCGACCTGGCCTACGGTTGGCACCTGCTCGACCGCGAGGTGTTCCTCTCGCTCTGGATTGCCATTTTCTTCCTCTTGGGGCTATACCTCATCGGACAACTCAAGTTTCAGAGCGACATGGTGGATGGTGAGCCGCGCAAGCCCATGCCGGTGCTGTGCATCATGCTCGGCCTCTGCTCGTTTGCTTTCGCTATCTATATGGTGCCCGGTTTGTGGGGCGCTCCCTGCAAGGCGGTCAGCGCCTTTGCTCCGCCGATGAACACGCAGGATTTCAACCTCAATACGAAAGAGGTGCGCGCCCAGTTTACCGACTACGATGAGGGTATGGCCTACGCCGCCGCCCATGGCAAACCTGTGCTGCTCGACTTCACGGGCTTCGGCTGTGTCAACTGCCGTAAGATGGAGGCCGCCGTGTGGACCGACCCGTCGGTGGCCGACCGCCTGACACGCGACTTCGTGCTCATCTCGCTCTTCGTCGATGACAAGACGCCCTTGCCCGAAAAGGTCGAGGCCACACGCCCCGACGGCAGCACGAAGATACTGCGCACCGTGGGCGACAAGTGGAGCTTCCTCGAGGAGACGAAGTTCGGCTACATGACGCAACCGCTCTACGTGCTGGTCGATGGCGAGGGACGACCGCTCGCCCGTTCGTTCAGCTACAAAGAGGATGTGCCCGACTTCCTTCAATTCCTGAAGGAGGGGGAAGAGAGGTTTGTAAGAGGTGAGAGGTAAGAGGTGAGAGGTAAGAGAATAGTAGTTTTGGGGGCAAGGGGCAGGGTGCAGGAGGTGTGTACGCCGCGCAAGTAGGGACAGGGCGTGCCCTGTCCGCGAGGCAGTATGCTGTTGAATGCCTGTCAACTTGTCAACTAAAAAACAACTCGTCAACTAAAAAAACAACTTGTCAACTAAATTATTAAAAACTATGGATCAAAACTATCAAGGGATGCCTCCCACGCCTGGTTATCAAGATGACCAGACGCAAACGGCAGGACAGCAGTATGGACAACCTTACGGTCAGCCCTACGGACAACCTAACGGGCAGCAGGGTTATCAGAGTTATCAGCAGTATCAGCAGCAAGGCTATGCCGACTTCACCGGTCAGAACTATGGCGGTGGTGGTCTGGTGGTCAACGACTATGCCCGGATGCACCTCAGCTCTATTGGTGGATGGACCAAGTTCATCTCTATCGTCTCTATTATCTTTATCACATTGGGCATTGCCTTCATCATCTACAGCATGACCGCAACCAATCAATTATTAGGGAGTTCCTATTATTATGGGGCGGCCAGAAATACCATGACTGCTGTCTTCATCGTCTATCTCGTCATTCTGGCCATCTTCTATCTGCCCTGTTTCTGGGGTTTGTCGGCTGGTTCGAAGATGAAGTTGGCTGCACAGTCGGGCAGTCCTAATGATTTAGAAGAGGGCTTGCGCAAGTGGAAGTATGTGTGCATCTTCATGGGTGTGCTGACCATTATCTATCTTGTGATTATAGGCTTCTCTGTCATCGCTATCCTCGCCTCTGGCGTGTTGTTCCGTTAGCAGGTTGCCATCCCTCCTCGCTGGTTCACAAACTGAATCAGTTGTGCTATGACCGGGTCGTGTCGCAATGTGTCGATATGCCCGGTCATTATCATTTGCTTGCGGGCGCGTGTCAGGGCTACGTTCAACTTCCTGTCTATCACGGTGTTGTCTTCCAGCAGGCTGTTGGCTGTGAGAAACTCCAGTTGGTAGATGTTCTGCACGGTGAATGAGTAGATGATGACGTCGCGCTGACTGCCTTGGTAGCGCTCCACCGTGTCGATAGAGATGTCGAGTAGCGGTGCGATCCCCGTCTTTTCTATCTCGCGCCTGATCATCGCTATCTGGTTGCGGTAGGGCACGATGACACCCACGGTCTTCGCCGCATCAAACTGGTCGGCCGTGAAACGGTAGATGCGGCGCAGCACGTCGGCCACAATCTGTGCCTCATGACTGTTCGACTTGCCCGACAGCTTCTCGTCGTGGCAGGGCTTTGAGGGGATGAACACCATGCGGTGGCGCTTCAGCAGGTCGTCGAGCGCATCGGCAGAGGGCAACTGATAGGGCAGCGACAGTTCCGTCTGGTGGGGTAGGGGAACGGGCTCCAACTGCTCTTGCGCATAGAACATCTGGTTGGGGAAGGCCGCCACGTCGGGGTGCATGCGCCCTTGTTTGCGCAGGATGCCGACGAACTGCTGGCGCCCCGCACGCCGCTCGATGCGGATGAGACGTTCGAAGAGCGACTGCCGGCAGTCGTCGAGACAGATGTCGTGCAGCGACGGCTCCGTCACCGCTGCCCACCGCTCGTTTTGCTGTACCACGGCAGGCAACTGCTTGTAGTCGCCAATGAGGATGAAGCGGCGGATGCAGTCGGCTGTCTGTCCTGCCAAGAACGACTGTCGCGGGTCGTGCTTGGCCGAGAGCAGGCCGATGATGTTGGGCTCGAGTATCTGGCTGGCCTCGTCGATGACTGCCAGTGTGAATGATTTCAGTGCGAAGAGGTACTGCCGGATGCTCATCATCGAGGTGGTGGCTACCACCACGCGGCATGCTGCCAGCCGTTGTCTCACCTCCATGCGCGTGGGCGTTTGTGCGGCTATCTCCTCGAGCAGGTGCGACTGGTAGCGCTGATCGCAGCTGTAGCGCTTGCCGATGCGGATGAAGTCGATGCGCGCGCTGTCGAGCATGCCGCAGATCTCATCCACCGCACGGTTGGTGTACGACATGAGCAGTATCGAGGCGTCGGGGCGGGTCAGTTCTTCCTCGACGATGAAGCGCAGCGCCATCGAGGTCTTGCCCGTGCCGGGAGGCCCTACCAGCAGGTAATAGTCGCGTGCCTGTTTGGCTTGCAGCAGCACATCGTCGTAGTCGGGGTGGTAACTGCGGGTCAGCTGCAGCGTGCCGTCTTGCCGTGGTGCGCGCTGCCCCAGCAAGAGTTGCCGGCGGGCCGGCGTGGCGCAGGCAAACTGATACAGGCCGTTGATGCCGCTGTCTTGCGAACCGCCGTTGTGCTCAATGGCATAGTGCGTGTGGCTGTCCAGAAACTGGTCGTTGTGCAGTCCGTAGCGCAGCGCTACCGTCACGCTGTCAGAGCGCAGGCGGGTGATGTTGCCGGTGAGCAGGATGCTACGCCGCACATCGGGGATGTCGTCGGGTCGGTAGCCATAGAGATAGACCATGTCGCCTGTACGGAAGTTGGGCAAGAAGTCGTCGCCGTAGCGGGGGATGTCGAGCGTGATGGTGTCGATACCCTGGTGCCCGCTGCGCTCTTTCTTGCTGATGCGCAGTCCGGTGAGGATATTGCCCGACTCGCGCTTCTCCTCCACCGGCATGTTCCATAGGTCGGCGTTGTTAAACGACCGTCCGTCGGCGTTGCCCACCTTGCCGGTCATCTGCTCGCGGAAGACGAAGGTCATCATCCGGCAGAAATAGTCGTGCTCTAAGGGAGTCAGTGCGTGCAGCGGGTCGGTGAGCGCTCGGTGCACGGGGTAGGTATATTTCAGGTAGAACGGCTCCCGGCTCTTGTTGACGTTGAATGTCTCGGGCTTCATGTAGGGCAGCATCCGCTCAAATCCGTTTTGTGCGATGTGATATTCTGTGGCCACCACCTGGTTGCGGTATTGGATAATCTCGCGAAACAGCTGGTCGGTGTAGGTCAGGTAGAGCAGTCCCTCTTGTGCCGGGAATTTAGAGTAGAGCAGGTATTCGCTGGTCTGCTGCCGCCCTGTGTCGAAGTTATAGCGCAGGATGCCGTAATAGAGCAGCATCTGCACGAAGTGGCTCTCTAATTGCTTAAATCCTTTCGGACTGTTGATGTGTTTCTCTATCCACCAGTTCTTGCCCGATTTCTGCTCCACCAGCAGCCGCATGTCAGTGGTCATCAGATCGACGCGACCTCGCACGCCGAGTCGTTCGCACACAAACGAGGGTTCGAGGATGGCTTTCTTGCGGTCGTACTGCATGAACAGCACCTGCACCGCCTCGGCGATGTTCTGCGCTTGTGTCCATGCGTCTTTGGCAAACTGCGTGTCGTTGAACTCCGGGCAGACGCAATATTCGAGTGCCTGCTCTTGAAACGATTGGCGGAGCGAGTCGCGGTAGTCGTAGTCGCCGCCATTGTGGTGGATGATGTCGTCGAGCGCCTGTCCGGCATAGTTACCCAGCAGGATGGCTTGCGAGAGGGGCTTCTCGCCCATCCGCTTGAGCGTGTAGAGCAGCGGGTGGTGTCCGCAGTCGATATAGCAGCTGGCGATGAGGCTGATGTCGAGCAGGTAGTCGGGCTCTACCACGATGAGCCGTGGCTGATAGGTGCGTGTGCCTCCGTTGTCGGTCACCTCGCTGTCAAGCAGGTTGAGCTGCATCCCCTCGCGGAAGATGCGTCGCAGGTATTCGTTGTCGGCGGGTTGCCAATCTACGGCGATGGGCTCATCGTCGTTGCGGTCGGCGCTCACCATGAGGTCGGTGCCGTTCCATTGGGTGATGATACAGCGCAGATAGGGTGCCTTGGCCTCTTGTCGCCGGGTGAAGGGCTTGTTGACGGCTGGGATGCGCCCTGTGATGGTGGCGGGGATGGGTGTGCCGAATACCGCCGAGATGAACACGCAGAGGGCGCGCAGGTCGTACATCAGATTGTCGTGGGCGATGGGTGCCTGGTGGTTGGTGTGCCGGCGCATAGTCTGTATGGCTATGAGGTCGGGTGTGCTCACACGGTGGTGCCTGCACAGGTATTCCACCTGCGAGAACAGGTTGCCGAAGGCCTGTTGGCTGTCGCTGAGTGCCTCGCGGCAGGTGAGCACCAGCGTGTCGTGTATCACGCGGTTGATGTAGGCTGTCGAGTCATCGTCGTGCACCATGCCGATGATGTCGCTCACACGGTTGAAGAGTTCTTTGGCTGTCATGATTATTAGAGGTAAGAGGTAAGAGGTAAGAGGTGAGAGGTAAGAGGTAAGAGGTGAGAGGTAAGAGGT
>CAMVAT010000067.1 GCA_947165505.1 uncultured Prevotellaceae bacterium | reverse complement strand
CGCTGCGGTCGTGGTCGTCCCATGTCTGCGTGGCCATCTGTATGGGCACGAGCAGGCAGGCGGCACCCACCACAGAAGCCACAGCCGTGCCTTTGATGTTGATGCGGCGCAGCAGGTCGATGAGGGCCAGCACGCCCAGTCCGCACCAGATGGCATAGGCATAGAACGAGCCGGCGTAGGCGTAGTCGCGCTCGCGCGGCTGCTGCGGTGTCTGGTTCAGGTAGAGCACGATGGCCAGACCCGTCATGAAGAAGAGGAAGAAGACCACCCAGAACTGGCGGATGCCGCGTCGGCCTCGGAACGACTGCCAGAACAGGCCGATGAGACCCAGCAGCAGGGGCAGGCAGTAGAACACATTATGTCCTTTGTTGCTCTTCAGCTCGTCGGGCAGCGCGTCTTGGTCGCCCAGGCGTGCATTGTCGATGAAGGGGATGCCCGAGATCCAGTTGCCGTGCGTCAGTTCGCCGTTGCCCTGGATATCGTTTTGCCGTCCGGCGAAGTTCCAGAGGAAGTAGCGCCAGTACATCCAGTTGCACTGATAGGAGAGGAAGAATCCCATGTTCTCGAAGAATGTGGGCATCTTCACCATCTTCAGCGTGCCGTCTTCATTATATTTGTAGTCGCCGGGCAGTTCCGATGGCACGTAGGTGCCTTCGATGCCGCCCATCCAGTCTTCGTAGGCCGAGACGTGCAGCGGGTTGTCGGAATACATGCGCGGGAAGAACATATTCTGCGCGTATTTCAGCGTCTTCTTCGTATAAACCACCACATACTGGTCGGGCTCGTCGGGCGAAGCCTTCTCCTTACGCTGCCAGATGGGGGCTCCCTCGTTGTATTCGGCATAGCCGTCGCTATTGTATTTCACTTCCGAGTTGTATGCCTGTCCGAACAGCAGCGGGCGGTCGCCATACTGGTCGCGGCTCAGATACGAACCCAGCGTGAAGATATCCTCAGGCGAGTTCTGGTCCATCGGCGGGTTGGCCGAGGAGCGGATGACGATGACGGCATACGTGCTGTAGCCGATCATCAGCATGAGCATGCACAGCGTGATGGTGTTCTTGATGCGTGCCGACACCAGTGTCTTTCCGCCTCGCTTCATCCATACCAGCACGGCTATGACGGCCAGTACCACCAAGCCGATGAGGAAGGCGCTCCAGCCGTAGCCATAGAAGGGGATGCCCAGCAGGGCGATGGAGAGCAGGAAGGCGACGTTCTGCCGGTTGAGGCTGTGGTCGGTATAGCTCTCGTAGATAGACCAGATCACAACGGCCACCAATACGATGATATAGACGATGAGACCCGTGTTGAAGGGCATGCCCAGCGAGTTGACGAAGAACAGTTCGAACCATCCGCCCACGGTGATGATGCCCGGCACCACGCCGTAGAGCACGGCGAACACAATGAGGGCCGACACGCACAGGGCCAGCAGCGACCCCTTGAGGTTGGCGTCGGGGTTCTTCTTATAATAGAACACGAGCACGATGGCAGGGATGCAGAGCAGGTTGAGCAGGTGCACACCGATGCTCAGGCCCGTCATGTAGGCGATGAGCACGAGCCAGCGGTCGCTGTGGGGCTCGTCGGCATGGTCTTCCCACTTCAGGATGAGCCAGAACACCACGGCGGTGAAGGCCGACGAGAAGGCATACACCTCGCCCTCGACGGCACTGAACCAGAAGGTGTCGCTGAAGGTGTAGATGAGTGCTCCGACCATGCCCGACGCCTCGATGGCGATGAGCTTAGAGGTGGTGAGCGACTCCCAGTCTTTGAGTATCAGTCGGCGTGCCAGGTGGGTGATGGTCCAAAACAGGAACAAGATACACAGCGCACTGAGCAGCGCGTTCATGATATTGACCATGTAGGCCACGTTGGTCGGTTCGCCTGCCAATTGTGAGAAGAGGTTGGCCGCCAACATAAAGAAGGGTGCGCCTGGCGGGTGTCCCACTTCGAGTTTAAAACCGGTAGCAATAAATTCCGGACAGTCCCAGAAACTGGCTGTCGGCTCTACTGTGGAGCAATATACGAAAGCGGCGATTAGGAATGCCACCCATCCGCAGATATTGTCCACCAATCTGAACTTTTTCATCTAAAAAAACTGTTATTTCGAAATACGCTTGCAAAATTAGTGCAAGCCGAAGACAAAACAAAACAAAAAACATCCTTTTTTGTTTTTTTTGTTGAGGCGCCGCCTAATTTATGGAAAATTAGTGCAAGTTGAGAGAGTTTTTAGAGATGAGAGGTGAGTTTTGGGGCAGGGGGCAAGGGGCAGGGGGCAGGAGATATGCCACGAACACTAAACACTCAACAGGAGACAAGTTGTTGATCGACAGTGAAAGAAACTCGCCACGCAAGTAGGGACAGGGCGTGCCCTGTCCGACAGCATCAATGGCAACATGCCAAATGCGGACAGGGCGTGCCCTGTCCCTACTTTGATTACTGAGAATCGTATTGAATGCGTTTACCCTCCCCTCGGGGAGGGACAGGGTGGGGGCTTTTATCCGTTCCGCTGCAAGAAGCGTGCGGCCCCAAGGTCGCGGCTCCGTTTGGCGGCTTTCAGGATGCTGCGCCGGCGGAAGATGTAGATGAGCAATGCCGCCACAAACGCCACGCCGCCGGCTGCGATGACAGCTCCGGCGAACTCTACTTTCGCCGCGAATTTAAGTATCAGTCCGATGATGAGGACAATGAGCGTGAGCCACATCGTCCAGTTGTATTGGTTCACATCGTCTTTCTGCCCTTTATCCACTGGTGCGGTCAGGCTCTCGCTGCGCCCTAAGCCATCCATCATGAAGTGATAGCGTGTGCCCTGATAGTCGTAGTAGATAAACCAATAAGGCATGAGCACCAAGCGGCCGTTAGACCGCATCTCGGTGCTGTAGTTGTAGTCCAGACTCTCTACCGAACTGCCGGCACTACGGTGCACCCCCTCATCGACGATGCGTTTCAACTCTTCTTCGCCGCGGCGCGCCCAGATGAGGTCACGGTCGGCATTCATGCTGATGGTGGTGATGTCTTCGCCGTCGTTGCCGATGATGCTGGGCGAATACTGCTGTGTGTCGTTGACGTTGTAGGGTGCCACGCGCGCAAAATTGCACAGCTCTTCAGGTATGTCGGTGCCCTCGTAGGCCAGGCACATAAACTGGAAGTTGCCGGTGGCCTCACCGTTCACATAGCGGGTGTCGCGCACGGTGTTCTCACCTTCCTTGCGGGTGTTGACCACCTTGCCGTTCCATGGGGCGCGGTAGGTGCCCTCGAAGAGGAACATGGGCAGGTAGGCTTTGATCACATCGCCGGGCTTCAGGTAGTCGAAGATGTCGGTAGGCACGTAGTTGCGCCTGATGAGAGCCTTGATCAAGTGCATGCCGAAATCATTGTCCTTGGTGGTGAAGGGGATGATGCGGTCGGGCACGGGCATGCTCTTCTGCTCTGCTATCGCATTGGGATTTTTTAAGATGCTGTGGCAGTAGGGGCATTCCACTGTCTGCCTAAACTTATTGAATTGTGAGATATTGGCACCGCAGTTGGGGCATCTCACTTGTTGTAGTTCTATGGTTGCCATGGGAGGACGGGAAAATTAAAAAATTAAAAAATTACATTCTCGACAGGATGTCGCGCTTCACGGCATCATATTCGGCCTGCTCTATGAGTCCGGCGTCGAGCATCTGCTTCAGTTTGGTCAGTTTGGCGATGGGGTCTTCGGGTGCCTGCGGCTGTGCGGGTGCCTGTGGCTGACCGGTAGGCGGCACCTGACCGTAGCCGGGTTGATAGCCTTGCCCTTGCGGCTGCTGGGGATAACCTTGTCCTTGCGGCTGCTGGGGATAACCTTGTCCTTGCGGCTGCTGGGGATAACCCTGCTGCGGCTGTTGTGGATACCCCTGAGGATAGCCTTGGGGTGGGTAGCCTTGACCTTGCGGGTAGCCCTGCTGGTATTGCGGGTTCATGCCGTTCAGTACGTTCTGGGCCATCTGACCGAAGGCACCGCCGGTGGCCATGCCCATGCTCAGTCCCATGCCCATGCCCATCATGTTGCCGGCCATGCCGCCGTCGCCGCTTTGCATACTCATGTTGTGTGCCATGTCTTCCATAATCTCTGTGCTCTTGATTTGTTGGTATTTTTGAGCGCCCATCACATCAAAGGCGCGCGACTTAGCATACGACTCCTCCAGCAGTTTGCGGTTGGGGTCATCCTCGGGGATGTCCATCGCGGCGATGTTGAATGCCACCAGGTCGAGGCCGTAGGGTGCCATCGACTCCTTGAGCAGGGGCAGTATCTTTGGGGTGAACGCGTCGGGGTCGGAGCAGGTGAACAGCAGTTCTTCGTGCTGCTCGCGCAGTCCGCGTGCGATGTTCGACTTGATTTTCGACTGAAATTCATTGGCGAAATAGCGGTCGAGGTCTTCGGGGTCGAACCGTTGCACGTTGGCACCGATGAGTGATTGCAGCAGTTTCACACTGTCTTCGATGCGTACCTTGTACGAGCCGCGTGCTTTGATGCTGGTGGCTATCTGTTGCACGGGGTCGCGCAGTTGGATGGGCGACTGTGTGCCCCAAAGCAGTTCGCGTGTGGTGGCTTTCCTGACGAAATAGACCATGCAGTTGAAGGTGCTCACGCCGCCGCTCAGCATATTGCGTATGCGCGAGAGGAAGAAGTAGTTGCTGGTGTGCAGCACGTGGCGTCCACTGGTGAACACGCCGATGATCTCACCTTTATTGACGAAGATAGCCTCTTCGCCGGGGTTCACCGTCAGCACCGAGTGGGTGTTGAAGTCCTCTTCGGGTTGTTTCCATACTAATACATGGGCGGGCGAAGTGTTCTTGAGCGACTCAAGGATATGCTTGTGTCCGCCGGGGTAGTTTGATTCATTCGGGTTTCTGAATAATCCCATATTTTGATTGTTTTTTTAGTTATGACTGTTTTAGGTGGCAAAGTTACGAATAAACGAGCGAAAAGCAAAGGAAAAAATTGTTTTTTTAATCCGGATAACCCGGATAATCCGGAAACTCCGGAAAACCCCTCAATTCAGAACAGCGTGGCGCCCAAGAAGAGTACGAGCACGTAGCGGAGGAATTTGCCCAGCAGGGTGCTGATAGCTGTGATCCAGGGGTTGGCGCGCATCAAGCCGAGCACGATCGACAACGCCGTGCCCAAGATGGGCAGAAAGGCGAAGAACCCCATCCAGGCTCCCTTGTTGCCCATGAACCGCAGGGCTTTGTCAAGACTCTCTTTCTTCACGTGCAGGTAGCGCTCTATCCACTCCGTCTTGCCCTGACGTCCCACCCAGTAGTTGAACATCGACCCGCCCCAGTTGCCCACTGTGCCATAGATGCACAGCGGCCATGGCTCCAGACCAGCGGCCAGCAGCCCCAACATCACAGCCTCGCTGCTGAAGGGTAGGAAACTGCCGGCGATGAAGGCTGCCACCAGCATGCCCCAGTAGCCGTAGTCTATAAGAAGTTGAACGATGGCATCCATAGGTGATAGGCAATGATGGCGAAGGCGACGAGTATCAACAGATAGAACGCGATGTTGGTGATCCACGTGTGCGTGAGCGTGATGAAATGCGCCAGCAACGGACTCGTGTTGACGATGATAAAGGGCATGAGCAGCGAATAGTGCTGGGGCTGAAGCACGATGAACACCAAGGCGCAGAGGTCCATCACCACGAAGATTTGGAAGTACATGCGCGTGCGTATCTTGTCGGCATAGCCGTTGCGCAGATAGTGAATGATGCCTGCCAGGGCGCAAAGGGCTACGTAGGCGAACGTGAGCAGTTGCTGCTCTGTGACGCTGCTGTAGTCGAACAGCGGCGCATACTCGCCTAATTGCTCAAAGTGCTGCAACAGCCATTCCGGATGGCCGGTATAAACCAGGTAGGCGGTGGCAAACCAATAGGGTGTGACGACGCCTAAGAGTGAGGCTAACAGCGACCGGGGGCGCATGGTGCGCAGATTGAAAATCATCACCGCCCAGAGAAAAGGGATGAAATAGAGGTACTGCACAAACACCAGCGAGGCCAGACCCACGCACAGAAAACCGTAAAACACCCACCCCGACGACATGCGCAACTGATAGCAGTGAAACAACGACACATACATGGCCACGCTACAAAGGGTGATGATGCTCACCTGCAGGTCGGTATAGAGAAAACAGGCCACCGACGATAACAGCAAAAACATGGCCGACACCGTGCGGCTATACACACGCAGCAACTGGTTGACATTGTTCAACTCAATCATCAGATAGGTTGACAATGCCAGACAAGCCGTCTGCACCCACAGGCGTTGTTCTACCATGCCCATCTTCACGCACACCGCGAGGGCGAGGGCGATGAAGAAGGGCAGGGTGGCGCGGCTCTCAGCCACAATATTCTGAAACCGTTTGTAGGCCATTTTTACAGGTCCTTGCCGATGTCGCGGCGGAAGTACTTGCCTTCGAACTGTATCTTCTGAGCCTCGGTGAAGCTCTTCTGCAAGGCTTCTTCCTTGGTGGCACCGTAGCTGCTCACGGCGATGACACGGCCGCCGGCAGTCACTACCTCGTCGCCTTTCTGTGCCGTGCCGCTATGGAACACCACCGAGCCCTCTACCTGGTCGATGCCGCTGATGGGGAACCCTTTCTGGTAGGCCTGCGGATAACCGCCGCTCACCAGCATCACACACACGGCACTGCGCGGGTCGAACTCGATGGCGCGACGCGCCAGGTCGCCTTGGGCCACACCCTCAAGCAGATCCACCAGGTCGCTCTTCAGCCGGAGCATCACGCTCTCCGTCTCGGGGTCGCCCATGCGGCAGTTGTATTCTATCACCATCGGGTCGCCCTTCACGTTGATGAGGCCGAAGAAAATAAATCCCTTGTAGTCAATGCCTTCGGCGGCCAGACCCTCAACTGTGGGGCGTATGATGCGGTCTTCCACCTTCTGCATCCACTCGCTGGTGGCAAAGGGCACGGGTGTCACGCTGCCCATGCCGCCGGTGTTCAGGCCGGTGTCGCCCTCGCCGATGCGCTTGTAGTCTTTGGCCTCGGGCAGGATTTTATAGTCCTTGCCATCGGTCAGTACAAACACCGAACATTCGATGCCGCTGAGAAATTCCTCGATGACCACCTGTGCCGATGCCGAGCCGAACATGCCGCCGAGCATCTCGCGCAACTCTTTCTTGGCCTCGTCGAGTGTGGGTACGATGAGCACACCCTTGCCGGCGCACAGGCCGTCGGCCTTCAGCACGTAGGGCGGCTGCAGCGTCTCCAGGAAGCGGAGACCCTGGTCGAGCGTGGTGCCGTCGAAGGTCTGATAGCGTGCCGTGGGAATGCCGTGGCGCTGCATGAACCCCTTGGCGAAGTCTTTCGACCCCTCGAGCACAGCCCCTTGCTTCGACGGTCCGATGACGGGCACCGATGCTGTGCGGGGGTCGCTCTTGAAGTCATCGTAGATGCCTTTCACCAGCGGGTCTTCCGGACCTACCACTACCATGTCGATGGTGTGGTCGGCGGTGAATTGTTTCAGCTGCTCGAAGTCGTCGGCCTTGATGGCCACGTTCTCGCCGCACTGGGCCGTGCCGGCATTGCCGGGGGCGATATACAGTTTCTCTACGCGCTCGCTTTGAGCAATTTTCCATGCCAGGGCGTGCTCACGGCCGCCGCTGCCTAATAATAGTATGTTCATGCGCTTTCGCTAAATGATAAATGTTACGCTTTCGCTAAATGATAAATGATAAATGAGGAGTGAAGGAGTTTGGGAGATAAGGAGTTTGGAAGTTTGGACATTAGTCGTCGTGCTTGTCATGTAGGGACAGGGCGTGCCCTGTCCGTCATGAAGTGGTGTTACCTCTTGCTCGCGGACAGGGCACGCCCTGTCCCTACTTGCGTGGCGAGGTGCTCTCCTGCCTCTTGCCCCCTGCCCCTTACCCCGCAAAAAGCCCCCTGCCTCGCTGTAAGCTCCTTGCCCCGAAGCTAATCACTCCCCTCACTACAAGGGAGGGGCTGGGGGAGGGTCTTCTCACTACTTGAGATAATCGTCGAAATACTGCGAGATGCGCTCGTGCAGGTGCGTGCTCTGGTGTCCGCGCATATTGTGGGGCTCGCCGGGATAGACGAAGAAGTCGGGCTGTGTGCCTGCCTGTATGCACGCCTCGATAAACGAGAGGCAGTGCTGCGGCACCACCGTGTCGTCGTTGTAGCCGGTGATGATTTGCAACTTACCTTTCAGGTCGCCGGCGCGGCTCACGAGCGATGTCTTCGCATAGCCCTCGGGGTTGGTCTGCGGTGTGTCCATGTAGCGCTCGCCGTACATCACCTCATACCATTTCCAGTCGATGACGGGTCCGCCGGCCACACCCACCTTAAACACCTCGGGGTGGTTCACCATCAGCGAGATGGTCATGAACCCGCCAAAGCTCCAACCGTGCACGCCGATGCGGTCGGCATCCACGTAGGGCAGCGACCGCAGGTATTCGATGCCGCACATCTGGTCTTGCATCTCTATCTGTCCTAACTGTCGGAACGTGGCCTGTTCGAAGTCGCGTCCGCGGTTTTCCGACCCGCGGTTGTCGAGTATGAAGAGCAGGTATCCTTTCTGTGCCATGTATGTCTCCCATCCGCGGCTGGCGTAGTGCCACCGTGCATCCACGTTGTGTGCGTGCGGTCCGCCATACACATATACGATGGTGGGGTATCGCTTGGCGGGGTCGAAGCCCGTGGGTTTCACCATGCGGTAGTAGAGGTCGGTGGTGCCGTCGGCGGCCTTGAGCGTGCCGCAGCTGTATTCGGGCACGTCGTAGCCCTGCCACGGGTCGGCGGCCGTCAGTATGTTGGTCGTCTTGCCCTTGCCGTCGGTCGGGATGATGTCGATTTTGCGGGGCAGGGTGGGTGCCGAATAGGTGTCGCAGATGTAGTTGCCGTGAGTCGAGAGGGCTGCGTTGTGCCATCCCTCGCCGCCGTCGAGCGGTGTGCGACGTCCGTTGCGCATGTTCACGGCATAGAGGTTAGCCTGCACGGGGCTCTTCTCGTTAGAGAGGATGATGACCGATTTCTGTTTGCTGTTAAATCCCACCAGTTCCATCACCACCCAGGGGCCGGAGGTGAGTTGTTTGAGCATCTTACCCTTGTCGTCCATCAGGTAGAGGTGGTTGTATCCGTCTTTCTGGCTTTGCAGGATGAACTGGTGGTCGTTCCATGGCAGGAAGACGATGGGGTGCAGCGGCTCCACGTATTTGTCGCTCTGCTCTCGGTAGAGCTCCGCCAGCCGCTGTCCGGTGGCTGCGTCGTAGCTCACCAGTCGGCAGTCGTTCTGGTCGCGGTTGAGCTCTTGCATGTAGATGGTCTTGCTGTCGGGGCTCCATGCGATGTTGGTGAAGTAGCGGTCGGTGGGGTCGCCGGCGTCGAGATAGATGGTCTTGCGGCTCCTGAGGTCATATACGCCCACGGTCACCTTGTGGCTTGTCTCGCCCGCCATGGGATACTTGTCGGGTTCATAGGTGGCGATGCGTGTGTCGATGTTCACCTGCGGATAGTCGGTCACCATGCTCTGGTCCATGCGGTAGAAGGCCAGCCGCTGTCCGTCGGGGCTCCAGAAGGTGCCCTTCTCGATGCCGAACTCGTTGCGGTGCACCGACTTTCCATAAACCAGACTGCGCGACCCGTCGGTGCTCAGCGTGTGCAAACGTCCCTCGCCGTCGGTCACGTAGAGGTTATGTTCCGACACGAAGGCCACGGCCCTGGATGCCGGGCACCAGTCGTCGGCGCTCTCCTCATGCTGTTCGATGCATCGGCTCTGTCGCCACACCACCTGCTTCTGCTGCCAGTTGACCAGCAACCGCTCTTTCTTGCTGCTCACCAGCACGAGCGGCTCGTCGGGGTAGGGGAAGGTAGCGTAGTAGAAATGGCGTATGCGTGTGCTGTCGTTGGTGGCAGCCCAGCGGTTGAGCTCTTCAATGCCGAAGAGCGTTTTCTCCTCGCCCGTCTGTTTGTCTATCAGCGAGCAGTAGGCCGCCTCAGTGCGCACCAGTTCATCGCCCCACCATGTGGTGTAGCGATTCTCGGGAATCATGTTATAGTAGTTGTTCCCGCCGTAGTTCAGGTCTTCGAGTGTAAAATGCTTTTTTTGTGCCATGCCGCAGAGTGGGAGGGTCAGGAGCATCCAACCCGCCAGTATGAATCGCCAGTCAGTCTTCATCATGTTGTCTTCTGTCGTTTTTCTTGTCGCGTGAGTTTTTCCATTTGTTTTCGCGTTCCTCTTTGCGGCGTCGTTTCATGTCGCGGCGTGCGAATCCTTGTATGGCGTTGTCGCGCTCGCGCTCGCGGTCGTTGCGCGGGCCCCGTGCGGGCCGGTCGTCGCGCTCGCGGCGTTCGCGGGTGTATCGGTCGTCGCGTTCGCGCCGCTCGCGTGGGCCGCGGTCGTTGCGGCTGCGTCGGTCGGCCGGTTTGCGCTCTTTGCTGAACCTGAACTGGTCGTCGTCGGCGTCGCCATACGAGTGGAACTGGAACGTGCGTATGTCGCCCGCCTCTTGTTCGGCTTGTTCTTCGAGGCGCCGTTTGAACTCGCGGTTTTTCTTGAAGCGGTGCTTCTCGGCCATGGCCCGGCGCTCCTCGTCGGTCTTCACGATGCCACCCTCTTCGCGGAATTCGCGCAGCCGTCCGCTGAAGATGGCATATTTGCGGAACTCACATTCCAGCGATCCGTTGAAGACGGGTATTTTGATGGATGGCTTCAGGCCGATCTCCTCGAAGCACTCCTCACGGTAGCTGAGTATCCACGCCTCGTTGTCGGTGAACGCGTGCTTCAGGCGCTCGCCAATCATCTTATAGGTGCCTAAGAGGTCGGGTGTTGAGATGCGCTCGCCGTAGGGTGGGTTGGTCACCATGATACTCTTCTCGGCGGGCTGCGTGAAGTCTTTAAAGTCGGCCTGCTCGATGGTGATATCTTTGGTCAGTCCGGCAGCCTTGACATTCAGCCGGGCAGTGTTCACGGCCTTCATGTCGATATCGTAGCCGTAGATATGATGCTCGAACTCACGCTCTTGCGAGTCGTCGTTGAATATTTCCTCGAACAAGTCTTTGTCGAAGTCGTTCCACTTCTCAAAGGCGAATTGCTTGCGAAACACACCCGGCGAGATGTTGCGTGCTATCAGTGCGGCTTCGATGAGCAGGGTGCCCGAGCCGCACATCGGGTCGATGAAGTCGGTGTCGCCTTTCCATCCCGTCATCAGAATCATGCCGGCGGCCAGCACTTCGTTGAGCGGCGCCTCGACCGACTCCTGGCGGTAGCCTCGGCGGTGAAGCGACTCACCCGAAGAGTCGAGGCTCAGGGTGCAGTCTTCGTCGGCGATGTGGATGTGCAACCGCAGGTCGGGGTTGCTCACCGAGATGTTGGGCCGTGAGCCGGTCTTCTCTCTGAACTGATCGACGATGGCGTCTTTCACCTTGTACGACACGAACTTAGAGTGTCTGAACTCTTCGGAGAAGACGACGGAGTCAACGGCAAACGTCTTACCGTTGTCGATGTATTGTGTCCAGTTGACGGTCTTGACCGACTCATATACATCGTCGGCGCTTTTGGCCTTGAAGTGCAGGATAGGTTTGAGCACACGGATGGCCGTATGCAGTTGGAAGTTAGCCCGGTACAAGAGGGCTTTGTCGCCTGTGAAAGATACCATGCGGCGACCTATTTGTACGTTGTTCGCACCCAGCTGGGTCAGTTCTTGTGCCAAAACGGGTTCCAGTCCCATGAATGTTTTGGCTATCATTTCAAATTCCATTATATTGTATTTTTTTATTGGTCGTTTGGTCGTTTGGTCGTTTGGGAGATTTTTGGGAGTTTGGGAGTTTGGGAGTATAGGAGTTTGGACATTAGTTGTCGTGCTTGGAATGTAGGGACAGGGCGTGCCCTGTCCGCCACGAGGTGGTGATATTCTTGCTCGCGGACAGGGCACGCCCTGTCCCTACTTGCGTGGCGAGGTATTTTGTTTAGTGTTGAGTGTTTAGTGTTGAGTGTTCGTGGCATATCTCCTGCCCCTTGCCCCTTGCCCCCTGCTCCAAAGAAAGCCCCTGCCCCAAAGAAAGCCTCCTGCCCCGAAACTATTCTCTCACCTCTTACCTCTTACCTCTTACCTCTTACCTCTAAATCACCTCTCACCTCTCACCTCTAAATAAACTCTCACCCCTTTTTATACTTCTTCGTTCTTGGCTCCATGTCTTCTGTCACCCAGATGTTGGCGCCCACCACGCAGCCTTCGCCGATGGTGATGCGGCCCAGGATGGTGGCGTTGGAATAGACGATGACATGGTCTTGCAGGATGGGGTGCCGTGGTATGCCCTTGATGGGGTTGCCGTTGTCGTCGAGCGGGAAACTCTTGGCACCGAGCGTCACACCCTGATACAGCTTCACGTGGTTGCCGATGATGCAGGTGGCGCCGATGACCACGCCGGTGCCGTGGTCGATGGTGAAGTGCGACCCTATCTGAGCGGCAGGGTGTATGTCGATGCCCGTCTCTGAGTGGGCCATCTCGGTGAGCATACGGGGTATCAGGGGCACCTTCAGCGCATACAGCTCGTGGGCCAGACGGTAGTTGCTCAGGGCTTTGATCACGGGGTAGCAAGATATGATCTCGCCATAGCTGTCGGCCGCCGGGTCGCCGTTGTATGCCGCCACCACATCCGTAGCCAACAGCCGGCGTATCTCTGGCAACCGTGCTATCAGTTTCATGGCCGTAGCCTCGGCCGTGGCGCGCAGCGAGGCGTCGTCGGCACAGGGCGTGGCGCTCATGTCCTTGCCGGGTGTGTTGTTGGATGCGAAACACAATCCGGCATGTATCTGCTCGGTGAGCAGACGGCGCAGGCGCTCTACATAGACACCTATTTGAAACTGGATGGTATGAATATTGACAGAGGGAACCCCGTAATAGCCGGGAAAAAGGATGGCGCGTGAAATATCAATGATTTCTTCCAAGGTCTTACCCGAAGGCAAGGGGTTGCCTTCGTGGTGCTGGTGGAACAGTCCGCGCAGCGATTCAGGATCCGACAGTGCCTCCACTGTCCGAGTCAGTGTATGAGTGGGTTCTGGTTGACTCATCACGCTTATTTGTATCAATCTGTTTGTCATTGTGGCATTTAAAAACAGTTTCTCTGCCGCCACGTTTCCTTTTCGGGTGCAAAGATACGAATAAACGAGCGAAAAGCAAAGGAAAAACCTTTTTTTCTTTGTTTTTCCTGGTGAAAGTAACTTCGGCTTGGCTTCGGCTTGGCCAAAGTTACGTTTTTTTCTCTTTTTTGGCTTGAATGAGCAAAAAAGATGTGAAAAGTTTTAGTATGTCGATAAGAATGATTACTTTTGCAACTTGAAAAAAGGCGAAATGTCGCCAGCAGACCATAGTGAAATGAGATATGCGATTATCGCCGCGGGCGAGGGCGCGCGTCTGGCTCAAGAAGGCGTGACGGAACCCAAGCCGCTGGTGCGAGTAGCAGGCGAACCTCTCATCGACCGGCTCATACGTATCTTCATGGCTCATCAGGCCACCGAGATATGTGTGATATGTCGTAGTCAGATGCCATCGGTAGCCCATCATCTGCAGCAAATACAGCGCGATGGGTTGTACGGTCAGACTGTGCCGCTCAGGGTGCTGGTCAAATCCACACCCAGTTCCATGCACAGCCTCTACGAACTCTCGCCGTGGCTCGCACAAGGGTGGTTTTGTGCCACTACGGTCGATACGCTCTTTCGCGAAGAGGAGTTCTCCGACTATATCGGGGCTCTGAGCACGATGGCCCGGCTCTCTGACGGCGACGGACTGATGGGGGTGACCGGCTATATCGACGATGAGCGGCCCCTCTATGTAGGCACCGACACCACAGGCGCTGTCACCGGTTTTCACGACGACAGGCAGCCCGACAGTCGGTGGATTTCGGCAGGTATCTACGGACTCTCACCCCGTGTAATCGGCACCTTGTGTGACTGTGTGAAGCGGGGCGAGGAGCGTATGCGCAGCTTCCAACGGGCCATGGTGGCCGACGGGATGCGCCTCAGGGCCTTCCCTTTCGGCCGGGTGTTTGACATCGACCACGCCGCCGATATCGACAAGGCGGAACGGTGGCTTAGCGGACAGCTATGACGAGACAGGTGGTGTTCATCGCACGCGACACCTGCTTCTCGGCACAGTCGGTAGAGAAAGACAGAGCGATCTATCAGGCTGTGGCACAGCGGCTGGCACAGCGGGGATATGAGGTGACACGCATCACCGAGGATGCCGACGCCGCGGCGCTGCGGCAGTTGGGCACGCCCCACGATGTGCTCTGGCTCACGATGGGGCGCCATCGGGCCACCCTCGACTACCTGCGCAGTCAAGAGCAGCAAGGCATGAGGGTGGTGAACAGCACGCAGGGTGTATGGCTCTGCCAGCAGCGCGACCGCCTGGAGGCGCTCATGCGCCGCAACGGCATTCCCGCGCCACCATTGCCCGGCGATGACATGCCGGCAGAGGGGGTGTGGGTGAAGAGGGCCGACAGCACCTCGCAGGGCCCCGACGACGTGGTCTTTGCTGCCAATCGAGAGCAGCGCGAGCAGGCCCTGAACCGTTTCCGCCAGCGGGGCATCACCCAGGTGGTGGTGGGCACGCACGTCAGGGGCGATGTGGTGAAATTCTACGGAGTGCAGCCCGGCGGGTTCTTCCGAACCTTTTACCCCACCGACGATGGCGACACCAAATACGGCGACGAGCGGCGCAACGGACCGGCACAGCACTACGCCTTCGACGCGCAGCGGCTCCAGACCGAGGCACATCGATTGTCGGCACTCACGGGCGTGACGGTCTATGGCGGCGATGCCATCATCCGCAGCGACGGCTCGTTCTGCATCATCGACTTCAACGACTGGCCCTCTTTCGCCCGCTGTCGCGACGAGGCCGCAGAGGCAATCGCTTTGAGCATTGAACATTGAATTTTTAATTTTTAATTTTATAATTTTATAATTTTTTAATTTTCCCTGTGTCCGAGGATAAAACATTTAGCGAGATGCTGAAGGCTTCCTTCAAGTCAGACGATACCGAGGAGTGGCTCGATGTCCACTTCACGCGGCCCATCGGCTTGATGTTCGCGCTGATGTGGCGGCGGTTGGGCGTCCACCCCAATGCGGTCACCATCCTCTCCATCTTCTTAGGGCTCGGAGCCGCCATCATGTTCTATCACACCGACGTATGGCTCAACCTCATCGGCGTGGTGCTGCTCATGCTGGCCAATTTCTGCGACTCTACCGACGGCCAACTGGCACGGCTCACCAATCAGAAGACCCTCATCGGGCGTATGCTCGACGGCTTTGCCAGCAATATGTGGTTCTTCTTCATCTATGTGGCCATCTGTCTGCGACTCATGCCGCAGCCGCTGCCCGGGGCTCATGTCATCGGACCTGTTTGGGGGGCGTGGATATGGGTACTCGCCTTTATCGCCGGCGTGCTCAGCCATTCACCGCAAGGGGCGTTGGCCGATTATTACCGGCAGATACACCTCTTCTTCCTGTTGGGCAGCAAGGGGAGCGAGTTGAATACCAGCGACGAGCAACAAGCCATTTACGACAGTCTGCCCAAGCGCGGGGCGTTTTGGGAGCATGCGTTCTACTACAATTACACCCGCTATTGCAAAGGACAGGAGATGCGCACCCCCAATTTCCAGAGGTTGTTTGCGGCATTGCTCCAACGCTATCATACCAAAGAGAACATCCCTGAACAGATACCCGACGAGTGGCGCCGGCGGTTTCTCGACCGCAGCCGTCCGCTCATGCCATATACCAACCTGCTCACCTTCAATGCCAGGGCCATCACCATCTACATCACCTGCCTGCTCAACTGCCCTTGGGTCTATCTGCTGGTAGAGATCGTGGTGTTCAATCTGATGGCGGTATATATGCACAATGCCCACGAGCGGCTCTGCCGAGAGATGCTCGAGGCTCTGCCGGAATCGGCGGGCGGCCCGGACGGCCAGAAAGCCCCGGACGGCCCGGAAAATCCGGAAAATCCGGATAATCCGGATAATCCGGAATCTCCGGAAACCCCGGAATCCCCGGATAATCCGGCTCAAAACCAGGTGTGGTGATGGCAGTCAGGGGGTATATCTTTGACTATGGTGGCACACTCGACACGGGCGGATGCCACTGGGGCAAGACGCTGTGGCACGCCTACCAGCGGGCAGACATGCCAACAGACTGGGCGCAGTTTCGACGCGCATACGTCTATGCCGAGCGTTACATCGATGCGCATGGCTCCATACAGCGCGACGACACCTTCCGCACGACGCTGCAAACAAAGATCGACCTGCAGACACGCTACCTGTGCCAACACGAGGGGTGGACGGCCGATGAGACACAGCGCAGAAACGCTTGTCGGGTGCTGCTCGACGATCTCTACAAGGGTGTCAGGCGGCAGACGGCACACAGCCGCGAGGTGCTCGACAGCCTCCGTCGCGACTATCCGCTGGCACTGGTGAGCAATTTCTACGGAAATATGCCGACGGTGCTGCGTGAGTTCGGACTCGACCACCTGTTCACGACGGTCATCGAGTCGGCGGCGGTGGGCATACGCAAGCCCGACCCGCGACTCTTCTCACTGGCCATCGAGGCCTTGGGCCTGAAGCCCTGCGAGGTGGCGGTGGTGGGCGACAGCATCAAAAAAGACATCCTGCCCGCCAAAAGCCTCGGGTGCCACACCATCTGGCTGCAGGGCGAGGGATGGGACGACACTCCCCCCGACACCACGGTGCCCGACCGCATCATCACGGACTTGATGTCTTTGAAGAGGTGAGAGGTAAGAGGTAAGAGGTAAGAGGTAAGAGACGAGTTGTTGAACGACAGTGAAGAATAGTTCCGGGGCAGGGGGCAAGGGGCAAGGGGCAGGAGATATGCCACGAACACTCAACACTAAAC
>CAMVAT010000066.1 GCA_947165505.1 uncultured Prevotellaceae bacterium | reverse complement strand
GTTCTCATAATGGGGCGTATCGGAAGAGAGAATTCTACCTCTTCCTTTTTATGCCTTTTGTACCGGCCACATTTGATTCATGCAATAAACATCTTCTGCGACAGGTACATTCCTCTTCATCCGGGTTACATCCATCCCAACTCAAATCGGAAATAGAATCGCCTCCATTGCATTCTCATAAGTGGCATGGAACGGCTCTTCCTTCGTGGTTTTATTGATGGTAAGCCGCTCGTAGTCGTAGTTGGAGGGTATCGAGGGCTTAAGTATAGTTTGTTACTACCTCAAACAAGGCATTGGTTTCGTCATTAGACAACAGTGACTGGCTCTGGATGGTGCTCCAAGCACACCCCTACCCGGTGGCGCATTTCGCCAATCTGCTCGCGGCGAATACACTCTTTGACGGCATCACCCTTGATGAGATACTGCTTTAAGACACAATTAGTCCATCGGCAAAAGTGTTGTTTACAGGCCCTGCCCCCGCCCCTACAGGGGTGGGGAACTGACTGACGCCCTTGTGACAACCTTTAAAGGTGGGCTCAATCCTTCAACTTCGCAAGTTGAAGAAGCTAAAGTAGTTAAAGAAGTGATTACCGTCTATGACTGCTTGGGAAGTTAAAGACGATAGCCCAGGAAACTCCAGCAGGCAACAAATAAAATGCGATATCATAAAACGCGATATCATAACATGTGATATCATAAAAAAGAGACGCCACATGGTGACGTCTCTTTTGTTATTATCGGCCTATCCAGGCCTCAGGATTGAGTTTTTCCTTCTCGTGGCGCAGTTGGAAGTGCAGGGTGTTGTCGCTGCCCACGGTGCCCAGGCGTTGGTTCATGGTGACATGCTGCCCGGCCCTGACGGCAATATTCTTGAGGTTGCAATACACAGAAATATAACTGCCGTGCCGCACCATGACCACCATCATGCCTCCCACATCGCTCACGGCACTCACCTCGCCGTCGAACACGCTGCGCACGGTGGCACCAGCCTGTCCCAGGATATTGATACCCTTATTGTCGAGTTTCACATCTTTGAGTCCCTCGACGTTGCGCGTACCGAAATGGCTGATGATGCGACACGAGCCGGCTACTGGCATGGGCAACCGCCCCCTATAGCTGCTGAACGAACCGCTCATGCGCCTGTCGGCAGTGGATAGCGTCTCGGCGGGCGACTCCTCCACGCGTTCATTGGCCGCCGCCATCTCTCGTGCCGCGCGCTCACGTTCGGCAGCCGCCTTGCGCTCAGCCGCCTCGCGTGCCGCGGCCGCCTCGCGTGCCGCCTGTTCGGCCGCGGCAGCCTCCTGTTCCTTGCGCTGGCGCTCACGTTCCGCTTTCTCGGCTCGGGCCAGTTCGCGCCTGCTGCGCTCGGCCTCTTCCCGCTCCGCATTGCGCCGTCTGATCTCAGCCTCACGCGCCTTGGCCTCAGCCGCCTCGCGCTCCGCCTTGAGCGCCGCTTCACGCCGCCGTGCCTCCTCGGCCCTCGCCTCAGCGATACGCCGTTCATTCTCACGTGCGCGCGCCTCGGCCTCAGCCCTCTTACGCGCCAGTTCCTCCTTTCGTTTCTTCTCCCTTTCGGCACGCGCCACCCTTTCGGCCTCCTCGCGTGCCTTGCGCTCAGCCTCGGCCCGCTGCCGTGCCTTCTCCATCTCAATGGCCACCAAGCGGTCTATCTCATTGTTGAGCGCGGCATATTTGCGCTGCTGCTCGTCGATGATGCCCTGTATGGTGCGCTGCTCGCGTTGCAGGCTGTTCACCACCTGCTGCTGCTCCTCTTGCTTCACTTGCAGTGCGCGCTGAGCATCCTTGCCTTTCTTCACGAGCGAGTTCTTATCGTTGCGTGCCAGTCGCAGTTGGTCGCGTTTTTTGTCTATCTCGGCCTGTTTCTGCTTGATGATCTCGCCCTGCATCCGTTGGTATTTAGCGTATTCGCGCACGAAGCGTAAGCGCCTGTATGCCTGTGTGAGGTTTTTGGCGCTGAACACGAACATCAGTTTGTCTTGAATCGAGCGGTGGCGGGCCAGGTATCGCATCGACTTCACATATTTCTGCTTACGGTCGTCGAGTTGTTTTTGCAAACTTTTGATTTGCGCCTCGAGGAGTTGAATCTTGTCGTTGATGCCGCTGATCTCCTCTTCAAAGCCATCGATATCGCGCTGGTGGTTGTCTATCTCGCCGTTGATCTCGACCAGTGTCTGCAACCGTTTCTCCACGTCGGCCTTATTGGCACTGAGTTTGGTCTGCTGGTTTTTGATCTCCTGCTGCACCTGCGAGCGTTGATTTTGCAGCCCGCGAATCTCGTCGTTGGTGTAATCGACCGTTCCTCCTTTGCCTTTGTTTTTCTTGCCTTTTTTGTTGTTTTGCTGCGACTTTTTCTTAGCCGTGGTCTGTTGCGTACGGGCCTTACCTCCGCGGCGTTGCTGTGCGCTTACCGTAGAGGAGCACACCATAGCGAGCAACAATAATATGATGATCCGTCTCATTATTCCCTCCCTGTGATTAGTTGCAAGATATCCTCGGCAGTCACCTTCTTATATTTGTCAGAGACGGTGGTCTGCGCGTCCCATCCGTCGTCGGCGGTCACCTTATTGATTTTCATTCTCACCTGCACTGTCTTATTCGTTTTGAGCGCGGCAGAAGAGAGCGACACGCGGTGGTCGTAGGGGAACCATTTCGAGCCCATGCTGCGGAAGTCGGCGTAGTTCCACTCCAACTTAGAGTCGCCTGTGCCGGAGTCGGTGTATGTCACGGCAGCCTGGTTGATACGTCCCTCGTTTTGCGCGTCTTCGGCTACCGTCCATGCGAAGTTCATCTTATCTTGTTTGAAGAGAATCTGCCTTTCGGGTTTCTGCTCCACCTGATAAGCCGCGTATTCCGCCTCGCCCACCTTGTCTTTGCCCGGCACGAAGAGCTGGTTCCAGAAGAGCGCTTGCAGGGAATAGAAGTTGAGTCCGTTGCGGCGTAGGAATCCTATCTCGTCGTAGCGTCCTTTGATATATGTTTTGTGCATACGGTCCATGAGCAGCACATAGTCGGGAGTGAACTCGATGCGCGCCACCTCGACCAGTCCGAGCGGTGATATTTGCAGTCTGATCACCTCGTCGCGCCTCATGCGCAACTGTCCGTCGAGCGTGATGTCTTTCGAGCCGGTGTTGACCGAGAAGTCTATTTTCGCCACCACATTACGCTGATATACGGCTTGGTCGGCCGTCTTCCTGACGATGTTCAGCCGTTGTGCGGCATTCATGGTTGCCGCCCCGTTGTCTGTTGCCGGAGTGGTAGCGCCCGTCTGTGCGTCGGTGGCTTGCGTCTTCGGCTTTTTCCCGCCGTCCACCACTTTGTTTTTGGTGCCGCACGCCCCGAGCAGCAGTGCAGCTGCCAGTAAGGGTATCAATAAGTGTTTGCTCATTATATGTTGATCTACTTGATATATTTTTTTTGTTTCACTTTCTGTTCTAACCGCTCAGACCCGCCCCCGGCATCGAGCGCCTGCTGCCAGAAGTCGAGCGCACGCGTCATGTCGCCGTTGTTGGCTGCGATGTCGCCGGCATGCTCCAGCACCTCGCCATTGGGCTGTTCATAATGTTTGAGGGCCTGTTCGATATATATCTGGGCCTCTTCGTATCGTCCCTGCATGAAAAGTATCCAAGCGTAAGTGTCGAGATACGTGCCGCTCTCGGGGTTGGCCTTGATGGTCTGATAGCTCATGCGCTCAGCTTTCTGCAGGTTTTCGCCCCTCACGCTGAGGTAGTAGGCATAGTTGTTGAGGCACGGCACATTGTCGGGGTTCCACTGCAGGCAACTGTCGTATGCTGCGAAGGCCTCCTGGTCGCGCCCCTTTTGGTGCAGGATATCGCCCATGATGGAATAGAAGTCGGACACGATGGCGTGGTTGCTCTCCGAATTGATTTGGCTCACGCCCTTACGGAAGGTGTCGAGCGCCTCGTCGTGCTCGTCTTTTTGGTAGTGTGCCACCCCGAGGTAGTAGTAGAAGGCCATCTCGTCGGGGTTGTATTCCAATGCGGGCCGGCATAGTGCGATGACGGCGTCGTAGTCTTCAGTGCCCCATATTGACTGTATGAGGTGCAGTCGCGCCCCGGCGTTGTCGGGCGCTATCTGCAGCACCCTGCGCAGCGCCGCATTGATGCTGTCGGCGGGCATCTTCTTCAAGTCCATGTATGCGGCTCTCAGTTCGGCGATGTCGGCACTGGGTTTGGGTGTGTCGAGCATCCTTTCGAAGAGCGCGAGCACCTCGGTGCTGTCGCCGCCCGCCTGCTCATTCTCGTTGATGATCTGACGGATGAGCAGCACCTTGTTGTCGGCATCTGTCTTATTGCTCATGAGGAGCCGTTCGCGCAGCAGGCCGGCCTCCCGTTCTTGTCCTTGCGCCTTGTAGTAGTCGAGCAGCGAGAACTGCGCCGCCTGGTTGTCGGGGTCTTGTTTGAGCACCGCCCGGTATTCGTTGACCGCCTCTTTAGGTTTGTCGTTCTGCAACAGCCAGTTGCCCGTCATCACCCTGTAGTTGAGGTCGTAGGGGTGTTTCCGCACCAGTTCTTTGAGCACCTTGTACTCTTCGTTTTTCTTCCCTTGCAACGAATAGATCTGCATCTTGGCCAGGGCCGTCTCTTCGGAGTTGCCCTCGATGAGTTCGATGCGGTCGAGCGTGGCGATGAGGTTGGGATAGTCTTTCTTATAGTGATAGAGTTGCTGCAGCACCTCGAGCACATCTGTACGGCGCCGGTTGCGCTGTGCCAGTCGTTCATAGATGCCGATGGCCTCATCGTATTGTTGTGTTTTGAGATATGCCTGTCCGAGCCGCTCCAGATAGGTGTCGTTGTCCGGGGCGAGTGCCGACGCACGCCGCATGCACTGTATCATGGCGCTGTCGTTTTCCATCTCCACGTAATACGACGAGAGCGTGAAGTATGTCTCGGCAGCATCGGGGTTGATGTCAAGACAATGCCTGAGCAGAGCGAACGCATTGGCATAGTGGCCCTGCTGCTGTTGGCGCAGTGCCTCTAAATAGAAATACTCATATCGCCGTTGGTCATTGGCCGACAGCGTGTCGGTCACCTGCGCGTGGAGTTGTGTAGCCCCGGTGCATGCGCAGACGACAGCGATGAGTATGCAGACGATATTGTGTCGTTTCATCTCACGATTATTATTTCACGCCCGTATGTCCGTATCCGCCGGTGCCCCGCTCAGTGTCGTCGAGCTCCTCGACGGGCATCCACTCACCCTGTTCATGTCTGGCAATCACCATCTGAGCGATGCGCTCGCCGTCGTTGACCACAAACGGCGTGTCAGACAGGTTCACCAGCAGCACCCCCACCTCGCCGCGGTAGTCGGCGTCGATGGTGCCGGGTGCGTTGAGCACGGTGATGCCGTGCTTCAGTGCCAGTCCGCTGCGTGGTCTTACCTGTGCCTCATAGCCCTTCGGCAGAGCGATGAACAGCCCTGTGGGTATGAGTCTGCGCTCCAGGGGGCGGAGTGTCACCGGCTCATCTAATTGTGCTCTGAGATCCATGCCTGCACTCTGCGGCGTGGCATATTGTGGCAGCGGCTGCCGCCCCTTGTTCACGACCTTGATCTTCATATTAGGGATGACGTATTCTGATTTTTGTGCAAAAATAATGATAAATAATCATTTCACGTCATTTTCGGGGCGGAAATGCACGTTTTTCACCAATTTTAGATTACTTTTGCATCATGGAATGGCAACAATTGATATCCAACAAGCGGTTAGGACAGGAAAACCGCCATGCGCAGCGGCACGACGACCGCTCGGAGTTTAAGCGCGACTACGACCGTCTGATTTTCTCGGCCCCTTTTCGTCGTTTGCAAAACAAGACGCAGGTGTTTCCCCTGCCGGGCAGCGTGTTTGTACACAACCGTCTGACGCACAGTCTGGAGGTGGCGAGTGTGGGCATGTCGATAGGCAACGACGTGGCTCGCGAGTTATGTGAGCGTCATCCTGAGCTTCGCGGCACGCTGTTTGAGGAGATCGGCACCATTGTGTCGGCGGCGTGTCTGGCGCACGACATGGGCAATCCCCCCTTCGGCCATTCGGGCGAGAAGGCGATACAGACCTTCTTCAGCGAGGGCAAAGGCCTGCCGCTGCGCGACGTAGTGAGCGAGGCCTTCTGGAACGACGTGACGCACTTCGAGGGCAACGCCAATGCCTTCCGTCTGCTCACCCACCAGTTCAAGGGCCGCCGCCCCGGCGGTTTTGTGCTCACCTACTCGATGCTGGCCTCCATCGTCAAGTACCCCTTCGCCTCGTCGTTGGCAGGCAGTCACGGCAAGTTCGGCTTCTTCACCACCGAACAGGCCGACTATGAGCGCATCGCCGCCGACCTGGGTCTGCGCCGCCTGTCGGCACCGGGCGAGCCGCTGCGCTGCGCCCGCCATCCGCTGGTGTATCTGGTAGAGGCCGCCGACGACATCTGCTATGAGATCATGGACCTCGAGGACGCGCACAAGTTGCGGTTGCTTTCGTTTGAGGAGACCACGCGGTTGCTGCTCGACTTCTTCGACGCCCCCACGCAGCAGCATATCCTGCAGCGCATCGTAGATGAGGGTGTAGATGACGACAACGAGAAGATCACCTACATGCGGGCGTGCGTCATCGGCATCTTGGAGCATGAGTGCGCCGAGGCATTCGTGGCCCACGAGGCCGAGATCCTCGACGGCACGTTCGCGGGCAGTCTGGTGAAGCACACCAGCGAGCGCGTGCGCAACGCCTACGAAGCCTGCAAGAAGATTTCACGGAAAAAGATTTACAACAGCAAGCCCGTCTTAGACGTGGAGTTGTCGGGTTATAAGATTATGGACACGCTGATGAGCCACATGACAGACGCCGTGCAGACGCCCGACCGCTACTACTCGCAGCAGCTCATCGGCCGTGTGAGCAGCCAATACCACATCGACGCACCCGACCTGGAGACGCGCATCATGGCCGTCATCGACTACATCAGCGGCATGACCGACGTATATGCCCTCGACGTGTATCAGAAAATCATGGGTGTGGCGCTGCCCATCGTGTGAACGACCCAACAACGGATTCCACGGATTTCACGGATTTACAACCTGCTGATTATCAGCAATAACAAAAATCTGTGAAATCCGTGGAATCCGTTGTTTGTTTAATTTGACACACCCACGTTGTTTTTTTATAGTGTCTATCGTAGTTATCTAATGAACAGCAGTTCGCGGTACTTCGGCAGCGGCCAGAGCGAGTCATCGACAATCAGTTCCAGCTTGTCTATCTGGTAGCGGATGTCGTCGAGCTTAGGCTCTACCGTGTCGTGATAGGCGATGGCCTTCTGGTGCTCATCGTCGATCTTATTAGCCAGTTTGCGTGCATTGACCAAGTCTTCCACGCCCTTCTCTATGGCACTGGTGCGCTCGGCAATCTCCTGGATGATCTGCTTGTTGCGTGCCGAGAGTTTGTCTGCCGTCTCAATGGGGAAGACAACAGCCATGTTGCTGATGTTTTGCAAGAGCTGCGTCTGGTATCGCGTGGCCACGGGTATGATGTGGTTCATCGAGAGGTCGCCTAAGACACGTGCCTCAATCTGAATCTTCTTGGTGTATGTCTCCCACTTCACTTCGTTGCGTGCCTCCAGTTCCTTGCGGGTCATCACAGCAAGACTCTCGAACATCCTGACGCTGGATTCATCCAGATAGCGCTCGAAGATTTTCGGGCACGACTTCTCCACGTCTAATCCTCGCTTGGCAGCTTCCACCACCCACTCATCCGAATAGCCGTTACCGTCAAATCGGATGGGCTTGCAAGTCTTGATATCCTCGCGCAGCACGTCGATGATGGCATGGAAGACAGCCGTGTGGCCCGTACCTTCCAGTTTCTTCTCCAAGTCAGGTATTTTGGCATCCACGCGTTTTTTGAAATCGACCAGGGCCTCGGCCACGGCACTGTTCAGAGCGATCATCGCCGATGCGCAGTTGGCCTCTGAGCCCACGGCCCGGAACTCGAAACGGTTGCCCGTGAAGGCGAAGGGCGACGTGCGGTTGCGGTCGGTATTATCGATGAAGAGTTCGGGAATCTCTGGAATATCCATCTTCATGCCCTGCTTGCCAGACATCGCGAGGATGTCGCTCACATCAGCCTTCTCGATATGGTTTAATAGTTCAGAGACCTGCTTTCCGAGAAACGAGCTGATGATGGCTGGCGGTGCCTCGTTAGCCCCCAAGCGGTGTGCATTGGTGGCCGACATGATGCTTGCCTTGAGCAGTCCGTTGTGCCGCCATACACCCATGAGCGTCTCGACGATAAAGGTGGCGAAGCGCAGATTCTGCTCGGCCGTCTTGCCAGGGGCATGCAGCAGCACGCCGTTGTCGGTAGAGAGGCTCCAGTTGTTGTGCTTGCCGCTGCCATTGATGCCCGCGAACGGTTTCTCATGCAGCAGCACGCGGAATCCGTGCTTACGTGCCACACGCTTCATGACAGACATGAGCAGCATGTTGTGGTCAACGGCCAGGTTGGTCTCTTCGTAGATGGGAGCCAGTTCAAACTGGTTGGGCGCCACCTCATTGTGCCGGGTCTTGCAAGGAATGCCCAGTTCGAGAGCCACGATTTCGAGTTCACGCATAAAGGCAGCGACACGCTCGGGTATGGCCCCGAAGTAGTGGTCGTCCATCTGCTGGTTTTTAGCCGAGTCGTGACCCATGAGCGTGCGTCCCGTCAGCAGCAGGTCGGGTCGTGCAGAATACAGTCCCTCATCGACGAGGAAATACTCTTGTTCCCAGCCGAGGTTAGACGTCACCTTTTTGACCGTCGGGTCGAAATAGCGGCACACATCGGTGGCTGCCACATTGACGGCATGCAGGGCCCTGAGCAGCGGAGCCTTATAGTCAAGCGCCTCGCCCGTGTAAGATATAAACACAGTGGGGATGCAGAGCGTGTCGTCGATGATAAATACGGGCGACGTGGGATCCCATGCGGAGTAGCCACGAGCCTCGAAGGTGCTGCGGATGCCACCCGAGGGGAACGACGACGCATCGGGTTCTTGCTGCACGAGCAGTTTGCCGGTGAACTCCTCCACCATGCCGCCTTTCCCATCGTGCTCGATAAACGAGTCGTGCTTCTCGGCGGTGCCCTCCGTCAGCGGCTGAAACCAGTGTGTATAGTGCGTCACACCGTTTTCTACAGCCCACTGTTTCATGCCTGCGGCCACTGCATCTGCCACTTCGCGGTCGAGCCTTGCGCCGTTGTCCATGACATCGACCATCTTCTCATAGACCGCTTTGGGCAGGTATTTGTACATCTTCTCGCGGTTGAAGACTTTGCTACCAAAATACTTGGCGGGTCTCTCACTGGGTTCTTTCACGTCGAGCGGTTTCTTTTTGAAAGCCTCGCCGACCACCTGAAATCTTAATGTTTCCATAACGTAGTTGTTTTTTTTATGTTTATCAATGTAGATTCTTCCATTTCGCTATTCTCTGCAACGCCTCTTCCGTCTGCTCGTGACTGCCAAAGGCGGTGAACCTGACGTAGCCTTCGCCCGACGGGCCGAAGCCCACACCCGGAGTACAGACCACGTTGGCCCCATAGAGCAATTCCTCAAAGAACTGCCACGAGGTAGTGCCGTCGGGCGTGCGCATCCAGATATAGGGCGCATTCTCGCCGCCATAGCACTCGTAGCCGATGCCCCTCAAGACGCTGAGCATACGGGCGGCATTCTGCATGTAGTAGTCGATGGTAACTCTGATCTGCTGTTTGCCCTCGGGCGAATAGATCGCCTCGGCGGCACGCTGGCTGATGTAGCTCGTGCCATTGAACTTCGTACATTGACGCCTGAGCCAGAGTTGGTTGAGGGGGATGCGCTCGCCCTCGAAGGTGGCTACGCTGACCTCCTTGGGTACGATGGTGTAGCCGCAGCGCACACCCGTGAAACCGGCGGTCTTAGAGAATGAGCGGAACTCGACGGCGCACTTGCGGGCACCACGTATCTCGTAGATGCTGTGGGGTATCTCAGGGTCGCGGATGTAAGCCTGATAAGCAGCGTCGAAGAGGATGAGGGCATCGTTTTTCAGGGCGTAGTTCACCCATCGGCGCAGTTCCTGTTTGGTGATGACGGTGCCGGTAGGGTTGTTGGGGAAGCATAGATAGATGACATCCACCGGCCGTCCCTTGGGCAGTTCGGGCACAAAACCGTTCTCGGCCGTGGTGGGCATATAGCGCACGTTGGTCCAGCGCCCGTCGCGATAGGTTCCGCAGCGCCCTATCATCACATTCGAGTCGATGTAAACAGGATAGATAGGGTCGGTGACACCGATGAAGTTGTCCCAATGGAGCAACTCCTGGAAGTTGCCTGTATCGCTCTTGGCGCCGTCGTTGATAAAGACCTCGTCGATGCCGAGGCGTACGCCACGTGGCGCGAAGTCGTTTTTGAGGATGGCTTCACGCAGGAAGTTGTAGCCCTGTTCCGGTCCGTAGCCCCGGAAGCCCTCAGCGGTGGCCATCTCATCGACAGCCTTACGCATCGCCTCGACGACAGCCGGACAGAGCGGTTGGGTGACATCGCCAATGCCGAGAGAGATGACCTCGGCCTTGGGGTGCAACACCTTGAAAGCATTGACCTTCTTGGCAATGTCGGCAAACAGATAGTTGTTTTGCAGATTGAGGAAGTGGATATTTACTAATGCCATATTTTCAATTCTTGATTCAGGGTTTATAGTTCTATTTCGCCGTCGAAGACGAAGGTGGCAGGGCCAGTCATGTAGATGCGGTTATCGTCCGCGCGCCACTCCACATGGAGAGTGCCGCCATCCATCACGATGTCGCACTCGCGCCCGACCCGCCGTGTCAGGCAGGCGGCTACGGCTGTGGCGCAGGCCCCCGTTCCGCAGGCCATCGTGATGCCGCTGCCACGCTCCCAGACCCGCGTGCGGATGCGGCCGTCGGGCTCCACCCGGGCATACTCGATGTTGCATCGCTGCGGGAAGGCCGGGTGATGCTCAAGCACAGGACCGGTCTGGGCCACTTGGTCGATGTCGTCGGTGAAGATGACGTAGTGAGGATTGCCCATCGATACGAAGACCCCCTCTGCCGGCTTCCTGCTTTCCACAAACAGTGTTTCGTCTTCAAGCACTGGTTCGCCCATATCGACAGTGACTCGCTCCACCTCGCTGCCGGCCAGATGCAGCTGGAGCGTCTTGATGCCGGAAAGCGTCAGCAGCCGGATCTCCGTTTTCTCCGTGATGGATTTCTCAAAGAGGTATTTGCCAATGCAGCGCGAGGCATTGCCGCACATCATCGCCTCGGAGCCGTCGGCATTGAAGATACGCATGGAGTAGTCGGCCTCGGGCACGGGACTGCGGCCGATGAGTACCAGACCGTCGGAACCGATACCCTTGTGGCGGTCGCTCCATTTGATCGCAGCCTCTGAGGGTGCTGCTATAGGGTGCCGCATGACATTGACGTAGATATAGTCGTTGCCGCAACCGTGCATCTTGGTGAAGGGGATTCTCATGTTGATAGATTTACTGAAGACCGTTGAAATAGCTATTGACGCGACGTGCCGTCTCGATGCCGCTGGCCATCGCACGTACCACGAGCGAGGCGCCGTTGAGGGCATCGCCGCAGACGAAGACGTTCGCAGGGTATTCGATATGCTCAGGCTTCAGGAATCCCATGGCGAGCAGACAGAGCTCGGCTTTGATGACTTCGGGTTTGCCCTTTTCAACCATCAGCGGACGGCCGCCATTGGGGTTCGGCTGCCAATCAATCTCCTGCACCTTCACGCCTGTCAGTTGTCCGTCCTGCCCCAGGAACTCAAGCGTATTGATGTTCCAGCGGCGCGTGCAGCCTTCTTCGTGGCTTGAGGTCGTCTTGAGCGTGCGCGGCCAGTTGGGCCAGGGGTTCTGCGGGTCGTCGGGACCCTCTACCGGACGGGGCATGATCTCAATCTGCGTAACGCTCTTGCATCCCTGCCGATGAGCCGTTCCGATGCAGTCTGAGCCCGTGTCGCCGCCGCCGATGACGAGCACATCCTTACCCTTGGCGGTGATGCGCTCATCCTTTGCGAATTCGATGCCAGCCAGCACGCGATTCTGCTGAGCGAGCAGTTCGAGAGCGAAGTGAACGCCCTTCAGTTCGCGTCCGGGCGCTTTGAGGTCGCGTGCCGTAGGGGTGCCGGTGGCGATGACCACGGCCCCCCACCCGACCTCCCCCGAGGGGGATGAGTAATTTCCTTCTGCGTTGAGAGCTGCCAGCAGGCTATCAACGCTCTCCCCCCGGGGAGGGATGGGGAGGGGGCTGTTGTAGCGGAATTCGATGTCCTCCTGCTCCATCAGCCGGATGCGGCGGTCGATGATTGCCTTGTTGAGTTTAAAGTTGGGGATGCCATATCTGAGCAGACCGCCGGCGGCTTCGTTTTTCTCATAGATGGTAACCGTATAGCCCATCTTGTTGAGCGCATTGGCAGCAGCCAGTCCGGCTGGTCCGGAACCTATGACAGCCACCCTCTTGCCGTTGCGCACGATGTTGTTGCTCGGCTGAATATACCCTTCGCGGAACGCCGCCTCGATGATGGCGCACTCGTCTTCCCGATTGGTCGTCGGCTCATGGTTGAAGCGGTTCAGCACACATGCTTTTTCGCACAGCGCAGGACAGATGCGGCCCGTAAACTCAGGGAAGGGATTGGTGCTGCTGAGCAGGCGGTAGGCCCGTTCCCAGTCGCCTTTACACAGGGCATCGTTCCACTCAGGCGCCTTGTTGCCCAACGGGCATGCCCAGTGGCAGAAGGGCACGCCACAGTCCATGCAGCGTGAGGCCTGCAATTTGCGTTCGCGTGTGTTGAGCGTCTGCTCCACCTCGCCAAAGTCGTGGATTCTATCGTGAATCGGCCGGTAGCCCGCCTCTTGGCGGTGTATGGCAATAAAAGGAGCCTCACCCCCGACCCCTCTCCAAGGAGAGAGGGGAGTAACATCCTTGTTCATGATTTCTTTTCCCATCATTTATTTGGTATTTATTATTATTACTTAGACTATTCACTCCCCTCTCCTCGGGAGAGGGGCGGGGGTGAGGCTACTCTTGTATCCTCATGATTTTTTCGCGCAGCCGGGCCATCTTTTCCTCTTCGAGCACCCGTTTGTACTCGATGGGCACCACCTGTATGAAGTCGTCGATGCAGCGGTGCCAATCGTCGAGCATACGTCCGGCCAATGCCGACCCTGTGTGCAGATAATGCTGGCGGATGAGTTCGAGCAGTTCCTTACGCGACACGCTGTCCTCTACCAGTGAGAGTTCCACCATATCCATATTGCAGAAGTAGTCGAACGTATGTTTAGGGTCATAGACGTAGGCCACACCACCCGACATGCCGGCGGCAAAGTTGCGTCCCGTCTCGCCGAGCACGACGACGCGTCCGCCCGTCATGTACTCGCAGCAGTGGTCGCCCGCCCCCTCGATCACGGCGATGGCACCAGAGTTGCGAACGCCAAACCGCTCGCCCACCTTGCCATTGACGTAGAGTTCGCCACTGGTGGCACCGTACAGGCCCGTGTTGCCCGCGATGATATTATCCTCGGCCTTGTAGTCACCGCTCCGTCGTGTAGGCGGGAGGATGGTGATACGCCCTCCGGAGAGTCCCTTGCCGAAGTAGTCGTTGGCCTCGCCCTCCAGCCGCAGGTCTAAGCCCTTGACGGCGAAAGCCCCAAAACTCTGGCCTGCCGACCCTTTGAACTTGATTTTGATGGTACCGTCGGGGAGCCCCTCCTCGCCATACTTCTTCGCGATGACGCCGCTGAGCATGGTACCCGCGGCGCGGTCGGTATTCTTGATGGCATAGTCGAGCGTCACCTCCTCGGCCCGGTCGATAGCCTTCGTGGCCGCACGGATGATCTCCTCGTCTTTCACCCCCGTCACCCTGGTATAGGCGCCACGGTCCCAATACAAAGCCTTGTCGGTGTCGGGCTGATGCAAAAGGCGGGAGAAGTTGATGGTCTTCTGCTTGTCGGTAGCCCCTGAGGTGTTCACCTCGATGAGTTCGGTATGGCCTATTATCTCCTTCAGCGAGCGGACGCCCATTTCACTGAGATATTCGCGTACATGCCGGGCGAGGAATGTGAAGAAGTTGACCACGTATTCAGCCCGCCCCTCGAAATGCTTGCGCAACTCCGGGTTCTGCGTGGCCACACCCATCGGACAGGTATTCGTGTTACACTTGCGCATCATCACGCATCCCAGCACAATCAGCGGCAGCGTACCAAACGAGAACTCGTCGGCACCGAGCATCGCCATGATGATGACATCCTTGGCCGTCTTCAACTGGCCATCGGTCTGCAGGCGCACCTGATTGCGCAGGCCGTTCATCACCAGCGTCTGCTGCGTCTCGGCCAGACCTATCTCAGGCGAAATCCCTGCAAAGCGCATACTGCTGGCCGGACTGGCTCCCGTACCGCCCTCAGCACCCGAGATGACGATCAGGTCGGCCTTTGCCTTGGCCACACCGGCGGCGATGGTGCCCACCCCGCTCTCCGCAACGAGTTTTACGGAGACGGCTGCCTCAGGGTTGATGTTTTTCAGGTCGAAGATGAGTTGTGCCAGGTCTTCGATTGAGTAGATATCGTGATGTGGGGGCGGCGAGATGAGCGAGATGCCGGGTATGGCATTGCGCGTCTTAGCGATAATCTCGTTGACCTTAAAGCCGGGCAACTGTCCTCCCTCGCCGGGCTTGGCGCCCTGTGCCACCTTGATCTGTATCTCCTCGGCATTCACCAAATACTCTGCCGTCACCCCGAAGCGCCCACTGGCAATCTGCTTGGTCTTACTCGACAGGCTCACGCCATCCACCTCCGTATGGTAGCGGGCACGGTCCTCTCCCCCCTCGCCCGTGTTGCTGCGCGTGCCGAGTTTGTTCATCGCTACAGCCAGCGCCTCATGGGCCTCAATACTCAGCGCGCCAAACGACATGGCTCCCGTCACGAAATGGCGTACAATCGACGCTACGGGTTCCACCTCGTCGATAGGCGTCGGCTTGGCTGCCTTCTTCACGTCAAAGAAGTCGCGCAGGAAGATCGGGCTCTCCTTCTCGTCAACGAGCTTCTCCCACTGTTGAAACCTCTCGTAGCTGCCCAGCCGTGTGGCCAGTTGCAGTTGAGCTATCGTCTCAGGGTTCCAGGCATGTTTGATGCCATCTTTGCGCCAAGCGAACAGCCCGTGGTTGGTCAGTTGTGCCGTCTCCTCGCAGTTGGCAGCCGCCTGCGTCATCCTAATGGCATCTCTCGCCACCTCTTTCAGTCCGATGCCCCCGATGGTGCTCACCTCCGTGCCGAAATAGCGTCGCAGCAGGTCTTCGCTCAGTCCGACGCTCTCAAATATCTTGGCTCCCCGATACGAGCGAATGGTCGAGATGCCCATCTTCGACATGATTTTCTTCAATCCCTTGTCCACCGCCTTGATATAGTGAGCCTCTGCGGTAGCATAGTCCTCTTGTATCTTGCCACGTTTCACCAAGTCGTCGAGCACGGCGAAGGTCATATACGGACACAAGGCAGAAGCGCCATAGCCCAACAGCAGGGCCGCGTGCATCGTCTCGCGTATCTCGCCGCTTTCCACGATGAGCGCCGTCTGCACACGTTTGCCGACGCTGATCAGATAATGGTGCACGGCACTGACCGCCAGGAGCGACGGGATGAAAAACCAGGTCCGCCCCTCTGCCCCCGAGGGGGCCGCGTCAGTTTTATCCGTCAGGATAATATAGTTGAAGCCATCTTCAACAGCCATTTCTGCATTTTTGCATAGTTTGTCAAGGGCTTGACGCAAGGCTTCTTCAGCCTTTAAGTCCATCGCAGCCCCCTCGGGGGCAGAAGTGGGGGTTTCTACTGCCATCGACAGTTTCTTCGTCTTAAACCCTTTGTAGCGGATGTTGCATAATATATCGAGCTGTGTGTTGGTCAGTACGGGCTGCGGCAGTCGCACCATCTTACAGTTAGAGGCGTCAGGGTTCAAGATGTTCGTCCCCACGGCACCGATGTATTCGGTCAAACTCATGACCAGTTCCTCGCGGATGGGGTCGATGGCGGGGTTCGTCACCTGTGCGAACTGCTGGCGGAAGTAATTGAAGAACACCTGCGGCCGGTCGCTGATGACAGCCAGCGGGGTGTCGTTGCCCATCGCCGCCACAGGCTCCTGGCCGGCAGTGGCCATGGGGATGATGGTACGGTCAATATCCTCCTGTCCGAAGCCGAACTGCACCAGCCGCTGTCCCAGATGTTCCACGCTATTCGGCACATGACGGCCGCTCTTCAGTTTCTCCAGCTGCACCCGGTTTTCGCTGAGCCATTCACGGTAAGGATGGGCCTTGGCCAGTTGCTCCTTGATTTCGCCATCATAGTAAATCCGCCCCTCTTTCGTATCGATGAGCAGGATTTTTCCCGGCTGCAAGCGTCCTTTCGACACCACGTCGCCCGGTTCGAAGTCCATCACGCCCACCTCGGAGGCCACCACCATCATGCCCTGCCGGGTGATGGTATAGCGGCTGGGGCGCAGTCCGTTGCGGTCGAGCATTCCTCCGGCGTAGCGTCCGTCAGAGAAGAGCAGAGCGGCCGGTCCGTCCCATGGTTCCATCAGTATCGAGTGATATTCATAAAACGCTTTCAGGTCTTCCGAGATAGGGTTTTTGTCATTGAACGACTCCGGCACGAGTATCGCCATCGCCTGCGGCAGCGACAGTCCGCTCATGGTCAGGAACTCGAACACGTTGTCGAGCGAAGCCGAGTCGCTCATCCCCTCCTCGACAATAGGCGAAATCTGCTTGATGTCGCCCAATGCCTCGCTCGAGAGCACACTCTCGCGAGCCTTCATCCATCCACGGTTGCCGCGGATGGTGTTGATCTCTCCGTTGTGAGCCAACAAGCGGAAAGGCTGTGCCAGCGACCACGTGGGGAATGTATTTGTGCTGAAGCGTGAATGCACCAGTGCCAAGCCACTTGTA
>CAMVAT010000065.1 GCA_947165505.1 uncultured Prevotellaceae bacterium | reverse complement strand
TTGTGAGAATCGGTATTTGAACGGGGTTGCACCCTGCAAAATGAGCTATTGGTCGATTATTATCACCTGGCGGATGAATATATACTTTTATCCTTATTTTTCCATTCTCTATTGATGTCTTTGCTAACGGAGCATCATTCCATGGAATAGGCTCTGTTCTTGGCAAGTCTAGAAGTCCAATAGGTGGACCATATTGTGGACCACTATTATTAGTGTTGTTTTGCAAAGTAATAATTGATACTCTCCCGTTTATAAGTTGATTAGTTTCAAATCCCGCTCTATTCAAAATATCAGTATTATATTAGAATATGCGATAGGGGATAATGAGAGATTTTCTATTGGACTGCTAATCAATCCATAGTATTGTAGTTTAAAGAACGGATAAAAGTTGTTAACTATCATTATATGATCTGTTTGTTGATTGTCACTGCCTAAATAATGTCCTGCAATAGTATAATAGTCATCCTTTCCGTCTGGGTCTATCTTGTTAATCGGATCCCCCGCGCAATACGCATACGGCGAGATGTGGTAGTACTTCTCGCACATCGGGTCGATGGTGGTGAAGCGCGCGCAGATTTTGGGGTCCATCCACCGTGCGCCGTAGTCGTAGTGGTCGAGGCCGGCGATGCGTTCCAATTCCTTGCCGTTGACCTTCTGTCGATTTTTCTCACGCTCTGAAGAGCAAGCAAGCTTTCTCGTCCCTCGCTCAATCGAAAAATTATATTTGTAGGGCTGCACGCTGCCGCCCGTGCTCGTGGCCATGAGCGCGCCCGAGGGGTAATAGTCGTTGCGCTGCTCCACGGTGCCCGTCTGGTTGAACACCACGCGGACGTTGCCGAGGTGGTCTTTCAGATAGTAGTGATATGTGGGCGTGCCGTTTGAGGCGAAGGTGACGTAGCCCTCGTCGGTGAGCAGTGAAAGCTTTCCCGGGAAATATACGACGTTTCCCACATAATACTTGGTGTCTAATCGTGGCCGTGGCAATTGATGCAGGGCTCGTGCACTCATTTGCAGCAACTCGCCGTCGGCGTTATACACGTAATCCATGACATGACGGTTAGTAAATAAGATTCTCTTCGGCAAATTTAAGCAATTATATTGAATCCGCGTAATATTCGCGTTTAAATCTTTGGTCATGTTTCCGTTTTGGTCATATTCATACTTTGTGGACTCGTTGGCGTTGTCTGTGAACTGCATCGCACCAGCATGGTGGGGTCGTCGTTTGAGCGGTCAGTCACGGACAATCCCCGTTGGGCCCGGAATTGGTGAACGGGTATCACCGGAATACGCATTTTAAGTGTTTCTCGTTTTCTTTAGTCCATCATTAAAAGTCAAAATTATTAAAATCTAATAATAGGAATGTCCGCAGACTATCTATTTTACCCACATCTTTTAAAGTGTTTTTATCTATTCTAAACAATTCTGCTCTAGGATACATCCAATATTTCTTTTCTATAGAACGGTATCCTAAAATTGTATCTGAGAATGCTGTAGTTGAATCAAAATAATGTTCATCAACCCCATCCAACACATAAACTACAACAAGATGATGATTACGGTAAAAAAAATACTTTGCAAAGCGTTTATCATAAGATTCCGCCGTGTCAAAACAAATATATACTTGACCTTTTATCTTTCTTATTACGATTTCATATAGAATCCCCAAGTAGTTCTCATTGATAAACTGGTTAAGAGCCTTGTTTATCCCATTATGAACAACCCCTGACGTGTCTTTTGCTATATATTCCTCACGTTGTATTGGATGCATATTATTCGATGGGATAGCCACTTCATTGCTGCAAATAATATAATCATCAACAAGTGGTTCTTCACAACTATAACTCTCAGTAGGAATCATGTGTTGTTCGTTTGAAGGAATAGGCAATGATTCATTAATTAGATTGTTATTGATCATTTCTGTAATAAAACCATACATAATGGTATCTCCATGAAAAACGAAACATCCATCTATATAATCATAATTAGAATTAGAATCAAGTACTACCTGTACGTGATCTTCTCCTAACACATTGTAAAACAAAAGATGCATTCTCAAATCACCATGAGATGCTCTATTCTGTTTTTGGTATTGGCTTATAATCTTTTCTACGGAATGACATATCACTTTATCTTTTTTCTCTGAACAGGAACTGAAAAAGGCGATAGAAAAGGCAATAGAATAATATAACAACTTCATTTCATCAAATCTTTAATTACATTTACATTTATGATAGATTCTTGAGGGTTAAATGGTGAGTATCTTATTCTTTTCCTAGTCCGCGCATTATAGATATAGAAGGGGGGATAATTACGATAAGAATAATTATCACCAAATATCTTTTTAATCTTATTGTATGCCTTATTAACAATACCCCAGTCACCAGCCTCGTTTCTAAAATGCTTAACAGTTTTTTCCCCGTTATTGAGCCTTGAATATACACCAGACGCTTTATCATTACCATTAATTTTTGAATGTGAGTGAAAGTGGAATAAAAGATTTTGAGGTCTTAATAAATCTTCTGAATAAGTTACTGCATTGTCATTATGACTTGTACTTATGAAATACTGTCTCTTTCCCTCTAACTGTAAACCAGCAAACGACCATTCCACATCAGTATTGTCAGCTAAGAATTTAAATAATCCCAATGTCTCCATTTTGTCGTTGCTAATACCGTAATGTCCATCATAATCTTTCGCAGGGGAACTGGATAATTGACTTAACAAACTTTTATCTTGTATGTCAATATGCCTAAATATATTACTTAGAGAATATAGCCTATCATATTTTTCGTCATTTTTCTGCAAAAGATAAATATGCCCACTTGAAAAGACACCATAAATGTTTTCACCATCCGGATCCATCAGATTCACGGGATCCCCCGCGCAATACGCATACGGCGAGATGTGGTAGTACTTCTCGCACATCGGGTCGATGGTGGTGAAGCGCGCGCCGATTTTGGGGTCCATCCACCGTGCGCCGTAGTCGTAGTGGTCGAGGCCGGCGGTGCGGTTCAGTTCCTTGCCGTTATACTTATAGGGCTGCACGCTTCCGCCCGTGGATGTGGCCATGAGCGCGCCCGAGGGGTAGTAATCATTGCGCTGCTCCACGGTGCCATCCTGCCTGAACACCACGCGGATGTTGCCGAGATGGTCGCGGAGGTAGAAGTGGTAGGTGGGTGTGCCGTTGATGGCGATGCTGACATAGCCCTCGTCTGTGAGGATATTCAGACCGTCGAACGACACGAAATTCTCATCGTATGTGTAATAGTCTGATACAAGATGCCCAAGTCCGCCCACCAGTGCACGGTAACCTGTTGACATCGACCATTTCTTGCCATAGGCATCGTAACGATTGAAGACGTATCCGTTGTCGAGCCTTATCTCCGATGGGAGGTTCAGGGCGTTGTAGGTGACCGATGCCAAGGCGTTGCCGTCGTATGTCATGTTGCCGTTGGCATCATATATGTATTCATCGTCATTGCCGTTGTCTATGTCACGGAATTGCATCACGCCCTGATAGGTGGGGTCATTGTCCGCCTCGCAGTCATACACACTGACAAGCCGGTTGCCGTCATACTCCATCTCCAGGTCATCAAAATAACCGTATGAGCCGTCGTCAAGAAGGCCTGTTCTCTGGAACAAGGTGATGTTGCCCATGCGGTCGTAGTAGTAAGACTCATAGTACCAGTCGTCTGAATAACTGAAGTTGAGTCCGCCGCAATAGTTTGCGCCACAGAGACGGTCATGCTCATCGTAGTCCAACTCATATCCGTGGTAACTTCCGTTTCCGTGCCTCCAGCAGTATGCGGCGATGTTGCCGTTCCACTTCGGGCCAGACACCGTCATGCCGTTCACGGATTGGTTATACCCCATCAGTTCGGTGAATTTCGCACTCTGTATCTTGGTAGGCCATGAGCGTATGTTATATCCGTATGTCACGGTCTCCAGCCCTCCTATGGTCTTCGTGGCTGTGCGCCCCAGCGCGTCATATGTATAGGAGGTGAGGGCTACGGCAGGTGCGCCGTTGGCAGAGTGCGTGACGGTGAGCGGCGCGTCGGTCTTTGGATGATATGTGTAAGAGCACTCTTCAAACGGGTCTGGATACCATCCGCAGGAAACGGCTTGCTTGAATCTCTTTTCCGGTTTTCCGGTAAAGGTGTATTTGGTAAACTCATGCAATGTCCTGAAGCCCTCTTCGGTGTTACATCTGTGTATCACCCTTCCTTTCCTGTCGTAGTAGTATGCCTCTGTGCGGTAATAAGGATCATCGTCTGGCTCCATGAAATAGACCCTGCGTCCTGTCAGATGTCCTTGCCCGCTGGCATGGGATGTGTTGCCGTAATGCGTGCCGTCAAAAGCCAAGGCGGCCTGGGTGTCCTGTTGCTCGTTGGCGACAAAGGCATAGTCGTCATAGTATTCCACCGTGAGCAGGCGGACGCTGTCAAGCGCGACGGCCACAGCCGCTCCTTCCGCTGTCTTGGCCATAAGGCCGTAGCCGCCGTATGTGTCGCCAGTGCCCGGCCAACCGGCAAGCACCCTCAGCCCTGACACATCGGGGGCAGTGGATGCCTTGCACAGGCCGCTGACCGCCAGCCGCCCCACTCCGTCGTAGAGGTAGAAGCGCCGCCGCCCCGCCGCTCTGAGGTTACCGTCATCAGAATAAGTGAGCCGCCTGTTGCCGTCGTACCACATCTGCTGATGTCCGCATCCAGGCAGTTTCTTTGAAACGCACAGCCCCCGTACGTCGTACAGATAGACATAGCAATATCGGTCGATGACCGTGGACGATGCATTCCACTGCCCATTGGAAGCCATCTGCTGCGAGGCGGCCGGTGGCAGCACGTATCGCAGTTGCCCACGTGTGTCGTACACATAATAGGTGTCGCCCGTGCTCCGCCGCTCAAGCAGAGTGAGCCCGCGCAAGTCCTTATAGGTGGTGACGGCGTGGCCTTCGGCATCCGCTAGCGTCTCCTTCACCAAAGCCTTCGCAGGATACGCGCCGTGGCGCACAAGGTTGTCGCCGCTGACAAGGAATTTCGCCACCTCACCCTGCGTGTTGGTGCCGTAGGCCGTCGTTTCTCGGTGGTTAGCCCATGACTGCCCCGGACTCGTGGTCGCCGTCACCCTGTCGAGCCCGTCGTAGGAATATTCGGTGAAAGGGCGCGGGTCGTTGTCGTATTGTAAGAGCAGACCCGTGATGGCGGATGGAAGGGAATTGAAATCAGGGGTAGGTGAGGAAGACGCGTATGGGAGCGTCTCATGCTTCACGCGTCCCCGGGTATCGTGTTTCGTGACAGAATGGACATACATTTCGCTGGAAGGAGAGTCTGTGGTCACACCGGCCGGCCTCCCTATACCGTCGAAATAGCTGACAGTGACATTCCTGCTGACACCGTCAGGGTCAAGCATCACCGTGGTCTTGACATAGTTTGCCGTCTGTGCCGCCACAGGTGAGACCGCAAGCACAACAAATGCGTATGCCGCTGCACGGACTATCAGCCACAACAGGTGTGGGAAGAGCCTAACGGGCATAATGGTACTCATGGGTCGAAATGGTTTTGTGGTAATAGTCGAGTGTGGCATTCAGCCTGAGCATGTCATCGTATTCGTAATAGACTGTGTTGCCGTCGGGAGGGGTCACGGAGGTCACGCCATGCATGGGATGCCACGTATAGGAGGTAATATGGTGATGCGGATTGGCTGCCCTGAAATCGCTGAAATAATCCAGCATTCGGTCTTGGAGGAAAACCTCTGAATCAGAAAACACCGGTTCTGAGGCTGGCGGTTCCTGCCCTTTGCACGTGCCAAGCAGGTAATTGTCGTAAAAACCCCAGTAAAGCCATACAGGAATGCCGTCGGCATCCTTGTAAGCCCGGATGCGTCCAGTTGGCGTGTACTGGCTGTATGTACGGGTGACGCTTGTGACTGTATCTCCGTGCTTTTCCTGCTCATACTTAGGCATGGGGCGCACTTCACCGTTAATGGTCACTACTTCGTATATGGTTGTGTCAGTGCGGACTTCATTGCCATTGAAAGACTGCCTGACGGCACAAGGCACCAAATCGAAATCCTTGCATACCAGATGGAAAGCATAACCGTAGGTGTGGGGGTATCTGATGTCTCTCCTTGATGTGTCATCTCCTCTATTTACAGTTTCTGCCCATATTCTCCGCGCCTTGGCTCTGTGGAAGAAAGGAAATGCCATCGGCAATGACAGAACGTCCCAGCTGTATGTGCTGCGTGTTTCGAGACCACCGTCGGAATAGAGGGTGCTCACCACAGTGTCCACCGCCCATACAGACGAGTGGATAGGATATACACCGCCAATGTAGTGAGAGTCTTCGCCATTTGAGATACCAACGATAGACATGTTGCAACCTTGGGTAACTCCATCAACATCCGCCTCACGGTATTTATATACGGTACGGGAGAGGATGTTTCCTGCCGTGTCCCAACGTTCCGTCTTCAGAGGCTTCCCGCGCTTGTAGCCCCTATCACCGAACACGTCGAAAGGAGAAGAGGAAATGCGTGTTGGCCTATAGATATAATTGTCGTCCCTATATTGGTTGTGGTTGGTAAACCATGTGACAGTGCGGCAGCTGTCGCCATCCGCTTCCTCGACCCTCGAATAGCCGACATGAGGGCCAAAAGAGTTCGAAAGCGGCACTACCGAGGAGAAACGAAACAGCGAAATCCCGAAGGTGCTACCATATGGTTTGTCTGACCAGTTGGGCCAGTAATATAGGGGAACGGAAGCCAGGATTCCCGAAGAAGTTCCGTCTTCATTGACATACCTATAGGTTTTCTTGGACAGGATTTTTTGCCGGCTCACATCCTCATAGAGCGTTACGGATTTCACTCGGAGGCCACCGGCCGTTCCCGTGCTGTCGGAGAGTCCAAACTTGGACTTAGTGACATATTTCGAGAAATCGTGAGGTTCGTAGTCGATCACGGCCTCGCCTCCCGTGGGGTAAACAATGGAGGTCAGAGCACCGTATTTCATTTTTTGGATGTCAGGGTTGCGGTTGGCATAAAATGCACTGCCGCCATATTGGTTGGCTGTATAGTTTTTTCCATTATAGTACCCCCAGTGGTCTATGGCCGTGGTTGAGCAGTCGGCGGGAAGGCTTGCGTAGTTGTAATAGCCGAAGGTGTATTTCTCGTCGGCCAAGCAACCGTTGTGGTTTTGTGACAGTCCGCCGTAAACAGACAGCCCCGTCATGTGGATCCGTCCGTCATAGCTGTAGGTAGGGATGATGGTCTTGCCGGCGGTTAGGTCGTAGTCGCGGATGCGAATTTCCGTGAAGCACTCCGGTCGTGTAGAGCCAAGGGGGTTGTTGGCCTTGTTCCGGTTGGGCTGCTGATAACTGGCTTCCGGATAAGTATCTGTCTGCAGGTAGTAGTATTGCAGCCCTTCACCGTCAATGTGGGGCAGCTTGCCAGACGGATAGAAATGACTGTAGAAAGTGCTGAACATGGTATGCGGTGGTGTGGCGACAGTGTCAGTACGGAACGTGATTTCCACGCCTTCCTCGCCAATGCAGCGCACGGTGCTCAGATGTACTGGTGCATTGACCGTCACCTGATAAGGAAAGGCAGTGTTGTTGCCACCTGTATAATAAGTGGTGGGAACGTTCAGAAAAGTGTTGAGGTCCTCTTGAAACCAGATTTCGTATGCATGGCTCACCTGTGCGATGTATTTCCCCCTGCCATAGTCAAACTCGAAGAGCACGTTTCCCAATTTGTCTGTCACCTTAGTCAGATACCATGCGTCAGCTTTCCACGAACTCTCCGTGTTGTTCTCAAGCATGCCGAAAATGCCGATGGAATACTCGATGGCACTGTTTGTCCCGCCAAATTCGTAGATGTTGCCTCGGTCGTCGCGAAGAATGAACTTGCTGATGGTCTTGGGGGCATTCTTAACTAGGTTGCCTGGGTATTTACCAAACAGGGGATAATCATAAAAATCACTGTCGTGGATGTCATGGATGACATCGATGTTGTGGTCGCTCATCACTTTCCACTGTCCATCATTGCCGAGGAAGAAGCGTCCGGCCATACCCATGAAATTGAAGTAGAACACGTCGGGCTGCATGTCATAATTCAAGACATTCTGGCTGGTCAGGAGGTTTGCAGAGGTTAACTGGTCAACCATGTCATAGCAGCGAAAGTAGCAAAGCCTGTTGTAGATGCTTGGCAGAGCGTTCGGATATGGGTCGTAGTCATCATATCCTCCGTTCACGCTACGTGTGATGACACCGCCGCAATTCAAAGTCCATCCGTATCCCATGTTGCCCGGCAGACTGTTCATGCGGATACCTGACCCGTCATAGTCCATGCGGACATCCAAAGTTACACCACGGACCGTAATGGAATATATGGGGATAGACAAAGACAACGCCCCGGAGTAGAGCGACACGGGAATGTCGCCATAGCTGCCGAGTGTCGCCGCCTGAGGGGTGGGAACTTCACCCGGCAGTCGTTGCTGAGCGCGAACCACACCTGATACGTCAATGAAGCATGATAGCAGGAATGAAAAATATAAAAATAGTCTTTTCATTTTGATGTAGGGATGGGGCAAGTGGAACTTATTTTTGAAACAGCCAGTCCACCTCGTCGCCGGCTCCTTGCAGTCCGGCGTCGCGGGGTTTCAGGTCGGTCTCGGTGAAGCCTGCAACCATGATGATGCCCTTGGGCAGGTTGATGACGTGGGAGCCGGCGGTGAAGTGGTAACTGTGGATGTTGACCGTAGGCATGCCCGTCATGTTGATGGCGTTGCTCACCACGGCCTCGGCCTGACCGTATTCATTGCCTGTGGCGTCGGTCTCCAGCTTGGGCACCTTCGCCCATTTCGGGTCGTCGTCGATGAAGAAGCCCACGAGCATCTGCACCGGACGCTTGGCGGTGAGCGCCACGGTGGTGCCCTCGATGCGTGTGGTGTCGCGGTTCAGCACCAAGGCTTGCAGTCCTTCCAACTCGGGTGCGATAGAGTCGATGCACTCATTGCGTCCCTCGTAGAGCAGGGTCCCTTTCTTCAGCGGTAGCATGCGTGCCGTGGCCGACGAGGGCGAGGGGTACGAACCGGGTGCTCCGGCGTATGTCACCACGAGGTCTTTCGGCACGGTCACCTTCACGACCGACACCGCGGCGTCGGCTTTCTGCGGGTGCTTCAGCTTCTCGGTGTTGGCTTTCAGGTTGGCCAGCTCCTCTTCGTAGAGCGGCAGCATCTCGGCCCACGTCTTGTATCGGCCGCCGTCGCCGCCCACGGGGATGCGGCGCTGCGCCGTCTGCATCGAGTTGGCATAGAGATAGGTGTCGCGGGTCAGGCCCGTCAACTGCCGCCAGAACATCAGGCTCTTCTCCAGATGATAGGCGGCCGTGTCGAGGTGTGCCACGTCTTTGGTCCATTTGTAGTCGAGCACCTGCTTGGCGGCCAGCACCTTGGCCGAGAAGGCATTGGCGAAGGCGCGGTAGCACATCATGTCGTTTTTCAGACGGGCAAACTCGGCTTGGTTGCGTGTCACGCTGCCCTCGGCGCGGAGGATGCTGAGCACGGCATTCTCACCATGGTGGCGGCACTGCTCGATGATGTCGAGCGGCATCTCGCCACTGTGCGCCTCGCCCTTGTGGTTCTTCTCCACATATTCGATGAGTTTCTCGCCCTGCGGACCGCAACTCTCATAGAAGCCCGGATAGATAGTGTATTTGTAGGGGTTGACCAACTGTGCCATCTTCATGCCCAGGAGCAGCGTCTGGCGGTTGCCCTCGGTGATGCCGAAACGGCGGATGAGCTTCGGGGCTATCTCGCCCGACTCATCGTAGGCGCGCAGTATCTGCTGCGCTCCCTCGACGTCGGTGCCAAAGCGGTCCATCAGTTCGGCCACCCAGTGCACCTCGTCGGTGCCGCGCTGGCTGTTCCACGCATAGCGTCCCCATGCCTCATACCACATGCGGTCGCGGTCTATCTGGAGCAGACGGCCGCCGTTCACATTGTCGGCGGTATAGGGCCAGTCCCAGTACGAGGCCTGCGGATAGAGGTGCAGACCCTTGGCTCCGTGCACACGGTGCATGGCCTGCACGGCCTTCTGCACGAAGGCGGGCGACGACCAGCGCCACGGCTCCAGGTTGGCCAGAATATGCACGTTGCTGATATGGATGGGGGCGGCGGCCGATAGTTGCCGCTGTGTCTCGCCCCACGGACCGCCGGGCTCATAGGTGGTGAGCGACTCGCCGTTGTATTTGGTCATCGTGTAGATGTTGGGGTAGAGGGGGAGCGACTTCGCCAGCACCGCCGGACCGTCGGTGTCGTGCGAGCGCAGGATGATGGGTGGCGTGTCGGTGCGGCCCGAGGCGCGCAGACCGTCCTTGATGCCGGGGATGATGGTCTCTGTCATCCATTGAATGTCGGTGTCGATGCCCGACATGGCTTCGCCCAGGCACACCAGGAAGCCCACATTCGGGTATTTCTGTACGAAGGCGGCGATGCTCTTGCGTGTGTAGTCGGCGATAAGGGGGGTGATGGGTCGGTTGCGGTCTTGTGTCTTCAGTCCGTAGTGGTCGGCGAAGGGTTTCGAGATGATGATGTTGTAGAACATCTGTATGACGCGGATGCCGCGCCGCTCGGCTTCGGTGGTGAGGAAGGTGAACATCTCCTGGTTTTTCGCCATCGTGGCGTCGTCCACCTCGGGGGCGAAGGGGTAGTCATCCAGTTTCACGAGCGAAGCGAAGGGGTGGCCGTTCCACAGATACACCGTGTTCATATTGCACGAGGCCAGCAGGTCGAGATAGCGTATCCACAGGTCTTTGTCGTAAAACCACGGGAAATTCTCGGGCGTGTAGGGGTATTCATACACACGGTGGCCGGGCAGATAGACCGTCTTCTGCAGTCCCACGCAGGCACCGCGCAGTTTCATCTCCGGCTCTTCGGTCACAGCGCTGAGGCGCGAGAGCGTCGGGTCGAGGCGGTAGATTTCCAACAGCCGGTTGACTCCGTAGATGCACCCGGCGGCATCGTTGCCGGTGATGCCCACCCACTTGCCTTCGTGCTCCAGGGTGAAGCCCTCGGCAGCGCCGCGCTTCTCGATGTTGATCTCGATGTTGAAGTTGCCGTCTATCTGCTGCAACAGGCCAGCCGCATACTCCGTCTGCGGGGTATGCTTCTTGATGGTGATTTTCACCTTGGCAGCCAAAGGCCAGGCGGCCAGCAGACTGCATAATACCAATAATGTGCGTATGGTCTTCATCTTTTTATGGTTTAATTGATAGTGTCTCATATCTCCAACCTCAAACCTCAAATCTCAAATCTCTAATCTCTAATCTCTAATCTCTAATCTCTAATCTCTAATCTATAATCTATAATCTATTGGCTTGCCATCCACCTCGTAGCGGCGGCCGCCCACAATCAGAGTGCCATGGCCGCCCTCGCTATACACGCTGACATGCCCTTCGCGCACGGTGACCTCTATCCTGCCAAACGGCGTGGGCACATAGCCATGCATCCACTCGAAGGCGTCGAGCACAGGACACACCTCGAACTCTTCGTAACCGGGCTTCACGGGGCGCACGCCCAGGAAGTAGCGGCCCAGCAGGTAGATGGGACTGGCGCCCCAGGCGTGGCAGAGGCTCTTGCCGTAGGGGCGCCCGTACATCGCCAGGTGCTCGGCGCCCTGCTCGTCGGGATTGTACTTCTCCCAGAACGTGGTGGCGCCCAAGCGCAGCATACCGCCCCAGTACGACTTCATCTCTTGCAGCACACGCTGTTGGCAGCCGCACTGGCAGAGGGCCTCCAGTTCGTAGAAACGCATGTAGGGCGTGGTGATGGGCGGGATGTCGTCGTTGAGCAGCACGTGCTGCAAGATGTCGCGCCGCTGCTCGTCGTCGGCATAGCCGTAGAGGATGGCAAACATATTGGGGAACTTCGTCACCTGACGGTTCAGGTGCCCGTCTTCTACGGCGTGCAGCAAAGCGTGGCGCTCCTCGTCCCAGAAGAGGCGTTTCCAGCGTTCTTCCAACTGCCGGGCGCGGTCGGCGTAGGTCTCTGCGTCGGCCGCATACACGCTGACGGGGATGCTGCCCTGCGGCGGGTCTGCGAGCGGGTGGTCGCGCAACAGGGCGGCACAGCGGGCCATCGTCTCGATGGCTTTGGTGTAGAGTATCTGCTCAAAGCACAGCACGCCGCGCTTGTGCATGGGAAAATCGACCCAATCGACAAACACCCAGTCGTCGGCCTTGCCCTCGGCCATCCCCTCGTCGTCCTCGCGCCCGTGGCAATAGTCCATGAGCGACCGCATGCGGGGGTACATCTCGCGCACGAAAGCGATGTCGGCTGTATATTCGTAATAGTCGAGGATAGACTTGAACCAATAGAACGTATAGTCCATGATGGTGTTGACGTGGGCTGTCACGGGATCCTTGCCGCGCAACTGCCGGATGGTGCGCTTCACACACTCGGTATCGAAGCGCAGGTAGTAGTTCATCAGATAGCTTTGAATGGCATCACCGCTCCACGTCCAGCGGTCGCGCTTGATGCCGTCAACGAAAAACTCGCGCGTGGTCAGATCCATCGTATAGGCCGACACATCCCATATCTGATTGATCTCAGGGTCGCTGCATCGGAACTCGCCGCTCCGCCCGGGGTCGAATGGGGCATACTCCTCATCCACCGCCACACCGTCGTACCGAGTGACACCCTGGACATTTTCGATATACACATATCTGAAAGCCTTGCTGTCCAGTTCGTAGTACCAGCTGCCGGGACCCGTCTCTCTGCGCCGGCTCACGTTGGTGGGATGCAGCACGTCGAGCGTCTCGCAGTGCGCTTTGTCGAGGGCTTCCTCGCGGCTCTCTCCGTAATAGACACTGACGCTGCCACTCTCGAGATAAAAGATTTTCAAATAGCCGAACACCTCGCGGCCGAAGTCGTAGAGCGTGCCGCCATACAGTCCCTTTTCACGGTCTGACAAGTGCTCCTCGCTCACCGGGCGTAGCTCTCGTCTGGGCAGACGGAACCCGGAGGGCGGTGTGTCGGGGGCGTTGAAACACCACGACCCCGCAGGCACGTAGATGCCCGAACCGTGGGCCACGCCGTTCTCGTCGATCCATATCTTGTCTTCGTAGGTGGCGAGCCACGTGGCGTCGGTGACCACGCTCTTGCCCTCCAGATACAGGGCGGGCGGCGTGGCTTGGTTCCATACCTTGACGCTCAGCACATGCTCGCCAGCAGGGATGAGCTGTTCGACATGCGGGAAACGCAACTGGCCGTCGATAGAGAAGTTGAACTGCCCTTCGGCGGTGATGCGCACCTGTTCGTCTTCGTCCAGGTGCACGGTCTTGGTGAAGACCACCGTGGGCCAGTGCGAGTCTTGTTTCCAAAACGGAGGAAACATCGCCCCCCGCTCTGTGCGGCGGTTGTTAAACAGGTTGCCCAGCCATATCTCGAAGTCGCCGGGATACCATATCCATGTGGCTTGTGTGTTCATGGGAGTTTGAGCGCCTCCAGCGCCTGACGTATCTTCTCGCGCTCGGGTGCATTGAACTTATAGAAGGGCGAGGCCACGAAGTCGTCGTTGATGATGCCCAGCAGCGAGAGGGCGCACTTCAGACCCTTCAGGTAACTGCTGCCGTGCTTGCCTACGGTGTAGATGGTGCTGGATATCTGCATGATGGTGGGTTGCAACTCTCTGACGCGGGCAATGTCGCCGCGGCGGGCGGCATCGTACATCGACACATAGAGCTCGGGGAACATGTTGGCACCGCCGTTGATGCCACCGTGGGCACCCAGCAGCACGCTCTCGCCCGTCATCTCCTCGGGACCCACCAGCATGGCGAAGTCCTTGCGGCAGCGCATCTTGTAGAGCACCGACTGGAAATAGACGGCATTGGCACTGGAGTCTTTGAATCCGATGACCCGTGGGTTCTGCGCTATGCGATAGACGGTGTCGGGGGCAAAGCTCACCTTCACGTGCGACGGCATATTATAAAGGAACACGGGCAGCGGCAACTGCGGCACCAGTTCCTCGTAAAACTGTGCCAGTTCAGGCTGTCCGGTGGCAAAGTAATAGGGTGGGGCGGAGACCACGGCGTCGGCACCGTTGTCGGCTGCCACGCGTGCCAGGTGGATGCTCTCCATGATGCTCGTGTCGGTGACACATACCAGCAGGGGCAAGCGGCCGCGGTTGATGCGTGCCGACTGCACGATCATCTCTTTGCGCACGGCATAGCTCAGGCTCTGCTCCTCGCCGGTGGTGCCAAGGATGAACAGGCCGTGCACGCCGCCTTTGATCAGATGTTCTATCAGCCGTTCCAGGCTTTCTACGTCGAGTGTCTCGTTGTCTTTCAATGGGGTCACGAGCGGGGGTATGATACCGCTCAGGGGTTGGCCGTCTTTCATTTTGTTTGTTTGATTGGTTGATGTAGTTGTTTTGTTTGTCGCAAAGATACTGCTTTTTCTCGGTTCCCGCAAATAATTCGCGAAAAAGTTGGATTTATTTAGAGGAGAGAGGTAAGAGATATGCTCCGGGGCTGGGGGCAAGGGGCAGGAGATATGCTCCGTGCTCGAAACCGTGTAAGAACACTCAACACTAAACACTCAACACTCAACAAAAATAGAGGTAAGAGGTGAGAGGATTGTTTGGGGGCAGGGGGATGGTCACTGTGCGAAGCGTAAAGTATTTTTTATCGCCGCCAGCGGCGATTCATTTATGGAAATTCGTGGGTAATTCAACGGTTAAAGCCGGCACAATTCCCGTTGAGCCATACATTTTCAACAATGTGCCGCTCGACTCCATGCTCACAGCCATTGGCTCGGAGACGCTTTTTTAACAATAGAAGAAGAATTAAATTGAAGAATTAGCCCCCTAATATACAGATAGATACAATAAAAATACTTCTTTTTAAAAGAATTGTTTTATAAAATCTTTCCCAATTCAAATGTTAGTTGTATCTTTGCTCCATGAAACTGTACGAAATTAGTTCGCACTAAAGATGTAGACGAATACAATGAGTACGATAGAAGAATTACAGAAACTCAGTGAACGTGACTTCTCATGGAAACGCACGGGCAACAAGGTACCATTGGGTATGATCCCCCCCTCCTGGTTTTTCTATATATCTGCACATACGTTCATCCGTAAAGCCCCCAGCAGCCAATGGGCAAATATAATGAAACAGATATGACAGAAGCCAGAATCCCATGAAGTATATCAATATTCAAAAAAGAAAATAAATAATGTTTTGTGAAAGTTATCACAGAACTTTAAATACAAATGATCAGCAAAACATATTACAGATACATTTGGCTTCTCGACACGTTGTTGAACAGTAGTCCTCTGACGATTGACGAGATAAATATGCTGTGGGAGGATTGTCCACTTAGCAATGGGCCTATACCACTACGCACTTTCCATGAGCAGAGAAAGGGAATCAAGGAAATGTTCGGTGTAGAGATAGTATGCGACCGTTCACATGGTAATGTATATTATGTCAAGAACCCAGAGGTGCTGGAGAAACAGAAGGTCGCTAAATGGCTGCTGCACAAGTATAGCATTCCTCAGGAGTTTGCGACTTTCAATAGCATGAAGGACAGAATCTTATTGGAAGAGATTCCATTAGGAACATCTTTCCTTGATGACATCATCGAAGCCATGCAGAAGAATCTGGAGTTGCGAATTGACTATCAGCGATATGAGGGAGAACAGGGCGAAGAACATTTGCAGACATTTCATATCCAACCATACGCTTTGAAAGTCTTCAATCGACGTTGGTATCTATTGGGATTTATTAAAGAAAAAGATGGTTTGCGCACAATAGCCCTTGACCGCATACTTGCACTGAAAGTGCTTACGAAAAGTTTCACCTTGCCTGAAGACTTTGATGCTCGCAAGTACTTTTCTAATGTTGTTGGTATCTTTGTGAATAAAGACTTACCCATTACAAAAGTCAAAATCCGCGCCTACGGCATTCAGGCAGAATATCTCCGCTCTACCCCGCTCCACAAAAGCCAATCTGAAGGTAAGTCCAAGCATGGAGAATTTGCTGAGTTCACATATAGATTATGCGTTACACCTGAGTTGGTGAGTCAGTTGCTGGCAATGGGTGATAAGGTGGATGTGTTGGAGCCAGAGGAATTGAGGGAAGAGATGAAAAAGAGAATTGGTAACATGATAAATATATACTAATAGAAATATGAAAAAAGAATTAAGATTACAGTATTTTGAAAGACTGATAGCCAAGAATGGTTCTGACAGGTACTTTATTGAACAATTTCTGCAAGGGAGTGGTAACGAACTTGAGAAGAAATTTTGGAGCAATAGATCTTCATCAAGATTATGTTTTGACTTATATTCTTGGCTATGTAAAGAAAAGGGCATTAAGAACTTTCAATTTGAAAAACATTTACCTGGCATTCTTGTCGGAGAGAATAAAACGGCAGGAACTCCCAACATGGATGTTTTCTTTGAAAAATGTGATAATGTCGTTTTTATTGAAAGTAAGTATACAGAGAAAAGTGGTTGGAAATACAAGGATGACAAACATAGAGACGGCTTTTATCTTTCTGAAGCATATTGGGGAGAAAAAGGTTACAAATCATGTAGAATGTCTATTGGAGAAAGGTTTTATGATAATCCACAAATAGCAAAATCATTTCGTGTTTTTTGTGAAGATATTCAAAAAGAAATAAACCAGCGTAAGGAAAAAGAACAGAAACATTTTTCTTGGTTTGATCCAAAACAAGAAACTTGTCACTTGTTTGGCATAATCTTTTATGTCATTAATAATAAGATAAAGAATAAGAATATTTTCCTATGCAATAATGTCTATGAAATAAAAAACTCCGATTGTTTTAAAATAGAAGGATCTATTGTTGAAGTTTTCAAGAAAAAAGCAGAAAAAATGTTGAATAAGATTTTCGAAAAGAATAACTGCAAGTTTACATTCGAAGTGAATACTATTCAAGAGATGCTTAAAAATGGCTTTAAAGGTATAGATTTTACCAAAGCGAAAATGTTTGCAATGGATGACGAGCTTTTAGTGAAGAATTACATAGAAACAAATTATCAAGAAAGTAAAAGATAATAATTTTCATTAGTTTTCTGCGGCGTTTTTGCATATCAATGTCACTTTTTTCCATGATACTGCAGTTTTCATTCGTATAATATAATAAAAGGGTATCACTACTGTCCAAAGAAAATCTCTTAGGCATGATTTAAATTAATTATTTTCAATG
>CAMVAT010000064.1 GCA_947165505.1 uncultured Prevotellaceae bacterium | reverse complement strand
TACACTAAACACTGTACACTAAACACTGTACACTAAACACTGTACACTAAACACTGTACACTAAACACTCAACCTTATTTTGTCAACTTCAGGCGGAGGCTGTTGAGCACCACGCTGACACTGGAGAAGGCCATGAGAGCACTGGCCCACATGGGCGTGATCTGGAAATCGAAGCCGAAAGCGTAAGGCAGTCCGGCAGCCAAGGGGATGCAGACGACATTATAGATAAACGCCCAGAACAGATTCTGGTGTATCATGCCTACCGTGCGGCGCGACAGCTGGATGGCCTCGGCGATACGGCGCAGGTCGGTGCCCATGAGCGTCATCTGCGCCACGTCCATCGCCACGTCGGTGCCCTGTCCCATGGCGATGCTCACATCGGCGGCAGCCAGTGCCTGCGTGTCGTTGATGCCGTCGCCAGCCATCGCCACCACATGTCCCTCGCCCTGCAGACGGCGCACCAGGTTTTCCTTGTCCTGCGGCATCACCCGGCTCTGATAGTGGCGTATGCCTGTCTGCTCAGCCCAATAGCGCGCACGCTCCTCCACATCACCGCTCATCATATAAACCTCCACGCCCGACTGTTGCAACAGCGACACAGCCTCGCGCGCATGTGGCTTGAGTGCTTCGCCCTTGGTCTGCGCCGATGATTCTCCCCCACCCTCTTGGTCTGTGAGTTGCGTCAGCGTGCCCGTCTTGTCGATGACGAGTGCGTCGATGCGCCGTATCTGTTCGAGTGCCGCGGCATCCTTGATGAGGATATTACGCTGTGCCGCCTTGCCGATGCCCACCATCAGCGCAGTGGGCGTAGCCAAACCCATGGCACACGGACAGGCGATGACCAGCACCGACACAGCAGAGAGGATGGCACGCGGCAGCGCCGCCGATCCGCCCGCGAGATACCATATCACGAACGTGAGCAGCGAGAGGCCCATCACCGCGGGCACGAAGATGAGCGCCACGCGGTCAACCGTCCTTTGCACGGGTGCCTTGGAGTTTTGCGCCTGTTGCACCATCCTGATGATATTGGCCAGCACCGTCTGTTCGCCCACCTCCTCGGCGCGGAAGCGCACGGTGCCCTCTTTGACCATCGTGCCGGCATACACCTTGTCGCCATCGTGTTTCTCCACAGGCACCGGCTCGCCAGAGATCATCGACTCATCCACCTTGGGGAATCGCGACGATTGTTCATCGCAGCCCTTGCCTGCGTCTTTCACCTTGCCATCGACAGGTATCTTCTGTCCGGCACCGACCTCGATGACATCGCCTTTCGAGAGAGTGCTCACCGGCACCTCGTCTATCGTACCGTCATAATTGACCACACGTGCCGTCTTCGGAGCCAGTCCCATCAGGGCGCGGATGGCCGACGCGGTGCTGTGCTTGGCCTTCTCCTCCAGGAGCCGGCCTGTAAGCACGAAAGAGATGATCATCACCGATGCGTCGAAGTACGTATGCCACTCGATGCCGCGGCTGCCCCACACCTGTTCGCCCCAGAACGTGTTGAAGGCGCTGAACAGAAACGACACGCAGGTAGAGAGTGCCACGAGGGTATCCATGCCCGCCGACAGATGCCGAGCCTGTTGCCACGCGTTGACATAAAACTGCCGTCCGCAATACAGCAGATTGGCCAGTGAGATGATGAGCATCGTCTGGTTGGCCGCATCACGGCCTCCCACGCTGACCCACCCCATCGAAATGCACATCGTGAGCAAGGCAAACACCCAGGAAAGCGCCACCTTGCGCTTGAGGAGCACCAGGTGGCGTTGTTCTATCGCCTCGGCGCTACGGTCGGTCTCAATGACCAAGTCGTAGCCGATGGCCGACAATTCAGCTTTCATCTGTTCGGACGTGATGACCTGCTCATCATACTCCACCATAGCAGTGCGCGAGGGCAGACTCACAGACACGTCGCTCACGCCCTGGAGTGAAGCCAGTTTGCGCTCCACCGTGGCGCTACACACGGCACACATCATGCCGATAACAGGAAAAGGACGTTTCATCTCAGTTTTATCACAGGCATGTTGCGGTCGAAGTGGCCCCACATCACTGCATGCTGGCTGCGCGACCGCTCATTGAGTTGGCCGTGCACATAGTTGAACAGTTCCACGGCGGTGACCACCCGGTCGTGATTGGTGTCGGCCGCCCCATTGAGTGCAGTGAGCAGTAAAGAAGTGAACACGCTATTGGACGCCCCCCGCCGCTCGGCCGACTTCTCATTATTGCGCGACGAGAGGAAGAACATCACATTTTTGGGCGTCTTGCTATTGGCCTTGCCCGTGTTCTGACGTAAATTACCGGAGTAGCAGGCATCGGCATACACCACCTTGCTGCGTGCGCGGCTGCGCCCCAAGGCCGCTAAGATGCTGTTGTAGGTGAGCCGTCCGTCGTAGCACACGAAACTGCCCTTCAGCCCGTGTCCGCTGAAGAAGAACACGATATCGTCTTGTGGTCCTGCCGCCAGGAATACCCGTTGCATGGCCGCCTTCACTCTGCTGAGTGTGGCGTTGCGGTTAGTGAGCACCACCACAACCGCCGAAGGGTCGTTGGCTTGTATCAGTCGTTGCATCGACAGGGCATCGTTGGCGCTCACCACCAGGTCGTTTACCGTTCCGGGGTAGTCAGACAGTCCCACGCACACGGCATACGTGCGCGCATTGACTGTAGTGCATACCCATGCCAATGACAGTATCAAAAGAAGAGATAAATGATTATTTCCTTTCATCTACTATTGTAATAAGTTAACTTTCATCGTTTGCAACTACGCATGATCGTATCGAAACAGAATGCAAATATAGTGCTTTCGTGCCGAAGTTGCAACTTTTTCACGATTTTTAAGCCACCTGCCTATGTTCTATCTGCCGGAGCGAATAGAGCAGGATGGGCAGAGCGAGCAGGAAGGCGAGCGTGTCGCACACGGGCTGGCAGATTTCCAGACCGAGCAGTCCGAACTGCGCGGGCAGGATGAGAATCATGGGGATGAAGAAGAGTCCGCGCCGTGCCGAGGCCAGGATATTGGCACGCCAGGGCATGCGCACCGTCTGCAGCAGCATATTGCTGAGCATGGTGAGCGCCCCCATGGGATAGACGAGCACCTGCCAGCGGAGTGCCTCGCCGCCGATGCGTATCACGTCGGGATCGTCGCGGAAGATGGCGATGACGGGGTGCGAGAAGACAAACAGCAGCACAGCGCAGAGGGTGAGGAAGACGGTGCCTGTGCGCACGCAGAACCAATAGGCGCGCCGCACACGGCCGTAGAGCCCTGCGCCGTAGCTGAAACCGCACAGGGGTTGGAAACCCTGTCCCAGGCCGATGATGATAGAGAAGATGACAAATGTGATACGCGACACGATCGACATGCCGGCAATGGCGGCGTCGCCATAGACTCCCGCAGCCACATTGAGCAGCACGGTAGCCACGCACCCCAAGGTCTGCCGGGTGAGCGACGGCGTGCCGCCGGCCACCATCTCGCCGGCCATGGCCAGCGTGGGGGTGAAGCGGCGCACATCGACACGCACCGTGACACGGCGGTTCATATACAGCAGGAGAAGGAAACTGACCACCTGTCCGATGACGGTGGCCCAGGCGGCGCCTCGTACGCCCATGCCCAATCCGAGGATGAGCAGCGGGTCGAGCACGACGTTGACCACGGCCCCCGTCACGATGCCCACCATCGCCATCGACGCATTGCCTTGGAAGCGCATCTGGTTATTGAGCACGATAGAGCCCGTCATCACGGGAGCGCCCAAGAGGATGATGTCCATGTAGGCCTCGCACTGCGCCTGGATGGTGGGTGTGCTGCCCAGCATCAGCACCAGCGGCGAGAGGAGCATGCGCCCGGCCAGGGTGATGGCCAGACCGAAGAGCAGCGCATAGACGAAGCCCGTGGCGGCCATGCGCCCCGCGCTGTCGTAGTCTTTCGCCCCCAGACGGCGTGAGATATAGTTGCCCGACCCATGTCCGAAGAAGAAGCCGAAGGCATGAATCATCGACATGGCGGGGAAGGCCACGCCCACGGCAGCCGTCGATTGGGTATCGACCTGTCCCACAAAGAAAGTGTCGGCGATATTATACAAGCTGGTGACCAGCATGCTGATAATCGTCGGCACAGCCATGCGCGCTATCACACGCGGGATGGCCCCGGTAGTGAGCTCGGTATAATGATCGGTGGCTTTCAAGAAGGAGAGTTAAGCAGAGGGGTTAAAAGAGAGCAGGATTTGCACGATGCGGTCGGCGGTGCGCCCGTCCCAGCGGTCGGGGATGGTCGATTTCTTCCACTTGCCCCCCACCATGTCGGCCACAGCCTCTGCCAGCTGTTGCGGGTCTTCACCCACGAGCACGTTGCTGCCCACGCGCACCGTCTCGATGTGCTCGGTATAGCTGTTGAGCGTGATGCAGGGCACGCTGTTGAATGTCGCCTCTTCGGCCACGTTGCCGGAATCGGTGACGATGCCCATCGCGTGGGATGTGAGCCACCCGAACTCCAAGTAGGAAAGAGGGGCAAGGGACTGGGGGCTGAGGGCCGGAGAGTTGTCTGCTGCCTTCGCCATACGCTCTTGCCTCCAACTCTCGAGGGCTTCGCGAGCCGGTCCCCGTAGCGGTGCGACGATGGGAGTGTTGCCAGCCGCCCTGACCATACTGTCGATCATGGCAGCCAGGTTGTCGCGGTCGGCGATGAGTGCCTTGCGGTTGAGTGTGAACACGATGTACTTACCCGGTTGCAAGCCCAGTTCGTCGGCCACTGCGGGCCGTTGCCAGCGGTTGCGGTTGGCGCGCAGCGTATCCATGAGGATATTGCCCACCTTATATATCTGCGAGAGGTTGGCTCCCTCGCGGGTGGCGATATTCGATGCTCCGTCGCCGGCGGTGAAGAGCAGGTCGGAGAGTCCGTCGATGACGAGGCGGTTGATTTCTTTCGGCATCTTGATGTCGAACGACCGTGTGCCAGCCACGAGGTGTGCCAGCCTGATGCCTTGTTTCTTGGTGACGATAGCCGCCGCCATGGTCGATGCCAAGTCATCTACCACGATGACCACATCCGTGGGATGCTGGTCGAGGTATCGTTCGAACTCGCCCATCACACGGCCTGTGATTTCATTGAGCGACTTGCTGTCAACCCCGAGAAACACGTCGGGCCGGTCTATCTGCAGGTCGCTGAAGAGGCTCTCTTCGAGTGTCGGGTCGCTCTCCACGCCCGCATATACCAATTGAAAGTTCACGTCGGTCCCTTGCTGCCGGGCCCGTTTTACTGCGTGAATAATGGGAGCCACCTTAATGAAATTAGGGCGTGCTCCCGCTACGATACAAATGTTCATCATTCCAATCAATTGTCTTTAAACATATCCTTGATGCCGCCCAGGCTGCCGAGCAGGTTGGTAGCCTCGTAGGGCAGATAGACCGTCTTGGCCTGTGAGCCGGAAGCCAGTTGCTGCATCATCTGGATATATTTCTGTGCCAGCAGATAGTTGGCCGGATTGGTGCTCTGGCCCACGGCCTCGGTAATCTTCTGGATGGCGATGGCCTCGGCCTCAGCCTTGCGGATGCGTGCGGTGGCCTCACCCTCGGCTTGCAGTATCTGCTGCTGTTTGAGAGCCTCGGCGCGGTTGATGGTAGCGGCTTTCTCACCTTCCGACTGTAGTATCTGCGACTGTTTGTTACCCTCACTGGTCAGGATGGCTGCACGTTTGTTACGTTCGGCCTGCATCTGTTTCTCCATGGCCACGAGCACGCTTTGCGGCGGCGTGATGTCTTGCAGTTCCACGCGGTTCACCTTGATGCCCCACTTGTTGGTGGCATCGTCGAGCACGGCGCGCAGTTTGGTGTTGACGGTGTCGCGCGAGGTGAGCGTCTGGTCAAGTTCCATCTCGCCGATGATGTTACGCAGTGTGGTCTGCGTCAGTTTCTCAATGGCGTTGGGCAGGTTATTGATTTCATACACAGCCTTAAACGGATCGACGATTTGGAAATAGAGCAGTGCGTTGATTTGCATCTGGATATTATCCTTGGTGATCACGTTCTGCTTGTCGAAGTCATACACCTGTTCGCGCAGGTCGATGCTGTTGCTATACACATAGCGTCCGCGGTTGAGTGTGATGATGGTCTTCGCCGCGTCGATGAAGGGGATGATGATGTTGATGCCCGGTTGCAGGGTAGCATGATACTTGCCGAGTCGCTCGATGATGCGTGTCTCAGACTGCGGGATAATCACTAATGTTTTCTTGGCGATGATAATCACCAGTAGCACAATGGCTATCAATACAATGGCTCCGATGCTCATGATGGTTTGTGGTTTGAGATTTGAGATTTGAGATTTGAGGTTTGAGATTTGAGATTTGAGGTAGATGCGTGTCAGGTCACGGGAGCTACCGTCAGGATGATGCTGTCGCGGCCCACCACGCGCACGGTGGTGTCTTTGGCGATGGCCTGTCCGTCGGCAGAGACGGCTTTCCAGTCGTCGCCGTCGATGGCCACGCGGCCATAGCCGCCCGCCTCGATGGTCTCGCTCACACGTCCGGTGCGCCCCATGAGGGCGTCGGCGTTGCTGGGGCGGTCTTCATCGTTTCGGTGCAGCCACCGTTTGGCGGCTGGCCTGAAGAAGTAGATGCTCAGGAACGACACGACGGCGAAGACGATGATTTGCGGCACGAGCCCCAGTCCCAGTGCCGATGTGGCCGAGGCGAAGAGGGCACCGATGGAGAAACAGATGACGAACAAGTCGCCCGAACCCAGTTCAACAATCAGGCACAGGATGGCCACCAGCACCCACGCCAGCCAAGCATTATTGGAAATAAGTTCTAACATGATTTGAGAATTATTTGATGCGGATAGTGCCCACGGTCTGCGTGCGCTGTTTCTTGTTGTTGCCCGAGGTGGCCGTGCCCGTATTGACTGCCGGTTGCCCGTTGGGTCTGTAATACTGCAGTGCCTCGGGCAGGTGCTTCTTGATGTCGGCGATGCGCTTCTCGTCGCTGGGGTGCGTGCTGAGGAACGAAGCGGTGGTGCTGCCGCCCTGTGCCGCCATACGCTGCCAGAAGGTGACCGCCACGTTGGGGTCGTAGCCGGCCATGGCCGCGAAGATCAAGCCCATGTAGTCGGCCTCCGACTCGTTTTTGCGCGACCCGTGCAGGTTGGTGAAGTAAGCGCCGTAACTGAGTGCCGTCGTGGCCAGGTCGCCCACGGTGCCCAGTCCGAAGGCCGAGGCGGCGGCACCGAAGATCTGCGTGCCCACGCTGGCTTTGGTCTTCTTGGCCATCTGCTCAGAGGAGTGCTTAGCCACGGCGTGTGCTATCTCGTGGCCCATGACGATGGCAAGCGAGGCCTCGTCTTGTGTCACAGCGAGCAGCCCCTCATACACGGCTATCTTGCCGCCGGGCATGCAGAAGGCGTTCTGCTCTTTGTCGGCAAGCAGGTTAAACTCCCACTGATAGGTGTTGGCCTCAGCGGCATAGCCGTTGGCGCGCAGGTATTGGTCCACGGCATTGGCCAGGCGCTGCCCCACCCTCTTGACCATCTGCGTGGCGGCGGCGTCGGTAGAGAGTTTGCCACCGGTGATATATTTCTGATACTCTGTAGCAGCCAGCGAAGGCAGCTGTCCGTCTTCGGCCGACAGGCTGTGTTTGCGCCCTGTGATGGGCACGGTGTAGGATGCTCCGCACGATGCCAGCAGCATCATGGCGAGCGACAACATAAGAACGTTTAGCTTTTTCATATATCAATTGTTTTATCAATTGTGAATTGTCAATTGTGAATTATCAATTGTGAATTGTCAATAGTGAATTGTGAATTGTGAATTATGAATTTAATCATCCAGATGCCCGTGGATATGGTCTATCTGCTGGTTGATCATGGTGCTGAACTTCACGGGATGCCAAATGAATTCGTAGATGTTGGTCACCTCGCCCGTGGAGACGACCACCTTGCCATAGCCGAAGATACGTCCCAGGATGCTCTGCTCCACCTTCACGCTCTCGCACTTGCGCAGCATCAGTTCGATAGACTCACGCCGCACCAGTCCGCGCTTCTCTATCACACGTTTGTTGGTGACGATGAATCGCTTGCCGTTGTTGATGACCAATGCCCAGATGACGGCCAGCAGCAACAGCACGCCGGCGAAAATCAGGCGCAGCCCCACCTCGCCGAGCGGGATAAAGGGCATGGCGATGGCGAACAGCACCAGCAAGGCCGGAAACCAATACGAGAAATAATGCAGACGTGCCTCATACACGATGTTCTCTCCCTCCATCAGACTGTCTTCGATGTATCCCATGATAATTGTGTTTTGATTGATAGTTTCTGCAAAAATACACACATTTTCCTAATTACACAACAAAAGGACATATTTTTTTGACAGAAGGACAGAAATACGCTTGTGGGGTTTTTGACAGAAGAACAGAAGGACATATTTTCTCTTGTCAGGTTTTGACAGAAGAACAGAAAGACAGAAATACTCTTATCAGTTTTTGACAGAAGAACGCCATTTATTCTCAATTGCCGAAGTATCTACGCCCCTCCCCCGTTGGGGAGGGGACGGGGGTGAGGCCGGGAGGGGACGGGGGTGAGGCCGGGGCGAGGCCTTGCACAAAAACGGCAACTTTTCAGGTAAAAAGATTTGAAAGTTTTCCAAAATTTTTTATAACACACTAATAATCAACGATTTAACATTTATTAACTCGAAAAAAGTTATCCAAAACAAAAATCTTACGGATAATAGTATTATCTTTGCAAGTGCATTTCATACTAAAAAATTTATCCAATTACCTAACTTCCAATGATACAAACAGTTGTAAAGCGCGACGGGAGAATCGTGGGCTTTAACGAAGAGAAAATCATGGCCGCCATCCGCAAGGCCATGCTCCATACCGACAAAGGAGAGGACGAGCGCCTCGTACAGCAAATCACCGACCACATCGCCATGCGCGGCGCCGCACAGATGACGGTCGAGGCCATACAGGATGCCGTAGAGATGGAACTGATGAAGAGCAGCCGCAAAGACGTGGCGCAGAAGTACATCGCCTACCGCAACCAGCGCAGCATCGCACGCAAAGCCAAGACACGCGACATCTTCCTCGACATCGTCAACGTGAAATCGAACGACATCACACGCGAGAACGCCAACATGAACGCCGACACACCTGCGGGCATGATGATGAAATTCGCATCGGAGACCACCAAGCCCTTCGTTGACGACTACCTGCTCAGCGAAGAGGCACGCGACGCCGTGGCACACAACTACCTGCACATACACGACAAGGACTACTACCCTACCAAGTCGCTCACCTGCGTGCAGCACCCGCTCGACAACATACTCAACCACGGATTCACCGCCGGACACGGTGAGAGCCGCGCCGCCAAACGCATAGAGACGGCCAGCGTGCTGGCGTGCATCTCGATGGAATGCGCACAAAACGAGATGCACGGCGGACAGGCCATCCCCGCCTTCGACTTCTACCTGGCGCCCTTCGTCAGGCTCAGTCTCATCGAGGAACTCAAAAATCTGGAGGAGCTCAATGCCGCCGACTACAGCCATCTCTATGAAAAAGAGCTCGACGACTATATCAAACGCCCGCTCGACGCACTGCAAGGCGAGGAGCGCGTGATGCAGCACGCCGTCAACAAAACGGTGGCACGCGTGCACCAAGCCATGGAGGCATTCATACACAACATGAACACGATCCATTCGCGAGGCGGCAACCAAGTGGTGTTCTCGTCAATCAACTACGGCACCGACACCTCAGCCGAGGGCCGCTGCGTGATGCGCGAACTGCTGCTGAGCACCTACCGCGGTGTGGGCAACGGCGAGACAGCCATCTTCCCCATACAGATATGGAAAAAGAAACGCGGGGTGAACTACCTGCCCGACGACCGCAACTACGACCTCTACCAACTGGCCTGCAAGGTGACGGCACGGCGTTTCTTCCCCAACTTCCTCAACCTCGACGCCACATTCAACCAGACCGACGAGTGGCACGCCGACGACCCCAAGCGATACCTGCACGAAGTGGCTACCATGGGATGCCGCACACGCGTGTTTGAAAACCGCTTCGGACCGAAGACATCCATCGGGCGCGGCAACCTGTCGTTCTCGACCATCAATATCGTGCGACTGGCCATCGAATGCATGGACATCAAAGACAAGGAGGAGCGCATCGCACGCTTCTTCGCCAAGCTCGACAATATGCTTATGGTGACGGCACAACAGCTCGACGACCGCTTCAACTTCCAGAAGACGGCCTTCGTCAAGCAGTTCCCGCTGCTCATGCGCGCGCTCTGGATCGGTGCCGACAAGCTCAACCCCAACGAGACCATCGAACCCGTCATCAACCAGGGCACACTCGGCATCGGGTTCATCGGACTGGCTGAATGCCTTGTGGCTCTCATCGGCAAGCACCACGGCGAGTCGGAGGAGGCACAGGCTCTGGGACTGAAAATCGTGACTTACATGCGCGACCGCGTCAACGAATTCTCTGAGCGCTACCACCATAACTACAGTGTGCTGGCCACACCCGCCGAGGGACTGGCAGGCAAATTCACCAAGAAAGACCGCAAGGACTTCGGCCTGCTGCCCGGCATCACCGACCGCGACTACTACACCAACTCCAACCACGTGCCCGTGTATTACAAATGCTCGGCACGCCACAAGGCCGAGGTGGAGGCGCCCTATCACGACCTGACACGCGGCGGACATATCTTCTACGTGGAGATGGACGGCGACGCCACACACAACCCCGAGGTGATCATGAGCGTGGTGGATATGATGGACCGCTACAACATGGGCTACGGCAGCGTGAACCATAACCGCAACCGCTGCATGGACTGCGGATACGAGAACGCCGAACCCAAGATGGAGGTATGCCCCAAGTGCGGCAGCACGCACATCGACCGCCTGCAGCGCATCACGGGCTATTTGGTGGGCACCACCGACCGGTGGAACCACGCCAAACTCAGCGAACTCAACGACCGTGTAAACCATATTTCCTAACCATGCTTTCTGTAATCGACATAGTAGAAGATACGATGGTGGATGGACCGGGCTTCCGCACCTCCATCTACTGCGCAGGGTGCCCCAACGCATGTCCGGGATGCCACAACCCACAGTCATGGGACATCAACGAGGGACGGCAGATGACCACCGACGAGATGATGCAAGTGATTGAGGCCGACCCCTTCGCCAACGTCACCTTCAGCGGCGGCGACCCCATGTATCAGGCAGAAGGGTTCACCGAACTGGCACGCGCCATCCGCCAGCGCACCAACAAGACCATCTGGTGCTACACGGGGTTCACCTACGAGGCTCTGGTGCGCAACCCGAAACAGCGGGCGCTGCTTGAGCAGATCGACGTGCTCGTTGACGGGCCGTTCGTCAAGTCGCTGCGCGACGACGACCTGCTCTTCCGCGGCAGCAGCAACCAACGGCTCATCGACGTGCCCGCATCGCTCAGCGCGGGTCGTGTCGTGGCATATCAATAATTCAACATCACAAACGCCAACTCGGTCGGATTGCAAGGTTAGCATTCCGACCGAGTTCGTATTTTCACCGCCTACCGCTTATGGTTTTGGCAGCAGATTCTTTTTCTCTTCTTCCTCCTTCTCCTTGATCACATAGCGCTGATAGTAGGTCAGAATCAGCGTGGTGAGCGGCAGGGCTATCACCATGCCGAGGATGCCAAGGAGCGAGCCCCAGATGGAGAGCGACAGCAACACGATGGCAGAATAAAGACCTGTGACCTTGCCCATGATCTTCGGGGTGAGGAAAGTGTCCTGAATGGTCTGCACCACGCCAAACACAATCAGAGCCATCAACATCACCCCCCAGAAATTCTGTCCCGTCTCGGCCGACTTCACGATAGCGAGCAGGATGGTGGGAATGAAGCCCACGACCTGTAGATAAGGCACCATATTCAAAAGACCGATGAAGAGCCCCAGACCGATGGCCATGGGGAAGTCGATAATCATGAAACCGATGCTGAAGAGGATGCCCACACACAGCGCCACCATCGCCTGACCACGGAAATACTTATTCATGCCTTCGGCAATGTCAGTCATCAGCTGCACACAGAAAGGACGCGACTTGGCCGGCAAGAGCCCCACCCATCCTTTAGTCAACTTCTCATAGTCGAGCAGGATAAAAAGGGTATAGAGGGCCATCATCACGACGGTGAACAGACCGGAGAGGGCACTGAAGGCATGCGACACGATACTCCATATCTGGGGTATCGCCTCTTTCACCGTGCTGGCCACCTCATCAACCGACCCCGCCGAGCGGAGCTTCTCGTAATTAAACTGGTCGCGTACTAAATCATGTATGGCGGCGGGAATGCCCCCCATCTCCTGTCCGTGCTGGATGTAGTTCACCAGCAGCGTCTTCACCCGCAGCACCTCTTCGATCATCGGCGGGATGATGAGCCAGAAGAAGCCCGCCACCACCGCGCCCACCACCAGGAAGGTGCAGATGATGGCCAGAATACGGTATTTCATCCGGCACTTATACTGGAAGAACTTGACCAGCGGAAACAACATATACGAGAACAGCCATGCCAGGAAGAACGGCAGCAGCACGCTGCTCAGGCGTTTGAGCAGCAAAAAGCCAACGACAAGGCCCGCCACCCAGAGGAAGCCGCGCACGAACGTGTCGAATGTGATTTCTTTACGGTTTGCCATAATCCATCGGTTTTATTTGCAAAGTTAGCCGAAAAGCACGACACTGCCAAAAAATTTTGCGACAATAAAAACGGATATGTCAACTTTTCTACGTATAGTGCCATTAAAAAACTCCAACCGTGCCCAACAGACACGATTGGAGTGGTATCTACGCCCCTCTCCCCTCGGAGAGGGGTCGGGGGTGAGGCTTTTTTTCCCTCGGAGAGGGGTCGGGGGTGAGGCTTTTTAGTCCCAGACAGACTTTGTCGTGGGGATGACCTCCTCTTCGTCGAACACAGTGCTATTGCCCAGATCGCCACCTTCTTCATTTTCGTCGATGGAGCCCAGGTCGCCTAATGGATCTTCGTCTTGCATGATGCCGTTGTTGTAAACGACATACTTCAGTTCGGGTTTGATGTATTCTTTCATTGCTTATAAAGTATTTTGGATTCTTATTACTTCTGAACCAATTTCTTTCCGCCGCGGATGACGACGCCACGGAACGAGCTGTTCACCTTCTGACCGTTGAGGTTATAGGTGTCGGTGCTGTTGGCGGCCTCGGTCTCGACAGCGACGTTGCTGATGGCATTCGTCACATCGAAGTCGAAGAAGATCTCGTTGGCACTGGTGCCAGCGGGCATGCGGAGGTAACTCTTGTTCGCGCCGAAGGTGTAGCCCTCTTTCTTCTTCTGGAATCCCACCTTGCCGGTCTTAGACGACTTGAAGAGTCCATAAACCGTACCATAGTCTGCGGCTGTCACAGTGTATTCGCCTGTCGAGGTGGCCTCGAGCAGGTTGCCCTCAAGGGCGGCAGGCTCTTCGGCTGCCACAGGCACCAGGTAAGTGTCGGCCTCGGAGGCAGCGACGATCACGCCCGTATTGGCAGGCACCTGATAGACGCGCTCCTTGGTGAAGTTAGTGCCGTCGCGACCTGTGATGATATAGGCATAGACATCGCTGTTGGTGAAGTCGAGCGCAGAGGTGCTGCTGAACGAAGCGGCGCCGGCATTGCCAATGGTCACCTCAACAGCCACCGGGGTGAAGACGACCTTGTAGTAGCGCAGGGCCACCGTGCCGCCTTCCGTGCCGGCCACATTGGTGATGACCACATCGCCAGCACCCACGCTGAACGTCTCGGTGTTCTGCGTAGTTCCTTCAGCCTCTACTTCGCCTCTCACGCCGTTCACCTCCAAATAGCGGTCATTATTATTACCACCCGTATTCGAGAAGGTCACCTCGACGGTGCCCGGCACGGTGGTGTTGAAGCGCAGCGTACCGTTCTGGGCATACTTGCTTTCACGCTCAGGATATTCGCCTTCGAAGGTCAGAGCCTTGGCGTTGAATGTAGAGGCATACTCCAGTTCGGGGATATTGGCATAGAGGCGCTCTTCGCGATTGTCGTTAGCATACTGCACGTGACCCGTTACATCTTTGGTGAAGTCCCATGTGGTGGTCTCGCTGATGCTCTCCTGCTCGTAGGCAGCCACGAAAGCAGAATAGGTAATGGTCACCTCTTTGGTGGTGGTGCCGTCGCTCAGCACGAGGGTGGTGGTGCCCTCATCCACATTCACCGTCGAGGTGTAGCTGATGGTGGCAGTGGTCTCGATGCTACCGGCGGTGATGGCTGTTGATGCGAGCTCCACCGACAGGCCTTCTACGGCGGGTGAGAGTTCGGCAGTCAAGGTCGAACCGGTCAGGTTGACACCCGAGATCTCTATTTCCTGTGTGGCAGCCACACCGCTCTCAGTGGCCATGATCTCCGTGCCGGCGGCATTGATGGCAGGTGCATCGGCAGCAGGAACAGTGAAACGGACTGCATACAGATAGGTATCACCTTGGTCAGCTAAGACGGAAACGATGTAAGTGTCTTCGGGATTCAAGCCATTGTAAGACACAGGGTTTGCCATTTCGCCACTGCCAGCCACGATGACCATAGATGACGTCTCTGTCGTACTACTGGTATACGGGGTTGCACCAATCTGGAAACCACGTCCTGTATTGGCCTGCCCGATGACCTTAACGCCAGATACGCCAGTCACGAGCATGTGTACCACACGCTTTTTGCTATTAAATACATTTCCGTCGGCTTTCACTTGGAGACAAGAAACATTACCAGAGGGGGGGTCTATCTCACCATCTGGATCTTGTACGATCGTTTTATCACTGAAGCTCTCAGCAGGAATCGTCATCCAACCTTCAGCTTTTGCCGTTGCTGCATCATCTTTAAGGATGATTGTCTGGCTCACTGTAAACGTTTTCGTAGTCGTCGGAATGTAAGAAGCCGCTTGCGAACCCGTGACTACAGCCACGAGCATCGTAATCAAAGTAAAGATTTTTTTCATATTAAACAAGTTAAATAATAATGCTTTCTCTTGAATTTCCGGTAGTTTGTTCTCGAAGGCCGGGCGAACACTTCGCAGCATCGCCCGTCATGGAGGTATATAATGAGTTCATTTCTCTCCTTGGGTGCAAATTTACATTCAAAATTTGTAAAATAAAAAAAAAATCGGCTATAATCCGAAATTTATTGATTTTTTAACAAACCCCGAACCACCCCCCAAACCACCAAACGACTAATCCCCCAAACGACCAGACGACCAATCCCCCAAAAACGACCAGTTAGAACTGCTCCAGGATAGCGATACGCTTCTCGGTGTCGGGGTGTGTGCTGAACAGCGAACTGAGCATGCTCATGAATCCCTGGCTGGTAAGCTTGGGATGCACGATGAAGAGCTGCGCCACATCTTCGCGCCCCACGTCGCTCAGTCCGGGGTTGCCCGAAATCTTGCGCAGTGCCGACGCCAGTGCCCAGGGGTTGCCGCACAGTTCGGCACCGCCCGCATCGGCCATGTACTCACGCTTGCGCGAGATGGCAAAGCGTGTGAGCATCGTAAACAGATAGGCGATGGCACAGCACACCACGCCCACCAGGAGCACCACCACGACAGAGGCGCCATTGCCTTTGCCGTCACGGCTCCTGCTGTTGCCGCTGCCGCCGAAGAGGAACACGCGGAAGAGCAGTCGCACCGTGATGCTCATGATGGCCGAGATGATGCCCACAAACACGATGCTGGTGATGAGCAGCCGCGTGTCTTTGTTGCGGATATGGGTCAGTTCATGTCCGATGACGCCAGCCAGTTCGTTATCGTCGAGCAGATCTATGATACCCGTAGTGAGGGTCACCGTATAGCTGTCGCGGTTGATACCGCTGGCAAAGGCGTTGAGCTGCGGGTCGTCCACCACATTGATCTTGGGCATGTCCATGCCGCAGGCCATGGTCAGATTCTCCACAATATTATATACACGGGGGTTCTCACGCCGCTCCAAAGGCCGTGCGCCGGTGGCATGCTTGATCATCGCCGTGTTGAAGAAATAGGCGATGGCAAACCACACCCCTACCCCGACCACCACCCACGGCAGTGTCTGGAGAAACATCTCATTGACCGATGCCCAGTCCACGCCATCGTGCAACTGCCCATGGCTGTCGTAATAACCGCCCCCCAGCGACGCCACGACAGCCAGAAACACATAGATCATCCCGAGAATAATCACGGGAAACATCAGCAGGAGCAAGATGCTGAGCATATTGTTCCTGCTGATCTGCGTCTGCATGCCGACATATCGCATAGAGGTTGGGGTTGAGGGTTGAGGGTTGAGGGTTGAGGGTTGAAAGTTGCAGCCCCGACTTATTTAGAACTGGATCTCGGGTGCCTTATCATAGGCTTGCCGCTCTTCTTTGGGCACCTCAAACATCGGTTCGGTATGGAAGCCGAACATGCCGGCGATGATGTTCGACGGGAATGTCTGCACGCCATTGTTGAGCTCCTTGGTGGCAGAATTGAAGAAACGGCGCGTAGCGGCCAACTTGTTCTCGATGTCGGCAATCTCGGTCTGCAAGTGCATGAAGTTTTGGTTGGCCTTCAGGTCGGGATAGGCCTCCAGGGCCACCTTCAGTCCATTGAGGGCGCTGGCAAGCTGGTTCTCGGCAGCTATCTTGCCGTTGATTGTCGTGGCGCTCATGGCGGCGGCACGGGCTTCGGTCACGCGCGTGAGCACTTCTTTCTCGTGTGCGGCATATCCTTTGACGGTAGCCACCAACTGTGGTATCAGATCATGACGCTGCTTCAGCTGCACGTCAATGTTGGCAAAAGCATTCTCACGGTTATTGCGCAGCTTCACTAAACGGTTGTACAACGACACCAGCCAGATAGCCAGCAACACGACTATTACAATAATAACAATAATAACCATAATATAAACGATGTTAGGTGAATAATGCTATTTCGGTCGGCAAGCCTGAAACGGCTGACGAGTCGTTAAGCCTGAAACGGCTGACGAACTACCTGCAAAGATAACGGAAAAAACGAGACCGGCCAAGTATTTAAAGTTTTTTTTCATCATTATTCAATAATAAAGTTTCTTTCACATTTTTTAAATGGGCAAAAAAAGGGGTCGGACTTAAAACGTCCGACCCGGTTACAAAGTTGAATTAACATTTATTCACCTCATATAGCTCATCACTTTCTCGTAATAGCGCTGTGTGGCGCGCACCTTGTAGTTGCATCCACCCTGCCACATGCGGATGGCACGCTCTACATTGTGCTGGGGATTGTAATACGACTGGATGATGACAAACATCTCTTTCGATTTCTGCACATTGAAACGATCGTTGAGAGTGTAACGTTTGCTGCTGCCTCTGCGCTTGAGGATGTTGTTGCACTCCTGCACGAGCACAGGCGAGATTTGCAACACACCGCAATAGATACCGCAGCGTGCATTTGGATTTCCTTTGCTTTCTACTTGGATAATGGCGTCAATAACAGGCGACCAATCATAATCAGAGTTTTCACCTTCGCCGGCTGCCATCACTGGCATCGACATCAACATTGTCACGCTTAACAATAGAATTTTCGCAAATTTTTTCATTGTTACTATTTTTATGGAGCCTGTGGAATGGCGTTTCACCCCTGAACGAGTCTTCAAAAACATAAGACAGGACAGACTCCCGATTATTACTTGATAATGGCCTGAAAAAGTGAGCGGCACATTATCTTATTTAATTAACTCGGTGCAAAGGTACGAAAAAAAAGTCACCCAGCCATGGTATCCGCTGGCATTTTGACCATTTTTAAGAAAAATCTTGATTTATATCACATTGAAAATCAGTATTTTACATTTGCAAAACATCTGTTAGTTTACTTTTGTAAACGTCAAGAAAAACAAATTTTAAACTAAAGGATGTTAATTTAAGAGGTGAGAGAATAGTCTGGGGGCAGGGGGCAGGAACATAGAGGTGAGAGGTTAGAGGTGAGAGAATAGTCTGGGGGCAGGGAGCAGGGGGCAGGAGATTACTTCGCCACGCAAGTAGGGACAGGGCGTGCCCTGTCCGCCATTGAACGTGATTGCCGCCTGGTATCCACTCCCCTCCCTGCAAGGGAGGGGGCGGGGGTGGGTCTAACAAAAAAAGCC
>CAMVAT010000063.1 GCA_947165505.1 uncultured Prevotellaceae bacterium | reverse complement strand
AGCGCCCGTCTTCACCTACCCTGCCCTGCAACGGCTCACCGACGGCATCCTCACCGTGCCCGGCCTGATACGCCGCATCGACCAGATACTCGACCCCTACGGCAAGATACGCGACAATGCCTCGGCCGACTTGCAGCAGATACGGCGCGACCTGGCACGTACCGAGGGCAGCATCTCGCGCATCCTGAACAGCATCCTGCGGGCTGCCCAGAGCGAGGGTCTGGTAGAGAAAGACGTGACCCCCACGCTGCGCGACGGCCGACTGGTCATCCCCGTGGCACCCGCCATGAAACGCAAGGTGAAAGGCATCGTACACGATGAGAGCGCCTCGGGCAAAACCGTGTTTATCGAGCCCACCGAAGTGGTGGAGGCCAACAACCGCGTGCGGGAGCTGGAGATGGACGAGCGGCGCGAAATCATCCGCATCCTGACCGATTTCGCCAAAGAGATACGTCCGCATGTGCCTGCCCTGACAGACAGTTACCGATTCCTGGCCAAGATAGACCTGATACGCGCCAAGGCCGAGTTGGCACAGCTCTTCAACGCCTACGAGCCTGTGGTGGAAAAATACCCCCACATCGACTGGATACGCGCCATCCACCCGCTGCTGCAACTGTCGCTCGCCAAACAGGAGAAGAAAGTGGTGCCGCTCGACATCATGCTGACCCGCGAGCAACATATCCTGATCATCTCAGGACCCAACGCCGGCGGCAAGTCGGTGTGCCTGAAGACCGCCGGACTGCTGCAATACATGTTGCAGTGCGGACTCTCCATACCCGTGAGCGAGCGCTCGCGCACCGGCATCTTCGACCATATCATGATTGACATCGGCGACGAACAGAGCATCGAGAACGACCTGAGCACCTATTCGAGCCATCTGCTCAACATGAAGAACATGATGCGGCAGGCCAACGAGCGCACGCTGCTGCTCATCGACGAGTTTGGCACGGGCACCGAGCCCCTCATCGGCGGTGCCATCGCCGAGTCGGTGCTGCGGCAGTTCTGCAAGAAAAAGGCATGGGGCATCATCACCACCCACTACCAAAACCTGAAGCACTTCGCCGAAGACCACGAGGGCGTGGTGAACGGAGCCATGCTCTACGACCGCCATGAGATGCGCGCCCTCTTCCAGTTGCAGATAGGCCAGCCCGGCAGTTCGTTCGCCATCGAGATTGCCCGTAAGACCGGCATCCCCGAAGAGGTGATCAAAGACGCGTCGGAGATTGTGGGCAGCGACTACATCCAGAGCGACAAATACCTGCAAGACATCGTGCGCGACAAACGCTATTGGGAGAGCAAACGGCAGACCATCCACCAACGCGAGAAGGAGATGGAAAAGACCATCGCTCACTATGAGCAGACCATCCGCGAACTGGAACAGAGCCGCAAGGAGGTGCTGCAACGGGCGAAGGCGCAAGCCGAGGAACTGCTGGCTGAGAGCAACCGCCGCATTGAGAACACCATCCGCGAGATCAAGGAAAGCCAAGCCGAAAAGGAGGAGACACGACGCATCCGCGAAGAACTGAACACCTTCAAACAGGAGGTGAGCGACATAGACACCCGTGCCACCGATGAGATGATTGAGCGCAAGATGCAAAAGATACAACGGCGGCAAGAGAAAAAAAGGAAAAAGAAAGAAAGCCCCCTCCCCGTCCCTCCCCGAGGGGAAGGCGCTGCTGCCAGTTCTACGACAAACAAGGCCGCAGAGATCAGCGCGGGCGACACCGTGCGCATCAAGGGGCTCTCGACGGTGGGTACGGTAGAGAGCATCGACGGCAAGATGGCGACCGTGATTTTCGGCGACATGCGCACGAAGATGCGCACCGAGCGGCTGGAGCATGCCGAGAAGCCACGGCAGGAGGAAGTGCACACACATATACAGGTGAGCCGTGAGACACGTGAGACGATGGACAACCGACGGCTGAACTTCCGCCAGGACATCGACGTGCGCGGCATGCGAGGCGACGAGGCTCTCAACGCCGTGATGTACTTCATCGACGACGCCATCCTGGTGGGCATGAGCCGCGTGCGCATCCTGCACGGCACCGGCAATGGCATCCTGCGACAACTCATCCGGCAGTATCTGGCCACCGTGCCCAATGTGACACATTTCCAAGACGAACACGTGCAGTTTGGCGGTGCCGGCATCACGGTGGTGGATTTGGAGTGAAGACCCCTGAAGCGAAGACCCACCCCCGACCCCTCCCTTGCAGGGAGGGGAGTAAATACTCTCCAAATGGGAAACATCACGCAAGTAGGGACAGGGCGTGCCCTGTCCGCAACATGGTGAGCGCAGCGAACAAAAATAATCGCAACTCTGTTGCGTAAAAATCACTGCGACCGGCAGAAAAAGGGAGCACTACGCAAGCAATAAAACATGAAACATTAAACTGTAAACATTAAACTATAAACTTTAAACTCTAAAATATGATTAACATGAAGGAAAGCGCTTTCGCTTGGATTCTGGCCGTATGGGGCGTGCTGATGACATGCGGGTGCGGTCAACAGACGAAGACTGCGGGTGGCGACCATGCCGGCACCGACATGAGTCCGAAATATGCCAAGGGATTCACCGTGAAACAGACCGACGACGGGGTGCGGCTGGTGGACGTGGCCGACCCGCAGACCGACGAAGACAAGATGCCGGTGAGTTATCACTTCGCCCTGGTGGAGAAAGGGAGCGACGGCGACATCCCCGAGGGATATGTGAAGGTGGAGGTGCCCGTGGAGCGCACCATCGTGATGACGATGCTGCAACTGTCTAACTTCACCGCCCTGGGTGCCCAAGACGTGGTCAAAGGCATCACCGGCACGAAAAACCTGTTCGACAAAGACATCAAGAAGCGAGTGGATGACGGACAGATCGTGAAGATAGGCATGGAGGGCAATTTCGACACCGAACTGATCTTGGCAGCCCAGCCCGAGGTCATCTTCATCTCGCCGTTCAAGCGCGGTGGCTATGATTTGATCAAAGAGACGGGCATCACCCTCATCCCCCACTTCGGCTACAAGGAAGAGGACCCGCTGGGCCAAGCCGAGTGGATGAAGTTCACCGCCATGTTCATCGGCAAGGAGAAAGAAGCCGAGGCCGTGTTCAAGGGCATCGAGGAGCGCTATCTGGCCGTCAAGGAGAAAGCCGCCGCAGCGAAAGAGCGCCCCACCGTGTTCAGCGGCGAGATGCACGGCGGCAACTGGTATGCCGTAGGCGGCAAGAACCACTTGGCACAGATTTTCCGCGATGCCGGCGCCGACTATATCATCAAAGACGACAACACCGGCGGTGTGAATATCGAATACGAGAAGATGTATGCCATGGCTGCCAAGGCCGACTACTGGCGCATTCTGAACAGTTACCCCGGCGAGTTCAGCTACGAGGCGCTGAGGCAGTCGGAGCCCCGCAACGAACTGTTTCAGGCCTTCAAGGACCACCATGTCATCTACTGCAACATGAAGCAGACACCTTATTATGAGAAGTCGCCTGTGATGCCCGACGTGCTGCTGAGCGACTTGGTGGCCATCTTCCATCCTGAGGTGATGCCCCAGGACTACCAGCCCGTATTTTACCAGTTATTAAAAGAATGACACGATGCGCCGCACACTGCCCCTGATGCTCACCCTGACAGCCGCCCTGGCCGTGCTGTTTCTGCTCAACCTCTTCCTCGGCACCGTCCATATCCCGATGCAGAGCATCATCGCCATCCTGACGGGCGGCGACGGCGGTTCAGAGATCTGGCGCAACATCATCGTCAGTTCGCGCGTGCCGCAGGCGTGCACCGCACTGATGGCCGGCATGGGTCTGGCGGTGAGCGGACTACAGATGCAGACCGTGTTTCACAACCCGCTGGCGGGTCCGTCAGTGCTGGGCATCTCCAATGGAGCCTCGCTCGGCGTAGCCTTTGTGGTGCTGCTGTCGGGCTCGCTCGGCGGTGTGGCGCTCAGTCGCATGGGATTCTTTGGCGATGCCGCCATCTCCATCGCCGCCATCGTGGGAGCCTTGGCGGTGATGGCCCTGATCGTGTTTGTGGCCGAACGGGTGAGAGGCAAGGTGACGCTGCTCATCATCGGCGTGATGATCGGCTATCTGGCCAATGCAGTCATCGGCGTACTGAAATTCTTCTCGGCCGAGGAGGATATCAAGGCCTACGTAGTGTGGGGATTAGGGTCGTTTGCCCGTGTGTCGGGCGACCAGATGGTGCTTTTCATCGTATTGATGGCCATCCTGCTGCCCCTGAGCATGCTGTTGGTGAAGACGATGAACCTGCTGTTGCTGGGCGACACTTACGCCAGCAACTTAGGTTTGAATATCCGCCGTGCGCGTCGCCAGGTCATCATCAGCAGCGGCGTGCTGGTAGCCATTGTCACCGCCTATTGCGGTCCCATCATGTTTATCGGTCTGGCCGTGCCCCATCTGGCGCGAGCCCTGTTCCGCACGAGCGACCACCGTGTGCTCATGCCCGCCACGATGCTTACCGGCGGTGTGCTGGCCCTGCTGTGCAACCTGATAGCCCGCATGCCGGGATTCGAGGGCGCACTGCCCGTCAACTCAGTCACAGCGTTGGTGGGCGCCCCCATCATCGCCAGCGTGCTGTTTAAGAGGAGAGGGAATATTTAAGAGGTGAGAGAATAGTTTTGGGGCAGGGGGCTTTCTGAGGGGCAGGGGGCAGGGGGCAAGGGGCAGGAGATATGCTTAGAACACTAAACACTCAACACTCAACACTAAACACTCAACACTAAACACTCAACACTAAACCATTGTCGTCGATGAGCAGGATGGTGAGCGTGCCGTTGGGCAGTAGCGGGTCGCAGTGGCGGTGACAATGGCGGATGAGTGTGCAACAGAAATCCTTTAGTTTTTCTGGTGGGATGAGCGTCCACAGTTCTCGCGCCAAAGTCATGTGGGTGATATCGACATGACAGTCGGCCTCATGAAGCATCCGTGCAATAAACGCCTTGTCCATCACCCCTTTTTTACTATGCGTGTCGAGCTGTCCGGCAGCCAGTTTCACCGCCTTGCCCATCATCACCCCGAGCGTGACGTTGGGTATCGACAGTTGGTCGGCCATTTTGAGCGTCTCGCCGATATAGTTGCCGTACTCCACAAACGCCTGCTGCGGCAGTTGGGGATAGAGCGCCCTGACCGCCCGTTCGCTCTTGGCACCGCTGTTGATGACCACCCTGTCGGTGCCACTCGCCTTCGCCACCTGCATACACTTGCGGATGGAATCGACAAACGCCTCTTCAGAGAACGGTTTGACGATGCCGCTCATGCCGATGATGCTGATGCCATCCTCGATGCCGAGTCGCGGGTTGAACGTTCGTCGTGCCACCTCGCGCCCCTGCGGCACCGAGATGGTGATCTCCACCTCGTCGGCGATGTTGCGCCGCATCATCTCGCGCGGCACACGGTTGATGGCGGCCTCGCCGGGCGGCATGTCGAAGCCCGGCAGTGTGATGCGCCCCACCCCATCGCCGCCCTTGACGGCGAAGACCCCCGTGGGCCTGACCGCCGCCCTCACCTCAATGCCATGGGTCACGTCGGGGTCGTCGCCACCGTCTTTTATCACGTAGGCATAGCCGTCGCCATAGCCCACCGCCACATGTATGGTCTCGCCGTCGGGCAGGATGACCGGCACCTCGGCGGGTTGTTCGCCCCTGAGCAGCCGCCCCGTCTGTGCCACGGCGGCCGCCGTGGCGCAGGTGCCTGTGGTGAGTCCGCTGCGCAGGGGGTAGAAGTCGGGCAACAGCCACTCCACCATGCGCCGTAGTCCATGCGGACCGTTGACGGTGTGGAAGATGGCTGGCATCTCCGGGCGTTTGACCACATAGACCTTGATGCCCAGACTCTTCGCTGCCGCCACCTTTTGCTCAAACCCGCCGCTCTGTCCGCTCTCCTTCATCAAGACCGCTTCGGGCTGCAGGTGCCGTAGCACCTCGGCCTCGTCTTCCCCCTCATGGTAGAAACAGAGCTGACTGTCGGCTATGCCCTGCTTTCGGGCCAGAAGGATGCTGCTCTCACGTGGCAGGATGCGGTACCACACCTTCACACCCCGCTGTGCCAATGGTTGCAGTCTGGCGATGGTCTGCACACCCGTGGTGGCAAGCAGCGAGTGACGGTCAAAGCGCCGCACCACGTCGGCAAAGTCGTCGCACCACACCAGCGACGGGTCGCGCTCGGCATAGATGCGCTCGAAGCGGATAGCGGGAATGTGTAAAGCGCCGGCCACCTCAGCCACCGTCTGGTGTAGCAGAGCGGCAAACGGATGGGCCGCATCTACGAGGAGCCTGATCTCATGTCCGCGACAAAAAGCCGCCATGGCCTGTGCATCCATCGCGCCCTGCAAAGGTTCGCCATGGTGCAGGGCTACCGTCTGTCCGCCCGTCTTGGTGGAGTAGTAGAACGGTTGTCCCGCCTCTTCGAGCGCAGTTGCTGCGATGCGGCCTTCGGTCGTGCCGCCGAAAAGTAGGATCATAATTGTATAATTATTTAACAGTCGTCGCCCTTGCGGAAGAGGTGGGTGAAGTGCTTGGAATAGAGTTCGGAGAGTCCCTGCCTGTTGTCGATGGCCTCGCCCACCACAATCATCGTGGTCAGGGTGAGTTGGTTGTCGTGTACGATGGCAGCCAAGTCGGCGAGCACACCCCTGTAGATGCGCTGGTCGGGCCACGTCAGGTGATAGCAGGCCGCCACCGGCGTGTCGGCGGGATACTCCTGGAGCAGTTGGCGCTGCACGTCATCGACGATAGCGGCGCTGAGGAAGATGCACATCGTGCTGCGGCTGCGGGCCAGCAGGTGCAGTTTCTCGCGTTCGGGCATGGGTGTGCGCCCCTCGCCTCGCGTGAGGATGATGGTCTGGCACCGCTCGGGGATGGTGAACTGCGACCTGAGTTCTGCCGCGGCAGCCAGAAACGATGAAATGCCCGGTGTGATGTGGTACGACATGTGATGAGCGTCGAAGAAAGCCATCTGCTCCTGGATGGCGCCGAAGATGCAGGGGTCGCCCGTATGCAGTCTGACGATGAGTGCGCCACGGTCGTAAAACTCCTTCATCAGCGCGCACTGCTCTTCGAGAGCCATCGATGCCGACGAGCACACCACGGCGCCTGACTTGGCGCAGAGCGTGAGTTGGCGCGGCACCAGACTGCCCGCATAAAGAATGAGGTCGGCCTGTTCGAGCAGTCGCCGTCCGCGCACCGACACGAGGTCGGGGTCGCCGGGGCCGGCCCCCACGATCTCGATATGTCCGCCCCGCCGCCGGCGCAGATATCGGTCGGCGATGGCCACGGCTGCCGTGAAATGTTGTCCCTTGACCTTGGGCATGAGCAGTGTGCCGTGGTCGGAGGCGAGTATCGCCGCCGCCTCGGCCACGCTCGGCGTGCCCACATGCCGTGCCACCAACTGACTGGGATTGGGCACCTCTACCTCTTGCAGTTGTTCGGCCGTGAAGAACCTGACCTTCTGTCCGCCGGCCAGGAGTTGTTGGATGAAGGGCTCGTCGCGCTTGATGTCGATGGTACAGTATTCGCGCACGCAATCCTTCATCAGACCGCTGTCGGCCATCTTCTTTTCGATGGCTTCAGCGATGCCGTCGGGCTGGGCCTGGTGTGCCAGTCCCAAGCCCATGACCGCCACCTTGGGCACATACTGCAACGAGAGCACGCCCTCTACCTTTTGGTGGATGAAGGGAGAGACGATGAGAAGCAGTTGACAACTACCGGGTTCCAAATCTCGGATGTCGTTGATGAGCGTCACGTGGTCGGGACATGTCCGCAAGAGCATATCTGTGCCCTCGTCGGATGTCTCCAGCAATAGCGCCGTGGGGTTTCGGCCTACGAACGCAGCGATGATGGTGTTCATGTCATCATCGGTCGCCGCTGTCCATCCGTATCGTTCGGCCAGGGTGTCGAGCGCCCACAGCCCGGCATTATCGCTCTGCGTGGTGATGACGGGAGTCGTGCCCAGAGCCGCCGCCAACCGCCGTGTCAGGTCGTTGGCCCCACCGACATGTCCCGACAGCACTGCGACGACATGGCGGCCGGTGGTGTCAATACAGACCACGGCGGGGTCGGTGTGTTTGTCTTTAATATAAGGAGCGATGGTACGTACGCAGATGCCCAGCGCGCCGATGAAGACAAGCGCCTGACAGTCGGGCCAGTGCGCCCCCACTTCGGAGCGTTGTATCACTTCGCCGCCTGTCTCTTGTCTGACGATGTGAGCCACGCGCCGGGCTGCCTCTCCTATAGGAATGATAACCGTTTTCATGATGGTTTGATTGCTGTTAGTATTACGATGGGATGATAGTCGTCGAGCGCGACGCGCCGTACAGGCTGCAGTTGCATGCCGAGGCGTTCACAAGTCTGGCAAAAAACCTCTTGGCTCTGCTGTGTGACGCTATTCATGGCGATACATCCGCCCCGCGGCATCACGTCATAGACCCGCTGTATGATGTCAGAGAGCCGTCCGCCATGTCCGCCGATGAACACGGCATCGGGCCGTGGCAGCGTGCTTATATCCTGAGCCAGGAAATCGCCGATATGCACCTCTATGCCCGGTGCGCCAAACCGCCGTGCGTTGACCTCGATGAGCCGTCGCCCCTCTTCGCGTATCTCGAAGGCCTCGATGTGCAGGTGCGGGAAGAGCCGCCGTGCCTCGATAGAGATGCTGCCGGTGCAGAACCCGACATCCCAGAGCACCGTGCGCCGGTCGAGTTGCATGGTTTGCAACGAGAGCAACCGGATGGGCATCTTCGTGATCATCCGCTCACGTCCGTCGAGCAGTTCGAAAGCACTGTCGGGTATGCCGAAGGGAATGTGTCGCCCGTCGCCATCCATTTCCAGAATGAGGCAGTTGGGCTGTTCAAACTCGCACGCCGCCACCTCGCCGAGCGTCAGACTTCGTACGCTCTCCTTGTCGGGGTTGCCCAAGTGTTCGCCCACATACATGCGGTAGCAGTCGTAGCCATAGTCGAGCATGCGCTGTGCGATGGTCTTCGGGGTGTGTATGCGGTCGGTGAGCACCCCTATCTTCCGTTGCTGTGTGATGAGTGCCGCGTCGAAGTCGGGCCAGGGACGCCCGGTGAGCGACACGATGCGCATATCGTGATAGGGCATAAGCAGCCGGTGTGCCAGCAGTTGCAAAGAGTTGAAAGCCGGCAGCACGGTGAGCCGCGCCTCGGGCATGCGTTGGCGCAAGGTGTTGGCAAAGCCGAAGAAGAGCGGATCGCCAGAGGCGAAGACAACGAGAGGGGCGGATGCGGAGCCCGTGGGAGACGCTGCTGAGTGAGGGGCTGCAGAGGCCTGAGGGGTGGCTGCGGCGATGGCATCGCCGCCAACGGAACAAGAGGAGTGGAAGAGAGCGCGGTACTGGCTGAAGACCGCTTCGAGCGGAGCCGTGATGTCTATCCACAGGCTCTTTTCTGGTAAAAGGTGAGCCACCAGTTGGTGATGACGCTTGCCGCCGCTGAACACCTTCGCCCGCCGGATGATGTCGAGCACTTCGGGGGGAAAGAAAGGTTGCGGCGTGTCGGTTATGCCAATGATGATGATGTTCATGAGGTTAGAGGTAAGAGGTGAGAGGTAGGAGGTTAGAGGTCTCGTCCGGGTTTGAGTTGTGCGGCGTCGTCGTAGCAGAGGATGGCATTGCAGAGGGTGGCAGCGAGGTTGGAACCGCCTTTTCTTCCTTCTACGATGATTTTAGGTATATGGGTGAAGGGTTTCACGGCATGTTTCGACTCCTTGACATGCACGAAGCCCACGGGAGCGGCGATGATGCCTGCGGGGTGTGCCTTACCCTTGCGAATCAAGTCACAGAGTTCCAGAAGCGCCGTAGGAGCGTTGCCAAAGGCGAAGAGGGCGTCGGGGTGCTCCTCGACAGCCAACCGGATGCCCGCCTGCGTGCGTGTGATGCCCTTCGCAGCCGCCATCTCGGGCACACGGGGGTCGGCGAGATAGCATATCGCCTCAATGCCGAGTCGTGCCAGTGCCCCTTTTCGTATGCCGCTGGTCACCATGGTCACATCGGTAACGATGGTGGTCAGCTGCCCGTTCTTCACCCTCTCGTAGAGTGTGCTCACCGCACCCGGGTCGCAACGCAGCAACCGCTCCATCTCGAAGTCGGCTGTGGTATGTATGGCATGCAGCAGCGCCCATTTCTGGTCGAGGGGGATGTCGCGGTTTTTCAGTTCGCCTTCTATCGTTCTGAACGACTGTATCATGATTTGCTGTCCCGGTTTGAGCGCGTCGTCCTCTTGTTGCCGGTAATAGCCACGTGGCGTGATCATCTTGCCGTTGGCAAGATACGACTGCGAGTTGCCGATGAGGATGACCGTCAACATGTCGATATCCTCGATGTCCATGTCGGCCAGTGTGGTCAGCTTCACCTGCTGTTCGGGCCTGCCTGCCTGCCGCACATACCCTACGGGGGTCTGCGGGTCTTTGCCCTCTTCGAGCATCACCTCGCGCAACCGATATAGTTGCCAGTATCTGCCTTCTGATTTCGGGTTATATACGACGGTGACGAAATCGCCCATGGCAGCCGCCCGTATGCGCCGTTCGATGGTCTCCCACGGTGTCATCAGGTCGCTCAGCGAGATGAGACACAGGTCGTGACCGATAGGGGCGCCGAGCAGCGATGCCGCTTTCTGAAAGGCCGAGATGCCGGGCAGCACCTCCACCTCGACCTGCGTCTGCTGCTGTGCCGCCATCTCATAGATGAGCGGTGCCATGCCATAGATGCCAGCGTCGCCCGACGAGATGACCACCACAACTCGCCCCTCCTGTGCCAAGTCGAGCGCCTGCCGGGCGCGTTGCCGTTCGCGTTTCATGCCGGTATCTACACAGAGGCAGTCGTGGCGCAGATAGGGTGCCACAAACTGGAAATAATATTTGTAGCCCACCACCACGTCGGCCTGTCCGAGCGCTTTCGTCACCGCTGCGGTCATATCGTCGGGATGGCCGGGGCCGATGCCTGCTACAATGATTTTTTTCATAGACTTTTTAAAGATTATAGATTATAGATTACAGATGATAAATGATAAATGATAAATGATAGATGATAGATGATAGATGATGGATTTATTCGATGAGAAAGATGATAGCGGCTGTGATGAGGAGCATGAGCACCTCGGCAGCGCGGTTGATGCGCACCGCACATTGCATATCGGCCGTGGTGAGGGGCCTGTCGTGGCTGCCGATATAGGGTTTCTGCACCTCCTCGCCGAAATAGGTGTGCGTGCCACCGAACTGGCAGTCGAGGATGCCGGCGAGCGCCGCCTCGGGGTATCCGCTGTTGGGACTGGCATGACAACGCCCGTATCTACTGACGAACGCCAGAAGCGACAACCGTCCGGACGCCAGCACCATGAGCAGGGCCGTAAGTCGCGCCGGCAACCAGTTGGCCGCATCGTCGATGCGCGCTGCCACGCATCCGAACAGCCGGTAGCGCTCTGTGCGGTAGCCGATCATCGAGTCGAGCGTGTTGACCATCTTGTAAGCCATCATGCCCGGAGTGCCGAGCAGTGCCAACCAGAAGAGCGGTGCGATGACCCCGTCGCTCAGGTTCTCGGCCAGCGTCTCGAGAGCGGCCGTGCGCACCTCTTGCGCTGAGAGTTGCGACGTGTCGCGCCCCACGATGCGTGCCACCTGCCGGCGCCCCTCGTCGAGCGATCGGTCAACGGCACGAAACACCTCGCGTACCTCGCGAATGAGCGTGGTGCCTGCCAGACAGTAGAAGATGAGCAGTGCATCGAGCGGCAACAGCCACCACGGCGATGCGCAAGTGAGGATGAGACACCGCAGCGTCCACACCAGGGCGAACACCAAGAGAATGAGCGCCACCGCCATGACAGCCCCTTTGACCCGTCGGTGCCGTCCACGGTTGAGCCGGTGTTCGCCGAATGCGATCATGCGCCCGAACCCCACCACGGGATGCGGCAAGCGGGCAGGGTCGCCCAGCAACAGGTCGCCCCACCACCCTATGACGAGCGCTAACAGACTATTCATCATCTCGAAGTATCTGATAGAAACGGTCCATATCTACATAGCGGCGCACATGGTCGGCCAGCAGGTCGTATTGCTGCTGCTTGTAGGCTGCATAGTCGAACGGCGTGTCGGCCGCGCTCAGTTTGGCCTCGTAGGGCTTGAGCAGCCGGTTCACGAACGCTGGGTTGTCGAGGATGCCGTGAATATAGGTGCCCATACATTTCTCGTCGGCCAGATATCCGTCGGTGCGTCCGTCGGCCAGATGGTTGAGCGGCGAGGGTGCGGCGCCCTCCACGGGCATGGTCTCTCCCTGGTGAATTTCATAGCCGTGCATACCGGCGTTGAACGAGACCTGACGCGTCACTTTCCCGCCCGCCATCACCGTGCTCACGGGCAGCAGTCCGAGTCCCGGCAGCCGGTCGATGTCGCCCTCAACATGCTCTGGGTCGCACACCTCCTGTCCCATCATCTGGTAGCCGCCGCAGATGCCGAGCACCGTGGCTCCCTCGCGCCGCGCGCGGAGGATGGCCTGTGCCACCCCGTTGCGCCGAATCTCGTAGAGGTCGTCGAGTGTCGATTTGGTGCCGGGCAGGATGATGATGTCGGCCTGGCGGATATCATCCACATTGTTGGTATAGAACAGATGCAGGCGCGCATCGCGCTCCAATGCGTCGAAGTCGGTGAAGTTGGAGAGGTGCTTGAGCATGATGACGGCCACATTGACCTTTCCTTGTGCCAGCTGCTTGGATTTCATGGCCAGCGACACGCTGTCTTCCTCTTCGATATGAATATGGTTGAAATAAGGAATCACGCCGAGCACCGGCACGCCGCAGATCTCTTCGAGCATACGGCGTCCCTCGTCGAAGAGGCGCATGTCGCCCCTGAACTTATTGATGATGATGCCGCGGATGAGCCGCCGGTCTTCTGGCGTCTGCAGTGCGATGCTGCCATAGACGGATGCGAAGACGCCGCCGCGGTCGATGTCGCCCACGAGGATGACCCGGGCCCGTGCGTGTCGTGCCATAGGCATATTGACCAGGTCGTGGTGGCGCAGGTTGATCTCGCTGATGCTGCCAGCGCCTTCCATCACGATGGGCTGATAGCGGGCGGCGAGTCGGTCGTAGGCCTCGCACACCTCGCGGCGGAAGTCTATCTGTGGGAGTTGGGGAGTTGGGGAGTTGGGGAGTTGGGACAATAGTCCGTCGGCGTTACCTTGTGGTGTCCGCCAGAAGTCGTAGGCATCGCGGTTGCCGATGGGCCGTCCGTGCAGCACCACCTGCGAGGTATGGTCCGACTGCGGTTTGAGCAGCAGCGGGTTCATGTCGGTGTGACAGGGAATGCCAGCCGCCTCGGCCTGCACGGCCTGCGCCCGTCCTATCTCCAGTCCGTCGGGTGTGGCAAAGGAGTTGAGCGCCATGTTCTGCGCCTTGAAGGGTGCGGGATGGTAACCGTCTTGCAGCAGGATGCGGCAAAAGGCCGCTGCGATGATGCTTTTGCCCACGTCGCTGCCGGTGCCGGCAAACATCACGGGATGTAGGGGTCTGTTCATATCTGATAGAGGTGTGTATAACTGGCCAAGACATTCTTGTAACGGAACACGGGTGTAGGCACAGGCCGTCCCACCGCGTCGTAAACCTGTGTGGCAGAAGAGGGTACGGACCCGAGAAACTGCGTGTAGTGAAACTCATGTCCACGGTACTCGCGTCCGTCGAGCACAAACCGTCGGTAGCCCAAGGAGAGTTTTCTGTCGGCTGTGCGCGCGGTGATGGTATAGGGCAGCACTCCGCATAGCGGGTATTCGCCATCGTCGGCCACGATTTTGTCGCACAGATACATCATCCCGCCACATTCGGCCACGACATGTCCGCCCTGCTCAGCAAACCGCTTGACCGACCGTCGTGTCTTCTCAGCGGCTGTCAATGCGTCGAGGTGTTTCTCGGGGTATCCGCCAGGCAGGTAGAGCAGATCGATGCCGGGTGGTATCTCAATGTCTTCCTCGGGGTTGAAAAACGTGATGTCGTCGCCTAAGAGGTTGACTTGCTCCTGATAGAGAAACGAGAACGACTCTTCGTTGCGTGCCACCCACACCCGGCGGTGCGGCGGTGCGGGCAAGGGCCGCGATGCGACAGGGTCGGCTGTCTCCATGTCGTGCAGGAGCCGTTGCCAGTCGATGTGCTTTTCAATCATAGGCACCAGCGAGTCGAGCCTTCCGGGCACAGAGAAATCGAGACCCAGATAGCGCGAGGGATGTTGGATTGCATCCATCTTAGGCAGACACCCATAGCATGCGATGCCCAGATCTTGGCACACCTGACGGAGCATCTGCTGGTGGCGCTCGGAACCCGTCTGGTTGAAGATGACTCCGGCCACGTTGACATCACCGCGGAAATGGATGAATCCGTAGAGCAGCGGTGCCATGGAATAAGCCGCCGAGCGGGCATTGACCACCATGACGACGGGCAGCGAGAGCGTGCGTGCTATTTCGGCTGTGGACCCCTTGTCGCGGTCGTAGCCGTCGTAGAGTCCCATCATGCCCTCGACCACGCACACCTGAGCCTGCTCAGCGTAATGCGCATACATGTCTTTCACATATTGCGGGGGAGCCATCAACGTGTCGAGGTTGACGCTGGGTGTGCCACAGGCCCGCAGGTGAAACTGAGTGTCGATGTAGTCGGGGCCGCACTTGTAGGGTTGCACACGATAGCCCTTCTGCGCAAAGAGAGCCATCAATCCGCGTGCCACGGTAGTCTTGCCCGAACCGCTGGCAGGCGCCGAAATCAGGAATTGTGTTTTCATTGGTGCAAAATTACGCATTTCGCATGAAAAATAGAGGGTGGAAGGCGATTTTTTTGTGAGAGGCGGCGTTTCGGAAATGAAAATGAAAATTTTGTGATTTTCATTTTGCATTTCGCTCAACTTGCACTACCTTTTAATAAGGTAGGCGGCACCTCAACAAAACAAAACAAAAATTTTCCATTTTTGTTTTGTTTTGTCTTCGGTTTGCACTACCTTTGCACCCGAAATGGCAATCGGGGGTCTGTAGAGCCCCGATGTAAGGGAATCCGGTGTAAGTCCGGAGCTGTACCTGCAGCTGTCATCCCCAATAAAAAGAGGTGAGAAGTAAGAGGTAAGAAGTAAGAGGTAAGAGGTAAGAGATATGCACAAGAGCACTATTATCTCTCGTCTATCATCTCTCATCTATCATCTATTATCTATCATCTAAAAGAAAGGTGTGTTTGTATAACGCCACTGACTGACGTCGGGAAGGTAAGACACACTTGGGGAGAGCCAGAAGACCTGCCATGGAACAAACATTATCGGATCTGCGCCCTCAGGAACAAGGGAGAGCGGAAATCAAGACATGAGACAAAGACACATCATTGGCATGATTGCGCTTTGTGTTGCCCCGTCGCTGACGGCGCAAGACATTGTGCTGAACGACAGCCTGCAAGAAGTGGTGGTGACCGGCACCGGCACCCAACACCTGCTCAAAGACGCCCCCGTGCAGACGGAGGTGATCACCAACCGTATGCTCAAAAACTACGGCGGACGCTCACTGGAAGACATCCTGAGCGGCCTGACCGCCTCGTTCGCCTTCAACGAGGGCGACATGGGCAGCCAGATGCAGATGAACGGTCTGGGCAATAACTACATCCTAGTGCTGATAGACGGCAAGCGCATACACGGCGACGTGGGCGGCGAGAACGACCTGTCGCTCATCGACCCGCACAACATCGAGAAGATAGAAATCGTGAAGGGAGCCTCGTCGGCCCTCTACGGCAGCGATGCCATCGCCGGCGTGGTGAACATCATCACCAAGAAGCACGACGAGGGTCTGCTTGTAGAGAACAGCACACGCTGGGGCAGCTACGACGATATCCGCCAACACAACGGCTTCGGATTCTCGACAGGACGGCTGAAGAGCTACACCAACTTCCAACTGCAACACTCCGACGGATGGCAGAACACCGCCACGGAATACACCAACAGTTCGGAGACTCCCGTGACCGACTCGCGCAGCAAGACCGTGAACCGCCATACCAACTGGCAGGTAGCCCAGCAGCTGACCTACACCGTGAGCCCCCACTTGGAACTGTATGCCAGCGGTTCATGGTACCAAAAAGGCATCTACCGCCCGCAGGGCAAATACCCGAAGTACGACGTGAAGACATTTGACCTGAAATACAAGAATGCGTCGGCCTCGGCAGGCGGCAAATGGACCACGCGGAGGAAAGACATCATCACATTCGACCTCGACTGGAACAAGCACGCCTACTACCACCAGTTCACCCACACCACCCTGGCCGAAGGCTTCGACGACCAGGGGCAGCTGATACTCGACTACCCCTACTTCCCCGGACAGCAGACCCTGCAGAGCGACCAGCAGCGCGTGATGCTCAACGTGAAGGGCGTGTTCGCCCTACCCTGCTCGCACCGTCTGAGCGCCGGCATCGAAGCGCGTTACGACTACCTGAAGGCTCCTACGAGCATCGCCGGCCAAACCGCCGACGACAACACCGAAGCCCTGTTCGTGCAAGATGAGTGGCAGACGGCCCTCGGACGCAGCGGCCTGTCGCTCCATCTGACCGGCGGCCTGCGCCTGAACCGCAACGAAGGCTTCGGGTGGCGCCTGACGCCCAAGGCGTCGGCCATGCTCAAGGCAGGACGCATGCGCCTGCGCGCGTCGTGGAGCCAGGGGTTCAAGACACCCACGCTGAAGGAGATGAACTACCGCTACATCCGCGAGATGAGCAGCATCATCATGTATCTGGGCAACCCCTCGCTGCAAGCACAGACCTCCAACTACTTCTCGCTGGGAGCGGAATACACCCATGGCGGACTGAACATGACCGTGACGGGCTACTACAACCGGTTGGACAATATGATCACGCTGGTGAACATCCCCACCGCTGAGGCACCCGCCGAATACCGACAACAATACGGCGAGATGCTCAACAAGGTGCGCCGCTATGCGAACATGGAAGATGCGCGCACCTACGGCATCGACTTCAACGTGAGCTACACGGCACGGGAGTTCTCGCTCGGCGGCAGCTACAGCTACCTGGACACCGACGCCCATGTGTATGACAGCAACAAAGATGCCCTGCTGCGCGTGACCATCGACGGCATGGCCCACCACAAGGCCAATGTGTTCGCCACGTGGAACCACACCTTCTCGCCCTGCTACCGTCTGGGGCTGGGCCTCTACGGCCGGATGTCGAGCAAGCGCCACTATGCTATCGACGGCAATGGCAAGGGCTACCAGGTCTGGCGCCTCTCCACCACACACGACATCGGACACAGCCGCCACTTCACCTACCGGGTAGAGGCTGGCGTGGATAACATCTTCAACTACATCGACAAGACCCCGCACGGCCTGCACTTAGGCACCACCACCCCCGGCACCACGGTCTATGCCACGCTCACCATCCGGTTTGCACAAGGAAAGAAACTCAAGTTTAACAATAAGTCTAACAACAAACAAAAAACAGAAAATGAAGAAGATTAAATGTTTGATGATGGCCATGATAGCCCTCATCGGTTCTACCACCTTTATCAGCTGCGGTGATGATGACGATAACAACAACCAGACTGTCAGCAACGTGGAACGCTATCAGCGCGAGGTGGACAACGTGGTAAGGTCGCAGAAGAAAAACTCGAAAGCCATCCTGCTCGTCGCCTTCGGCAGCACTTGGCAGCAGGCCTACGACGCCTTCGACCTGACCAAGAGCGAATATGAGAAAGAGTTCCCCGGCTACGATGTATATCTGTCGTTCTCGTCGGCCATCTGCATCAACCGCGCCATGGCAGCAGAGAACACCGCCGCCCGTTCGTTCTACGAGCCCAAATACTGGCTGGAGTCCTTCGGCCGCGTGCAGTACAGCGAGATCATCGTGCAGTCGATGCAGGTGATTCCCGGCGAGGAGTTCAGCCGCGTGGTGAATGCCATGAAAGACTTCGGCAACAACTCCAACGGCGACCTCGACGATAAATACATGTCGCAGGTGACGCTGAAACTGGGCATGCCGCTGATGTATGCGCCCGAGGATGTGACGGCACTGGCACAGGCGCTGAACACAAACTTCGCCTCGTGGGCCTCGCAGGGCAGTATGCTCTTCATGGGTCATGGCAACCCCGACGAGTATGACACCTACAAGGCCAACGTGCGCTACACACAACTGGAAGAGGCCCTGCAGAAACTGAACAAAAACTACTATGTGGGCACCGTAGATATGAAAGACAACTTCAAGGTGCAGGTGCGCGACCGCATGATGGCCAACGGAGTGACCTCGGGCAACGTGTATTGCGCTCCGCTGATGTCGATTGCCGGCGACCACGCCCACAACGACATGGCCGGCG
>CAMVAT010000062.1 GCA_947165505.1 uncultured Prevotellaceae bacterium | reverse complement strand
GAGAACTCTGACCCCTCAGAAATCTCAGAGATGCCCGATACCACGCTTTTCAGCGCTACGGCATCGGCATTGGTCACGTCCATCTCTTTCAGATTGGAGGCCGTGACCGACTCGGCATAACGGGTGACGAGACCCACCAGGTTGAGGTTCTCAGGCTTCCATGCCTCATCGAGCGTGATGGTGAAGCGGCCCTGATAGGTACCGCCGGCCGATGCCACCTTGTCGCCGGTGGGCGCTGTGAGATAGGCCCGCAGCACATGGTTGTGCTGATAGTTGTTGCTGCGTGTCACAAGGTTGCGGCTGTTCACGTAATACTGATACGAGGTCACCTTGTCTTCGGTGAGCATCAACGTCACTGCCACATCGCCATAGATGGGCAGCGCATCCTCGGAGAGGGTGCCGCTCACATCCACGGTCAACTCACGGGTGGCGGGGTCGTAGGCAGGGTTCATCTCTATTGTGGCAAACGAGGCGAAGTCGTAATCCTGGGCGACGACATCATGCACGATGCTGACGACGAACGCCGGTCCGACCATCTGCAGGTAATAGTTGACATCGTAGGCGATATAGGCCTCGCCGGGGAAGTAGGCCCTGTTGCTGGTGAAGCAAGGCAGTGTGTAGGCATACAGGTCGTTGAGATAGGCCGACTCGCTGATGGCCAGGGGGTTGCCCGGCTTATAGACATTGACGACGCATGCCTGGGGGAACTGGCTCTGCACCGAAGTGAGCACGGTGTTCATCTGTGCGGCGGTGTAATCATCCTGGTCGGTGAAATTCTCTACATACACCATCTTGCGCTGCAAGGGGTGCGCATAGACGTAGAACTGCTGCTCGATGACATTGTGGTCGGTCGTTTCCACGGCTTCGCCTTCGACGGTCTTCACACCCACACGCACCGTATGGCGGCCCACGGCGATGTCGGCCGGCAGATGCAGGGTGTAGAGATGGTCTTCGGTGGCCCCTTCGCTCAGCACGCTCGTCGAAGGGATGGATTCCGGTGCCATGTCGTCGATCTGGGCATACAGCTCGTAGCTGCCCACATCCTCGCGCCCGGCGTTGAGCACCGTGGCCAGCAGGTCGATGTCTTCGCCCGGCTGCTTGTAACGGAAGCCGGTGTCGAGATACGACATATCAACGGCCTTGGCGGGCAGCGAACTCACATCGAGGATGAGCTGGGCACAGAGCATGCCGCAGTTGGTCACCGACCACCAGCCCTCGCCCTGTCCGAAGTTGCCGTATATCACAAACTCATAGCCGGTCAACTGTCCCTCGTCGGCCTCGTCGGCCTCCATGCCCACGGTGCAGATGGCACCATGGTCGGCAGCAACCATTTCATCGCTCTCCACGTAGTCGTAGCCCACAATCAGGTTCTCGGTGCCATCCAACACAAATTCCTTGCCGGCGTTGAAAAACACGTTATTCCACCCTTCGTAGGTTCGCTGGTTTTGAGTCACGGGCTCGCCGATGACATTGCCCTCCTCGTCCACCTTATATACAAACGCGCGCGTGCGACCGATCGACTCGCCTACGGCAAAGCGCACACCCACCACCTTGCACCCGGCATACGAGCGCAACATACTGTTGGTGAGAAACGCGCCGATGGGATAGGTGTCGGCGGATCCCATGGCCACATCCGTGAGCGTGATGCTGTCGGTGGGCCAGTGGCCGACGGGGCGTTGCAGAGAAGACAAGCCCTCTACACGGCGGGGCGCCACGGCCTGCGGCTGCGCGGCATGCGACAGCGCGGCCACCCTCTGACTCTTCTGTTGCACGCCGACCAACGCCTGCCGCTGCGCCGTGGCAGCGGTGGCGGTCAGCAGTGCGAATATCGCAAATATGACTTTTCTCATCGTTTCTGTATCTTTTGATATTGATTACCTTTCTTCACCAAGTAGATGCCGGCGGGCAGGTCGGCATAACGCTGGCCGAGCTTCTGACCTGACAGGCTATACACCTCGCCCGAGGCTGCCTGACTGTCGAGCAGCACGGTCTGGATGCCCGTCGCCACATCGACGACATACTCGCCCATCTCCGACTGTCCGCTCTTATATACGGCCACGATGCCGATGGTATGGGTGCCCGGCGCCAGACTGTCGATGGTGAACGTGGGGGTGGCCGACTCGCCTACCTTGACGCCATCCACGAAGATGTCATAGCGCAACACGTTGCCGTAATCCACAAACGGGGTCTCGCCCTCGCCCGGACCTACGGTGAAGTCGTCGAGTTGCAGGAAGAAGGCATCATACGAGATGTAGTGCACGCCCAGACGCACGGTCATGCCTTCAAGCATCGACAGGTCGGTCTCGTAGATGGTCCATTCCTCGGCGGGCACTTTGCTCACGGCACTCAGCACCTGGAAGTCGTAGGGGTCGGTGCTGCCCAGAGAGACGCAAAACTCCACCGACTCGGGATAGGCGGCGGCATAGGCTTTGACGGTGGTACGCAGCGAGTAGCCCTCGTGAATATCCAGCAGGGGCGAGATGAGCCATTTGTCGGCCGTGCCCATCTGGGGCGAGAAGAAGGCGATGGTCTTGTCGCCTGTGGGTGCCGCCACGGCCACATCGGTGGGCAACATGGCGGGTGACGTCTGCCAGGGGTTGAAGACGATAGGAGCGAGCGGCAGCGGGTTGGATGCGGCACCCGAACCGGGGAACGACACGATATTCGTCAGGCTGCCCATGGAGATGGGATAGACGGGCATCTGGTCGTCGTCGATGCTGAGCCAGTCGCCAAACGTGCCGGTGGCGAAGTCGGGATAATCCTCAAAACTGTCGGTGAAGACCAGTTCCTGGTTCCAGCGCAGCACGGCGCTGGCGGTCTGCGTCTCTTCATCGGTCGTCACATCGGCGGTGATGTTATACGGGGTGAGCATACGGTCGGTGAGTTTCAGCGTGATGGTCTGGTCGCCCGTCACATGCACGGTCTGCTGGCAGGCGTTAAACGCTCCTTCCGCCACATTGACGATATAATCGCCCACGGGAAGCGAGGCCAGCGACACCTGACCGCCGGTCACTGTGAGGTGGTAGGTCTCCGAGGTGGCGGTGTTGACCAGTTCGATCACTTGTCCGTCGGCACTCAGCACGCTGTTGGTGGTCACTTGGAACGTCACCTTGGCATATCCCTCAGTGGGGATGTTGACGGTGGCGGTCACCACCTCGCTCTCGGTGGCCTTATACGCGGCTTTCACACCCACGGTATGACTGCCTGTGGGCACGTCGGTGAGCGTGTAGTTGTATTCGGCGGTCATCCCCTTCTCCACGCCGTCGAGGTAGATATGAAACACCTCGTTGGGGTTGGCCTCGCTGCGGCGTGCCCTGCGGGCAGCCATCTGCGCCGATGCCTGATCGTAGGCGCTGGCCTGACCCACATACACATCATCGACCATGAGCATGAACGAGCCATAGCGCTGATACTCATTCATATAGCGGATGGCGAACTTCACGGGCTGTCCGGCGTAGGCGCTCAGGTCGTAGGTGAAGGTCTGCCAGCCTTTATGGTCGGCGGTCTCGTAGTTGCCCTGGTCTAAGCGCACGAAGTCGCTCTGCACGGGGTTGTCGGTCTGGGTGGTGATATACACTTGGAAACGCTCGGGAAACTGGTCAGAGGCCTTGGCTTTGAACATGAGCACATGCTCGGTGCCGGGCTGCACGAGGGGCGAGATGAGCCAGTCGTCGTTGGCGCGGCCCGACTCGGTGCGGGTGAATCCCACATACTGCTTGCCGCTGTAAGGCCGCAGGATGGGATAGTCGTACCACCACGTGGGCTCTACGGTCAGCGGGTTGATGATCTGCGCATATTGCAGTCCGCCGCGGTTGGGATAACTGCCCAGGAGGGCGGCGGCGGCCTCGTTGTCGGCGTCGATGCCGGTCCACTCGCCGAAGTGGATAACGAAAGGCTCATACGACTCGAAGTCGTCGAAGAACACGGGAGGCTCGGTGTTCCACTCCATCGCAATCTCATTCATGCCCGTCACGGCATCATGCTCCACACGGGTATTGAGGGCGAAGGGGGTGCGCACCTTCTCTACCAAGGCGAGCGACACGGTGAGCCCGTCGTTGCTCTCATCGATGGTGAAGTCGGCCTCGGCGGTCTCGTAGCCGCTGCGCGCCACGCTCACGTGGTGCGGACCGGCATACACCTTGACGGTGCACTTGCCCTCGGCGTCGAGCACCACATTGGGATAGGTAATGGAATAATCGGTCTGTATCAGACTCACGGGCTGATCGAAGAGCGTCTCGCCCGTGGCGAGGCTCACCTCGATGGTGACGGTCTTGTCACGCTTCTGTGCGAAGACCGTCAGCGTGCCGCAAATCAGGAGTAAAAAAAGAAGATATCTTTTCATGGATGGAATGGTTGAGTGTTAAATCGAAATAACGAGATTAAGTAGTTAAGCAGCCACTACTTGACTGCTTAACTACTTAACTACAGCGCCCAAAAGACTATTTCTTCGTCACGCGGAAGGTCTTCACGCTGTCGCCGTTCTGCACCTTGACGATGTAGAGGCCGCGCTCGAGCGTCTGCATGGCTGCCTGGCCCTGGCCCTCGCTCACGAGCACGCCGTTGGCGTTGAACACGCTCACGTGGGCGTTGTTCTCGAGGTCGGCGCTCACGCCATGGATGGCATTGGTCTCGTCGCCCACATGGGTGAAGGTGAAGTCGTCGAAGAAGGCCGCCCAGTTGGCCGTGATAGTGGTGTGGCGCACTGCCACGTAGATGGGCTTGCCAGCATAGGCCGACAGGTCAACAGTGAAGTGGTTCCACTCGTTCTCTGCCAGATAGGGCATCTCGGTCGATTTCATCACCACCTTGAAGTCGGAGGTGCTGGTGTTGCCGTCTTCACTCACGAGCACGGCCACCGAGTGCAGGTCGTTGTCGCCCACGAACACCGAGTTGATGGTGCTCAGGTTGCGTGCATAGAAGTCGAAGGTGGCACCGGCCTGCGGCACAATCTGCTTGCTGATGAGCCAGTCGTCGGCTGCCGAGTTGTTATCGGGAGCCATGGCTACGATGGTGTGGATGCCAGAGTGAGCCGTGAGGTTGGGGTTGTTGTGGGTTGCCTGGGTGAAGGCATAGCGCCCGCCATCATTATCGATGATGGTTAGATGATAATTGAGAGCGCATGTCACTTGTTTGTCCACGTCGATCTGGGTGAAGTCTTTGTCCCACTCATAGTCGAGCGGGTTGGGCTCAAATCCGTAGTACAGCACATCCTCGGCCAGGCTCTCGCCGCGCACGGGGAAGGCGACGGTCAGTCCGCTCTCAAACTCAATGGTCATCTCGTCTTCGACCACCTGCGAGGCGTTGACGGCGGTAAAGGTGATATTGAAGGGCATGCCCTCATCCACAGCCAGTTCGTCGCCGGTGGCGATGCTGCTGGTGAAGTAGCCGGTGGCGAAGGTGACGCTCTTCACCTTCTCGGCCTGCTTGCCGTTGTTCTTGACGGTGAAGATGTCGCCCGAATTGACGGCCTTTTGGTAGTTCACCTTGCCGGCATCCCAGCCTTCCTTATTGAACGCCACGCCGCTCTCCACGGTGCCGTCGATGACGACATTATCGAGTGCGCCATAGCCAGAGTAAGTGGTGAAGGCTCTGGCAATCCAGCGGAACTGCACGGTCTTGCCGGCATATTCGTTGAGGTCGATGGTCTCATGCCGCCAGTATTTGGTCTCGCCGTCGGCGTTTTTGTTCTCCGACAGGTAAGAGGCCTGCTTCCAAGCACCGTCGCTGTAGATTTCAAACACCACCTCGTCGTTGCCGTTGCCGCCCTCTACGTTCTGTTTCTTGAGCAGGCCCGTCTCGTCGATGATCAGGTCGGATGGGTGTGCATTACCCCAGTCGAACGAGATGCTCATGCTCTTGCCGTCGGCAGGCAGTTTGAAGGGAGCCGAGGTGAGTGTCACTTCCTCATTGGCGTTCAGCCACCCGGCAGCCAGGCTGACGCCCTTGCCGCCGTAGGGATAGATCTCGTTGGGGCTCCATTTGGCAAAGGCCATCTGCCCGGTGGTGGTGCTGAGCCATCCATTGGGCACGGGCTGGCTCTTGGTGCATGCGTCGAAATTCTCCACATAGGGGAAGTCCATGACCGAGGCGTCGGGCTGAGTGGTGAACGACCATACAGGCACGCTGGCGGCGATGGCGTCGCCCACGCTGTTGTAGGGGATGACCTTCCAACTGTAGGTGGTCTCGTAGCCGGCCTGCGGGATGGTATAGGTGAGGGCGTCGCCTACGTCAACACCGTTGACCAGGTCGTTGACCTCGGCATTGCTGCCCACATACACCTTATAGCCCTCGGCAAACTGTGCCGGGCCCCAGTTGAGCACGATATCCTGCGGATAGACCGATTGTGCGCCGTTCTTCGGCGAGATCATGGTCACGCCAAACGGCACGCCGTCCTGACCATAGACGTTGGGCAGCAGCACGCGGTCGAGATAGATATACGAGAAGGGGTCGATGTCGCCATCGTCAGAGGATACACCCGTATTGACGAAGCGCACATACGAATTGTCGGTGCCCGTGCCCAGATCGAGGGTCACGGTTTCGCCAAAGCTCTCCTTGTTGTAGTCGAAGGTCCACAGGGTCTGCCAGTTGGCACCGCCATCATACGACACCTGCACGTAGAAGTCGTTGCTCTGCAGATAACCGTCGGCCTCGCCGTCGAAACTATTAAAATAGGTGAAGGTCAGCTGTCCGCCATGGCTCAGGTCCAGACGGGGCGAGGTGAGGTAGGTATTAGAGAGCTCTGCGCCCACATACACGCTCTGGTCGCCCTCAAGGGCGATATTGGTGGCACCCCAGCCGTTGTTCTTCCATCCTGCGGGGGGGAAGAAGCCTTCAAACGTCTCGAGCGACATGCCGTCGGGCACCACGTTCTTGGTAGTAGAGAAAGCGATTTTCACATCTCCGCCATTGGTGTGGAGCACCACATTGCCCGAGGCGGGACTGGTGAGCGAGGCAGTATAGGACAGCTGGAAGCTGACGCTCTCATATTTGTTCAAGTTCACGCTGGCGGGATCGAGCGAGATGGTCACTCCCTGCGGCAGGTCGATGCTCTCCACTTTCAGTCCGCTCTTGCCCTGGTTGGTCAGGGTGATGACCTCGCTGTAGAACTTCTCGCCGATATACATGTCGGGGAACTTGTAGCTGTCGGTGTTGAGCACGGGGCGGGGAGCCACATCCTCTTGCACGCGATACACCTTCACGTCGTCGAGCCACAACACGTTGGCCACGTCGGTCATCATCTTATACACGAAGGCCAGCTTCACTTTCTTGCCTTTCCAGTCGCCCAGATAGACTTTCGGTGTGAAGGGGCTCCAAGTGTCGATGGGGAAGGTCATCACGCCGCACTCGCGCATCATGTTCTCGTTTTGGATGGAGAAGACGGTCTCGGCATCGGCCAGGTTGTCGTCCTCGACCACACGCACCTGGATGTCGTAACGCGAGTTGTCTTGGTGGTTCATCGGGCTGATGCGGAAGGTGAAGCTCAGCTCGTAGGTATCGTTCAGGTCGAGCTCGGGCGTGAGGAGCACCTCCTCGCGCGGTCCGATGCCGTCGCCTGACGTCGATGAGATAGGACCGTCGCAGGCGGCGCAGTGATGGCCGGTGATGGTGGCGTTCTTTTCGTCTTCCACATATTCGTTGTGCCATACGAAGAGGTTGCTAGTCCCCTTATAACTGTTGACGGTGGTCCATCCGTCGGCCACAGGCTGCGATATGCGCTGTGTGCTCGCGGTCTCGAACCCTTCGTCGAGAATGGTCTGCGCCTGTGCCTGGGTGGTAAACAGCCCGGCGACGGCAGCCAATAGGAATAAGTAGCGTTTTTTCATTTTTTTGTAAAATTTTATTGTTATTGTTCGGTTTTTAGTAACAAATAGCTTGCAAAGATAACAATTTAATTTGAATCTGCAAGCATTTTTTAAGCAAAACAGCCATTTTTCGACACGAATATTTTCGCCCCATAAAAAAATACCAAAAAAGAGTCAGGCTGCCACCGACCCGCTTAGAGTTTTATTTTGAGATGCGCGCCGAAGGGCATCAATGGGCATTGCAGAACCAAAATATTGTCTATCTGTCAAAAAAAGAGTCACGCACACATTCAAGATGTCAAAAAAAAGTGTACTTTTGCATGATTATTTGTCGAAAAATCTGTAAATATTGAAAAATTACGGAATTCCGTGAAGATTTTAACCAACTTAACCACTACATTTGCACCCGAATGAAAGAAGCGAGCAAATATATCATCGAAAATCTGGCCATCGCTGTCGCCGACGACCATGACATCATCACCGAGGGACTGAAATGTATTCTCAAGAGTGGTCATGTGCGTCACGTTGACACCTTTCATTCCGGTCAGGCCCTGCTCAACGCCATCGCCTCGCATCCCTACGATGTCTATGTCATGGACATCTCGCTCAACGACATCGACGGGGTGACGCTGGTAGATGAGATTCGTATGCGGCACTCCGACGCGCATATCATCGTCAACACCATGCGTCTCGACTTCCTGGCGCTGCGCCAGATGGTGGAGAAAAACGTGGATGGCATGCTCTACGACTCGGAACGGGCTGAGGAACTGTTCGATGCCATCGAATCGGCGATGAACGGACAACGCTATTTCAGCCCTAAACTGAAAAGTTACCTGAAGAGCGAACTGACGCAGGAGATCCCCTCGCTTCGCGAGATAGATGTGCTCAAAGCCATCGCACGGGGACTGACCTCGAAGGAGATAGCCGAACATCTGTTCATCTCCGAAAACACGGTCGAGGCGCACCGGAAGAACCTGTTCTTCAAACTCAAGGCGCGCAACATTGCCGACCTGATAGTCAAGGCCATATCAAGAGGGTATATCAACCCTACAGAAATTTGATATAACGAAAAGGGGGTGCCGTGAGGCAACCCCTTTTTTCAATATCTTACATCCACGAGCTTTTTCTCTACCGTGGCCGTCGCCGGTGTCCCCACGATGGTGAGGTGGTCGGCGGGCGTTTCGCTCTCGGTGCCATTGTCGCAAGCCCAGCTCTTTTCTACCTGGGCATAAAACGAACCGCCGCTCACGGTGATGCCGGTGTCGCCCTTCACCGCCTTGGGCTTGCCCTCGTCGTTGCCGCCGGTGGTCACGGCCGTCAGCGTGCCGCCACTCACCGTCACGCTCTGCGCGCAGTTGATGCCCTTGCCGCCGTCGCCGGTGCTTTTCATGTTGAGCGTGCCGCCCGACAATGTGAACGCATAGTCGCACTTGATGCAGGCTGCCGAACTGTAGTCGAGCGCCTCGGCGTCATAGACGCAGTCGCCCGAGGTGTTGATGGAGATGTCGCCGCCGGTGATGACCACTACCGAGTCGCACCGGATGCCGCGGGCGGCGTCGGCGCTGACACCGATGGAGATGGTGCCGTCATTGATCCAGATGCCGTCGTTGACCTTGATGCCGTTGTCGGCCGTGGCGGTGACAAGCAGTTTGACGTTGTCGTCGATGACCATATAGTCGTCGCAAGCGATAGCGTTCTTGCACCGGCCTGTGACGCTGAGCGCACCGGTGCCGAGCAGACACACCTGCCCCTCGCTGAAGAGTGCTCCCTTCTGCTGGTAGGTCACGGTCTCATCGTAGGCGGTGCCGTCGGTCAGCGTATTGGTGGTGCCGGCTGCCACCTCGAGGTAGAGCGTCTTGCCACACTGGTTGTTGATGGCGGGTCCGTCGGCGTTGTGCAGCGACACGCCGTTGAGCCGCAGACCGTAGCGGCGCTCGCGGAAGACGAGCAGCGAACCGTCGGTAGCCGTGCCGCTGAGCACCAGTAGCAGCGAGTCGGTGTCGGTGCCCGTATTGACGGTCACGTCGGCGCCCTTCACCGTCACGTAGCCACGGTCGTCGCCCGTCACGGTGGCGGTGGTGCCGTTATAGGCGATATAGATGGTGGATATGGCTGACGTCTGCGTGCCGGTGTCAGTACCATCGCCGTTGATATAGGCACTGAAGTCTGTGTCATCGTTCTGGCAGGCCACTGCCGTGAGTGCCGCCAAGAGGTAGAAGAGTGTCTTTTTCATTATTGCTCGTTATTGTCGTTACTAACGTTATTGTCGTTACTAACGTTATTGTCGTTATAAACGTTATTAACGTTATTAACGCGATTAACGTTATTTTCGTTATTAACGCGATTCATTATTTTCGTGATGAAAGCCCCGCCGCTCACTTCAGCTTCAGTTGATACCCCACGCCGATATAGTGCATGTCGGGGTCGTAGTCGTCGTCATCTACATGGCGCATGTCCTGAAAGCGGTAATAAACGCTGAGCGAGTGCTGCTTGCCCAGACGGATGTCGGTGCCGATGTTGTAGCGTATCTTCTCGATGCCCCACGAGTGGTAGAGCTCGATATTGGCGTAGGGGGTGAAAAGGGCACGCTTCTTGTCGTACTCCACCTGCAGGCGCGAGCGCAACTGGTTCTTGCCTTTGCAGCCGCGCACCTGGTCTTCCCAACGGTCGTCGTCGAAGTCCCACCGCTCTACGGTCTTCTCCGGACGGTAGGTGTATTGCCAGCGCTCGCGCAGCGACACCTTGATGCCGCCAGCCCACTTATACGACCCGGTGAGCGACACGTGCCACCGGTGGCGGATGCCCCAATAACTCGGACGCCAGTGGTTGTACGCGCCTGCGTCGGTATAGGTGATCTTCTCACGGAAGTTGCTGTACAACAGGTTGTATCCGGCATCGGCCTTCAACCATTTGTTGAACTTATACTCAGCCCCAAGGCCGAAAGACCAGCGGTCCATCGTCTTGAAGTTGTTGCGGGTGCGCATCTCGGCCTCCACGCCGAGGCTCAGCGCCTTGGTGATGCCTTTCTCGGCTTCGGCCGAGACGATCAGGCCTCCCTCACTCTGGGCTGAAGCCACGCCGCAGAATGCCACGGCGAGCACGAACAGAATCAGTCGATGTTTCTCCATTGCTCTTTGGTTACGGTGAATTGTGACTCCACATCTTTCTGGCCGGTGGCGTCGCACTCGTAGGTCACGCGCAGCACCACCGAGTCGCGCAGGAAGTCGATGCCCCCCACATCTACCTTCACGATCTTCAGGCCGGTACGTTCTTCCAGGTCGGCTATCAGTTCGGCGCGGCGTCCGGGCTTGGTCAGTTCCACACGGTCGTATTGTATCAGCTTGGTGGGGTGTATCTTCATCGTCAGTTCACACAGGGTGATGGCTGCCACCACGATGGCGTCGATGATGATCAACTCGATGTAGGCCTCGGCCATGGCATGCACCACCGACAGACAGATGATGACAAACAGATAGGTCATCTCGCGCACGGGCATGGAGTCGGTGCGGTAGCGCATGATGCTGAAGATGCCAAACAGTCCCAGACCCACGCCCATGGTGGCCTTGCCGCGCTCCATGCCCATCATGAAATAGACCAGGAAGAAAATGGCCACCGACATGAGCAGGAAAGTGAACGAGAAGTCGCGCCGGTGAGTGCGGCGGTGATACAGGGGGAAGATGATGATGCAGTTGACGATGATCATGAAGAGGAACTTCACCATCGCCTGTCCGAATTCTGTGTTCAAAAACGGTTCCATAGGTTTCTCTTTTTTGTGCCCTTCTGTTCATATAACATCACATCGGGCGGTTTATTGTTATCCTTACGTATGTTTTATCACTTTTTCACTTTCTCTCTTTTCAAAGAAACTACTCAGTAAGGGCTCTTTTTCGGCTTTTAAAGTAAGATGCTATCTACTCAACTACGCCCTGACCAGCACCTCCACCTCTCGCAACTTCTCCTTGAAGCGGTTGACGGGCAACTGCGGGTTGGTGAGTGCCGACCCCATGCAATATTTCGAGTAGCCGTGGGGGAAGATGCGCAGCCGGCGCAACAGCTCCAGCACGGGCGAGGGGCACTGTCCGTCGCGCTTCAGTTCGATGATGACCAAGGGCGACATCTGCAACTGACACCCGCTCACGGGATTGATGAATTGCAGGTCGGTGTCGATGGTCAGGCGCTCGGTCTTGCCTTTGTTCACGAGCGTGATGCGGCGGAAACGGTTGCGCAGAGCGGGGTGCAGCGTGGCGGCGTCGTAGCGCAGGTGGGTGCGCAGGAAGTCGAGCTTGCTGTCGTCGCGCAGGTCCATGTCGCTCACCTCGATGCGCTTTTTCTTCGTGCGCCCGTGGTTGTTTTTCGTCTTCACCTCCATAAACTGTATCTGACTGCTCACATATGTGCGGAAGCGTATCTTCTGCCGGTTGGCGTGGTTGTATTGATGCTGGCAGTACATGTCGAAGTGCGGGGTGTCGAAATAGGTGGTGTCGTAGGCCAGATGCCGCTCGCCGCCTATCTCCTGCACGAAATAGTCTTCGGAGGCCATCTGCAACAGCAACCGCAGACGGTCTTCGGTGGTGACGAACTTCGTGTCGGTGCGGTTCATCAGTTTCACACCGCTCATCTGCTCGAGCGTGATGGGGTCGAAGGAAGTCAAATCAAAAGACATGGCGTTATGAGGTGAACATTTTATAAGGGAGGGGCGGGGGCTTCTATTTCCCTAAGAATTTCGACTCCAGATATCCCATGAAGGCCTCACGGTAGAGGTCGCCGACTGGCAGGTAGGTGTCGGCATCCATGATGACGCGGCTCTTGTTTACCTCTTGTATCTTCTTCAGGTTGATGATGTACGAGCGGTGGATGCGCATAAACGAGGAGGCAGGCAACCGCTCCTCGATCTTCTTCATGCTCAAGAGCACGATGAGCGGTTTCGGCTTGCCCTCGAGATGTATCTTCAGATATTCGCTCATGCCCTCGATGTAGCGGATGTCGCTGATATTGATGCGCACGATGCGGTGCTCGGTCTTCAGAAACATGGCATCGTCCTTATCCACAGCCGACACGGCCGCCATGTTCTGCAAGTCATAGCGCTGCTTTACTTTGTTGGCCGCACGCTTGAAGTCGTCGAGTCCGAAGGGCTTGAGCAGGTAATCGACGGCATCCACCTTATAGCCATCCACGGCATACTCCGAATAGGCGGTGGTGAACACCACCAGGGGCGGTGTGGCCAGGCTCTGCACAAACTCCATGCCATTGATGTCGGGCATGTTGATGTCGATGAAGATCACGTCGATGGTGTCGGCCTCCATGGCGGCCTGTGCCTCGGCGGCACTCTGGCAGGCGCCCGCCAACTCCAAGAACGGAATCTTGCTGATATACGTTTCTAACTGTTTGAGAGCCAACGGCTCATCGTCGATTGCTAAACACTTCATAATACTTAGAGGTAAGAGGTGAGAGGTAAGAGGTGAGAGGTAAGAGGTAAGAGGTAAGAGAATAGTTTTGGGGCAGGGGGCAAGGTGCAGGGGGCAGGAGAATAGTTCGCCGCGCAAGTAGGGACAGGGCGTGCCCTGTCCGCCATTTGCCACAATCGCCGTGCTATCTACTCCCCTCCCTGCAAGGGAGGGGCCGGGGGGTGGGTCTTCCTTCATTTCAGCACCAAGCACACTTCAAACGTGTTGTCCTGATCGTGGATGTCGAGCGAATAGCGGTCGCCATAGATCAGGTCCAGACGCTGACGCACATTGCTCAACCCTACCCCGCCCTTGTCGCCGTGCGGCTTGTCGGCCTTGCTGTTGCGGCAGCAGAACGTGAGCTCATTGCCGTCGTACTGCAAGCGGATATCTACAAACGACTCTTTGTTGTAACTGATGCCGTGCTTGAAGGCATTCTCCACAAAGGTGATGAAAAGCAGCGGAGGCACGTCGGTCTCGGGCACAGGCTCGGGCAACGACACCTCGATGCGCACCTTTTCGGTATAGCGCAGCCGCATCAGCGTGATGTAGTTCTTCAGAAACGCCAGTTCCTTGCTCAGCGGCACCATGCTCTTATTGCCGTCGTACAGCACAAACCGCATCAGCTTCGACAACTCCAGGATGGTGGCCTTGGCCTTCTCGGGCTCGATGTCAACCAACGCATGGATATTGTTGAGCGTGTTCATGAAGAAGTGGGGGTTGATCTGATAGGTCAGATAGGCTATCTGCTGCTCCAGGTTCTGCCGGCGCATCTCGTCCATGAGATGATGGTCGCGCTCTGACTTGAAGTAGAGTTTCACGCCGAGGTTCATGCCGATGAGCATCAGGATGACGAAGAAGGAGATGGCATCGCGCTCGCCGATGAAGGGTGGCGGCCCGTGACGACGCATGCGCCCGCCATCACCGTCCGACTGACGACCCTCAGGCCGTCCGACATCAGGACCATCGGCTTGCTTGCCGCCGACATCAGGACCATCGACTGGTTTGCCGCCCACATCTGCGGGGTGGCCGAGGCCCTGCTCCATGCGGTGCTGCTGCCGTATGCGGTCGGGTATGTCGGGCTTCTGCGCACACTGCACCAACTGGAATACCAGCACCAACACGGCGGTGGTGCCGAAATAGAGCACTTTGCTCTTCCGTTTGATGAGCAGGGGGGCGATGAAGAAATTGTGTATCAGAAACGCCACGAAGAATGGGATGTAGAACGTCCACACCCGAAACACGTGCGCCCAATTGAAGCCGAGGCGCTCGCCCGACAGCGTGCGCATCGACTCACTCAGCACTGGCACCACCAACAACAGGATGACGATGGCCAGATAGACGATATATTCTTTTACATTGCTGCGCTTTTCCATTGATCCAATTATAGGATTACGGTGCAAAAGTATCGTTTTTACCTCAATCCAGCAAAAACTATCAGTCAAAAGCGCATTTTTCTCGGTGAATGGTTCTTTTTAAGGGGCAGGGGCTGCCTTAGGGGGCGGGGGGCAAGGGGCGGGGGGCAGGAGATATGTTCGGAGTTTGGGAGTTTGGGAGTTTGGGAGTTTGGGAGTGTGGGGGTGTGGGAGTGTGGGAGTTTAGACAATAGTTATCTTATTGGGAAGTAGGGACAGGGCGTGCCCTGTCCGCAACACGCCATCAACGAAGACACCTGCTTACGGACAGGGCACGCCATCGATGAAGACACCTGCTTACGGACAGGGCACGCCCTGTCCCTACATGCGCGGCGAACATATCTCCTGCGCCCTGCACCTTGCCCCCTGCCCCAAAACAATTCTCCTGCCCCCTGCACCTTGCCCCCTGCCCCAAGACGTCTCACCTCTTAATCAGATACTCTGCTATCTGCACGGCATTGAGGGCGGCACCCTTGCGTATCTGGTCGCCGCTGAGCCAATAGGTCAGACCGCACTCGTTGGCCAGGTCCTTGCGCACGCGGCCCACGAACACGTCGTCCTTGCCAGCCGTCTCCAGCGGCATGGGATAGACCAAATGGGCAGGGTCGTCAACAAGCGTCACGCCGGGGGCGGCTGCCAGCGCCTGCTGCGCCTCGGCCACGCTGATGGGGCGCTCGGTCTCTATCCACACGCTCTCGGAGTGGGCACGCAACGACGACACACGCACGCACGTGGCCGAACAGCAGACGTCGGAGTGCATGATCTTGCGCGTCTCGTTATACATCTTCATCTCCTCTTTCGTATAGCCGTTGTCTTGGAACACGTCGATCTGCGGGATGACGTTGTAGGCCAACTGATGGGGGAATTTCTTCACCGTCACCGGACGACCCTCGACAATCTCCTGATACTGCTGCTGCAATTCGGCCATGGCGGCGGCTCCGGCGCCCGATGCGCTCTGATACGACGACACATGGATACGGCGGATATGCGACAACTGCTCCAGAGGCTGCAGCGTCACCACCATCATGATGGTGGTGCAGTTGGGGTTGGCGATGATGCCACGCGGACGGTTCAAAGCATCGGCGGCATTGCACTCGGGCACCACCAAGGGCACGTCGGCGTCCATGCGGAAAGCACTCGAGTTGTCGATCATCACGGCGCCATGCTTCGTGATGGTGTCGGCAAACTCTTTCGAGGTGCCGGCGCCAGCCGAGGCGAAGGCGATGTCAACACCCTTGAAGTCGTCGTTGTGCTGAAGGAGTTTCACTTCGTATTCCTTGCCACGAAACGCATATTTCGTGCCGGCACTACGCTCAGAGCCGAAAAGGAGAAGTTCGTCGATGGGGAAATCACGCTCAGCCAGCACCCGCAGGAATTCCTGTCCCACGGCACCGCTTGCACCTACTATTGCTACTTTCATTTTTATAGTTTTTTGAGGATAATGGTTCTAACTTCGCAAAAATCGGTGCAAAAGTACGCATAATTTTCAGGAAAAGGCACCTTTATTCCTTTTTTTTTCTTACTTTTGCACAACATTTCATCGCTACACTATGCCCGACCTCTCGCAATACTTCCCCATCACCAACCCCACGATAGAATTTTTCGTGGTGCTCTGCATCATCCTCTTCGCGCCCATCGTCATGGGCAAACTGCGCATACCACATATCATCGGCATGGTGCTCGCTGGCGTCGCCTTCGGCGAATACGGACTCAATATCCTCATGCGCGACGAGGCGTTCGAGCTCTTCGGGCGCGTGGGACTGCTCTATATCATGTTTCTCGCCGGACTGGAGATGGACATCGAGAGCATCCGCAAAAGCAAGAACCAGATGCTCGTCTTCGGACTGCTCACCTTCGCCATCCCCTTCGCCATGACCTTCGGATGCGTCGGGCCGCTCTTAGGATACTCTACCATCGCCTCGCTGCTGCTGGGCTGCATCATGTCGTCAAACACGCTGGTGGCCTACCCCATCGTGAGCCGGTTCGGACTGCAACGGCACCACAGCGTCATGCTCAGCGTGGGAGGCACCATGATCGCCCTCTTCCTCTCGCTGGTGTGCATAGCGGCCATCGCCGGGGCATACTCCGGTGGGGGCGGATGGACCTACTGGGCACTCTTCGCCGTGAAACTGGCGGCCTACTGCACAGGACTGGTCCTGCTGCTGCCACGACTCACACGGTGGTTTCTCCGACGCTATTCCGACGCTGTCATGCAGTTTATCTTCATCCTCTCCGAACTGTTCGTCAGCGCGGTGCTCTCCGAGGCGATCGGTCTGGAGGGCATCTTCGGCGCCTTCCTGTCCGGACTCATCCTCAGCCGCTACGTGCCGCGCCTGTCGCCCCTGATGAACCGCATCGAGTTTATCGGCAACGCAATCTTCATCCCTTACTTCCTCATCGGTGTGGGCATGCTCATCGACATCCGGCTGCTCTTCCAGGGAGGGGCCATCGTGTGGGTGGTGGTGCTCTTCGTCATCGTGGGCACGCTGGGCAAGGCCTTCGCCGCCTACATCGCCTGCATCATCGCCAGAAGCCCCCTATCCTCCGGGCACATGATGTTCGGACTGACATCGGCACACGCCGCCGGAGCCATCGCCATGATCATGGTGGGACGACGGCTCGAGGTGGCTCCCGGCGAATACCTGGTCAGCGCTGATATGCTCAACGGGGTCATCATCATGATCCTCTTCACCTGCATCATCTCGACCATGGTGACCGAACGCACGGCACGGCAACTCATCCTGGCCGACCACCAACAGGCGAACGCCAACCCCAAGACAGACGACGAGAAGATACTCATCTGCGTGAAATATCCTGAGATAGCCGGCGGACTGCTCTCTACCGCCGCCATGATGCGCAACACACGACTCAACCGCGGCATGGTGGCGCTCAACGTGGTGTATGACGACGAACGACGGCAACAGGAACAGGAACGGGGACGCCGACTGCTGGCCGACATCGAACGGCAGGCGGTCAACTACGGGGTGCGCATGCAGACACAGGTGCGCATCGCCGCCAATATCGCCAACGGCATCAAACACGCGTTCAAGGAGTACGACGCCTCGGAAATCGTCATGGGCGTTCACGTACACAAAGAACAGGCGAAAGGATTCTGGGGGGCTTTCGCACAGAGCCTCTACAACGGACTGGAACGCCAGATCATACTCGTCAGACTGAAGCAGCCGCTCAACACGCTCCGACGCATCGAGGTGGCCATACCGTCAAGGGCGCAGTTCGAACCCGGATTCTACCGGTGGCTCGAACGACTGGCCAGACTGTCGGGCAACCTCGACTGCCGCATCATATTCCACGGACGACCAGACGTGCACGACCTCATCACCGACTACCTGCGCGTCAGGCACCCACACGTGAGGGCTGAATACCGGGTCATGGCGCACTGGAACGAACTGCCACGACTGGCCAACAGCATACACGACGACCACCTGTTCGTGGTGGTCACAGCACGAAAAAACTCTATCTCGTATAAGAGCGCGCTCGAAAAACTGCCCAACGAACTGGACGAGAACTTCAGCGGCAAGAACCTCATGATCGTCTTCCCCGACCAGTACGGCGACCGCATGAACGACCTCACCTTCGCCGAACCGCAGCACCACGAGGAGAAGAGCGCCTACCAGAGCATCATCGAGATGATTAAAAGGAGGAGAGAGGGTCATTTAGAGGTGAGAGGTAAGAGGTAAGAGGTAAGAGAATACTTCGGGGCAGGGGGCGAGGGGCAGGAGATTACTTTGCCGCGCAAGTAGGGACAGGGCGTGCCCTGTCCGTGGTGAGAAGATAAATTGCTGCTACTTGCGGACAGGGCACGCCCTGTCCCTACTTCCAAACCCTAAACACTAAACAGTGTAGAACACTCAACCCTAAACCCTAAACCCTAAACCCTAAACACTCAACCCTAAACCCTAAACCCT
>CAMVAT010000061.1 GCA_947165505.1 uncultured Prevotellaceae bacterium | reverse complement strand
TGCCCCGGGCGACGTGAACGGCGACGGAGATATCGACATCAACGACGTGATGGCACTCGTGTCACACATCTGCGGACAGACACCCACGCAGTTCGACTACACGGCGGCCGATGCCAACGGCGACGGAGAAATCGACATCAACGACGTCATGCGAGTGGTCGATACCATCGTCAACCAGTGATAAAAAACATACGCTTACAACCGAAAACAAAACGTTCAATAAAATACAATGATTATGAAGTACAAGAAAAAAATCCTTTCCGTGCTGCTCGCTGCCGTGGCACTCACAGGCTACGCACAAGACAGCGACCACATCGCCATCAGCGACTTCACGCTCGACGCGGGCGTGGAGCAGACGGAGGACGTCATCGAGACACAGACCGCACAGGTGATTCTCTACAATCAAAAAGACTACGGAGGCATGCAGTTCTACCTGACACTGCCCGACGGAGTGAGTATCTACGACGACGAAGGGCTCTGGTACGACCTCGAAAGCCGTCTGAAATATAAAGTGGGAAGGGTGGACACACCTTTCAACGTGAGAATCGAGAAACAAGAAGACGGCTCTTACATCTTCGTGATCTTCAACGCAGACAACAAGACCATCGGCGGAAACAGCGGAGACCCCATCCTGACCATATACCTCGTCGTCAGCGACCCCGAGGCTTACAAGACGGGATCCAAGCAGTGCACCATCACCGACCTCAGACTCGCGGCCATCGGCGGAAACCCTGAGGACGGGACGAAGGTGGGCAACTTCACATCCGACTGCACACTGCGCGTAAAGGCAAAAACAGGAAAGGGTGGATACGGATCGTTCAGCTGGCCGCACGCGCTCAACTTCACCAACGCCGGCGTAGAGGCATACGTGGCAGAGAAAGACGAGAACTGCATCGTCAGCCTCAACCGCGTATATAACGTGCCGGCCAACACGGGCGTCATCATCAAGGGAGACGCTTCGACCGAATACTATCCCGAGACGACCGACGACGGAGGTACAGCCACGTCCATACTCACTGCCACCACCGACGCATCATACACCGTGACATCCGACGACATCTACGCACTCTCGACCAAGAACGGAAAGACCGCATTCTACAGGGTCAACAAGGGCGTGGACGTGCCCCTCTACAAGGCTTACCTCACACACGAGGCCACCACGGAGGCCGGAGCTGAGGAGTTCCTGGGCTACGACTTCACCACCACGGGCATCGAGGTGGTGGAGAACAGCGCCATCGACAGCACTGACGACACATACCACACCATCGACGGCGTGCGCGTGAAGCAACCCGCCAAACGCGGCATATACATCCACAACGGCAACAAGGTGGTGGTGAAATAACAGGAAGAAGCCAAGTGGCAAGTAGTAACCAACCACTCGCCTACTAAAAAAACACAAAGAAAAAATAAGACAAAATGAAAAAGACATATATCACTCCGGATATGAACACCAGCCGGTTGGACGGCGAAGAATTGCTGGGCGCCAGCCTTGAGGTGAATGGAGACGAGACCATCAAGAGCAGCGATGAGATAGAAGCCAACGCATACAGCGTGTGGGACGAAGACATCCGCCGCAACCGCAACGTCTTCGACGACGAAGAGGAATAGACACTAACACCATTAGAGGGTGTGTCAAATGAAATAAACAACGGATTTCACAGATTTCACAGATTTTTGTTATTGCTGATAATCAGCAAATTGTAAATCCTCGAAATCCGTGGAATCCGTTGTTGAGGAGAAATCCAAGTGTTTTGACACATCCTCTACTTCAAAACAAGAGGGCTATTGTCAAAAAATACCAAACAACAAAAAAATGAATATTGGCGACAAGGCCCCTGAGATTCTGGGGCGCGACGAAAACGGAAAGGAGATACGACTGAGCGATTTCCAAGGTAAGAAACTGGTGCTCTACTTCTACCCCAAGGACATGACGGCCGGGTGCACCTCGCAGGCATGTAGCCTGCGCGACCACTACGACGCGCTGCAAGCCGCCGGATACGAGGTACTGGGCGTGAGCGTGCAAGACGAGAAGTCGCACACCCGGTTCATCGAGAAGCACCAACTGCCCTTCCACCTCATCGCCGACACCGACCACCTGCTCAACGAGGCGTTCGGCACCTGGGGCGAGAAAAATATGTACGGCCGCAAATACTTCGGCACCAAGCGCACCACCTTCATCATCAACGAAGAGGGCATCGTGGAGCGCATCATCACCCCCAAAGAGGTGAAGACGAAGATTCACGCCGAGCAAATCTTGGAATGATTTATCAGTAGTTAAGGTTGTTAAAGAAGTTAAGGTAGTTAAAGAAGTTAAGGTAGTTAAAGAAGCCCGTTCGTCGTGATTTGCAATCCCGACGCATGGAGTATCAGCATTTGCAATGCGAAAAAATCCACCCAAACGAACAACTTAAAAGGAACAATTCGTCAACTAACAAAAAAAATAAGAACATGAAAAATTTACTCTATGCAGCAGCACTGTTGCTGATGCTTGCGGGCTGCACGGGCAAGGAAGAAGCCGCAGCCCCCGCCGCCAACGCCAACCAGTCGCCGTCGTTCGACGAAGTGCTCACCTCACGTCGCAGTGTGCGCGACTACGACTCCACGAAGACCATCTCCAAGGCCGAGGTGCAAGAACTGTTCAAAGCCGTGCAGGAGGCTCCGTCGTGGGCCAACCAGCAACCCACCAAATACTACGTGGCCATGAGCCAAGACAAGGTGAAGGCCGTGCAGCAATTGGTGGGCGCCAACAAAGAGCGCATCGCCGGGGCTCCCGTGCTCATCGTATCCACCTACGAAAAGGGGAAGTCGGGCTTCCATCAGGGCCAGGCCACCAATGAGGTGGGCGACGGCTGGGGCGCCTACGACAACGGCCTGAGCAACTGCTACCTCATCATGAAGGCCCGTGCCATGGGCTTCGACACCCTCATCATGGGCATGCGCGATGCCGACGCCCTCAGAGAGCTGTTCGCCATCCCCGGGTCGGAAACGGTCATGGCGGTCATCTCACTGGGCTACCGCGCCAGCGAACCCAAACAGCCGCAGCACCGGCCGTTCGACGAAGTGGTGAAATTCTTCTGACGACAGACGGTTCCGCCCCGACGCGGCGTCATAACACCTCAACCTTCATTGCCAAAAAAACGTTTCGTTTTTTTGGCAATGAAGGTTTTTTGATGTAACTTTGCAAGTGAAAAACAATCTGCCACCAACAACAACGGTTCCTATCAGGTATATGGCCCGTTCTTCGCACTTGGGCTAAAACAAATACAGAAACCATCACGTCATTATGAAGACAAAAACGATACTTTACGCTATCTACGCTATCCTCCTTCTGCATACCACCACCGTCTGGGCCGCTCCCTTCGACCAGCGGCTGAAGGCTTTCGAAGAGTCGCCGACGGCCGCCACGGCCAATGCTTTCTTCCAGGTGCTGCAAGAGGAGCAGTTCACCGACGAGCCCGTCGTATTCAACGGCAGCACCCCCGCCGACAGCCTGCGCATGCAGGTGTGGTATTGGGCCGCTGAATACTTCTACGACCGCCAAGACTACCAGCAGGCGGCCGACTACGGACTGAAGGCGCTGCCGCTGTGCAAGGCGGGGGCCGACAGAAGCATCGAGGCCGACTGCCTCAACCTGCTCTCCATCACCTATATCCGCTTGGCCGACAACGAGCACGCGGCCGAATATGCCAAGCAGTGCTATGCCCTCGACGAGGCCAGCGGCGACCCCGACCGCATGAGTTCCAGCCTCAACACGCTGACGGCTATCTACCTGAACGCCAACCAACCGGCCGAGGCGGAGAAATACGTGTTGCGTGGCATCGAGATGGCGGAGAAGGCGGGCAACAAAGGGCGCATGGCCATCCTGCAAGCCATGGCATCCGAGGTATATCACGCCCTGGGCAACGACCAAGAGGCACTCAAACACATCGACGAGGCCTACGACATAGACAGCAAGGAGGGTAACACAGACAAGGCGAAGATGCGACTGGCACAGAAGGCATCGGTGCTGCTCGGACTGAACCGATGGCCCGAGGCCGAACAGACGTTGAAAGAGGTGATCCCCGTATTCCGCAGCAATGGCGACCGGCAGTCGCTCGGCATCAGCCTCAACAAACTGGGCATGGCGCTGTTGTCGCAGGGACGCAAAGACGAGGCTGTGCCCTGCTACCGCGAGGCGGCGGAGATCTTCACCGATCTGCACGATATGTACAACGAGGTGCACGCACGGCGCGGACTGTATGAGTCGCTCTGGGAGAGCGACCCCGCTGCCGCCAAGGCCGAACTCGACCGTTTCAACGACCTCAAAGACTCTATCTACAGCAACTCGACGGCGGAGAGCCTGGCCCGGTACAACGCGGAGTTCGGCAACAACTGGCTCGAGGTGGAGAACCATGCCGAGCGCCAGGCCAAACACACGGCGATCATCATCGCCATCGCCCTGGCCGTGGTGGTGGCGGCACTGTGGTGGCTGACACGACGCCGGCAACGCCGACAGGCGATGATCAACGAGCAACTGACGGCTCACATCGACCAGCTGCGCGAACAATACAAGGAGCTGCACCTGCAATACGACCAGGTGATGGCGACGGCACAGGCCGACAACAAGACGGTCACGGTGAAAGACGAAGACCGGCAGTTCCTCGAACAGACCATCAACACCATCAACGAACTGATCAACAGCGGACAGGTAGATGCCGCCACCGTGGCCGAGCACATGTCGCTGAGCCTCTTCCAACTGCGGCAGCGGCTGGGTGCGCTCACGGGCGACACACCACAGGAGTTTATCCAGGCGGTACGTCTCAAACGGGCCTGCCACCTGCTCAGAAACCACCCCGAGCTCAACGTCACCGAGGTGGCACGCCTCTGCGCCTACAGCGATGCGCCCAACTTCACCCGCGCCTTCAAGAAAGCCATGGGCATCACCCCCACACAGTATGGCACGGAAGCCCCCTCCCCGACCCTCCCCGAGGGGAGGGAGTAGATACCAATGCTACACCTCGTTCGGGCGGATTCCTCGTTTGGGCGGAACCAACGGTCGGCGGCCGAAGGGAAAGTCAATTGCAATCCGACCGCATGGAGTATCAGCATTTACAATGCTGAAACATTTCTTTACAAAACGGAATAAATAAATGAAGAATCCGCCCATCGCGCGCACTGACGATTGCGATGGTCACATCGGCATCGCTACAAGGAAAAATATCCCCTGAGCAGGGCGAAAACCATGAAAGAAACGCAAAATTACGCCAAATGATAAGATTACTTGATGAAATGATAAGGGACGTTTGAAGGTTTAACCGTAACTTTGCCTATCCAGATCAAAATAAAAAGAGATAGCAAATTACCTAAATTAAACCAACAAACAGAAAATAAAAAAATCTTTACTTTTTCTCATCTCCGCCCTGATGGCACTCGCCATGAATGTCAAGGCCGAGACGACATCACTACAAGCGGTTCAAGAGACGACCTACTCCGTAGAACTGGTCAGCTACGGCGCTAACAAACTGGCCGTCATCAATGTGTTAAAGTCCGAATTGGGACTGGACATGAAAGGTGCCACAGATTTGCTGGCAACGCTTCCATGCACCATAAAAGAAGGGATGACCGAAGACGAGGCCAACACCCTCGCAGAAAAGTTGCGAACAGCCGGAGCCACCGTCAACGTGACGAGCAGCACTCCCGACGAGCCGATAACCGACCCCACCGAAGTGACCTACTCCGTCGAGCTGGTGGAAGCTGGTACTACTCCAATGGCAGTCATAAAAGTAGTCAAGGAACAGTTAGGCATTGGCCTGAGTGATGCCAAACACCTGGTGGAATCGGCTCCGTGCATCCTGAAAGAAGGGATGACAGAAGAAGAGGCCGACGCCCTGGTCACCTTGTTGAGGAATGCCGGTGCACATGCCATCATGCATCGCGAAATACCACACTACCCCATACAAATATTTCAGGAGGATATCACCAGCGAGACGGCCGCCGACGTGCTCGGCGACGGCTGTGTCAGCTACGACCCCGAAACACATACGCTCTACCTGAAAAATTTCAACTACATCGATAATACTAACGCCGCCTATGTCATCCACAATGACGCCGTGTCAAAGCCCCTGACCATCCATCTCACAGGCAACAACGTCATCATGATAAACGGCGGTGTGGGTATCATTGGATGGAAAGGATTTATCTTCACCGGCGACGGCACACTCGAAGTCGATTGCGACGACGGCAACGATGGCGGAACGGCACTCCAGGTTGATAACCCTGTGGATGGATGTATCGAAATCGACAATGTGAGTATCAAACTCGCAGGAGGAGAATATGGAGTGCGAGGAGCGTCGAGAGAAATCGACGGCACCACCAACTATTACACCGACCTGAAACTGACAGGCGACAATGCCCGGTTAGAGGTATTAGGCTACACGGCCAGCATCGCCGACATCCGCAGCATCGATAAACCAGACAACTTCGCCTTATTGTCATTATTGTTAGACAAAAACGTTGCATTCAGCAACGGCTACGTGATCGGAGAAGATGGCAGCCCCTTCACCGAATGGGTGACCATCGCCCGAGACACAAGACTGCCCCTCAAGATCTGCGGCACACAGGTGACGGAGGAGAACGCATGGAACCTCTCCGATATCTTGAAAGAACTCGGCGCGCTCAACGAGGAAGGAAGGGTATTTTTTGACAAAGACAGCAACACCTTGGCTTTGGTAGACGCGCAACTGACCTATTCCAACAACAAAAGAGCAGCCATCAGCTACGGCCAAAACGAGAGTGTCACACAAACGCTGAACATAAAAGTGGGAGGCGACTGCAGCGTGACCAACGACAACGGCGTCGCACTCTTCTCGAGCAGCGGCATCAATTTCAACGAATGGGAAGGCGGCACACTTGCCTTAAACGGCAATGGCTATGAAGCCATCATGATTGACGGTTCAAATCCTACCATGTCTGGCGATGGCACGTTCACATGGCCTTTGAGCAACGAGGCCACAGGCAATGTCACGGGCGATGTATTTAATGCGGTAGCCAGCACCTCTTGCACCGTGGGCAGCGGCCTGACGACTACAGAGAAGACCTATTTTAAAACATATGACATGATTGCCTATACATCGCCCGGCAAAGCCACCGACAGCGACGGCACCATCAGAGATACCACTCTGATGGAAAGTGTCATGATTGAGTATCGGGTGACGATGAGCCCGGGATGGACGTTCAAGCCCTCGTCCGTGAAGTTTAACGTTGTAAAAGACGGCACCAACAACGGCTTCTACACCTGGGGCTATACCGCTGACGGCGAGGAGAGCGCACTCAACGTGGTGTCTGCCGACGATATCAGATACAAGAACGACACGGATGGACCAGACATCAACCGAAGTCACTACGTGCGCTCTGCCGGCTATTGCTCTGAATTCACCTTCAGGATTTATGTGTCAGGCCTCGATGCCGGCAAGATATTAGGCATCAGCAATGTCGTCATCGATGGCGAGTTCAAGTCCAAGGCGCCAGTCCCCACCGTCGAAGTCAACTTCAACGGCCCCGACGTGACCGCAACGGGATATAGTGGTCTCGAGACGAGAGGCGTTGCACCACAACTGAACATCAACGACGGCACCATCACCTTCAATACAAACAGCGAAGTCGGCCAGCCTGTGTTTTTTATTGAAACGACAGAAGCTAATCTGAACTTGGGTGATTACTATACCATCACACCCGCTGACGCTGTACTGACAGCGTCGAAAACGCTCTTAGGAAACGATGCGCTCCTCTTTACCGACAGCGAAGGCAACAAAATCCGCAGTCAGGTGGTCTTCAGCAAGTCCATTCCTCTCTGGATTGCAGGCATACAAGTGACCGAAGAGAACGCCTGGAACCTCACTTCTCTGCTCCAAGAAGCGGGCAAAATCGATATGCTCGGGGGATGGGTGGGCTATAACGTCCAAGCAAAAGAACTATACCTGTTCAATGCGCAACTCACCGGCACCATCAGCAACGGCAAACAAGACGGCTCTGACATCGTAGCAGGCATCGAAGACCTGGAAATCATGGTGAAAGGCGACTGCTCGGTAAACGTTTCCAACGATGATGGTATCATTACCACCGCTCCCATCACCTTCACTAAGAACGTAAACGGCGACGACGGCTCACTCACCGTGACCGGAAGCGACGGCATACTACTGCTGGGCGACGGCACAAGTACAAAGTTGCTCACCGTCACGTTCAGCGGCCCCGACGTGACGGCCCGCAGCGACAGCTGGTGCGCCATGACTAGCTGGGGTGTCAAGCGCCCGCGCATCGTAATTGAAGAAGGCACCTTGACGCTAGAAGGCCCTGACGGCTGGGGATACCCGCTCTGGCTCCATGATGTGACATCGGCGAGCTTAGTGAGAGGCTCGGGCACCATCACCCCCTCAAATGCCTATTTCAGAATGGTTACTGACGCAGGCGTAAGGGACGGTGTGTTTGTTGACCGCGACAATGATAATAGTATCTACCGCGGAAAGGTGGTCATCGGCAAGCAACCGGTCATCCCCGGAGACGTGAACATCGACGGAGATATCGACATCAACGACGTGATGGCACTCGTGTCGCACATCTGCGGACAGACACCCACCCAGTTCGACTACACGGCGGCCGATGCCAACGGCGACGGAGAAATCGACATCAACGACGTGATGCGCGTGGCCGATACCATCGTCAACCAGTGATAAACATGCGCTTAGAATAGCTTACACTGACTTTCTCGTTCGGTTGGAACCAAAGGTCGGCGGCTCGTTCGGTCGGATTAGCAATCCGACCGAATGTGTTTAAGCATTTGTACGAACAATCTCGCAAAAGCGTTGTTTTTGTGCGAAAGGCGATTTTTTATCGGCAGAAGATGGCGAATATGCATTTTTTTGTGTACTTTTGCCGCAAATAACCTTTGACCTAAATAATTATGATTAACAGACAACTACTACAACCCGAGAGCATCGTCGTCATCGGCGGCTCAAACAACACACACAAACCCGGCGGCGCCGTAGTGCGCAACCTCATCAGCGGGGGATACAAAGGCACGCTGCGCATCGTCAACCCCAAGGAAGACGAGGTGCAGGGCGTGAAAGTGTTTCACGACGTGAAGGAGATACCGCCCACCGAACTGGCCATCCTCGTGGTGGCCGCCAAGTACTGCCCCGACTACGTGGAGATGCTGGCACGCGACAAAGAGGTGCGCGCCTTCATCATCATCTCGGCGGGATTCGGCGAGGAGACGAAGGCCGGAGCAGCACTCGAACAGCGCATCCTCGACACCTGCGAGCGCTACGACGCGGCACTCATCGGTCCTAACTGCATCGGACTGCTCACCGCTTGGCACCACAGCGTGTTTACCAAACCCATACCCCAACTCAACCCGCGCGGCGTGGATTTCATCAGCGGCTCGGGTGCCACCGCCGTCTTCATCCTTGAGTCGGCCGTCATCAAAGGCCTGCAGTTCAACTCCGTCTGGAGCATCGGCAACGGCAAACAGATCGGCATCGAAGACGTGCTGCAATACATGGACGAGAACTTCGACCCAGAGATGGACTCGAAGGTGAAACTGCTCTACATCGAGAACATCGCCAACCCCGACAAACTGCTCTTCCACGCCTCGTCGCTCATCAAGAAAGGGTGCCGCATCGCCGCCATCAAGGCGGGCAGCTCGGAGAGCGGCAGCCGCGCCGCCTCGTCGCACACCGGTGCCATCGCATCGAGCGACTCAGCCGTCGAGGCCCTCTTCCGCAAGGCGGGCATCGTGCGCTGCTTCTCACGCGAGGAACTGACCACCGTGGGCTGTATCTTCACCCTGCCGCCGCTCACCGGCAAGAACTTCGCCATCGTGACCCATGCCGGCGGACCGGGCGTGATGCTCACCGACGCGCTGTCGAAGGGCGGACTGCAGGTGCCGCCGCTCTCAGGACCCGTAGCCGACGAACTGAAAGCACAGCTCTTCCCCGGTGCCTCGACCGCCAACCCCATCGACATCCTCGCCACCGGCACACCCGAGCACCTGGGCATCGCCATTGACTACTGCGAGAACAAGTTCGACAACATCGATGCCATCATGGTCATCTTCGGCACACCGGGCCTGGTACAACTCTACGAGGCTTACGACGTGCTGCACAAGAAGATACTGGAGTGCAAGAAGCCCGTCTTCCCTATCCTACCCTCGCTGCACACCGCAGGACCCGAGGTGGAGGAATTTCTCAAGAAAGGGCACGTCAACTTCAGCGACGAGGTGACGCTGGCCACCGCGCTGACACAAATCATGCGCACACCCCGGCCGGCATCGACCGAGATAGAACTCTTCGGCGTGGATGTGCCCCGCATCCGCGAAATCATCAGCGGCATCAACGACAACGGCTATATCTCGCCCGACAAGGTGCATGACCTGCTCTCATGCGCTGGCATCCCCATGGTGCCCGAGATGGTGAGCGACAACAAAGACGAGCTCATCGCCTTCGCACAGAAGGTGGGCTACCCCGTGGTGGCCAAGGTGGTGGGACCCGTGCACAAGAGCGACGTGGGCGGCGTGGCCCTCAACGTGCGCACCGACAAGCATCTGGCACTGGAGTTTGACCGCATGATTCAGATACCCGACGCCACGGCTGTGATGGTGCAGAAGATGATCAAGGGCACCGAACTCTTCATCGGAGCGAAATACGAGCCGCGCTTCGGACATATCGTGCTGTGTGGCCTGGGCGGCATCTTCGTCGAGGTGCTCAAAGACGTGTCGAGCGGTCTGGCTCCCCTCTCCTACGACGAGGCTTTCTCGATGATCCACTCGCTGCGAGGATATAAGATCATCAAGGGCACACGCGGACAGGCCGGCATCAACGAGAAGCGCTATGCCGAGATCATCGTGCGTCTCTCTACCCTGCTCCGCTTCGCCACCGAGATCAAAGAGATGGACATCAACCCGCTGCTGGCCGACGAAAAGAACGTCATCGCCGTGGATGCGAGGATATTGGTGGAGAAATAAGAAGTCTGGGAATCCCAAACTCCTCAATTCCAAAGAGCAAGCGGAGCTTGAGAAAGTTGAATTTATCACCTTAAAACACTATGAACGACAAAGAACTGAACATGAACGCCAACCCGATTGTGGCGTTCCTGAACAAGCCTGCAACAGACTTTACACGTGCCGACATCATGCGCTACGCTGAGGAGAATGACATCCGCATGGTCAACTTCATGTACCCCGGCGGCGACGGCAAACTGAAGACACTCAATTTCGTCATCACCCACATGGCCTATCTCGAGACCATCCTCACCTGCGGCGAACGGGTTGATGGCAGCAGCCTCTTCTCCTTTATCCAGGCCGGCAGCAGCGACCTGTATGTGATACCGCGATACTGCACCGCCTTTGTGGACCCCTTCGCCGAGATACCCACGCTCTGCATGCTGTGCTCGTTTTTCGACAAAGACGGCAATCCGCTGGAGAGCGCCCCGGAGCACACGCTCCGGAAGGCCTGTCAGGCATTCCGCGATGTGACGGGGATGGAGTTTCACGCCATGGGCGAGCTGGAGTATTACGTCATCTTCAAAGACGACGAGATGTATCCCGCCATCGACCAGCACGGTTACCATGAGTCGGCCCCTTATGCCAAGGCTAACGAATTCCGCGCCCAGTGCATGAAATATATCGCCCAGGCCGGCGGACATATCAAGTACGGACATTCTGAAGTAGGCAACTTCGTGCACGACGGGATGGTATATGAGCAGAACGAGATAGAATTTCTGCCAGTAAAAGCCGAACAAGCCGCCGACGAATTGATGATAGCCAAATGGGTAATCAGAAATCTGGCCTACCAATACGGTCTGAATGTGACCTTCGCCCCGAAAATCACGACGGGCAAGGCCGGTTCGGGTCTGCACATCCACATGCGCATGATGAAAGACGGGCACAATATGATGCTGCACGACGGCGCGCTGAGCACCGACGCCCGGCGCATGATAGCCGGCATGATGGACGTGGCCCAGAGCATCACCGCCTTCGGCAATAAGAATCCGATGTCGTATTTCCGCTTGGTGCCCCATCAGGAAGCGCCCACCAACGTGTGCTGGGGCGACCGCAACCGATCGGTGCTGGTGCGCGTGCCCCTGGGATGGACGGCGAAAAAAGACATGAGCAGCGTGGCCAACCCCTTGGAAGCGCCCTCACACACCGACACCACCATGAAACAGACCGTGGAGATGCGCTCGCCCGACGGTTCGGCCGACCTCTACCAGCTCATCGCCGGACTGTGCGTGGCCTGCCGCCACGGCTTTGAGATGACGGATGCGCTGGAGGTGGCCGAGCGCACCTACGTGAATGTGAACATCCACGACAAGGCCAACGCGGGGTGTCTGGCACAACTGGCACAGTTGCCCGACAGTTGCGTGGCCTCTGCCGACTGTCTGGAGCGGCAGCGCAGCGTGTTCGAGGCCTATGGCGTGTTCAGCCCGGCCATGATAGATGGCATCATCGCCGACCTACGCCGATACGATGATGCCACCCTCCGCCACGATATCGAGCACATGCCCGATGAGATAGATAAACTCGTGAAGCGGTATTTCCACTGCGGATAAATACTTTGGGGAATCCTTACATCGCCACCTCTACCCGGTGCTTGCCGGGTGTGAAGGGAACGAGGGCCGTGGGCAGTGCCTCACCATCGAGGGTGACACTCTTCACGCCCTTATTGTTGCCGTCGGGGTTGGAGACGTGAATCTCATACTCCGAGCCACGGAAACGGCGGCAGACGGTATATTCCTTGGCCGTAGAGGGCAGACAGGGGTCGATGAGAATGCCGTCGTAGTCGGGTTTGATGCCGAGGATGAACTCCGACACCGTGTACCACATCCAGGCGGCAGTGCCTGTGAGCCATGAGTTTTTGCCTTCGCCCGGACGGAAGGCATCCTTGCCCGCCACCATCTGGCAGTTGACGTAAGGCTCCACCTTGTGCAGCGTCTGGCGGTCTTCCTCCACGTACGAGGGCAGTATCTTCTTATAGTGCTCCCACGCGTCGTCGCCGCGTGCCGCCACCGTCTCGCCGATGATGACCCACGGGTTGTTGTGGCAGAAGATGCCGGCGTTCTCCTTGTATCCCTCGGGATAAGACGATATCTCGCCCATCTCGACATGATAGGTGGTGAAGGCGGGGTTGTTGAGCACGATGCCGTGCTCGCAGTCGAGCCGCTCCTTCACGCTGTCGAGGGCGCGGCCCACCAGTCCCTCTTCGAGTCCGATGCCCGCCATGGTGCACCATCCCTGCGACTCGATGAATATCTTACCCTCTTCGCACTCGTCAGAGCCGATCTTGTTGCCGAAGAAGTCGTAGGCGCGCAGGTACCACTCACCGTCCCAGCCGTCGCGTTTCACCGCCTCGATCATGTCGTCCACATGGTGCTGGGCGCGGTCGGCCTCGTCGTCGCGTCCGGTGCGGCGGCACAGCGCCACATAGTCCTTGCCGGTGACCACAAACAGGCCCGCGATCATGAGCGACTCGGCCTTCGAGCCCTCGCTCTTGTTCTCCGTGGTCTGGAACGACTCGTTGGGGTCCCACGAGAAGCAGTTGAGGTTGAGGCAGTCGTTCCAGTCGGCGCGCCCGATGAGGGGCAGGCGGTGCGGGCCCAAGTTGTTGACCACATGGTCGAACGACACCTTGAGGTGCTCGAAGAGCGTCACCTCCGAGCCCGGCTGGTTGTCGAAGGGCACCATCTCGTCGAGGATGGTGAAGTCGCCCGTCTCTTTGATATAGGCCACGGTGCCGAAGATGAGCCAGCAGGGGTCGTCGTTGAAACCGCCTCCGATGTCGTTGTTGCCTCGTTTGGTGAGCGGCTGATACTGGTGATAGCATCCGCCGTCGGGGAACTGCGTCGAGGCGATGTCGATGATGCGCTGGCGTGCGCGCTCGGGTATCTGGTGTACGAATCCCACGAGGTCTTGGTTAGAGTCGCGGAATCCCATGCCGCGTCCGATGCCGCTCTCGAAGAACGAAGCCGAGCGCGACATGCAGAAGGTGACCATGCACTGATATTGGTTCCAGATATTGACCATACGGTCGAGTTTGTCGTTGCCGGTCTGCACGCGGTAGATATCGAGCAGGCGGTCCCAGTAGGCGTTGAGTTCGGCAAAGGCGGCATCCACCTTCTCGGTGGTGTCGAAGCGGTCGATGAGGGCTTTGGCCTTGGCCTTGTTGATCACCTGGGGAGCGATGAACTTCTCCTCCTGCTCATTCTCGACATATCCTAAGAGGAAGATGAAGTCTTTCGACTCGCCGGGCTGCAGCGTCACCTCGATGTAGTGCGATGCGATGGGGCTCCACCCGTGAGCATGGCTGTTGCGCGGACGTCCCTCGACCACGGCATCAGGACAGGCGAACTCATTGTAGAGTCCTACGAATGTCTCGCGGTCGGTGTCGAAGCCCTGGATGGGGGTGTTGACGCTGTAGAAGGCATAGTGGTTGCGGCGCTCGCGATATTCGGTCTTGTGGTAGATCACGGAGCCTTCGATCTCCACCTCGCCGGTAGAGAAGTTGCGTTGGAAGTTCTCCATGTCGGTGGCGGCGTTCCACAGGCACCACTCCTCAAACGAGAAGAGTTTCAGGGTCTTCGTCTGTTCGGTATGGTTCTTGAGGGTGAGTTTCTGCACCTCGGCCCATGTCTTGAGGGGCACGAAGAAGAGCACGCTGGCCTCGATGCCGTCTTTGCATCCGGTGATGCGCGTGTAGTTCATGCCGTGCCGGCACTCGTAGTGGTCGAGCGGTGTCTTGCAGGGTTTCCATCCCGGCGACCAGACGGTGTCGGCGTCTTTGATATAGAAATAGCGTCCGCCGTTGTCCATGGGCACGCCGTTGTAGCGGTAGCGTGTGATGCGGCGGAACTTGGCATCCTTATAGAAGGAGTATCCTCCGGCGGTGTTGGAGATAAGCGAGAAGAAGTCTTCATTGCCCAGGTAGTTGATCCAGGGCCATGGTGTTTTTGGGTCGGTGATGACGTATTCACGATGCGCGTCATCAAAATGTCCGTACTTTTTGTTGGTCATGACGGGTAAGTTTTTTTTAGGTTTTTATGATTGATGAAATGTGATGCTATCATTATATACCACCATCTTACGCAGTACGCTGGCGGTACCATCGTCGTAATGGCGGATATCACGGGGATTATTTTCGTTGTTTTCCATCGATTGGATAATGGAAGTATTATTTCCGTATGCAAAAATAGTTCAAATATTTAAAACAGCCATCATTATTCTCAAAAAAATGTAAATTCGGGGGCAAGGGGCGAGGGGCAGGAGATATGCTACGGGCACCCCGCAATAAACCCGGAAAGCCGAGAAAAACCGGAGAACCCGGTAACCCGGAGAACCCGGAAAATCCGGAAAATCCGGATAGCCCGGGAAACCCGGAAATCCACCCCCCCCAAAAAAAAGCCCCAGAACGGATTCTGGAGCCTTGGTGGTATATAGAGTCCCTCACGAGGAGGTATGATTGGCGTGAGCCGTCTTACTTATGAGTGGCGCGCGGAGCCGGTGCGGCTGTGGTGCGGCGTGCGGTGTTGGCGTTGTTGTGGTCGAACACCTGACCGTGGTTGCGCGTGCCGTTCACATTGCCATGAGAGGTCGCAGGCCGAGTCGTAGTGTTACCGTAGCGGGCGGGATTGTTGCCATGATGCGTCGTCGGCTTGTTGAAAGAGCGTCCGGCGTAATAGCTGTTGCTATAGTGGTTTCTGCCCCCCGTGTAGGTCACATAGACCGTAGGACGTGCGCGGTAGAAGTAGTTGCGGTTGGTGTAGCGGCCATAGACCGTGAAGCGCCAAGCGCCGTTGTACCAGTCGAGCGGACGGTAGAAGTAGTCCATCGCGGTATAGAGGTTGTACTGATAGGCCGTAAGCACGTAGCTCAGGTCGAGGTTGCGACGGCTCCAGTAGGTTCCACCCACATCATAGCGGCTGTTGACGCTATAGAAGTAGTCGAAGTTGATTTCATACACGGCATCGTACTGTTCGTTGCTCAAGCCCAGCTCGTAGGCCATTTTGTCGCTGAGGAACAGGGCTTCGTTGCGAGCCTCGGTGTATGTCATAGCTGCGGCACGGATGGCTATCGTCATCATCACTGCCAGGGTCATCATTTTCTTCATAGTCGTATGTTTTAAAAAGGTGATACATTTTGTTGTTTTCTCTGGTGCAAAGATAAGGCAAAAAAAGCCCCCCCGCAAAGGATTATACCTAAAGCTGGGGGGGACTTTTCCTAAAGTGTGGTGGGGATTTCACCCCACTCCTCTGTCATTACCTGTGCGTTGCTTTCCGGGGCTGTGCAGTGCTGCCCTGGCGGGTCGAAGAATGGGAAGTGGCAGTTGGTCTGTTGCTGGTACTGGGCTTGTAGCCTGTGCTCGGCCTGTTGCCCGTGCTGGGTTTGTTGGGTTGACTGTTGTTCGGTCTTGCCGCATTGTTATGGTCAAACGAGTTGAGCTGGTTGTTGGTGCCGGGTCGGTTGTTCTTGCCGGGGTATGGGTTTTGCGGGTTGGGAGCTGCCGGCTGGTTGAACGAGCGCCCTTGATAATAGCTGTTGCGCGGTTTGTTTCGTCCGCCCCTGTAGGTGTTATAGGCCGATGGGCGCCCCATGTAGATGCGGGTGCTGACGGTGTAGCGGTTGCGGATGACAAAACGCCACGCCCCATTGTTCCAAGCGAGCGGGCGATAGAAATACGAGGCCACCTGATAGCACTGGTACTGGAAGGGCGAGAGCACATACTGCAGGTCGGCGTTGCGCCGCTGCCAATAGATGCCGTAGAGAGCGCTACGGCTGTTGATGCTGTAGAAATAGTCGAAATTGATTTCATACACCGCCTCATACTGTTCGAGGCTCAGTCCGAGTTCGTAGGCCATCTTATCGCTGAGGAAGAGGGCTTCGGTGCGTGCCTGCGAGTATGGGAGCGCTGCGGCGGAGATGGCTATCGCCATCGTCACGGCCAAGGTCAAAAGTTTTTTCATCTGTTTGTCATTTGAAAGGTTAGACTTGAGTGTAATTAACTGTTGGCAAAAGTAGTAAATATTTTTCAATATGCAAAGGGATTTCTCCTAAAAATGAGGGGGAAAACCATACGTTGTGGTCGTTTATTCTCTATGGAGAATGGAGGAGTCTGTAAAAGAAACCAACTGCGAAGGAAGAGAATACAAGGTATGGTCAACCATTCTGCATCGCTTGCTCTCGGGCAGAGTATGCCCTACCCAAAGTTCGTTGGAGTGAGACCCGAACAAAGTCTTTAATCAAATAACCAAGCTGGATAAAGCCAAACGACCAAACGATATTAAGCCATTTAACCAAACGACATTAAGCCATTTAACCAAATAAAAACGCGCCAAACGACCAAATTATACGTAAAATGTTCGTTTGTTTATAGAAAAATCGCTACTTTTGCACCGAAAACTACACAAAATTTTATCATGGCTGAGAACACCAATTATCGAAAGAGAATTGCAGACATTCTTTTAGAGGAGAAATTAGAAGCAATGGGAGCCGTTCTTATTGAGGGACCTAAAGCTTGCGGCAAAACAACAACAGCAGAACAGCAAGCTAAGAGCATCCTGTATATGGATGATCCCGCTAACATACAGCAAAACCTGCAATTGGCGGAAACAAACATCAAACGACTGCTTCAAGGTGACACTCCGAGACTTATTGACGAATGGCAGATAGCCCCTCAAATATGGGATGCAGTACGTTTTGAAGCAGACCACAGACAGGATGATGGTTTGTTCATACTTACAGGCTCAGCCGTTCCTGCAGATCAATCAAAAATTCGCCATACTGGCGCTGGACGTTTCGCATGGCTTACAATGCGCCCCATGACGCTGTGGGAATCGGGAGAATCATCTGGAGATGTAAGCATCAGGGCTCTTTTTGCTGAACCAGAAAAGGTTGATGGAGAAAGTATTCTGAAAATGGAAGACATTGCTTTTGCTATTTGCCGAGGTGGCTGGCCCAAATCTCTAACCAAGAAAAGTCAGAAGGCTTCACTTCGTCAAGTAACAGAGTATTTTGAAGCCATAACACGCTCTGACATTTCAAGAGTTGACGGAGTTGAAAGAGATGAGTTCCGTGCCAAGAGGCTTATGCGCTCATATGCACGATTACAAGGAGCGATGGCCAGTATACCTACTATCATAGAGGACATGAAAATGAATGAGCCGGAAGACATGAGCGACGAAACGGTCACGTCATATATCAAGGCTTTAAAAAAGATTTTCGTGATAGAGGACATGCCGGCCTGGAATCCCAATCTTCGGTCAAAAACCGCCATACGAACCAGCGACACACGCTATTTTGTCGATCCATCTTTAGCTATTGCGGCTTTAGGTATAGGACCGAATGACTTGCTGAACGACCTGAACACTTTGGGCTTGTTTTTTGAAACGCTCTGTGTGCGAGACCTTCGTGTGTATGCAGAAGCAAACGATGGAGACGTGTTCCACTACAGAGACAAAAATGGTCTTGAATGTGACACTGTTGTGCATTTGAGAAACGGCAGCTATGGCCTCATTGAGATAAAATTGGGCGGTGACACGCTTATTGAGGAAGGGGCCGCTAATCTAAACACCTTGGCAGAAAAGATAGACACAACAAAGATGAAGAAGCCATCATTTAAGATGGTTTTAACTGCCGTCGGACAATATGCGTACATGAGAACAGATGGCGTAATGGTTGTTCCTATCGGTTGTTTGAAGGATTAATGTGTTCCCTTATATATAACGGGGCAATTTATATTGTCGCTGAAATTGCAAAGGGATAATGGTTGTTGTGTCAAGACTTTTAATTATCGCCTTTATCATACCTGTTTGTTTTTTTGTTTTGGATGTGGAATTGGCAACGACGGCAAATAAGAATCCGACACTGTTTTTGACGTGTCTTTTGCATCGTTTTTGAATCGTTTTCGATTCGTTTTTATGTCATTTTCCACGCAAAACGCGCCAACGAAGCAATTACACAACTCACTTATATACAACGCATTACGAAAATACAACAACCGTTTAAGCAGAAGTACACCTGCGCACGCGCGCACGCGCAGAAGAAGAAAGAAGAAATAAAAAAAAAAGAGACCAATAGCTCATTTTGCAGGGTGCAACCCCGTTCAAATACCGATTCTCACAA
>CAMVAT010000060.1 GCA_947165505.1 uncultured Prevotellaceae bacterium | reverse complement strand
GCAAAGGTACAACGATACTACAACTGCTACAACGTGTATTTCAACGAATGCTTACGAATAATTCGAGTTGATTACACTTTTTCAAAGGAATAATTCGAGTTGATTACACTTTTTCAAACGAAAAAACGGCATTTACTACACTTTTTCAAACGAAACGTACCATTTTTAGGGTATTCAAACAAAAAAGGGACGCGGTGACGCGTCCCTTTTTTGTAGTTACAAACCATGCAGGCGGACAGGGCACGCCCTGTCCCTACTGGCGCAGATGAAAACGTGCTGGCGGACAGGGCACGCCCTGACACTACTGACGTAGATACAAACCATGCTGGCGGACAGGGCACGCCCTGACACTACTTGCGAATGACAGGGTGTTTACGCCCTCTTCATGATGATGTCGCCACCTGCATTCACGGCCTCCATGTTGAGGGGGATGAGGTTGTGGTGACGCTCGGGCAGGGTCTTGTAAAGCGCTTTCTCCAGACCGTTGTTGGTGACAACGGGACAGATGCGGAGCAGACCGCCCAGAACAATCATGTTGAAGATCTTAGAGTTTTTCATCTCTGCCGCCTTGTCCATCGCATCGATGGTATAGACATTGATGTCGGTGCGCTTGGGCGGGTTGATGATGCCGTAGTTGTCGTAGATGAGGATGCCGCCGGGCTTCACACGCGGCTCGAACTTATCGAGCGAGGGCTGGTTGAGCACGATGGCGATATCGTACTTACTGAGGATAGGCGACGAGATGCGCTCATCAGAGATGATGACCGTGACGTTGGCGGTGCCGCCACGCTGTTCGGGACCGTAGGCCGGCATCCATGTCACCTCTTTGTTTTCCATCAGGGCCGAGTAAGCGAGAATCTTACCCATTGAGAGTACGCCCTGACCACCGAATCCGGATATGATGATTTCTGTTTTCATTGCTATTCACTAAACGATTTTACATGCCTGTTGTGTCCTTGAGGTCGCCTTTGGGATAGAAGGGGAACATATTTTCTGTCATCCACTCGTTGGCCTGGCGGGGGGTAAGTTTCCAACCGCTGTTGCAGGTGCTGACGAACTCGACGAGGGATGAGCCTTTCTTGGCCATGGAAGCCTCGAAGGCCTTGCGCAGCGCCTTCTTCGCCTTGCGGATGGCAGCCACGGTCTCCACGCTCTGACGAGTGACGTAGCAGGTGCCCTCGAGCTGTGCGGCGATGTCGGCCATCTTCAGGGGATATCCGTGCAGGTCGGCCTGTCGTCCGTAGGGGCATGTGGCCGTCTTCTGTCCGAGCAGCGTGGTGGGCGCCATCTGTCCGCCGGTCATGCCGTAGATGGCATTGTTGATGAAGATGATGACGATATTCTCGCCACGGTTGAGCGCATGGATGGTCTCGCAGGTGCCGATGCAGGCCAGGTCGCCGTCGCCCTGATAGGTGAAGACGAGCCGGTCGGGCCACATACGCTTGATGCCGGTGGCCACAGCTGGTGCGCGGCCGTGAGCCGCCTCCTGCCAGTCGATGTCGATATAGTTGTATGCGAAGACGGCGCATCCCACGGGCGAGACGCCCACGCTCTTCTCTTCCATGCCCATCTCCTCGATGACCTCGGCGATGAGTTTATGCACCACGCCGTGCGAGCATCCTGGACAGTAGTGCATGGGGTTGTCGTTCAACAGAGTCGGTTTTTTGTAAACCAGGTTCTCCGGACTGATGATATTGTTTGTTTCCATCATTTCATCAATTTAGTTTTCAATGCCTCTACAATCTCTTCGGGGTCGGGCACGATGCCGCCCAGCCGTCCGAAATACTCCACAGGAACAGCACCGTTGACAGCCAGGCGCACGTCCTCGACCATCTGTCCGGCGTTGATCTCGGCCACGAGCACACCTTTCTTTCCTTTGGCCATCTCGGCGATTTGCTTGGTGGGGAAGGGCCAGAGGGTGATAGGACGGAAGAGTCCCACCTTGATGCCCTCCTCGCGTGCCAGTTCGATAGACTTCTCAGAGATACGCGCTGCGCTGCCGAACGACACGATCATATAGTCGGCATCGTCCATCTGCATGGTCTCGTAGCGCACCTCGTTTTCGCGTATGGTCTGGTATTTCTCCTGCAAGTGGATGTTGCGCTGCTCCATGATCTCGGGTTTGAGTTCGAGCGAGGTGATGACGTTGCGCCCGCGGCTCTTGGGTTTTCCCACCGAGGCCCAGGGGCACTGTGCGATGACCTCCTCGTCGGTGCGGCGCGGTTTGTAGGGCGGCAGCACCACCTTCTCCATCATCTGTCCGATGACGCCATCGCTCAGGATCATGGCCGGAATGCGGTATTTGAACGACAGTTCGAAAGCCAGGTCAACGAAGTCGGCCATCTCCTGCACCGACGAGGGAGCGAGCACCAGCACATAGTAGTCGCCGTTGCCGCCTCCGCGTGTAGCCTGGAAATAGTCGCTTTGCGAGGGCTGTATGGTGCCCAGTCCGGGGCCTCCGCGCTGCACGTTGACGATGAGTCCGGGCAGTTCGGCGCCCGCCATATAGGCGATGCCCTCTTGTTTGAGCGCCACGCCAGGGCTCGACGACGATGTCATCGCCCTCTTGCCGGCACCTGCGGCGCCATAGACCATGTTAATAGCCGCCACCTCGCTCTCGGCCTGCACGACCACCATGCCGGTCGTCTCCCAGGGTTTGAGTTCGGCGAGCGTTTCAATCACTTCACTCTGCGGAGTGATGGGGTAACCGAAGTAACCGTCACAGCCACAGCGGATGGCAGCGTGGGCTATCGCCTCGTTGCCTTTCATCAATTTCACTTCTTGTTCAGCCATCACTTTACTCCTCCACTTTTTTACGGTACACAGTGATACACCCGTCGGGACATACGATGGCGCACGAAGCGCAACCGATGCAGTCGTCGGGCCGCACGGCCTCCACGTAAGGATAGCCCGAGATGTTCACCTTCTTAGGCGTCAGGTTGATGACGTCTTTCGGACAGGCATAGATGCACAGTTGGCATCCTTTGCACCTGTTGGTGTTAACCACGATAGCACCTTTGATTTTACTCATAATATTTGGATTTAGTTAACAGGATTAAACATTGAGAAATCTGTTCGCATTCCTTGTTATGGATTATATAAATCTTTGTTGTAATAATTGAGGATGTCGTCGAGCATCTGCTTGGCATGCACCGCCGGACTGTCGGGGTCGAGTTCGATAGCCTCGAGATAGCAGTTGATGGCCTCCTGCCAGTTGCCCTGACGGCGGTACTCATTGCCGCGGAGATAATATTCATGCGCGGAAAGCAGAGCCTCCCCCGGCCCCTCCGAAGGAGGGGTGAGCGAATGGAGCGAGTGCTCATGATAGATCTTTGGCATTTGGCTAAACGACTTTATCGAGTATAACGATTGTAACGATTGTAACGGTTATAACGTTTTTAACGAATTTAACGACCTAACTACTAAGCTATTTGTAGTATTCTTTCTTGCCGGCTGCGAGGGTGTTCTTCATCAGCGAGCAGATGGTCATGGGTCCCACGCCACCGGGCACCGGACTGATGAAGGAACATTTCGGAGCCACCTCGTCGAACTTCACGTCGCCAGTGAGGCGGAAACCGCTCTTGCGCGAGGCGTCGGGCACACGCGTGGTACCCACGTCGATGACCACGGCCCCCTCTTTCACCATATCGGCGCGCAGGAATTCGGGTTGTCCGATGGCAGCGATGATGATGTCGGCCTCTCGGCACTCCTCCTTCAGCGTCTTCGAGCGGCTGTGGCAGACAGTCACCGTAGCATCACCCCACTGTTTCTGCATCATCAGTTGCGCCATGGGTTTTCCCACGATATTGCTGCGCCCCAGGATGACGCATTTCTTGCCGCTGGTCTGAATACCATAGCGTTGCAGGAGGGTCATGATGCCGAGCGGCGTGGCCGAGATGAAACAGGGCAGTCCGATGGCCATGCGCCCCACGTTGACGGGGTGGAACCCATCCACATCCTTCCGGTAGTCGATGGCCATGATCACCTTCTGCTCGTCGATATGCCGGGGCAGTGGCAGTTGCACGATAAAGCCGTCAATATCGGGGTCATTATTGAGCACTCTGACCTGCGCGAGCAGGGCTTCCTCGGCCACGTCCGCTTCAAACCGTATCAGAGTCGATTTGAAGCCGCATGCCTCGCATGCGAGCACTTTATTTTTCACATACGTCTCCGACCCGCCATCGTGTCCTACCAGGATGGCAGCGAGGTGAGGTTGTTTGCCTCCCCTTTGCATGATTTGCTTCACTTCTTCAGCTATCTCCGCCTTGATGGCGGCAGCCGTGGCTTTTCCGTCTATGAGTTGCATGAAATATTGAGGGGTTAACTCTGTTGAGGGTTGAGGGTTGAGGGTTTAGTGTTGAGGTTTCATGCCGGGCATACCGGGCATGTTGGGCATTTTGCCACGCATGGCATTCATCATCATCGAAGCCTTGGAACCCGTCATCATCTTCATCATCTTACGGGTCTGGTCAAACTGCTTGATGAGTCGGCCCACCTCCTGCACGGAAGTGCCAGAGCCCTTGGCGATGCGCATGCGCCGACTCTGGTTGAGGATTTCGGGGTTGCTGCGCTCCTTGGGTGTCATGCTCTGTATGATGGCCTCGATGCTCTTGAAGGCATCGTCGTCGATATCCACATCCTTGATGGCCTTGCCCACGCCGGGAATCATCGAAGCGAGGTCCTTGAGGTTGCCCATCTTCTTGATCTGCTGTATCTGTCCGAGGAAGTCGTTGAAGTCGAATTTATTCTTCTGTATCTTCTTCTGCAGGCGGAGAGCCTCCTCCTGGTCGAACTGCTCCTGAGCGCGCTCCACCAGACTGACGATGTCGCCCATGCCGAGGATACGGTCGGCCATGCGCGAGGGGTGGAAGGGGTCGATGGCCTCCATCTTCTCGCCCGTACCGACGAACTTGATGGGTTTGGTGACCACGGTGCGTATGGATAGTGCGGCACCGCCTCGGGTGTCGCCGTCGAGTTTGGTGAGCACCACGCCGTCGAAGTCGAGTCGGTCGTTGAACTCCTTGGCTGTGTTGACGGCATCCTGACCGGTCATCGAATCGACCACGAAGAGCGTCTCGTCGGGGTTGACGGCTTTTTTGAGCGTCTCGATTTCGTTCATCATCTGCTCGTCGATGGCCAGTCGTCCGGCGGTATCGATGATGACCACGTCGTAGCCTTTGGCCTTAGCCTCGCGGATACCATTGTTGGCAATCTCCACCACGTTTTTGTTGTCGGGTTCGGAATATACGGGCACCTCGACCGATGCGCCCACCACCTTCAGCTGTTCGATGGCGGCCGGTCGATAGACGTCACATGCCACGAGCAGCGGGTTCTTGCGCTGTTTTTTCTTCAGCATATTAGCCAGTTTTCCGCTGAAGGTGGTCTTACCCGAACCTTGCAGTCCCGACATGAGGATGATGGCGGGTCGGTTTTTGAGTTCCAGTCCCACGGTCTCTCCACCCATCAGTTCTGCCAGTTCGTCGTGCACGAGTTTCACCATCAGTTGTCCGGGTTTCACGGCAGTGAGCACGTTCATACCGAGCGCCTTTTGCTTCACCTTGTCGGTGAAGGTTTTAGCCACTTTGTAGTTGACATCGGCGTCGATGAGCGCGCGCCTGACGTCTTTCATCGTCTCGGCAACGTTGATTTCGGTGATTTTGCCCTCGCCTTTGAGGATTTTGAACGACCGTTCGAGCCGGTCACTAAGGTTTTCAAACATATCTATTTTGTGTGAATGTAAAAACATTTTCAGGAGTGCCTGACGTGTTGTCACTCCAAACAGCGTGCAAAATTACACAAAAAAGATGAAAGAATGAAATAAATATGTGTTGTTTTTTTAAAAATAAGGTGATAAGTGCCGAAATGCCTCACCACTGAAAGGTGGCGATGAGCGGCAGGTGGTCGCTAAAGCCATTTTGATAGCGCGGTCCGATATAAGTGCGTCGGGGTTTGACACCACCATATTTCTTGTCATCTTCGAGCAAAAAGAGGAAGTCGCCGATGCGGCACTCCTGCACCCTGTCGCGCAGCGCCCCGCCTACGAAGAGGTGGTCCAGACTGCCCCATTCGCCCATATACTTGTAGGTGCCGCGCGCCCCGTTTTGCCCTTTGGCTTCCAGCGAGATATCGGTGAGCAGACCGTCTGTAAGTATTTGCAACGAAGGCTCTTGCCCGTAGGCATTGAAGTCGCCTGCCACGATGAGGGGTGCCGAGGGCGAGAGCGCCCGGATGGAATCGACCGTAGCCATGATGCGCTGCGACACCCGCATACGATATTCGTCGCTCAACCGCCGAGCGCCGCGCCTGCTGGGTGCGTGCGCTACCATCACGTGCAGTGTGTCGCCCGTGGCGATGATGCCTGCGGCATAGAGCACGTCGCGTGTGGCATGGAGGCCCTCCACGGGCTGCACCCGCAACGGATAATGCCGGAGCAGACGGAAGGAGAAGGGCGAATAGAGCAGGGCCACGTCGATGCCGCGCTCGTCGGCGCTCTGTGTCATCACATAGTCGTAGCGTGCCTGCCGTAAGAGCGAGCGCCGGGTGAGCGCCACCAGCACCGAGTCGTTCTCCACCTCGCACAGCGCCACCATGTCGGGCAGTGTCCACTCCCCTGCCCTGCTCATGCTATCGTTCTTTTCCTGACCTTGCCGCTGCGTCTCTCCACAAGCGATGATTTCGCGCGCAATGTTGTTGACCTTTCGCCAATAGCGCGGGCGGTCCCATTTTTTCTTCGAATCGGGCAGGTATTCGTAGTCGTTTTTCAGAGTATCGTGGTCACAGTCGAAGAGATTTTCGCAGTTCAGTTGGACGAAGGTATATGTTTTGGGGGCAGGGGGCAAGGGGCAAGGGGCAGGAGAATAGATTTGGGGGCAGGGGGCTATCTTTTTAGAGGTGAGAGGTGAGAGGTAAGAGGTAAGAGAATAGATTGGGGGGCAGGGGGCAGGGGGCGGGGGGCAGGAGATGACTTTGCCGCAAGCAGGGACGGGGAGCAAAGAGTTGAGAACCTGTGTGACGAGACAGAGAAGAAGAGTTTTCATTTTTGAGTTTTGAGTTTCGAATGTTGAGTTGTCGCTTCGCGATTGTGAATTCTGAATTGTGAATTGTGAATTGTGACTGCGTAGCTGATGAGCTTGCGAATAATTGTGAATTATTTCTTGTCGGCGAGATACATGCCGAGGAGGATGAGAGTGGCACCGAGGATGAAATAGAGCGTGATGGTCTCGCCCAGAAGCCACCAGGCAAAGAGCATCGTGGTGATGGGGTTGAAATAGACCCAGTTGGTGGCCACCACCGGACCGAGCTGACGGAGGACCCAGTTCCACACCAAGAAGCAGACCATCGACGCGATGACACCGAGGAAGAGCAGATTGCCCACGACAACGGGCCGTGTGAGCACCTCGACGGCGGGCCAGTCGGGCACAAAGAGGAAATAGGGCAGTATGGTAAGCACACCATAGAAGAACACCTTGCGTGTGACGTAGGCCGCCGAATAGCGAGCCAGCGCCGGTTTCATCAGCAGCGAGTAAAAAGCCCAGCAGAGGCATGCCGTGAAGGCGAGCAGGTCGCCTATAGGCGAGAGATGCAACACGAAGCGCCCGTTGAGCACCACGACGGCCATGCCCACGAAGGCGATGAGGGAGCCCACCCACTGTCGCCTCCTGACACGTTCGGCGGGATAGACCATGCCGATGATGATCATGGCGAAGAGCGGGCACGAGCACACGATGAGCGACGTGTTGGTGGCTGTGGTGTGATTGAGCGCCTCGTTCTCGGCCATGAAATAGAGCGAGCCACCCGTCACGCCGAGGGCGAGCATGAGCAGTTCGCGCCTGACGACACCCCACCCCGACTCACGCTGTCGGGCAGTCCTTCCCACGACCGTCACCCGCCTGGCGTGCCGTTTCTTCATCACAGCCTGCGCCCCCATCCATGCGGCGAGCAGCACGTAGGCCATGGCAAAACGGAGAGTGAAGATCTGCGCGGGCGTGAGGCCCTCCATCAGCAACACCTTGGTGCTGACGAACGTAGTGCCCCACACCGCCACGGTGGCGAAGGCGAGCAGATGACATACGAGTCGGCTGTGCGGAGTCATGAGCGTTGTCACTTATTGATCTCGATGTCGCGGCGCACGTTGTCGCGAATCTTCTTCAAGTAGGCCGCCATGCCGTCGGCGTCTTTATTGTCGATGATTTCGATGAGTTGCTTGAGTTCTGACCGTATCTGTGCCACTTGTCCGCTGGTGTAGGGGTTGAAGAGCACCTCTTGCAGCAGATAGTCGTCTTCGTTGAGCACACCCTTGGCAATGCGCATGTGCCGTTTGAAGGTGGTGCCCGGCGCATCCTGATGCTTCATCACGGCAGCGAAGACGAAGGTAGAGACAAAGGGAATACTGAGCGAATAAGCCACCGTCTGGTCGTGCTCCTCGAAGGTGTATTCATAGATGTTCAGCCCCAGTTGGCGGTACAGTTCCTTGAAGAAGATGCGCCCCATGTAGTCGCCCTCGGTGATGATGATTGCGTTCTCTTCGCTGAGCTGCTGCAGATTGGCGAAGGTAGGTCCGAACATGGGGTGTGTAGAAACGTAGCGGTGCCCCGTCTGTTCGTAGTATTCTTTGAGTCCCGTCTTCACCGATGCGATGTCGCTGATGATACAGTCGTCGGGCAGATAGGGCATCACCTCGTCGAAGGCCGCGATGGTATATTTCACGGTCACGGCGTTGATGACGAGTTCGGGTCGGAACTCCCTGATTTCGTCTAACTGCGTGAACCGCTGTGTGTTGTACGTGAACCGCATACGTTTGGGGTCTTTCTCATAGACCGCCGTCTCATGGTCGAAACTGAGCAGGTCAAGGAAGAAGCTTCCCATCTTGCCAGCGCCTAAAATTAGGATTTTCATTTTTGTTGAATGTTATTTAATAGCCCCCCACTAACTCCCCCGAGGGGGAGAATAATAGCCCCCCACTAACTCCCCCGAGGGGGAGAATAGTTACCTTAAAGTAATTACGTTCTCCCCTCGGGGAGGGATGGGGAGGGGGCTTACTGATTGATAATCTCCATTTGCTGTCGCACGCTCTCTTCGTGCACGCTCTCGAACACTTTTTTCACAAATTCGGTGTCCATGCCGCAGAGCGAACCTTGCGCCCCCCGCTTGTCGAGTATCTCGCTGTAGCGGGCATGCTGCAGCACCGTCATGTTGTGCTCTTTCTTATACTGTCCTATCTCACGGCACACGCGCATGCGCTTAGCCAGCAGGTCCATCAGCTGGTTGTCGAGCTCATCTATCTGCTTGCGCAGTTCGTGTATGCCCTCGGTGGTCACTCTCTCGTCGCGCACCACGAGCAGCGAAAGGATATAGTCGAGCACGTCGGGTGTCACCTGCTGTTTGGCGTCGCTCCATGCGCGGTCGGGGTCGCAGTGGCTCTCCACGATGAGTCCGTCGAATCCCAGGTCCATGGCTTGTTGACAGAGCGGAGCGATGAGTTCACGGCGTCCGCCGATATGGCTGGGGTCGCTGATGAGCGGCAGTTCGGGTATGCGCCGGCGCAGTTCGATGGGTATCTGCCACATAGGCAGGTTGCGGTATATCTTCTTGTCGTACGACGAGAATCCGCGGTGTATGGCTCCGAGTCGTTTCACGCCAGCCTGGTTGAGCCGTTCCATGGCTCCTATCCACAGTTCGAGGTCGGGGTTGACGGGGTTTTTCACAAACACGGGCACATCCACGCCTCGCAGGGCGTCGGCCAGGGCCTGCATGGCAAAGGGGTTGGCCGAGGTGCGTGCGCCGACCCAGAGGATGTCGATGCCGTATTTGAGAGCCAGTTCCACGTGTTCGGGCGTAGCCACCTCGGTAGCCACGAGCATGTGTGTCTCGTCTTTCACTCGTTTGAGCCAAGGCAGTGCTTTTTCGCCGTGGCCCTCGAAGCCCCCGGGTTTGGTACGAGGTTTCCACACGCCCGCGCGGAAGTTGTGGCACCCCTTCATAGCCAGTTGGCGTGCGGTAGTCATCACTTGCTCTTCCGACTCAGCCGAACAGGGTCCGGCGATGACGAAAGGCCGTTCGTTATCACTAGGTAAAGTCAGTTTTTCTAATTCGAGTTCCATATATTTTTTGTTGAGTGTTCTATTTTGATTTGAGGTTTGAGATTTGAGATATGCAGGCTGGAAGTAGGGACAGGGCGTGCCCTGTCCGCCATTAGGTGGTGTGATTCTTGCTTGCGGACAGGGCACGCCCTGTCCCTACTTGCGTGGAGAGGTAATCTCCTGCCCCTTGCACCCTGCCCCTTGCCCCCAGACCATCTACTCCCCTCGGGGAGAGCCAGGGAGGGGTCTTCTTACATTTCTTTCATCCTTTCGAGCGCCTCTTTCATCCGTTCGTCTTTGGCACAGAGTGAGATGCGGATGTATCGTGCGCCGTTGCTGCCGAAGATGAAGCCTGGTGTGATGAACACACGTGCCTGATGCAGCACCCGTTCGGTGAGTTGTTCGGCATCGGTATATTCGTCGGGTATGCGTCCCCAGAGAAACATGCCCACCTGTTCGGGGTCGTAGGTGCATCCCAGCGTGGTCATGATTTGTTCTGCTATATTGCGGCGCCGGCGGTAGGTGTCGATATTGGCTTGTTGGTGCCACTCGTCGCTGTTGTCGTAAGCGGCGGCGGCTGCCAGTTGTATGCCACGGAAGGTGCCCGAGTCGATATTGCTCTTCACCTTGAGTATCCACGAGATGAACGTCGGGTTGGTGGCGCACATCCCCACGCGCCATCCGGGCATGTTATGGCTTTTCGACATCGAGTTGAACTCAATGCAGCAGTCCTTGGCCCCCTCCACCTGAAGGATTGAGAGGGGTTGATGGTTGAGGATAAACGAATAGGGGTTGTCGTTGACCACCACGATTTGGTGTTTTTGTGCGAACTGCACCAGCCGTTCATAGGTGTCGCGCCGTGCGTTGCCACCGGTGGGCATGTGGGGGTAGTTGGTCCACATCAGTCTGACGCGGCTCAGGTCCATCCGTTCCAGTTCGTCGAAGTCGGGTTGCCACCCGTTGTCAGCCCTCAGGTTATAGTTCACCACCCGTGCGCCGAGCAGTCGGCTGAGCGAAGTATATGTGGGATAGCCCGGGTTGGGCACGAGCACCTCTTCGCCGGGGTTGACGAAGGCGAGTGTGACGTGCAGGATGCCCTCTTTCGAACCGATGAGGGGTTGTATCTCTGTTTTGGGGTCGAGTGTCACGCCATAGTGCCGTTGGTAGAAGCGTGCCATGGCCTCGCGCAGTTCGGGAGTGCCCATAGTGGGTTGGTATCCGTGTGCGTCGGGGCGTCGTGCCACTTGGCACAGCGTCTCGATGGTCTGTTCCGACGGCGGCATGTCGGGCGACCCGATGGCGAGGCTGATGATGTCTTTTCCAGCGGCATTGAGTTGTGCCACCTCTTTGAGTTTGCGCGAGAAGTAGTATTCCTGTACTTCGTTGAGGCGCTCTGCACTTTTTACTTGGATCATATTTATGAAGTTTGGGGAGTTTGGGAGTTTGGGAGTTTGGGAGTGTAGGAGTATGGGAGTGTGGACATTAGTTATCGTGATTGGAAGTAGGGACAGGGCGGCGAGGTAATCTCCTGCCCCTTGCACCCTGCCCCCTGCCCCGAAGCATACCTCTTACCTCTCACCTCTTACCTCTCACCTCTTATTTACCGCTCCACGTACTCACCGAGGATGGTGAGTTCTTTGGTGAGTGGTATGATGGCGTCGATAGACTGCCGGTATCGGATGAGGTTGTTGTAGGTGACATCCACGTAGAACAGATATTCCCACTCATGTCCGATGACGGGCAGCGACTGTATCTTGGTGAGGTTGATGTCGTAGAACGAGAGGATGGTGAGCACCTTCGAGAGCGAGCCCTCCTCGTGTGGCAGCGAGAAGACGAGGCTCGACTTATTGGTCTTGTCGAGGGGCCTGAGGAAGTCGGCCTTGCGCACGTCGCAGACGACGAGAAACCGGGTGAAGTTGTGCTTATTGTCTTCGATGGAGTCTTCGAGCACTTTCATCCCATAGAGTTGTGCGGCGTCGGCATGGCAGATGGCCGCCTGTCCGCGGCACTGATGGCGGCTGATGTATTCGGCAGCTCCTGCGGTGTCGTCGGCCTCGACCGCTCTCAGTTCGGGATGGTTAGAGAGGTAGTTTCTGCACTGCATGAGAGCCACGGGATGCGAGTGTACCTCGTGAATGGTGCTCCAGTCATCATCGGGCAGACAGCAGATGCAGTGGCGTATATGCAGTTTATGCTCGCCCACCACAGTGGTGCCAGAGTCGCGCAGCAGTTCGTAATTATGCAGCAACGACCCTGCGATGGTGTTCTCAATGGCCACCATGCCGATGACCGTCGGGTCGCGCTTGATATTCTCGAACACCTGTTCGAAGGTCGAGCAACAGATGATCTGCAGCTGTTCGCCCCGGAAATATTCGTGCGACGCGATGTCGTGAAACGATCCGACCACTCCTTGTATAGCGATTCTCTTCATCCTGAGTAGATTTGAGTTAAAAAAATATCCCGCTCACCTGGGGTGAAGCGGGACGGATTGATTTTCGTTTACTTTTCTTGGAAATAGGTGCAACACTTCCCGCTTCACAATTTGCTTGCAAAGTAAAAATAGAAGCCGTAAAAGTATGCACTTGATAAGTTCATGACGATGTTTGTTATGATTTCGGCTGCAAAATTATCACTTATTTTTTATTCCCGCAAACATTTTGCAAGAAAATTATCAAAAAAAGTGACGGATTGCGTTTTTAGCGTGATAGCATAAATTTCCATAAACTTCGTTAACACCTTTTGCCGTGTCGGCGGAAAGCAGTATTTTTGCGGCTGATGAAACGACTGACCTTCGTGATTGCGGCCCTTGCGGCCCTTATGCCGGTACGGGCACAGGATGTGAACACGCCGGCTGCCGACATCGCCGCCGGCGCTGTCGGGGCACCTGCCATGCCAGTCGCCACCATGACCCCTAACGACAGTATTGTGGATGTGGTGAGCGACCTGCAATCCTTCTACGAGCCGCTCACGGCCCGCGAGGTGTTCCAAGCCTACCACCGAGCCGAGACGCTCCATCTGCCCCTTCTCAACACCCACGGGCAGGTGATGCGCCACACCTATATGCCTTATTATTATGGTGGCTGGCAACCGTGGGAGCTCCATCCCGGCCTGAACGTCAATCTGGGTGCATCGGTCTTCGCCATGCTGGGCAAGCACGCCCCCCACGGCGCCGGCTTCTCACAGAATGCGGCGCTGATGTATGCCCTGCCCCTGACCGACCGGCTCACCCTGGCTTTCGGCGGTTATTTCTCTAACCTGACGTGGCAGCACAACTCATACCAGAACGCTGGACTGACGGCAGTGCTCGACTATCGTTTCGACGAGCATTGGGAGGCATTCGTCTATGGACAGAAGTCGATTGTACGCAGCCATCCCTACCCGCTGCCCCTTTACGACCTGGGGCACGGCGGCGACCGTCTCGGTGCCGGTGTGCGCTACCATTTCAACCCCTCGTTCTGGATTGAGGTGTCGGTAGAGACCTCCAAATACGACCATCCCGGCCATTTCGCCCATCCGCACGAGAAATTCGAGTACAAGAGATGATCGTTGAAGGTTTAAAGTTTAAAGGTGAAGGTTGAGGGTTATTACACGGTTTCGTGCACGGAGCTATTCTCTTACCTCTCACCTCTAACCTCTAACCTAGTCATTATGGATTTCTCTCAGCACAAGCCTCGGCTTGTATGCAGTAAATCCTCTTGACGTGACGTAAAGTATATTCTTGTACTTTATTAATTAACAAATCCAATTCTTTTATTAATAGAATTCCTGATCTTTTCACTTTGACAATAAGACCTAACGTGTGAAATATCTTGATTGTGTCCATAGAGAATACTGTCAACAATCTGTTTTCGTGCAATATTCTCAATCTGACCGCCACTGAAATCATAGCTCTCTGCAAGACTTCTCGCTTCTTCACAACTAAGGGAGGGTAACATGGCGTTCCAAATTTGTTTTCTGGTGGCCACAGTCGGTTTATCAAAACATATTTTATAAAGGAAACGCCGTTCGAATGCTGAATCCAAATTATTGGTGAGATTTGTTGTGGCAATCATTATTCCAGAGAGATTTTCCATAGCCTGAAGAATGATATTCTGACAGGCATTCTCCATCTTGTCAACAGCCGCATCGGTATTATTTGAGCGTTTGTTTATAATGGCATCTGCCTCGTTGAAAAGTAGAATCGGGCAGATGTCATACTTCTTGACCATTGCCTCGTACTTACTGAAAAGTCCCTGTATCTTCTTCTCGCTCTCACCAACCCACTTTGATTTCAACTCGGATATATTTACTTGAAAGATTGGACGTCCAGTCTTACGACTCAATTGTAGCACTGTTTCTGTCTTTCCTGTGCCAGGGGAACCATAGAAGAGACAAGTGAAGCCTGTACGCATATTTGCTTTTTTAAGACGCTGCTGAATATCCTTGAATCTATCTATCGATAGCAGTTTTGTCAAGCGTTCTATCTCTTCAAATTCACGTTCATTGTAATACATGCGCTTTTCTACGATTACATCTGGCATAAGTAATAAATTACTTATGGTTTCGTCCTTTATATCTATAAATTCCTTAAACTCTACAAGAGTAGTTTCTAATATCTTATTTGTAAGACAGAATTTGTCTGGTTCAACCATGCCATTAACGGTGTAGTTTTCTATCCACCCCTTTTTAATCAATATACAAGTATTGGCATTTAGAACGAATATGAAAGACTTGATACCTGATTCTTCAGGGAGGATTCGTAAAATCTCAGCAGACGAAATATAATCAGAATTGTTTTCTATCTTATCCATCACTGTGAGTAGAATCACCATCATGGCAAGGTCGTTCAGTCCAGAGGTCAGCAAGTCTTTTGAGAATGTCAGATGTTTTGTTGACTCCAAGAGTCGTCTGACGTTTTTAACTATGTCTTCATAGAGTCTTTCATCGCGTTTTAGCATCTCTATCCATTTGGTAATTTTTGTATAAACATCGTATGCCGTGTAGTTTTCATATTTCTTGGGTGTATATGGTATATTATCTATGATAGCCTCCATAAACTCATCACGAATGCGGTATTCTAAGGAATATCTTGCCATACTCCATTGCACGAAGTGCCTATAATGTAAATCATTAAGTTCTTCTTTATGTATTCGAAATCTGATTGGAGAACATTTTGTATAGCTTGACATATCGTATAGGGATTTAGCTTCATCGCTATTTGCAAGTATAGCAAGCATAATCGATTGAAAAGGTGTAATGTTTAATTCCTTGCTAACAAAACTGATAGCGTTATTGCTCGTATCGTAGAACTCTTGTGAAAGTTTGCTATCGCAAGATTTCTCATATATCATCTCAAATGCAGAGGCCAGAGTAAAACTCTCAAGTTCCTTTTTTGTCAATTTCCTTTCTTTCTTTACCATAATCAATATTTTTATTGAAAAAATTATCAAATGTATTGTGCCAATCTTCCAATCTTATTGGAACGTCGAATTGTCCTGAGAGCCTTTTCACGTATCTGACGGACACGTTCTCTGGATAAACCGAGTGAGACACCAATATCTTCAAGCCCTTCCTCCTTACAACCAATGCCGAAACTACGTAATATTATTTCTCTTTCTTTGGCTGTAAGAATATGGTTGAGTATAGCTGCTATATCCTGATGGAGAGATTCCTTGTCTAATGAATCGTCAGTTCTATAACGAGAAGGCACAAGGTCGCCGATGGAGGTACCTGTATCTTCAGAGAGTGGCGCATCCATAGACAATGTCTTGTAGTTTTGCTCAATAAGCATACTTGCCTTGTACTCACTGATGTCTGCAAACTCAGCAAACTCCGCTGGCGTTGGTTCCCTTTGGTCCTTTTGTATCGTTTTATTCATCAGAATGAAATACTTGTTTAGGAGTGCTTGCTGGTTAAGAGGTAACCTGATGGCTCTGCCATTCTCACAGATAGCAGAGGAGATGGACTGACGGATCCACCATACGGCATACGATATGAACTTGAAGCCTCGTGTTTCGTCAAAGCGCTCTGCTGCCTTGATAAGCCCAATGTTTCCCTCTGAGATTAAGTCTGAGAGGTCCATATTGTGCTGATGATACTGATTGGCTACAGAGATAACGAAGCGAAGGTTGGCTTCTACAAGTCTCTTACGCGCCTTGTCTGCCTCCTTACCGCCTTGTCTGATCTTTTGTGCGAGAATCACCTCTTCATCTACTGTTGCCATAGGATAACGATTTACTTCTTTGAGATAATTGTTTACTGAAATGTTGTTGCGTTCGGTAATTTTCTTGGTATTTTTGAATTGTCTCATTAATTGCTGGATTTTTATGATTTAACCACTCTACGAATTACTATTCTTACATTCTTCAGTTTGAGTAGAGGCTGACCAAGGTATGAAGAAATCTCGTATCCATTTGCCTCCATCCATTTAACTGCTTGGTTTCTAATCTCGTTGTCAAATGCGATAGTCACTTGTAGAGGCTGGTGTTCCGTGAATATGCCAGGAACATAGGTGGCGCTGTCCGGTTGAGTCGCAGTGATGCCGAGGATGAAGGGCACAAGGCTACCATTCAGGGAGCACTTGTCAACCTCCTGCTCGAAGCCCAGTTCCTTCCGTATTCCCTCTACTATCTTTGCCAAGTCGAGCAAGGCATCTGTAAGGCCGTTTTGACAAATGGCATCCAGTTCTGTGGCCAAATTCTGTTCCATACCCATGATGTCGATACATTTTTGTTTCCTTGTGAATTCCACTTGAAAGCGGAATGATTCATTCTTTGCTCGTGTAGCCAATTGCACCTTGCGTTTCTGATCTTTGTTCTTACTCATAATTCTAATTACTGATTGTTAAGAGGAATAGCCCTCCATATATATGTATTTTTATACGAACAAAAAGGCACAAAAAACGGAGTTTTTGCTACTTAATATGCAAAAACACCGCAGAATAAAAATAGAAATTTATGCTATTTTCTAATTACTGCAAAAAATCGTTATCATTTCAGTGTGTTGATGTGGTCATACTTATCTACCTGTTTGAAGTCGAAAAATGATGAGTAGGTACTCTATACAAGCGGAAGATTCTAATAAGGGGATTGCTCATAACTCTATGACTCTTGAATTTGCAAAAAGATTATAATGATTATCTAATACAGCGGCGTTGCTGAATATGATGCCATTATAGGCTATCATGGCATTTGCTTCGTGTTGGTGACCAAACAGATGACAACTTAATGATGGTAGCATGTCAGTTTTTTCACGAAGGGTCCTGTCGCCACAATGGTGTTCGCTATATTCATCACAAGAACCATAGGGGGCTTGATGAGTTATAAGGACATTGGTGTTATCAGGTATATCATTAATCATTCTGTCAAATGAACCATCCATGATATCCTCCATGAACAAGGGAATTCCGAAGAATGTGACATTACTAATTTCAATACTGTTGTTACATAAGTAATGCACATTATTTGGCAGACCATCAATAGAATCTGCACCATACATACACAGATCATGATTGCCAGCAATAAATATCTTATGTTGGAAAGGTAAATCACAAAACCAATTGATGAAGTCGTATGCTTCATTCTCACTACCAGCAAAGGTAAAATCGCCAGAGTGAATGATGATATCTGCGTTTGGCAAAGGGGGCAACTCGCGATGCTTGCTATGAGTATCAGAAATATGTAGTATTCTCATTGCCAATATCTCTCTTGTAAGTAATTATAGAGTTCTGGATACGACTTGGCTATGGGTCGCAGAAGTTCCTTTGGATCAACCAGATGATACAATGATTGGTCAGATAGCATTTCTCTCCAGGCCTCTTCCATAGATGGCTTATTAGTTACTTCTGCATACCATTTATCCAATAGTTCCTCATTCTCTTTAGGACATACATGGATATGTACGAAATGCTCAGCAGGAAGAACATTCTCTTCTTTATTATTGCAAATACATTCTGCCCATAGTGTCTGACGCATTAACTGGTAAAAAGGTTCTTGAAAGTAGATGCTGTGTTTGTAATCTGGGAGACTTTTTAGTTGTTTGCTGTTTCCTATCAGATTATCCCCCTTTGTGTTACAGTAACGGGACAATCGTGTTTTACCCTTTGATTCGTTGCCAGGTTCTTTCTTGGAATCCGATTCGATAGATTTATCGTCTCTTTTGTATGTTTCTGTGAATTTCCACTCAATGGGGATAAGCCAACGCTCGTTGTTTTCATCAAGTGCATATACAAAGGCATCAACAGATGTACAGAACTCTCCACGTTTTAAATCTTTCTCGTGAAGATAATCCTTGCTTGCAACCACTTCGAAGGCGATATAATTATCAGAGCCCTTGTCGCAAGGAATACTCAAAACATCCTTGAATTTCACTGGCATATCTTTGATGCCATTGATAAGTGACAGCACAGCTTCTTTATCATGCTTAACAAAGAAGAGGTGATTGATACAAGCTATCTGCGATGAAACAAGATGGCGGGTAATATTCAACCCATCTGGCTCCTGTCCTTTGGGCGCATCAAAATAACAATTCCACCATTTTATCTTATTCTCCTTGAAATAGTCTTTAACCCTCTGTACTGAGTCTTTATCTTGCCAGTTGTATAAATTCCTGTCCCTTTCGTTATCATCAAGAATATATTTAAAGCCTTTGTTTGTAATACTCTTGCGGAATAACTCTTGTTGTTTTTGTTGCTTCATTTCATATGTAATCTGCTTTTCGATTGTATAGGAAAATGAAGCTTTGTCAAGTATCTCTTTCATTCGCGTTATGCGGGTGTCTCTCCTCCCTCCATGGCTTTGGTATGTATCTACTATCATAAGGTGTGGAATCTCACAAACAGAAAGTTTTTCAATTTCACATTTTGGAACAGGCAATTTTAATGAACTCTTTATCTCATATAATGTTTTATAATAATCAAGTAATTTGTCTTTGTTGACTTTGATGAACTTTTGATATTTTTCCATCTGCTTGAGTATTTCGGGCTCGTCATCTTCCTTATTGAGCATTCTGTTATCTTTTATGCGCTTTAGCTCAATAAAGATTAGTTTATTATTCTTTATTGTAACTAGGTCAAAACGAATTGTATTTCGTTTCCCAATCTCATAACGATGAGCAAATTCCGAATCAAGGAATATTGGATTTTGCCTACATATCATGTCACCCTGTATCTTCTTCTCGCTTATATCTTCATCATCTTTCCTTTCCTTTTGGGAATAGTTAGCTTGAATGTTTTTGGTTATGAAGCTCGGATTATTCTTTAGAACCTCCAAGCAATCAACATATTTTGGATTGGAGCCTGTTGGAACATCCATTCTTAGATATTTGGGGTGACAAGTTGCCGTTATTATTTTTCTTTTGCATCTAAGCTCTGCCATTCTCCCACCTTCATAATAGATATCAACAATATCATCCTTTCGTATCTCCACATACACGCCTTTGATTGCTAGAAGTCTTTTCCACCAATCTGGCTGTTTTTTTAATTCTTTATAAATTTCAGCTTCTTTGTATAGGCTGGCATCCAATGTTGCTATTTTGCTTTTACTCATGTGATAAAATATAATACCCTTTCACTACTGTCCAAAGAAATTTTTCCATAAGGTCAGCTGACCATTATCGGAGT
>CAMVAT010000059.1 GCA_947165505.1 uncultured Prevotellaceae bacterium | reverse complement strand
ACACACGGATTTTCAGTCCGATGCTCTACCAACTGAGCTAAGGCACCATTTCTTTCGTTTGCGGGTGCAAAGGTAAGGCGATTTTTCTTTCCTGCCAAGAAAAGTGATGAAAAAAAACATTTGGTTAAGGTTTATTAACAAATTGAAACTTTTTCTCTGTGAAATGACGAAAAAAGTTTGGCATTTTAGAAATATTATTGTATTTTTGCCCCAACGATTAAACGATTACTCATTAAAAACATTCGAAAAACCTACGATTATGAAGAAATTTTACATCATGATGGTGATGGCTCTCTCTTCGCTCGCCATCAATGCCCAGCAGGCACTCTATTTGAGCACAAGTAAGGGAACGGCTCTCGATAAATATGACGGCAAGGAATGCAAGGTGACGGTTAACCGCTACCTCTTCCACGGTTGGAACACCCTGTCGCTACCCTTCGCCGTGAGCGAGGACGAGCTGAATGAGGCTTTCGGCGCCGACTGCCGTCTGGAGCAGTTGGTGGGTGCCGAAGAGGCTAACGGCATCGTGACGCTTTTCTTCCAGGACTGCAAGTCGGCCGGCATACAGGCCAACAAACCCTACATCTTATATTTTACGGGCGAGAACACTTCCGCGCGTCTGACCAAGACGGCGGTGATAGACAACAGCGCCTCGGTGGCGTGGTTCAACGTCAAGGGCAGCACCGACCGCGTAGAGATGGTGGGCGCGCAGCAGCATGTGAACGAGAGCGGCCTGTATGGCGTGCTGGCCGTTGACAATGCCGATGCTAAGTTCGTGGCAGTGGATGAGAGCAAGAGCGGTTTCTATGCCACCCGCTGCTATGTGAAGTTGGATTCTGGCGCCGACAAGGTGCTGCGCACCATGCACCTGGCAGCAGGCGACGTCACCGGCATCAGTCAGGTGGTGGCCTCGGGAGCCAAGGTGGATGTCTATACCATCTCTGGCGTGAAGATGGCTTCGGGCCTGAACGCCGAGCAGGTGAGCAAGCTGCAGCCCGGCATCTACGTGATCAATGGACAGAAGGTGGCGGTGAAATAACGCTATCGTGTATTTAAAGGTAAGGGCGGCCGACAACGGCCGCCCTTTTTATTCTTTTTACTTTTCTTTTAGTGGATGGATGCCTTTATCGCTGATGACGAAGGCGCGGCGGCAGTCGAGGCAGGCGAACGAATCCTCGATGATGGGGTCTTTCGCCTGTTGCGAATGGCCGATTATTTGGTAGTATTCCGAGAAGTGTGGCGCGAAATACATCTCGCTCACATCGGCCCACATCGGTCCACCGGTGGTCTCCCATCCCCCGCGCGAGCGACCCACGTCGGCGATGGCCCTGATGCCCTCGTCGGTGTCGAGCAGGTGGTTCAGGTGCTCGGCGTCCAGCGGTCCCACCACGTCTTGATGGCGCTGATACCATGACCTGTTGACCCCCGCATGGGTGAAGAGATAATGCTGCGCGCCCACCTCGGCCTCGTAGGCCAGTTGGAAGAGCTCTTTCTCTTCTTCGAACGTCTGTTGAAATTCGGGTGCCATCATCGAGTTGTAGCGTGAGCCGCCCGCAAGGTCGTAGAACAGTTCTGAGCAGTAGTGCATGTCGTGGTTGCCCAGCAGCAGCGTCACGCGGTCGGCATGCTGCTTCTTGTATTCGATGATTTCCTGGAAATTGGCGTACGCCTTGCGCACGGTAATCAGCTCGAAAGGGTAGGGGTCGAGATAGTCGCCCAGGAATACGATGTGCTCGTACATGCTACCGACGCTGCCTTTCCAGAAAGTGCGCCCGTGAACATCAGGGACAACCAATATTTTATTAATATGCTCCAAAAACTTACGGTTTGATGTGAAAATTAGTTAAAAAATTACAGATTCTAAGCAAATCGCTTGCATGAGAAAAACTTTTACAGTACATTTGCAGCGTGTTTTTCATAGTATTAGATTTAAGGTTAACAAAGAAGGTTGGAGTACGGCGGTACTCCTTTTTTTTATGTCCTTATCTCACTTTTTCTTTTTCTTGCCAAAGAGCGACCATCCGCCGCTTTTCTTTTTGCCGTTTTTATTGGGGCGGTGAAATTTCTGGTACAGTTTCCACACCAGTATGGCCCCGTCGATGAATCCGGCGCCCTTGCTCATCACGCCCATCAGTCGCTGCGTGGGCATTTTCTCGCCCTCCTCTTTGTGGAAGAGTGTCTGTGCCTTGGCTTTCATCTGCTCGCTGTCTTTGCGCAGCAGGTTGCGCAGCAGGTTTTTGCGCTGCCTGATCTCTTCGAGCGACACATATCGCTGCGGTGGTATCATTTCGTCGGTCATCGCTATTCGTTGTTAAGTAACAGGTTGGCAAGGAATTTCACAAGCGGTTTCTCTATCCAGCTCTTCCTTTTGAGCAGCACCATGATGAGCACCAGCAGGTAGAACCCCGCCACGATGCAAAAGGCGCCCACGGCCCCGGTGCAGGGTGTGAGGGCATGTGCGGCGGCAAACGAGAGGAAGATGAGGATGAAGATGACCATGAGCGCCAGCACCAGCGCCAATGCGGCAGCGGTGAGCAGGCGCACCACTTTTTCGATTACATCGAGCTTCACGTATTCTGACTGAAGCCCGATGTAATGTTTGAGCACATCCACGAGTTGCGAGATGGTCTCAATGTTCTGGTCGTTTGAAAACATCATTCCGCGGATGCGTTAGAGAGTTAAGCCAGGTCGTCCACTTCGTCTTTGATGTCATCGACGAGGTCTTCCACTTCTTTGCGGCTGATTTTCAGGTTGTGTTTCTGGCAGAAGTCGTTCACGGTGTCAGCGATGCGTGTGCGAGTGTCAGCACCTTTTTCGGGAGCGAGGAGCAGTCCGAGAGCAGCTCCTGCGATGGCGCCACCTAAGAATGCGCCGATGTAACCTAATGCTTTCATGTTTTGATTGGGTTTAAATGGTTAAACATATTATATAAAAAGTGTCTTTTTCGTTTTCGAAAGCAAATTTATGAAAACTTTTCCAATCCGACTGCATTTTTTGACTCTTTTTTTGTTAAAAAAGTTGTAAAAGCGACATTTAACAAACTTTATGCTCCTTTTTGGGTGTTGTTTCGGTAATTTTGTGTAATTTCGCACATCATTTCATGAATTTGTTTCATTTTAAAAAATATTACACCGATTATGAGAAAGTACATGGTTATGTGCGCAGGTATTTGCTTGGCACTCACATTCACCAGTTGTGGTAAGTCGAGCGAGAGCGCTTACCGTAAAGCTTACGATGCTGCGATGAATCAAGGCACCGCCACCAACACCAATTACAACAACAGTGGCTACAACAATACCAGCAGCGACGACATCCCCGTGGTGACGCCTCTGACCGACCAGCCTGTCACCGACACGCGCGTCACTGACAACAACGACAATGTGCCTGTGCGCACCGAGAACCTCACCGTGGTGAGCGGTTCGGGCCTCAACAGCTTCAGCGTCGTGGTGGGTTCGTTCTCAGTCAAGGCCAATGCCGAGGGTCTTGTGCAGCGTCTTCGCTCACAGGGCTATGGCGCACAGCTGGCCTACAACTCGGGCAACGGCATGTATCGCGTGGTGGCCACCACTCACGGCGACAAGTCGAGTGCCGTAGCCAGCCGCAACGCGCTGCGCAACACATACCCCGACGCTTGGCTTCTCTACAAAGGCTATTGATGGCGTGGGGCGTATCTTATCTATTGATTACGGAAAGAAACGTACGGGTATAGCAGTCACCGACCCCCTGCAAATCATTGCCGGGGGGTTGGCGACTGTTTCAACGTCTGACCTCATGCGCTGGCTCAGCGATTACGTGTCGCGCGAGCAGGTGGAGCTCATCGTGGTGGGCGAACCCCGCCAAAACAGCGGGCAGCCATCCGAGAACTACCAGCGCGTGATGCAGTTCGTGGCGCAATTGCGGCGTCAGATGCCGCAGATGCCCGTCGTCACCTACGACGAGCGTTTCACCTCCGTGCTGGCCCATCAGGCCATGATCGACGGCGGACTGCACCGCAAGGCCCGCCAAAACAAGGCATTGGTCGATGAGATCAGTGCCACGATTATTTTACAAAGTTACCTACAATCACGAAAGAAATGATTTTACCTATTTATACTTACGGACAGGCCGTGCTGCGCAAGGTGGCCGAAGACATCACGCCCGACTATCCCAAGCTCGACGAATTCATCCGCGACATGTGGGAGACGCTGGCCGACTCTGAGGGCATCGGACTGGCAGCGCCCCAGGTGGGTCGTGCCGTGCGCGTGGTGGTCATCGACCTCGACCTGCTGTCGGAAGACTATCCTGAATATAAAGGCTTCAAGCACGTCTATATCAACCCCCATATCATCGAGAAAGACGAGTCTGAGACCGAGACGATGGAGGAGGGCTGCCTGAGTCTGCCCGGCATTCACGAGCGCGTGGTGCGTGCCAAGCGCATCCACGTGAAGTATCAGGATACCGACTTCACCGAGCACGACGAGTGGGTGGAGGGCTATCTGGCGCGTGTGATGCAGCACGAGTTCGACCACCTCGAGGGCCGTGTGTTCACCGACCGCATCAGTCCGCTGCGCAAACAGCTCATCAAGGGCAAGCTCAAGGCGCTGCTTCAGGGGCGCATCCGCTGCAACTACCGCGTCAAGGCACCGCTGAAACGGTGATCCTTGGAGGCAAGGGGCAGGGGGCAAGGGGCAGGAGAAATGTTTTTTTTGTAGGGGTGTTAACCCGTTGACCGGTTCACTCAATTACCATAGTGACAGCATTACCATTCCTATCAATCATGGTCGTCGTGCTGACGATTCCCCTCCTTTTCCAAAGGATGGGGCGGGGGTGTCTAATTCCCCTCCTTTTTCAAAGGAGGGGTCAGGGGTGTCTAATTCCCCTCCTTTTTCAAAGGAGGGGTCAGGGGTGGTTTGTAAAAAAATGTCATCACCTTCTTTTCCTCCTCCTCTTTTCACTGTTGCCCCTCTCCGCGTCGGCACAGTTTAATGTCAACCGGCTCATCATGAACGGGCGCAGCGCCCTCTATTACGAAGATTATGTGCTGGCCATCCAGCACTTCAACCGTGCCATCGCCTCCAAGCCCTACCTCTACGAGCCATGGTACTACCGCAGCGTGGCCAAATACTACCTCGACGACTACTACGGGGCAGAGAGCGACTGCAACGAAGCCATCCGCCTCAATCCCTACATCAACAGCATGTACGAGCTGCGCGGACTCTGCCGCATCCGGCAGAAGAAATACGAAGAGGCCATCAGCGACTATACCATCGCCATCCGCAACGATCCCTCGGCGCAAAACTATTGGTTCAACCGCATGCTGTGCCGCTTCGAACTCAAAGACTACGACCAGGCGCTGTGCGACCTCGATACCATCATCGCCCATTGGAGCGGCAATGCGCGCGCCTATTCGGTCAAGGCACAGATCTATATGGTGCGAAAAGACACCACCGAGGCGGTGCAATGGCTCGACCGGGCACTCGAGGTGGACCCCTACGATGCCGAAGGGTGGATGACGAGGGCGCAGATATCACTCTCCAGGGCCGACTGGAAACAGGCCGACAGCCAACTGTCGCAGGCCATACACCTGCGGCCGCGCATGGCCAGCAACTACGTGAACCGCGCCCTGGCACGCCTCAACACCAACAACCTGCGCGGAGCCATGGAAGACTATGACACCGCCATCGATGTCGATCCCGACAATTTCCTGGCACACTACAACCGGGGCCTGCTGCGTGTGCAGGTGGGCGACGACAACCGTGCCATCGAGGATTTCGACTTCATACTCAGCAGGGAGCCCGGCAATCTGATGGCCACCTACAACCGTGCGCTGCTCAACCACAAGGTGGGCAACCTGCGTGCCGCCATTGCCGACTACACCCGTGTCATCGACCAGTATCCCAACTTCTGGACCGGTCTGCACCAGCGCGCTGAGTGCTACCGCCGGCTGGGCATGACCAACCAGGCCGAGATGGATGAGTTTCGTATCTTCAAGGCCCAGATGGACAAGCACATCGGCATACAACCGCGATGGACAGCGGCACAGCGGCGCGCCACACGCAAGAAGAGCGAGATTGACTTCAGCAAATACAACCAGATTGTGGTGGAAGACGAAGAGGTAGTAGAGCATGAGTATAAGTACGACAGCCCCTACCGCGGCAAGGTGCAGAACCGCGAGGCTACGGCCGACTATCTGCCTCTCTATCAGCTCACCTTCACCAAGAGTCACCATCAGGTGAAATCGTATCAGCCGTTCGACCGCTTGGTCGATGCCTTCAACCAAAAGGCGAAGCCCAAACACGCCGTTTACCTCTCGTGCAATGCCACGCCGCTGACAGAGGGCGAGACCACCGCATTCTTCCAGCTGATTGAACAGTTGACCGCCCACATGGGCGACACCCGCGCGATGGATGCCACGCGCGACCTGCTGCTGCAGCGTGCCGTGGCCTATACCGCCGTGCAGGACTACGATGATGCCGTGGCCGACCTCAATACCGCCCTCGGCATCGACAGCACCAGCACGTTGGCCTATTGGCAGCGGGCGGTGTGCCATGCGCAGCATGCACCGATGGTCGAGGCTGGCGCGCGGCAGATGCTCATCGCCCGGGCCATCGACGACCTCAGCGCGGCCATTGCGCTCGATGCGCAGAATCCATATCTTTATTACAACCGTGCCACCCTCTATGCCCAACGGCAGGATTATCAGCGTGCCCTCGACGACTTTACCCAGGCTGTCACGCTCAATTCGTCTATCCCCGAGGTGTATTTCAACCGTGGATTGGCGCGCATCCATAGCAACAACACGGCAGAGGGCATTCAAGACCTCAGCCGTGCCGGCGAACTCGGTATTTACAGCGCTTATAGCGTTATCAAGAAATATAGCAAATAAGGTTGAGGGGCTTTCCCATTCATCGCGATCGTCGTGGTAACCATTTCCCCTCCTTTTGAAAGGAGGGGTAGGGGTGGTATGAAAAACAATGTCCTAACCTATTCCTCGTCTCCCTCCATTCATCGCAATCGTCGTGGTAACTTCATTCCCCCTCTAAGTTAGAGGGGGCAGGGGGCGTGTGTCTCGTCATTTTCGGGGGCGTGTGTCTCGTCATTTTTTTACTTTTTTACTATTTTACTTTTTTACTTTTTCACCTTTATCCGATACCGCTTCCGGTGTCGTCTTCCGCCTTATCTTTGCACCCGTCATCCGGACGACATCCCATCAATCATCTAAAACCATCAAAGACACATGGAAACGACACAACGAATCAAAGGCGGAGCCGAACTCTACAAAGGCACCACCGAACCCAACCCGCAGAACCCGCAGTTCATCAACAACCCCGACGGCATCCTCAACGAGACCGACGGACGCGAGCTCGACCCCGAGATCTATCAGAAAGACATCGACGAACGCATCACCCGCATCCGCCCCATGGCCACGCCCGTTGACCAGATTTCTCGCTTCGCCGCCGTGCAGCACGCCTCGTCGTTCGAGGTCAGATATTACGCCGTGGGCACCCGTCCCGTCATGACCCGTCTGGTGAGTCCCGTGAGCGAGAGCACCACCGCCACATCTGTCGCCCTCGAGGTGGCCGACCCCGACATGTTCACTCTCGACGACACCATCCGCGTGGTGGGTGTCAAGGCGGTGAAAGACTACCGCGGCGCCAACTACGACCAGACGGCGGCCACCACGCCCGACCTGTGCCTCTGCGTCTGCGGCAAGACCTCAGAGGGGCAACCCATCGTCTATGCCGTCAACGGCAAGGAGATAGGCCGCCAAAACATCGGACTGCCCGCCATCGCCTCCGGCACCACCCTCATCCGCATGGGCAAGAGCTGCGGCGAACTCGACGTGCAGACGGGGCGCTTCAGCAGCCTGCCCACCGCCGAATTGCAATATTGCCAGAACTTCATGGCGCAGATCGAGCAGTCAACACTCGACAAGATAGCCAAGAAAGAGGTCAACTGGGGCTTCACCGACCTCGAGGAAGACTCCATCTACGACATGCGCCTGGCCATGGAAAACTCCTTCCTCTTCGGCGACATGAACATGGTCAAGCACTCCACCAAAGACGGCATGGCACAGTGGTTTACCAAGGGCATCTGGTGGCAGGCCGGCAAAGACCTCGTCGTGGGCTCGCGCAACAGCGACAACGTGCCCGTCATCACCGACAACGACCTCGTTGACCTGTCGAAAGACCTCTTCATCGGCACAGGCATCGGCAATAAGCGCAAGGTGCTGCTCTGTGGCAGCGACTTCCTCGCCACCCTGTCGAAGATCAGTTCCGACAAGTTCCGCCTCAAAGACACCGTCGAGGTGTGGAACCTGAAGTTCAAGAGCTGGGAGACCGACTTCGGCGAGATCCTTGCCATGCACGACGAGCTGTTCGACATGAACGGCATGTCCGACCGCGCCTTCGCACTCGATCCTGAGTTCCTCACCAAGAAGACACACCTGAGTTGGAGCCGCAACATCCTCGACCTGAAGAAGGCCGGCGTGCGCAATACCGACGCGGTGGTCATCCAGGAGATCAGCTGCCTCTATCTGCGCTATGCCAATGCCCATGCCCGTCTGCAACTCAAACCCTCCGGCGACTGATGCTGTACCACCTCTCTGACATCTGCCGCGGTGTGCGGCTCCTGTTGCACGAGAACCTGCGCACCGAGGCACTCATCGACGCCGCCGACATCGACACGCTGATGCTCGACGACCTGATAGCCGGACAGGTGGAGAGGGCGGCCAGTGAGGTGCTGCTTGCAGCACCTCACGCCCTGCTCGAAGAGGGGCTGCCCTTCTGTGCCGACGTGGTGTGGCACCGGCAGCCCTGTCACCAGTGGGGGCATGTGTTGCTGCCCGACGACTACCTGCGACTGGTCACCTTCCGCATGTCAGACTGGCATCGCGCCGCCACACTCATCACACCTGATGATGTGCGCTACCAGTGGCAGCAGAGCCGCTATCCCGGCATCTGCGGCAACCCCCAGAACCCCATTGCCGCCGAGGTTACCTATGCCGAGGGTCGCGTGCTCGAGTTTTACTCCTGCCGCTTGCACCCCTGTCCACATGTGCTCCATGCCCGCTATATCCCCATTCCCCGGCTTCATCCCGCTGACCGCACCATCCACCTGCCCCGCCGCCTCTTCGACCCGCTGGTGAGCCATATCGCGAAGACTTTGAACTTTGAACTTTGAACATTGAACATTGAACTTTATGATTACCTCTCCTTCCTCCGTTTATCGTGATAGTCGTGGTAACCATTTCCCCTCCTTTTGAAAGGAGGGGTAAGGGGTGGTATGAAAAACAATGTCCTAACCTATTTTTCATTCCCCCCCATTTATCGCGATCGTCGTGCTATCTACTCCCCTCCCTACAAGGGAGGGGCAGGGGGGAGGGTCTGCCACTGAATTATGAATACATTTCCTAACCGCACACGTTTCTGTGCCCCCGCATTGTTTAAGCACGATGTCACCATTGAGGGCACACTCCGCTACCGCCACCTCAAAGGCATGGACTGCGGACTCTTCACCGATCTGGCGTCGCTCACCGCAGCCTATCCCACGCCCGCCGTGGGCATGTACGCCTTAGTAGTCAACCCCGGCGACGGCGCCACGCTCTCGCTCTATGCCTGTCGGCAACTGGGCGAGTGGACGCTGCTCAAGAGCGACGCCAAACTCGACCTGCTCGACACAAGTCTCTATCAGCGCACCCTCGACATCATCGACAGTCTCTCCGATGCGGGCCACACCCTATCGGGGTTCGTCACCCTGCCGGCACTCGATGAGTTGCCCGCTGTGCCCCTGACACCCTCTACAGGCTATCTGGTCGGGGGCCGTCTGTATCTCTATGTGGGCAAGGGCGGCGACACGGCCGGCGGTCGTTATCTCGACTGCGGTCTCCTGCGCGGTGCTACGGGTCCCGTCGGTCCCGCAGGCCCTGCCGGTCAAGATGGTCAGGACGGCCGGGACGGCTTCGACGGCACCCTCCTCGACCCCTCCGCCGTCACCGTCATGCGCTCCGTGTCCGACCTCGACGGCAAGACCGACGAGCAGAAAGACACCATGATAGCCGGGGGCCGGGTGGTCGAGCAGATGGGCGAGGCGCTCTTCGGCTCCGACGGCGTCATCACCGGACAATACGTCCACGTCTTCAGCGGCCGCCGCATGACCACACTCAGCCCATCAGAGCCCGGCAGCGGATTCTACCTCGCCTCCAGCGCGGCCAATATCTACGTCTATGACATGCGCCGCTACAAGGGCATGACGGTCCGCCTCAACCACACCCCGGCCACCTCGTCGGCATCGGCGGGAGGCCTGCGGTGGGCGTTCGTCAGCCAGTACGAGGGGTGGCCCGCGACTAAGTCCGCCGTCACCGACGAGTGGCTGGACAGGATAGCCTTGGTGAGCTCGCTCTCGCCCACGTCCGTCGTCTATACGAGCGGCTCGCTCACCGTGCCCGACACCGACTGCTTCCTGATGGTGTGTTCGCTCGTGGACCCCGACACCGCCGACACGCCCCTCATCGTCAAAGTGGCCGACAAGGAGCGCGCATCCATCGACACCCAGATAGCCGGCCTGCGGCAAGAGGTGGCTGCCATCGCCGACAGCGTGACCAACGACCTGACTGCGCTGGCCAACATGCCAAAGGCAGAGCAGGAGGAGCACACCGTGGGCGGACGGCTGCTCATAGACAACATCTTCGATAAGACCGTCGTCAGCACCGACGAGACCGACATCACCGACGCCTTCACCTTCCACGACGGCTACGGCTTGCTCACCGACGGCACGCCAACCGAGAGCCGCCGGGGCACCCTCACCAACGCCAACAGCCAGCTGGCCTATTCCGAACCGGTAAACATCGAGGGGGCCGCCCGGCTCTACGTGCGCATACCGATGCGCGCCAGCGTCAACTCGCACGGCGGCCTGTGCTTCTACGACGACACCTTCACATTCGGCACATCGACCGCGGCGCAGGCCGAGGCACACAGCCACTACGTGGGCAGCGTCGAGACCTCAGGCTATGCCGACCCCTCTGCCCTCAAGACGCAGGTCATGACCGTCCCGGTGCCCGAAGGGGCCAAATACGTAGCCCTGACATGGTTCTCGCAGAGCTGCATCAGCCAGCACGGCACCGACACCCTGCCCGCCGCCCTCGTCTGCCGCAAGATCATCGACACCTACGCCCCCGTGCCCAAGTGGAGCGGCAACGTCCGCGAGGTGCCCGTGCGGCTCGAGCGCAGCGCCATCGGCAGCACCACGGGCGGCAACACCACCACCTACTACGACAACATCCTGCGCTCGCCCCTGCCCGTCAGGTGCTCAGGCCCCATCAGCGTCGTCGCGGGCATCGACTGCAACCTCACCGTCTATCGCTATGCCGACGACCTCACCTACCTCTCGCGCGACGAGCCGGTGGCACTCACCGCCGGCGTGCCCTACGTGTTCGAGGGTAGCTCGCACTTCATCCGCTTCAACGTCAGCCGCGAGGAGGCCTTCGACACCATCCCCTCCGTCGTGCTCCGGGGCTGCATCGGCTCGCCATCCTTCTTCCCCCGGCCGGCCGACGGCTACGCCGCCTTCACCGTGGGTGTCAACGTCAGGGCCGACGACAACATCGACGACAACATCCCCGACAACCCCGCCGTCATCCCCTCCGAGGTGGCCACGCCCGACATCAACACCGTCGAGACCGACCCCGGCATCCTCGCCCTGCCCGACAGTTACACCCCCGACGGCGACCCCGTGCGCCTCATCCTCTTCTGCCACGGCGCAGGCGTCACCTACAGCATCGGAGCCACGCGATTCAACAGCAGCGACATCAAGCCCGCCTACTGGCTCTCCGAGGGCTACGCCATCATGGACATGGACGCGCGCGCCTTCCTGGGCGCAGGCACCTCCATCCCCCACATGTGCATGGACGACGCGCTGCACTGCTACCTCGCAGGATACGAGTATGTGGTGAGCCACTACAACATCCGCCGCGACGGCGTCTTCCTCGCCGGCCGCTCCATGGGGGGCCGTATGGTGATGAAGATCATCGCCTCGGGCCGCATCCCCGTCATCGCCGCCTGCCCTCATGTACCAAGCGTCAACATCTCCGCCTCACTCGCAGCGAGGACAGCCCAGGCGAGAGCCTTTTACGCTACGCACATGGGGTTCGAGGGCGACATGCCCGAGTGGACCGACAACAACCCCATGACACAGGAGGAGTGGGCATGCTACCGCGCCAACTTCCACAAGCTCATACGCATGTTCCCACAGGTGTACATGATGGCTGCCATACCTGGAGCCGACGAGTTGATGAACGACAGCTTCCGTGTGTCGTCAAGCACATCCACGCTCGCCGCCGAGGCCGAACTGTACCAGACGCTCGCCATCAAGACCAGCGTGCCGGTGCGCATCTCATCGGGCACCACCGACTCCACGTGCCGGCCCCTGCGCAACGCCCGTTACCTGTACTGGATGCTTCGCAATGGCGGTTCCTACGTCGAGTGGTACAACTACGACTCGTCGCGTATGACCGACGGCGGCAGCCCGCACCGCTTCGAGATAGACAGCGCCTTCCTCACCACCGTGACCAACTCGCGCGGACAGACGCTCACCGGCGTGCCCTACCTCTACGTCGAGATGCTGCGCTTCTGGCGTAGGTGGGAACAGAAAGGAGGGTATTGAGAATGTTGAAAGTTGAATGTTGAAAGTTGAATGTTGAATTATGAATTGTGAATTCTGAATTCTGAATTGTGAATTGTGAATTGTGAATTCTGACGAGTTGTTGAGGTCCTTGACCGAAAAGTCTTGAATGTTATACTTACCTCTCCGTTCCCCATTCATCGTGATTGTCGTGGTAACCATTTCCCCTCCTTTTGAAAGGAGGGGTAGGGGTGGTATGAAAAACAATGTCCTAACCTATTTCTCATCTTCCTCATTCATTGTGATTGTCGTGCTAACTCCATTGAGGGTGTGTCAAAACACTCGGATTTCTCCTCAACAACGGATTTCGCGGATTTCACGGATTTACAAATTGCTGATTATCAGCAATAACAAGCATCTGTGAAATCCGAAAAATCCGTTGTCTATTTAATATGACACACCTTAGTAGGGGGCGTGTGTCTCAGAGGGACAGGGGGCGTGTGAATGATTTCAAAGGAAGAAAGGTGGAAATAATTTTCGTAAATACGATATTATACCGAACTTACTCCTCAGAAAAAAATCTTCCGGCAAATGTGTCAGTATATGCCCGCATAAAATTCAGATTGACTTGTTTGTAGTCGGGCAAACTTTTAAGGTATTCTAAGTCGAAGACTAATCTAGGTTCTTCGTCTTTACTCTCAGGGTGTATTTCTGCTTTTGTGCCGATTCTGGCGATACGAATTAAGTATAGGTCGCGCACCCCCTTGCCTTTGATATAAGGCATGAAGTAGTAGAGTTTGTTGAGCGCAATAGTTGAAGGGAAAGAATGAGTCTTCCCTGTGTAATAAATCTTCGTAGGTTCTTCTTTAAGGAAATAGTCTTGGTTGTCAGGCTTCACATAGCCAACAAGCAAATGTTTGTTTTTATCTATTGTAAAGGTCTTCTTTGGGCGGTTGACAATAATATCTATCGTTTCTTCCGCAAATAGACCTAAGTCCAGCATCGGTTTTTCGTCGCGCTGTGTGAATATTGGCCTTGTTGAAGTGGGTTCCTCGCCGTAAATAAAGCGGTAAAGGCTCTTACCTATTTGTTCAACAATACCACAAACTAAAGCATTGCCCATCAAGAAAGCTCTTCGGCCATCAGATACCTCAGGGTGAAGTGTGTGGTTATCGGGGAACATATTCAAACGCTCCAGTTCGATAGGTATCAAACGGCGGTATCGTCCAGATGGAGTGCGGACAACATGTTTGAAACGTGACGGGGCAGTACCTCCTTCACCAGTTATCATTGTCCGTGACGGTTTGTCCAAATAATCGGGAAAAGCCATGCCTCCTTCAGAGAAAATATATTCATAGCCTTCTTTTGTTGTGCGCTTGATTTTCTTTGCTCCTTTTTCATATTGCCATTTCGGTAATTCATCTTGCGAAATGAAAAACTCTTCGGGAACAAAAGTTTCGTCAACAAGATTCCCTCCCAATGTCTGTTGAGGTCCATCGTAGATGGGGTCAGCATCGACAGAATAAACGTGTCGCAGTTGCATGATACCAGCATTACCAAAAGGACTGTCCTTTTTCTGCTTGTTGAAGTTGTCAGAAACTTCCTTTATCGTTCCCTCGATGTTAAAAACAGAAACTGTTTGGTCTTTCGGCTTAAAGGGGAATGCCTGAGCCATAATACCGTCATATTCAACCCAATCCTCTAAACTCTCGATTCTTTGGGCGATGGAAGTGTCTTTCAAGTAACCAACGATATACGTCCTTCTCCTGCGTTGTGGCATCCCGTAGTCGGCAGCATTGATGATTCTCCATTCTACTACATACCCTAGGTCAGCCAAAGAAGCTAGGATGATGGCGAAGTCACGACCTCTTTGGGTGGCTGGCGAATTGATTAAGCGGTCCACATTCTCGAAGAAGATGTATTTGGGACGATTTTCACCTTTTTCCAAAAGAATACGGTATATTTGCCACCACAACACGCCTTTCTTGCCTTCGATGCCTCCAGACTTGCTCAGTGTGGCAGCTACAGAATAGTCTTGGCAAGGGAAACCACCCACCAATAAATCATGGTCGGGTATGTCTGTCGTTGGAACGAGGTTGATGTCTCTGTTTGAGTGGCCATTAGAGCCAAATCGGGCTCTATAAACCAACGAGGCGTCTTGGCGCTTTGTGGATGGTTCCCATTGGTTGTTCCATATCGTCTCGTAAGCATCTGAAGCCCCTTCAAGGCCAATGCGGAATCCGCCGACACCAGCGAAAAGCTCTACTACTCGGATATGATGTTTCTTATTTGACATGGTTGCTTGTTATTTCTTTGATGTAGTTGTTATTAAACCAATAGCAATATTTTTTTGCAAAGCCTCCATTCGGGTTTATGGCTAGGTCATTGGCATTACGTCCTTTGGGCCTGACATGAAATCTCTCGTTATGGATGGAGTTAAAATAGCTAGGGTCTATATGGTTTTCTTCGATAGTCTTTTTGATGTGCATCCAATATGCTTCGGCTTGTTCTAAGTCGCTGATAGGCATTGTCCAAAAGAATGCGTCTTCAAATGTATATGACTTTTCTTCTTTTAATTCTCCTTTCCCGTTCACGTAAGTGAATGTGCTACCGTCTGCTTTGAAAATAGCAAAAAGAAAGCGCCCACTGAATATTTCATATAGCCGGGAGTCAAACCAGTTTTCTGTATCACATACTTCTTGGTAGTCTATGTTTTCAAATGACATGGCCTCCCTTATGTTTCCGTTCTCTTCGATTCGGATAGTTTTTAGTTGAAGACCGGCCTTTTTAAACTCTTCTGTCAGATTTACATTGTTGACATCTTTGTTAATGAGTCGGCTGGCTATATGGGCGTACTTTCCTTTGTCTGTATCATAACTCTGTCCTATTACCTCGCACAGTTGCTTATAATCCTTTCCTCTGTGCTTTAGTAATTTATTGAGAATGATGTCTTCAAATGACCGTTCTTTTAATTCTTCAATATTTACGAGTTGAATATCGCTCGTGTCGTATGTGAAATTTGCAACAGCTCTTTTCTTGCAATTTTCAACGTATGCTAAGACCGTCCGCATATAGGCGGGTTTCAGAGAGAATGCTCTTTTAGGGGCTGGAATGTCGGAAAAAGGTTGGGCTACAGGTGCATCACCCTTCTGACCTTTTCTGCAAGCACCTAAATACTCTGTATCGCCTTCAGAAAGCAAATGTGCTTCACCGCGTGTGATTTTGTCAATAATGGTTTTATAATCATTACGTATGATGAGCAGGTCTTTTTCTGGCAACCTCCACAGCACAGAATAGATAAACTTCAAATCTAGTTTGTCAATATTAGATTGATGGAGATAAAAAAGCAATAACATCAATTGACATTTCAGATAGAAGTGAGAGTGCTCGAAGTCTTCTTTCACCACTTCACAGTAGCTAATCATGTTGCAGACAAGACGTTCCTTAATTAAATAATTGTCTTTCTTGTCTTTCTTCAAAGGAGTGCATTTCAACTCTAGCCCAGCTTCAGAAAAGTCGGAAGCTGGGTTTGAATTGGTTTCAAGGAAGAAATATATGTTTTCTACCATCTGTCCAAGGCTTCCTTTTCCTGTTTCTTTTTTAGGTAGGTAATCATCCCAGACGAATTCGCGCAAGGTCTTATCTATAAGGCCTTTGCTGTATTCAAAAATACTGGCTGCACTAGTCTTGTCGTATGGAAGAACGAAATCTTTATTCATGTGGTTTTGTCGTTCGTCGAGCAATTCCGCTCGTTTCTTATTATCTCTGCAAAATTACGTAAAAAAAATAATAACGAGATGCTGCAACGTATAAATTAAGTTTTATTTAGACTGAGAACATGAGTTCCACCATCGTGTGATTAACACGACGGAATAAATTATCCCCCGCGCGGCTAGGAGCCGGGCGGGGGGTAATGATCGGGGCTACTTATCATCGTAATGACCGCTTGCGGTGAGAACGAGCACCACGACCTCTGTGTCGTGGATTTCGTAAACCAGTCTGTGCTTCTTGGTAATGCGACGGCTCCACTGCCCAGCGCGGTCTCCCTTCAACTGCTCGGGCTTGCCCGTGCCTGTCTTGGGATGCTCACGAAGTTCGTCAATGAGTGCCTGTGCCTTGGCAAAGGCCTTTGGCTCTCTTTTGGCCAGCAACACAAGATCGTGCGTAGCCTGTTCTTTGAACTCGATATTATATGTCATTGCCAATCCGCCTCAAGAATGTTGTCAAATCTTCGTTGGGCAGCATTCTGTATGTTGGCCCTTTCTTCGCCTCGTCCACACGGCGAAAGAACTCCTCCTCAGTCATCAGCGTCGGATCCTCCTTCTTAGCACGGAGCTTCTTGACGTACTTGATGAGCTTCTCCATCGCCGCCTCACTGTCTAGCAGCGGACTCATCTCGCGGAACAGTTCCGCACGCAGTTGTAATGTTGTCATAATCGTAACATCTTTAATCTTTGGTGCAAATATATGAATAATTATTGAAACTGCAAAATTATTGATATCATAAAACGAAATACAGCCCGCCTTCTCGTTCGGAACGAACGGTGACGGGTTGGCAAGGCAAGGCATTCTACGAATTCGGCATTTATAACCCCCAAATCAACCATCCCTATGAAACAATCTGCATGGATGACCACCGGACAGATGCTCGACGCACTGCATCAGGACCCCGGACATGAACATGAGTTCCACCACCGTGTGAGCGGCATACTCTGCTCAACCTACTGGTGGATGTACGACCCCGCCACCGACCGCTACGGCGTATCGACCGACTGGCGCGAATATGAGTGGTGCTCGCGCGATGTCATGGCACAGTCGTACGACGGCGAGTGGTGGAAGCTTATCGTTTGAACATTGAGCTTTGAACATTGAACATAGGACTTTGAACTTTGAACTTTGAACATTGAACTTTATGATTACCTCTCATCCCCCCATTCATCGCAATCGTCGTGGTAACCATTTCCCCTCCTTTTGAAAGGAGGGGTAGGGGTGGTATGAAAAACAATGTCCTAACCTATTTCTCATCCCCCCATTTATCGCAATCGTCGAGGTAACCATTTCCCCTCCTTTTGAAAGGAGGAGTAGGGGTGGTATGAAAAACAATGTCCTAACCTATTTCTCATCCCCCCATTCATCGCAATCGTCGAGGTATCTACTCCCCTCCCTACAAGGGAGGGGCAGGGGGCGGGTCTGATTGTGAGGGGCCTTTGCTCCTTTCCTCCGTAGAAAACCATCGAAAAAAATTTTTTTATTTGCACGATAGCAAAATAATCATTAACTTTGCCCGGAAATCACCTTTTATCATCTCCTTCTCGGTGATGAGCGCACCATCGGCCACACCCGTCTGCACCGTCTCATCCTGGGGTGGCGCGGCATGAATCTGGCCGTGGCAGAAGAACTCTGACAATAACTGACGTATGGAATGGTTGAATAAGACGGTGTCCTTCTTCAAAAAGGACTTATGGCTCAACAAGGGCGAACGGATGCCTTGGTGGAAACGGACCTTGATGAATATGCTCAAGGTAGTCATCCTCACCGTCAAGGCTTTCTTCTCTAACAGGCTCTTCCGCATGGCGGCAGCGCTCACCTATTCCACGCTGCTGGCCATCGTGCCCATCGCCGCAGTGGTCTTCGCCGTGGCTCGTGGATTCAACTTCTCTATCTATATCGAAGAGTGGTTTCGCGACGCACTGGCCTCGCAGCCGCAGGTGGCCGACGCCATCATCGGGTTCGTCAACTCTTATCTGGTGCACGCGCAGAGCGGCATCATCCTTGGCGTGGGACTGGTATTCATGCTCGTGACCGTCATCCTGCTCACCACCACCATCGAAGAGAGCTTCAACGACATCTGGCACGTGGATAAGCCCAGGACCTGGGGGCGCACCATCATCAACTCTACGGCGGTGTTCTTCCTGCTGCCCATCGTCATCATCGTCACCTCGGGCGTGTCGGTAGTCTTCGCCACTATCTCCGACCATCTGAGAGAGGTCATCTTCGTGGCTCCCATGGTCAAGGTGGCGGTGGGACTGGCTCCCTACGTCATCTGGTCGCTGGCCTTTATCCTGCTCTATGTGTATATGCCCAACACACGGGTGCGGTGGCGCTACGCTATCGTGCCCGGCATCATCGCAGGTGTGGCTATGCAGATGCTGCAACTGTTCTATATCCATTCGCAGATGTGGGTGTCGAGCTATAACGCCATCTACGGGTCGTTCGCGGCGCTGCCCCTCTTCATGCTCTGGCTGCAGATATCATGGACCATCTGCATGGTGGGGGCGCAGATGTGCTACGTGCGACAGCACCTGAAAGATATGGCTTTTGAGCACGACGTGGCAGAGATTAGCCACCACCACCAGATGATCATGGCGGCACTGCTGCTGAGCATCATCTGCAAACGGCATTACAACGGTGAGCAGGCATACAACGTGAGGCAGCTCAAGGAGCAGTCGGGACTGCCCATGCGGGTGACCACCGAACTGCTCAGGCTGTTGCAAACAACGGGGCTCATACACACCAGCGGGGCGTATCACGAGGAGGACACCATCTACCAACCGTCGGTGGGCACCAACAACATCACGCTCGGCATGATGATAGAGCGGCTCGAGGGACAGGGTACATGGAAACCACGGGTGCTGGTGGCGCAGCTCGACGGACAGCTGTGGCGCAGGGTGCACCAGATAAGAAACGATTATTGCAACGAGCTGAAAACCGTGTTGGTGAGGGATTTGTAGCGGCTACGGCGCAAAATACCATATTTATGGGATATGACGTATGAACGGGTGTTCGTATCTTTGCACCCGATCAACCTGTATTACTTATTTATTCCAAGAAAAAAGACATGAAAGAAAAGATTGTATTAGTGACAGGCGCCAACAAAGGCATCGGGTATGGTATAGCAAAACATCTGGGACTCAACGGATGGAAGGTGATTGTGGGAGCACGTGACCAGCAGCGGGCGGAACAAGCCATCGACAATCTGAGAGCTCTGGGCGTGGAGGTGCCGGGGTGGGTGAATGTCGAACTGGCCGACACCGACCGTGTGCAACAAGCAGCACGCGAAGTGAACGAGAAATACCCATCGCTCGCGCTCTTGGTCAACAATGCGGGCATTCCCGGCGACATGAGCGTGGATGGCGCGCAGACAGAAATCAGCGACATCCGTGAGACGATAGAGGTCAACTTCATCGGCACGTTTGCCCTGACGAAGGCGCTGCTGCCATTGCTGGAGAAAAACAAGGGGAGGGTGGTCAACGTCACCGTGCCGTCGGAAATCAGCCCTTACTGGCACCCGCTGGCATACGTGGCAAGCAAGGCGGCGCAAAATGCCATGATGGGGGTGATGGCGATGGAGTTTCAGCAGAAGAACCTGCCGGTGGAAATATTCTCCGTGCATCCCGGACCCACCACCACCGACCTGAACGGCAATATGGCGCTGCCCGGATTCCACGATATTGACACCGTAGGCCGAAAAATGGCCCAACTCATCGACGACGGCAACAGTCACCAAGGTGAGTTCATCGAACTGTACCCGATCGTGAAGGAAGATTGAGATGATGGGGACTTCTCACAAAAAAAAGACATTGCCTTTCGGCGATGTCTTTTTGGTGGGGTGTGACTTCTCACAAAAAAAGACATTGCCTTTCGGCGATGTCTTTTAGTGGGTGGGACCTCTCACAAAAAAAGACATTGCCTTTCGGCGATGTCTTTTGGTGGGTGCCCGGTGGGACTCGAACCCACGACATTCAGAACCACAATCTGACGCTCTA
>CAMVAT010000058.1 GCA_947165505.1 uncultured Prevotellaceae bacterium | reverse complement strand
CATTGAAAATAATTAATTTAAATCATGCCTAAGAGATTTTCTTTGGACAGTAGTGCAAAAAATCATTAAAAATCATCGCCGTGGTGTAACCCTCGGGCTCGACGCGCGTCAAAGGGGAGAGAGACGGGTAAGCAAGTTGACGAGTTGACGTGTGGGAGGTTGAGAGCGTGAGTACATGTATTACGAAGATAAAACGTTGAAAAAAGATGAAGACTATGAGAAAGATAATGATGGTGTGCCTGGTGTGCCTGATGGGCATGTCGGCGCAAGCACAGAAGTTCGCCCTTGTGGATATGGACTACATCCTGAAGCACGTGCCTCAGTATGAGCGTGCCAACGAGCAGTTGAACCAAGTGTCGAAAAAATGGCAGGCCGAGGTCGAGGCTCTCAACACCGAGGCTGGTACCATGTATAAGAACTACCAGAACGAGGTGGTGTTCCTCTCGCAAGAGCAGAAGAAAAAGAAGCAAGAGGAGATCATGAACAAAGAGAAGGAAGCCAGTGAACTGAAGAAAAAGTATTTCGGTCCGGAGGGCGAGCTGTTTAAGAAGCGTGAGAGTCTGATGGCTCCTATTCAGGAGGAAATCTATAATGTGATCAAGGATATCTCAGAGATGCGTGGCTATTCGCTCGTGCTCGACCGTGCCAGTGATGCCGGCATCATTTTCGGTTCGCCGAAAATAGACATCAGCAATGAGGTGCTCGAGAAGCTCGGCTATTAAAAAAGGCTCCTCAGCGGCCCGATTATTAACAAGCATTTATCAATCAAAAAATCAACTTATTACGACAATGAAAAAATTATTTTTAATCATGATGATGTTCGTGCCCATGGCTATGATGGCACAGAAGTTCGGACATGTGAACCCTGAAGACGTGATCCAGTCGCTACCTGAATTTACCAAGGCTCAGCAAGAGCTTGAGACTTTGGGCAAGCAGTATGAGAAGGAGTTGACCGACTCTCAGGCTGAGTTGCAGCGCCAGGCCGAGGCATACGATAAGAACAAGAGCACGATGAATGCCACCAAGCAGAAGGAGACGGAGGCTAAACTGCAGGAGATGTATCAGAAGATCACCGAGCAGGCACAGCAGAACCAGCAGGCATTCCAGAAAGCACAGACCGATAAGATGCAGCCCATCTATCAGAAGGTGATGCAGGCCATCGAGGCTGTGGGCAAGGCTGGCGGATATACCTATATCATGCAGACAGGCAGCGTGCCCTTCATCAATACCGATATCAGCAAGGATGTGACATCCGACGTGAAGGCTCAGTTGCTGAAAATGAAATAATTGCGTATCTCTGCCCCTCTGACAAGAAGGGGCAGGGGCACGCCATCCTACGGACAGGGCACGCCCTGTCCCTACTTTGTTGATGAGGGGCAGCCCTCATCCATTCCATGATACCTCCTCACCCCTCTACCCTCAATATGAAAAAGATAATCATTTTATTTTTCTCGCTGCTCCTGTCTTTTTCGGCCGGAGCACAGGTGAAAATCGGACTGTTTAGTTACGAGCAGGTGTTGTCGTCGATGCAAGACTATCAAACCGTGCAAAGCAACTTAGCCAATCTGAAGTCGCAATATGCGGCCGAGACCCAGCGTGTGGAAGACGAGTTCAATAAGAAATACGAGGAGTTTCTCGACGGCCAGCGTGATTTTGCGCCTACCATCCTGCAAAAAAGGCAGAGTGAGTTGCAGGAGCTGATGATGAAGAACATCAGTTTCAAGCGCGAGGCCGAGCGTCTGTTGCGTCAGGCCGAGCAAGAGGCGATGGCGCCCGTGAAGGCCCGTCTGGCGGCTGCTGTACGTGCCGTGGGCGAAGCCTATGGTTTCACCTTGATTCTCAACACCGATGGCGACAACGTGCAGTATGTGGATGCCGCTATGGCCGAGGATGTCAGCACGCTCATACAGTCGAAGTTGAAATGACGCATTTACCTCAGACCCCCGGTCCCATAGGCATCTTCGACAGTGGCTATGGCGGCCTGACCATCTTGCATGGCATACGTCAGGTGCTGCCCGAATACGACTATCTGTATTTAGGCGACAATGCGCGGGCCCCCTACGGACCGCGTTCGTTTGATGTGGTCTATGAGTTCACACGTCAGGCGGTGCTGAAGTTGTTTGAGATGGGGTGCCACCTTGTCATATTGGGCTGTAATACAGCTTCGGCCAAGGCTTTGCGCAGTATTCAGCAGAACGACCTGCCGCAGTGGGATGGTGGGCGTCGTGTGCTGGGTGTGATACGTCCTACAGCCGAGGTGATAGGCTCGCTCACAAAGAAGAGGCATATCGGCATCTTAGCCACAGAGGGCACCATCAAGAGCCGGAGTTATGAGTTGGAGATCCATAAGCTGTACCCCGATATTCAGGTCACGGGTGTGGCTTGTCCTTTCTGGGTGCCGTTGGTGGAATATCATGAGGCCGACAGCCCCGGAGCAGATTATTTTGTGAAGAAGCGCATCGACGAGGTGATGCGCAAAGACCCTGAAATAGATGCGCTGGTGTTGGGGTGTACGCATTATCCGTTGTTAATGCCCAAGATTGTGAAATATCTGCCTGCCGGTGTGCGCATCGTGCCGCAGGGCGAATATGTGGCCGACAGCCTGAGCCGTTATCTGCAGCGTCATACCGATTTAGACGAACGTTGTTCGCGTGGCGCGTCGGTGCGCTACCTGACCACCGAGAATCCCGACACCTTTAAACTTCAGGCCCAGACGTTCTTGCACGAGGAGGTAGAGGTGGAGCATATCGAGTTTTAAACTTTAAAATGTCTGACGGGATACCACACGGCGAGCCATCCAACGGCGATGACGGTGAAGAAAATAATGATGATATCCCAGAAATGCACGCTCACCGGATAGCTGTCAACCACGAAATTGCCGCTGCTGTCGCCCAGGCGCACGATACCGAATGTCTGTTGCGCCCAACAGAGCAACAGGCCGATGATGATGCCGATGACGGCCCCGGCCACACCGATCATGCGCCCCTCAAAGAGGAAGATGCGTGAAATCTGTTGGTTGCTGGCACCGAGGTTGCGCAGGGTCACCGCATCTTCTTTCTTGTCGATGATGAGCATCGAGAGCGAACCGATGATATTAAAGCAAGCCACCATCAGGATAAAGGTCAGGAAGATATAGGCCAGCAGTTTTTCTATCTTCATGATATTGAACGTCTCAGCTTGCTGCTCGTCGCGGTCAAGCACCTGGTATTTGTCGCCGGCTATTTCCTTGATCTTGCTTTTCACGGCATCAAAGTTGCTGCCCGGCTTCAGGCGCAGTTCGAGCGAGGTAATCATACCTTGCTGGCTGAAGAGGTTGCGGGCGAAGGCCACAGGCGTGATGATATAGTCGCGGTCGTATTTGGCTTGTTTGACCGAGAAGACGACGCCCGAGGAGAGCAGTGAGTCCTCGACAAAGGCCGCGTCGGGGTTGTTCAGGTCGAGCTGCCCCTCGCGTTTGGGCGCATACACGTGCATGAATCCCGGCCAGTGTGCGCCTGTGCCCAGTTGGTAGGCCAGTTGTATGCCCGGCGTGCCAAATTGCAGGTTGGCGGCGTGCAGACGAAACTCACCGTCGCCGTATATAATCTCGTTGATGTGCGTCAGTTCGCTGAAGTTATCGTCCACCCCTTTCACGCGAATCATCGCTTGCCGCCCATTAAAGACGGCGAGCGCCATGTCTTCCACGCATTCCGTAGCCACGTCGATTTGTGGCAGCGTGCGTATCTCGTTGAGCAAGGGGTCGTCGGCGGGTGCCGACTTACCCATAGCGGGCACCACCTTGATTTGCGGGTCGAAGGCGGTGAAGAACGAGGCCACGAGGTCGTGGAAGCCGTTGAACACGCTCAGCGTCACCACCAATGCCATGGTAGCCACGGCGACACCTCCTACGGAGATGCCGCTGATGATATTGATGGCATGGGTGCTCTTCTTAGAGAAGAGGTAGCGTCGTGCGATGTAGAATGGGAAGTTCATAGAGCCCGCATTTGGCTTAGCTGCTTAATTATTTGACTGTTTGCTGTCTGTTCCTCCTTTTAGCAGTTCGTCGATATGGTCGATATAGTCGAGCGAGTCATCGACGAAGAAGCGCAGTTCGGGTATGATACGCAGTTGGTTGCGCACGCGTGTCCCCAATTCATAGCGTATGGTTTTCGTGTTGTTATTGATATTCTGAATCATCTCCTCGGCTTTTTCCGAGGGAAAGATGCTCAGGTAGGCCGTGCAGATGCTCAGGTCGGGCGAGATGCGGCATCGTGTCACGCTCACCATCACGCCGTGCATCATGCGCGTCTGAGATTGGAATATCAGGCTCAGTTCCTTCTGCAGGAGTCTGGCTATCCGGTTTTGTCTTGTTTCTTGCATAATTCTTTGTTTAGGGTTTAGAGTTTAGGGTTGAGGACTTAGGGGTTGAGGGCACTTATACTGCTGTGGCACAGCAGTAAACGCAACGGGCGCTCGTGGCATATCTCCTGCCCCTTGCCCCCTTGCCACGAAGCTATCTACACCCCTCCCTACAAGGGAGGGGCCGGGGGTGGGTCTTCTTGCCCCCTGCCCCATAGTTACCTCTCACCTCATATTTTCGGGTGCGAAGTTACGCTTTTTTATTGGAAGAGCCAAAAAAGTATATTGAGTTTTTTGTTGAATGATTTTGCAGTTAGGTGGAAAAGGCGTAATTTCGCAGCGGAAAAATATACTCCGACAATATGAAGATACAAATCATCAATGGACCCAACCTGAATTTGTTGGGCCGCCGCGAGCCCGGCATTTACGGCAGCGAGTCGTTTGAGGCCTACCTGCCGCAGTTGCGCGAACGTTATCCCGACGTGCAGATAGACTATTTCCAGAGCAATGTAGAGGGAGAGTTGATCAACAAGATGCAGGAGGTGGGTTTCGATTACGACGGCATCGTGCTCAATGCCGGTGCTTACACGCACACCAGCGTGGCATTGCACGACTGCATCCGTGCCATCCCGGCCCCTGTGGTCGAGGTGCATATCTCGAATGTGCATCAGCGTGAGGAGTTTCGTCATCACTCCATGATCAGCAGTGCTTGCCGTGGCGTCATCTGCGGCTTCGGCCTCGACAGTTACCGTCTGGCAGTGGAAAGCCTCACCCCCGGCCCCTCTCCAAGGGGAGAGGGGAGTAGATAGCTAAGAACGCATATTCCTATACAATATGAATCCGCAAGATAGAAACCACAACTCAGTTTCCCCCTCCTTCGGAGGGGGTCAGGGGGAGGCTACCTGCTCGGTTTCCCCCTCCTTCGGAGGGGGTCAGGGGGAGGCTGGCAGTTATATTCTCGACCACATTGACCCTGAGGGCGACTACCTGTATCGGTTGTGGCGGGCTACCAACGTGCAACTGTTGCATGGGCGCATGGTGAGCGGACACATGCAAGGGCGGCTGCTGAAGATGCTGGTGCGGATGATACGTCCGCGGAATATCTTAGAGGTGGGCACCTTCAGTGGCTATAGTGCCATCAGTATGGCCGAGGGCTTGGAGGACGACGGACATCTCTATACTTACGAGATCAACGATGAGCAAGAAGACTTCACGCGGCCTTGGATAGAGGGTTCGTCGGTGGCCGACCGCATCACCTTTATCATTGGTGATGCCATCATCGAAGCACCCAAGTTGGGCATCATGTTCGACATGACGTTTCTCGACGGCGACAAACGCACATACGTGGAGGCCTACGAGATGGCACTGAGCGTGACGCGTCCGGGAGGCTTTATCCTTGCCGACAATACCCTGTGGGACGGTCACGTCACCGACCCTGCCTACGACCATGACCAGCAGACGTTGGGCATCCGCCGTTTCAACGACCATGTGGCTCAAGACACGCGCGTAGAGAAGGTCATCCTCCCGCTCCGCGACGGCCTGACACTGATAAGGAAAAGCCCCCTCCCCGGCCCTCCCCCCGGCACAGCCCCCTCCCCGGCCCTCCCCGAGGGGAGGGAGTAGATAGCTAAGAACGCATATTCCTGTACAAGATGAATTCGCAAGATAGAAACCGCAGCTCGTCTTCCCCCTCCTTCGGAGGGGGTCAGGGGGAGGCTCGTGGTCAGGGGGAGGCTTTCCGTCGTTACTTGCGTTTGCAGCGCAACTATTCTTCTAACACGTTGGATGCTTATCTGCGCGATGTGGAGAAACTGCTGCAATATCTGGCGGGGGAGGGGATAGCGCCAGAGCAAGCCACGTTAGGCGATTTACAGCACTTTGCGGCCTCGCTGTATGACTTGGGCATCGGTGCGCGGTCGCAATGTCGCATTCTCAGCGGCGTGCGTGCGTTTTATCATTTCTTGGTGGTGGATGGCTATATCACCGACGACCCTACGGAACTGCTGGAGTCGCCCCAGACGGGCGACCATCTGCCCGAGGTGCTCACCACCCAGGAGGTGGATATGATAGAGGCGGCGGTTGACCTGTCGAAGTGGGAGGGGCATCGCAACCGGGCCATCGTCGAGGTGCTGTTCAGTTGCGGACTGCGAGTGTCGGAACTGACCACGCTGCTAATGTCTAACCTTTATCTCGATGAGGGTTTTATCCGGGTCTTTGGCAAGGGCAGCAAGGAACGGCTGGTGCCCATCTCGAAGAAAGCCATCGCCGAACTGCATTTCTGGTTCGACGACCGTTGCCGGATGAAGATCAAGGCCGGAGAGCAGGATTATGTGTTTCTCAACCGCCGTGGTGCGCACCTCACACGCACCATGATACTGATTATCGTGAAGCGCCTGGCCGAGGTGGCGGGCATCCAGAAGACCATCTCGCCCCACACCTTCCGCCACTCATTCGCCACGGCGTTGCTCGAGGGCGGTGCCGACCTGCGAGTGATACAAGCCTTGCTCGGCCATGAGAATATCGGCACGACAGAGATATACACCCATATCGACATGACATCGCTCCGCCAGACCATTTTGGAACATCACCCGAGAAATATTCAAGATTAAAAAATTAAAAGATTAAAAAAATTTCGCATACTTAAGGAGTTTAGGAGTTTAGGAGTTTTCGCGGCTTTCAGCCGCTGGAGTTTAGACGTTAGTTTGATGCAAAAGCAGGTGCGCTACGACTATTGTCTAAACTCCCAAACTCCCAAACTTCCAAACTCCAAAGAGCAAGCGGAGCTTGCGAAAGTTGAATTAAAGAATTAATAATTTGGGTCCATTCCGTTGTGGGAGTAGATACGTAGGATACCATCGATAAACGCCTCGCGCTCGTATTCGCAAAAAGAGCCGCTGGTCATGATGTCGCGGCGCGACTCATCATGGTCGTTCTGCTGGTGTTGTTGTCGTTGTTTTTGATCCATACGTTATACGTTAGTTAAAAACGGAATCGTCAGTCTCCTGGCCCCCAAAAATTATTTCAGGAATTCAAACAGGTGGTTTTTCTCGATGGTCCACCCCTCGCGTTTCGCCAGTCCGCAGTCGTTGCCCTTGAACATCAAGGCTGCTTTCTGGTCGCCTTTCAGCTGCCATTGCAGCCATGCCAGGGCCACCACCGTGAATTCACCGCCGTGTGGCTGTGCGTAGGTGCCCCCATGACCCACGGGCAGGTTGGCCGCGCAGGCTGGCACGTGCTTGATACGGTGGAAGTCGTCCATGCCGTTGCCGTAGGCGATGTCTTCCTCACCGCCCAGGATATAGATAATGGACGAGTGGATGTCGTTGAGTTTCTCTTTCGGTGGCATAGGCATGCCGCCCACGGCACTGCCCGCATTCTGCTGGTTGAAGAGTCCGCTGTTGCATATCATCAGGGTGCGTATGCGGCTGTCGGCGCAGTTGTAGAGCGTCTGTAGTCCGCCGCACGACATGCCAGCCACGCAGATGCTGTTCACGTCAATCTTCTGGTAGTAGGGCGACTGCTTGTCGGCGTTCTGCGCCATCACCCAGTCGATGGACTCTATCTGCTGTTCTGTCTTCGACATCTCGCCCCTGTAGGGCTCGTCGGTCATCGGGAAGAAGCCCGTAGCCACGACGATGAACCCGTAAGAGGCTATCTCGTTGAGAAATTTGTAATGCTCGAAGGGTGAGTTGGCGCACGCGCCGTTGCCCCACACCAGCACGGGCAGGGGGTTGTCGCGGTTGAATGCCGACAGGTCTTGCGGCACGAACACCGTGTGTGCCGCCAGTGTGGCCTCCTCTTTCATGATGGCTTTGTAGGGTCCGGTGCCCCCGTCTTCCACGATACGTTGTTTGGGTGCCCGGTCCAGACTCCATACGCTGAGGCTCATGGCCAGCAGCATCCCGCATAAACAGAATAGTCTTTTTTTCATAGGTTATGTCAGTTGGTTAGAATGTTTGCTGCAAATGTAGATAAAATTTTTGGATATGTAAGCCTGTGGGGGTAAAAAAGTGAACAAAAGGTTGCTTCTTTCCTGGCGGACAGGGCACGCCCTGTCCCTACTTTGGGTAGCAGACCCACCCCCCGACCCCTCGCAAGCAGACCTACCCCCCTGCCCCTCCCTTGTAGGGAGGGGAGTGGTTAATCAAGAAATAGTATTCAAATATACGAATAATTCTTGTAAAATGCGATATTTTACATTAAAATCGATTTTTAGAATGCGATATTTTACATAAGGGCAATGAGGATATTGAATCTGCATCATAACACGGTTATGAGCCGAACAAATCATCGAAGGTGAGGGATAAGGGCACCGACGAGGCGTAGCCGCCCGGCTTGAGCCCGTAAGTGGTAATCATCGTGAGGACAAGAGCTTTGCGGGTGCCTGTTTGACTGCGGAACAGCGCGATGCGGTTCATCAGTTGCAGATAATACTCTTTTGATACGGCATAGGGTGCGGCGGCATATTTCACCTCACATACGTTGACCACATCGTCGCGTCGCTCAATGAGCAGGTCAATCTGTGCGCCATGCTCTGGCTCGCGGCTAACCCACGAACAGGTGTTCGTCTGCACGCCGCTGATGCCCAAGGCTTGCTTGATTTGTCTGATATGCTGCAGGCAAACCTGCTCAAAGGCATATCCGCTCCATGCCCGTCGTGCGGGGTCGTCTGTAGAGTGGCTCCACAGATGCTCGTCGCCCCCATGGCTTTTCACAAAGCGCAGGTAAAACAGCGTGTAGAAATCGCACAACTGATAGAGCACATCGCGTTCTTTTTTGCCAAAAGCGCGATACTTGCGGATGAAGTCGCATGTGCATAGGTTACTGAGCACTGTTGAGAGCATGCCGCCATCTTTCAGCTTGAGGCTTTGTTTTATCTCCTCGCGTGTCATACCTTTAGCTTTGCGGCTTAGCAGTTCGACGACACGTTGATAAATGGCAGCGTCCTTGAAAAGTGACTGGAACAGGAATTCATATTCTTGCTGCAGTGGTGCGTGTGGTGCAAAAAAAAGTCTATCGATGTTCTGAGCCACGCTGAGTCCGGGTTGTACCAGACTGAGGTAGTAGGGTATTCCGCCAGCAGCCATGTAGAAATCTACTGTTTGTTTTTTCTCCCATCCGATATTTCTGCTATCGAAAAACTGTTGTGTCTCTGCCAACGTGAATGGCTCCAAGTAGATGTTCTGTGTGAGTCGGTTGTATAGTCCGCCTGTATTACCTATCAGTTGGCTTGTCATCCAGGTGGTGGCCGAGCCGCATACGATAAGCATCAACCGATTGTTGTCGGATCCGTACATATTCCAAAAAACACTGAAAGCCTGAAGGAACTTCGACCGTGGAACGTCCATCCATGGCAGTTCGTCGAGGAAAACAACGATGCGTTCTTTCTGCAGGTTCGAAAGATAGTGTTTTAATTGTTCGAAGGCTTCATCCCATGTGTGTACGGGTGGGTAGATGCTGTCGGCATATTGGTTGATTTGTTTGTGAAAAAGCGCCAGATGATCCTGCCGGCTTCCTTGGTAGATGCCGGTCATATAAAAGTCTATGTTTTTTTCAAAGACATGTTTTACGAGGAACGTCTTGCCAACTCTTCTTCGTCCATAGACGGCAATAAATTCCGGGCGTCCAGAATGGTAACACTTCCAGAGCTGTTCCTGCTCCTTTTTCCTTCCGATGATATTGTCTGCCATTGTCAAAAGTGTTTCTAATCTTGCTGCAAAGGTAAAAAAAAAGTCGTTACGGAACAACAAAAAATGAAAATATTGCTCCGTAACGCCTTAAAAAAGTGACTTACGGAGCAATAAAATCTCAGAATATTGCTCCGTAACGCCTTTAAAAAGTGACTTACGGAGCAACAAAAAATCAGAATATTGCTCCGTAACGCCTTTAAAAATTGGCTTACGGAGCAACAAAATCTCGGAATGTTGCTCCGTAACGGTAAAAATAGAGTCGAAATTTGGGGACAAGCGGCTAAATCTATGCTAAAACATGTAGATTTAGCCGCTTCCGTAGGTAAGAATCATTGAAAAGAGGACGTGTCAAAAATACTTGAATTTATCTTCAACAACGGATTCCACGGTTTTCACGGATTTGCAACCTGCTGATTATCAGCAATAACAAAAATCTGTGAAATCTGTGAAATCCGTTGTTGATTTCATTTGACACACCCTCTTAGCTCATCGTGTTATTTCTTTTTGGGTTTGCGGCGTGCCCATCCCTCCTCGGAGAAGTCGGGCTCATCGCCCACGAGTTGGATGTCGTGGCCCTGGAAGAACTGTCGCCAGTCGTCTTGCCGTCCGCTCTCCATGCGTGCCTCGCCGCGGCGGCCGCGGCGCGAAGCCCGTTCGCCCTGGCTGCGGTCTTTCTTCATGAATTTCTCGAAGCCCGTGCCCAGTCCGTCTTTCTTCTTGGCACCCGCCTTCCTGCCACCATCGGCGGAGGTCACTTTTCCTCTTGCTCCCTGCCCCTTGTCGTCGGCATCGTTGCAGCGCACGCTGCGCCCGTGGTAGGTAGCTCCGTCGAGCGCCTGCATCACACGGTTGGCATCGCGTTCAGGCACCTCGATATACGAGAATCGCTCCAGCAGGTCGATGTGTCCCACCTCTTGCCGCCCCTCCACATGGCGGTTGATGAACTGCATCACCTCGCCCGGGTAGAATCCGTCGGTCTTGCCCAGGTTGATGAACAGTCGGCGGTAGCCGCGCTCCGCCTGGCGGCGTCCGCGCTGTCCGCCTCTTGACTCTTGGCCCTTGCCTCTGGCGCCTTTCTCCTTGCTCTTGTTGCCTTTCTCCTCGACGATGCCTATCTCGGGCGCGTCGGCATAGTAGGCGAGGAACTTACCGAACTCCAGCGACACGATTTTCTTGATTAGCTCCTCCTTGTCGATATATTCGAAGTGGCGGTTGATCTCGGTCATGAAGGGAGCGATCTCCTCCTCGTTGATGTCAGCCTTGACGATGTGGTCCATCACCTTGTAGAGCTGTTTGGTGCAGATCTCCTTGGGCGAGGGGATGGTGCCCTTGACAAACTCCTTGCCTATCTCCTTCTCAATGGCCCGTATCTTGTGTTTCTCGCGCGAGTGTACGATGCAGATGGATGTGCCCTTCTTGCCAGCGCGGCCTGTGCGTCCGCTGCGGTGGGTGTAGTTCTCGATATCGTCGGGCAGTCCGTAGTTGATCACGTGTGTCAGGTCATCTACGTCGAGTCCGCGTGCCGCCACGTCGGTAGCCACGAGCAGTTGGGTGAGGTGTTTGCGGAATTTCTGCATGGTCAGGTCGCGCTGCTGCTGCGACAGGTCGCCGTGCAGCGACTCGGCGTTGTATCCGTCGCGGATGAGTTTGTCGGCGATGTCCTGCGTCTCCACCTTCGTGCGGCAGAAGATGATGGCATAGATGCGCGGATGGAAATCGACGATGCGCTTCAGCGCCAGGTATTTGTCCTTGGCGTTGACCATGTAGTAGATATGGTTCACGTTTTCCGCCCCCTCGTTGCGGCTGCCCACCACGATCTCCTTGTGGTCGTGCAGGTAGTTGGAGGCTATCTTCTCTATCTCGCGGCTCATGGTGGCCGAGAAGAGGAGCGTGTTACGCTCTTCGGGCACACCGGCCAGTATCTCGTCGATGCTCTCAGAGAATCCCATGTTGAGCATCTCGTCGGCCTCGTCGAGCACCACGTTGTGCACCTCGTCGAGTTGTGCCACGCCACGTTTCATCAGGTCGATGAGCCGTCCGGGTGTGGCCACGATGATCTGCGCCCCTTTGCGCAGCGTGTGTATCTGGTTTTCTATAGAGGTGCCACCATAGACGGCCAGGATGCGCACCCCCTCCATATAGCGGGCGAAGTCGCGCATGTCGTCGGTGATTTGCAGGCATAGTTCGCGTGTGGGACAGAGCACGATGGCTTGTGTCTGCCGGCTTTCGGTGTCGATGCGCTGCAGCAGGGGGATGCCGAAGGCAGCCGTCTTGCCAGTGCCTGTCTGTGCCAGTGCAATGACATCATTACGTGTGCCGAGCAGGTAAGGAATCACTTCCTCCTGCACGGGCATGGGGTGTTCAAAACCAAGTTCTTCGATGGCGCGTCGGATGGGTTCGCAGACGCCTAATTCTTCAAATGTCTTCACTAAAGGGAGAGTTAATAAAATGTGTAAAAAATTGATATATTGTTATTTGGGGGTGCAAAGGTAGATAAAAAAAGTAAAAAAGTAAAAAAGTAAAGAAGTAAAAAAGCAAAAAACGGGTAAAATGGTGTATTTTTGCAGTTAAAAAACGAAAAGTCTATGAGAATCTGTGTTTTTTGTTCGGCTAACAGCCATATCGACCCTGATTTTTTTGAACTGACCCGGCGTCTGGGACGGTGGATGGGCGAGCACGGGCATACATTGGTGTTCGGCGGTTGCAACATGGGGTTGATGGAGTGTGTGGCCGAGGCCGTGCGCGAAGCCGGCGGTCGCACCGTGGGCGTGGTGCCCACCAAGGTGGAGGAGGGAGGCCGTGTGTCGCCCTGCCTGGATGTGCATATCCCCTGCGACAACCTGAGCGACCGCAAGGACCTGTTGCTCGCTCAGAGCGACGTGTGCGTGGCGCTGCCCGGCGGTGTGGGCACCCTCGACGAGATTTTCACCGTCGTAGCGGCGCATACCATCGGCTATCATCATAAGAAAGTGATACTTTATAACATGAAGGGCTTTTGGGATTCGCTCATCGCCCTGCTCGACGACATCGAGCACCGCGGCATGCTCCGTGGCTGCCGCGAGGATTATATCCAAGTGGTGAATACCGAGGAGGAGTTGTTGGAGGCGTTGACTGTTTAGGGAAAGGGGCAGGGGGCAAGGGGCAGGAGATATGCTACAAGCACCCGTTCCGTGTACTGCTGTGCACAGCAGTTTAATAGCCATCAACTATGTATGACCCTCAACAATTTATTATTTAACCATGCGCCCCACACTCAATTATTCTAAAAATTCTAATTCCTTATATAAGTTTAAAAACTGAAAAAAAGACAAGTTCGTGTGGACTTTTGCCTATAAAACAAAAGTCCACACATCTTTTTTTGCATGAAAACAAACCTTAGTCTATCTTTGCATAAAAGCCATTTAATGATCATCACAATGAAGTATCAACATTCCATTTTCCTTACGGTCTTTCTGGCATTTCCCCTTGCCATGTTTTCCTGCGGCTTTGCATCCAATCCGAAGAGTGCATCCAGCGAAGCTGCCGAAGAAGCCACCAGCGGCAGCAACACCATCGGTGAGAAAGAAACCTTCACCGTGAATGGTGTCACGTTTAATATGATTCTGGTCGAGGGCGGCACATTCACCATGGGAGCTACCCCCGAGCAGGGTAAGGACGCAGGCAAAGATGAGAAACCAGCCCATCAAGTAACCCTCTCTGACTACTACATCGGCGAGACCGAGGTGACACAGGCCTTGTACGAAGCAGTTGTAGGTGAAAACCCCTCAGACAAGAAAGGGGCGAACCTTCCTGTAGAATCGGTCGATAGAGTTGACTGCAACTACTTTGCCGAAAAACTAAGCCAACTGACGGGTCGCGATTTCCGTGTGCCAACAGAAGCCGAATGGGAATATGCAGCGCGCGGAGGCAACAAGAGCAAGGGTTACAAATATGCCGGCTCTGACAATATAGATGATGTGGCGTGGTTCAATGACATGGAAAATACTTCCCAACCGGTGAAAGGGAAGGCTCCCAACGAACTGGGCATTTACGATATGAGCGGCAACGTCGCTGAGTATTGCGCCGACGACTTTGCACCCTACAGCAAAGACAATCAGACAAATCCGATGATAGAATCCGAAGAATCCGAGGGCCTGGTATTCCGCGGTGGCAGTTTCGCCGACGACCTGAGCAGCAGTTGCCGCGTGTCGGCCCGCGGATGTACCAATGGTTATGTTTTCGGCAGTCTGGGCTTCCGTATCGTTATGTCGGCCAAATAATCCCCGATTTAAGAATTATTTATTCACATCATAAAGCTATTAATCATCATACTGTAGTAGTCGAAAACATTAAAGTTCCTATCAGAACCAGATGACCATAATGGTTCTACATTTTCCTACCCGCTATATTGTGACCACGAAAAATAAGAATATGAAGAAATTATTATTGACAGCAATGTTGTTGGCTGCAAGTGTGGGACTGGCAAACGCCCAGACCGCCCAGAGACAAGTGGTGGAAGGTGGTGGAACCGGTCCATTCAAGTCGGAAGTGGTGGGCGATGCCTCATGTCCGCGCTTTACGGTGTATCGCCCGCAGAACCTAAAAGAGGTGGTGGCAAAACAGGGGAAGTTGCCCGTGATAGTCTATGCCAACGGAGCTTGTTACGACAACAACGTGGAGATGCGCCTGCTATTGAGCGAGGTGGCATCCTACGGATACGTTGTCGCCGCCATAGGTGCTTACGATGAAGAGGATGTGATGGCGACATGGAGAGAGGTGTTGTTGTTTAATTATCCCGAGACCAAAGGCGAGGTAATCATGGCCAATGGTGAGAAAATTGAGCGGCTGACAGAGGAGCAGTTGAAGGCCCTTTATGAACAGCAGTTAAAAGAGAGAGAGGAGGCCGTAAAAAAGGAGAAGAAAAGTGAGGAGCAGGAAGCACCACCCAGCTCTATCTTCACCACTTATCCCAGGATGCTGCTGGAGGTGCTTGACTGGCTGACAGACCAGAATGCCATTTCCGATTCGGAATACTACCATTGTCTGGACTTAGACCATGTGGCAGCGATGGGGCAGTCGTGCGGAGGTGCCCAGGTGCTGGGTGTGGCCCACGACCCGCGCATCAAGACTTGCGTGATGCTGAATTCGGGTATCGGCGATATGAGTATGATGGGCTCTACAGTGGAGACGCTGGAGGATCTTCACCAGCCGATGTTCTATATGATTGGAGGTCCTTCCGACATCGCATACGAAAATGCTCAGCTGGACTACGAGCGCATAGCTGACAATATCCCCGTGGTGATGCTGAACTCGAAGGACGGCCACAACGGCACATATTACGAGAAGTATGGCGGCAACTACGCCAAGGCTGTGGTGAAGTGGATGGACTGGCAACTGAAAGGACGTGAGGAGCAGTCGGCTATGTTCCTCGATGACGAATACCTGAAGAAGGTGTTCCCCGAATGGCAGGGCGTCCGTAAGAATTTCTGATTTGTGGAAAGAGGCGGATCGCACCCCTTGTCAGCCTGCTCCGCCTCTTTCTTTCCTATACGCTGAAACCGAAACACCGACATGGTAAAAAAATATTTAGACGAAAACCAAGCGGTTTTCGCCCAAATATAGGTGTAATCTCTTACTTCACCCCTTTTTCAATGCTTCGGCCATGGCGCGTCCCAGGGCCTCGCACTGCTGGCGGGTCTCGGGGGTAAGGGCCTGTTTCATCTCCACGGGTTCGCCTACGGCGTCGAAGTGCAGGCTCTCGTCGTTCCACTGCTGTATCTTGGCCACCGCCTTGCCAGCCCAGGCGAAGCTGCCGAACCACCCGAAGAGGCGGCCCTTGATGTCGCGGTTGGCTATCTCAGAGAGCAGCACGTCCATCTCGTGGTAGAGGCCGGTGTTGTAGGTGGGAGCGCCCACGATGAGCGCGCGGTAGCGGAACACGTCGCGCAAAATATACGAGTGATGTGTCTTCGACACGTTGTACAGCGCGATATTCTTCACTCCGGCCTCGGCGGCGGCGCGTGCGATGACCTCGGCCATACGCTCGGTGTTGCCGTACATCGTGCCGTAGCAGATGACCAGACCGTCTTCGGCCTCGTAGCGGCTCAGGCGGTCGTAGATGCCGATGACCTTCTGCACGTGCTCGTGCCAGACGGGTCCGTGTGTGGCGCAGATGTAGTCTATCTCCACGCCGGCGAGTTTCTTGAGCGCATTCTGCACGGGTGTTCCGTACTTGCCCACGATATTAGAGTAGTAGCGTGTCATCTCGAGCCAGAAGTCGTCGCAATTCATGTCGCTATCGACGATGGCGCCGTTGAGGGCTCCGAAGCATCCGAAGGCGTCGCCCGAGAAGAGCACATGAGCCGTGGTGTCGAGCGTGACCATCGTCTCGGGCCAGTGCACCATGGGCGTGAGCACAAACTGCAGGGTATGGGTGCCGAGCGACAGCGTGTCGCCGTTTTTCACCTCTAACGCACCCTGCTGATCGATGCCATAGAAGCCCGCCATCATACCGAAGGTCTTCTTGTTGCCAATGATCTGCACGTCGGGATAAAACTTCTTGAGCAGTGCGAGCGACCCGCTGTGGTCGGGCTCCATGTGGTTGACCACGAGGTAGTCGATGGGGCGGTCGCCGATGACGCCGCGAATGTTTTCGATGAACTGCACGAAGAAATCCACTTCGACGGTGTCGATGAGGCACACTTTTTCGTCGACGATGAGATACGAGTTGTACGATACGCCAAAAGGAAGCGGCCACAGACCCTCGAAGAGGGCCTTGTTGCGGTCGTTGACGCCTACATAATAGATGTTGTTAGTAATCATATATTTTAGGGTTTAGGGTTTAGGGTTTAGGGTTCTTACACTGTCCCATCTCTCACCTGTTTTTACTCCTTCCCCTCGGGGAGGGCCGGGGAGGGGGCTTTCAGCTCCATTGTCTTGCCGAACTCCGGTGGTATGGAGTTGCTGATATGCTTGCAGCACTCGGCGCAGAACACCTGTGCGCAGTGGATGATCTGGTCCCACTGCTCCTCGGAGAGTCCTTGGTCGATGGTGTCGCGTGTGATGCCGTATTTGAGCATGCCATAGACGATGCCCGCATTGAAGTTGTCGCCGGCGCCGATGGTGCTCACCGTGTTGGTGGCGATGACGGGGTAACTCTTTTTGAATCCGCCCTCGGCACGCAGTTCCACGGGTCGTGCGCCGCGTGTGTAGATGAACTTCTTGCAGTAGAACGATATCTCCGACATATACACGCGGTCGGGGTCGTCTTTGCGGTAGAGCACCTGGAAGTCTTCGGTGCTGCCGCGCACGATGTCGGCGAACTCCAGGTTTTCGAGCAGGTTGGGCGTGATGCGCATCACATCCTGCTGGTGCGACGAGCGGAAGTTGACATCGTAGTAGATGATGGCGCCCCGCTGTCGTGCGTGCTCGAGGAATCCTGCCACTTGGCTGCGTATGACGGGATTGACGGCATAGTACGAGCCGAACATGATGATGTCGTCGCGCTCTACGTTGGGGTAGATGAAGTCGAGCTGGTCGTGCGGGTGGTCTTTATAAAAAAGGTATTCCGCATCGTTGTTCTCGTCGAGGAAGGCGAGCGAGATGGGCGACTTACTGCCTGGATATACATTGATATTGTCGGCGTTGACGTGGTTATCCTTGAGAAACTGGATGATGTTGCGGCCCACACGGTCGTTGCCCGCCTCGCTGATAAACGAGGCGTTGACGCCGCAGCGGCCGAGCGAGATGATGCCGTTGAACACCGATCCGCCCGGCACGGCCCCGATGGGCTGTTCGTCCTTGAAAATGATGTCGAGCACGGTCTCGCCGATTCCGAATACTTTACGCATATAGAGTGTGTTTGAAAAATGTGGTGCAAAGGTAATAAAAAAGTAAAAAAGTAAAGAAGTAAAAGAGTAAAAAAACAATTGTAAAAGTAAAGAAGTAAAAATGGAAAAAGGAATTTACATGATGATTATTCGCAAGATCAATACCTTTGTCATCGAAATTGGCAAACCGCAAAGCGATAACTCAACATACAACGCTCATCATTCAAAAATATTCCGTACCTTTGCACGCGAGATGAAATACGACACACATACACTGCCCAGCGGACTGCGGGTGATCTGCCAGCAAGTGGCATCGCCCGTGGTCTATTGCGGCTATGCCGTCAAGGCCGGGTCGCGCGACGAGGAGCCGGGCGACGAGGGTCTGGCCCATTTCTGCGAGCACGTCACCTTCAAGGGCACCGAGCGGCGACGCTCGGTGCAGATACTTAATACCCTGGAGCGCGTGGGGGGCGACCTCAACGCCTTCACCAACAAGGAGGATACGGTCTATTATGCCGCCATCCTGTCTGAGCACCTGCCGCGGGCTGTCGATCTGCTGACCGACATCGTCTTTCACAGCACCTACCCGCAGAGCGAGATAGACAAGGAGGCCACCGTCATCTGCGAGGAGATAGAGAGTTACAACGACTCGCCTTCGGAGTTGATTTACGATGAGTTTGACAATCTCGTCTTCGCCGGTCATCCGCTGGGCCATCACATCCTGGGCAGTGTGGAGCGTGTGCGTCAGTTCACCACCGCCGACGCCCTGCGCTTCACCCGCCGCCACTACCGTCCGGAGAATTGCGTGTTCTTCGCCTCGGGCAACATTGACTTCGGCCGCCTCGTGCGATTGTTGGAAAAAGCGTTGCCTGAGCATTCTTTAGGGGCAGGGAGCAGGTGGCTTCCTTTAGGGGCAGGGTGCAGGGTGCAAGGGGCAGGAGATATGTTTTCCAATTGCGATAACTATTGTCCAAACTCCCAAACTCCTAAACTCCCAGGCTCCCAGACACCCAGCATCTCTCTTGCCCCCTGCCCCCCGCCCCCTGCCCCTCAGACACCCATCTACGTGCAGCAGCCGCGCTCCACGCACCAGGCGCACGTGATGGTGGGAGCATTGGCCTACGGGGCACACCACCCCCTGCGCTATCCCCTCTTCGTGCTTAACAACATCATGGGCGGACCGGGTATGAACTCACGCCTCAACCTGGCGCTGCGCGAGCGGCGCGGACTGGTCTATGCCGTAGAGAGCAATATGACCGCCTACGCCGACACAGGCGTGTGGAGCACCTACTTCGGGTGCGACCCTCACGATGTGGAGCGGTGCCTCAAGGCCGTGCGACGCGAACTGGCCCGGATGCGCGACGTGCAGCTCACGCCCTCGCAGCTGGCAGCCGCCAAGCGGCAGTTGAAAGGGCAGTTGGGTGTGGCCTCCGACTCGCGTGAGTCGTTTACGCTGAGTTTTGGCAGAAATTACTTGCACGACGGCGAGGAGCGCGATCTGGATGTGATTGTAGAGCGCATTGACGCTGTCAGCGCCCAGCAGATACAGACCGCGGCCCAAGAAGTATTCGACCCTCGTCGCGAAGTGGTGCTATGCTATAATAATGGGGATTTATAATGGGGAGTCAGCGCTTGTAGATGAGTGAGAATTTGGTGTAGAGCACATCTCCGGCAGTGATGTCGCCTTTGGCGGTCACTGTGTCGTCGGTGGTGGTCAGTTGTTGGAATGTCACCGTCACGGCCCCGTCGTCGATGGGAGAGATGGGCTTGACGAATTTCATGTTTTTCACCAAGGTCAGGTTGAGAGGGGTGTCAAGGTGCATTTCCAGCAGTTCGCTGATGATTTGCAGGATGCACACCCCCGGCGTGACGGGCTGTCCGGGGAAGTGAGCTTGGTAGATGATATGGTCGGGGCAGAATGTGATGTCGGCGGCGGTTGTGCTGCCGTCGGTGTGCCATTCCTTGATGCGGTACATGCTGTCGTGTAGTCTCATGTCTTGTGTCCTCCTTCGTTTTAATTGTTCAGCAATGCTATCTTCAGGTCGGCGGTGGCGATGGTGCGCTCGCCGCAGACGATGGTGGCGTGCACGAGTGTCACATCCATCAGTTGCATGGTCACTGTGATGGTGGTGAGCAGTGTGTCGCCCACGTAGGCCGTGTCGAGGATGGCCATGTTTTTGATGTCGCCGATAAACCCTATCTGAATGCCCTCTTTGAGGATATATTTATTATAATATCCCAATCGTGCCGCGCAGGTCTGCGCCATGTTCTCGGCCAGGGCGCACGTCATCAGGCGGCCGTCGTCCACCATCAGGTGGTCGTCTCTGACGGTGAAGCGTGTGGCGGTCTGCTGCTCATCGTAGTGGCAGAGTTGGTCTATCAGCACAAACGGCTCTTGTTGGGGCAGCAGTTCATGGATGTCGATGGATTCTAATTCGGGTTGGTTCATAACGGGTGTTTGAAGGTTGTTATTGACTATTGGGCTGCAAAAGTACGATTAAGCGAGCGGAAACGCAAATTTATTTGCAGTTTTTCGAGCATGAGTACTTTCGAGCGAAGCTCAAAAGTACGATTAAGCGAGCGGAAACGCAAATTTTTATATAAAAATGTTCACCAACCGGTATAACGCCAGTTGGTGAACATTTGATGATTCCATATTAGGATGATGTGTCTTCAATCGCCCATGAGGGCGTTAGTGAAGATACGGTCATCAGGGTTGCTTGCCGATATAGGCCAGGATGCCGCCATCCACGTAGAGCACGTGGCCGTTGACAGCGTCGGAGGCGTGCGAGGCGAGAAACACGGCGGGACCGCCCAGCTCCTCGGGCTGCAGCCAGCGGCCGGCAGGCGTCTTGGCGCAGATAAACGAGTCGAACGGGTGGCGGCTGCCGTCGGGTTGGCGCTCGCGCAGCGGAGCCGTCTGCGGTGTGGCGATGTAGCCCGGGCCGATGCCGTTGCACTGGATGTTGTACCCGCCGTACTCCGAGCAGATGTTGCGTGTGAGCATCTTCAGTCCGCCCTTGGCAGCGGCATAGGCGCTCACCGTCTCGCGGCCCAGTTCGCTCATCATCGAGCAGATATTGATGATCTTGCCCTCGCGGCGCTCCATCATCTCGGGCAGCACAGCCGACGAGACGATAAACGGACCCACCAGGTCGATGTCGATGACCTGTTGGAACTCGGCGCGCTTCATCTCGTGCATGGGGATGCGCTTGATGATGCCGGCGT
>CAMVAT010000057.1 GCA_947165505.1 uncultured Prevotellaceae bacterium | reverse complement strand
ATCGAAATGCTAAGCCGAAATGAACATAGAAGACTATCGCGAGTATTGCCTGTCGCTAGGCGAAGACATAGAAGAGAAGTTGCAACTTTTCGCATCGTTCTAACGTCTAACAGATAGAAACTTTTAAAAGGAAATTTTGATGTTAGAATTTGCGACTGGCAAGTTAAAAGGTCAGGGATATATTCATCACAGCAGTCTTCCCATTATAGTTAAATTATTTCAGGTAGTAATCTTTCATGTACCAGCCTTTTGAAGTGTTATTGGCTCACCATAATTGAACAAGCCACCATCATCTGTATCTTCAGGCTTAACTTTCCATAGCGGGTCATTAAGGGAGAAATAATCAAGATAAACATTGTATTATCTGATGGAATGGTCGGCACCTGCGTCGTTGCCCCTCCACGCTTTCTTTGATGTCCATTCGCTATAGGGAGCTCATTTCAACTGTTTGCCATCAGAGAAAGCATTACCAACAGTCTTTCCCAACTGAATGTAAGTATGATGTACCGGGTCGAATGTGATCAACTCCATTTTCTCTACATCGGGCTTGCCATCTTTTGCCAGGTACTTTTCATCACAGAGGATATTGACGATTTCCGCAACGAGATAATATCCAGTCTCACTTTCGTCTATCTTCTGCTTCACCCGGCATTCAAGTGTCATTGGGAACTCCTTGAACACTGGAGCATTGACATTGGGAGCTTTCTCTACAGTCCAACCAGTCTTATCCATCTTGTCGGATGTGTTCCTGCCGCTTACGATACCTACATAGTCAGAAGCTGTCATGGTATCAGCAGTAGCGAAAGTAACAGTAAACTCAGGGTTTTCAGCAAGGTTGTCTGTTGTTGCATGAGAACCAAGTGAGATAATGATTTCGTGCATATCCCACTGGCCGCCCCAGGCAGCGTTCATGGCATTGGGCTTGCCGTTCTTATCATAAGTGCCGATAATCAGCACTGGTTGTGGAAGAATCCACGGTTTCGATCCAAAACTTTTCATAGTTCCTATTTGTTTATTTGATCCCTAATTGTCTTTATTGATTTGCTACAAGGTCATAAGAAGCCCTTATTTGTTGTTTATTCTCTGACTTCCTCAATGTTCATATAGCAAGCATACAATCTCAGCCGTATCATTATTCTTACTATCAGGGGACAAAATTACTCAAAATTTTTCTATTATTCACTTGCAAAATGGCAGATTTTAGCCGATTTTTAGTAATTTTGTGCCGAATTAGAACGCAGTCAACATGAAGAAAGTGAAGATTACCATCCTCAAAACAATGCTGAATGAGGACTTGGCAAAAGAATATGGCATTTGCGGGCTGAAGGCATGTCCGATGATGCAAGTAGGTGATGTGTTCTATGCAGACTATGTGTAGCCATCGTCAGCTGCAATGACGGCTTGCGACCAGTGATTATGAAGCTTGAAGCAACCCAAGAGGAAGCGAAGATTGATTATACGCCAATAGAAAGATGATCAAAACTTGGATGATATGATACAGAAATATAAGATAGTAACGCTCTGCGGGAGCACCCGCTTCAAAGAGCAGTTCATGGAAGCCCAGAAGCGGCTGACGTTGGAGGGTTGCATCGTCATCAGCGTGGGACTGTTCGGGCATTCCGGTGACGATGATGTATGGAAGCCCGGCGTGAAGGAGATGCTTGATGATATGCACCTGCGCAAGATAGACTTGGCAGACGAGATTTTCGTCATCAACGTGGGCGGGTATATCGGCGAGAGTACCCGGCGCGAGATTGCCTACGCCGGGCAAACGGGCAAGACCGTCAAATACCTGGAACCATGACACTACGTGAACTATTGTTGTCGGTGGATGCCGTGCAATATACGGAATCCTCAAAGTAAATGATACAAAAACCAACGAATGAAAGGGAGCGGTTCGCCATACTCGATGTGATGCGCGGACTGGCTCTGATCACTCTTGGTGTTCATGCTCCAAACCGTCATCTGTCGTTTGTGGCTCTGCTATTTCCGCTTCGGACCACTTGAGTGGCTTTGGCGCTTGGCTACGTACGGCCATTACTTCCCCATACTCAGATAAACAAGACCGTGACTATAAGGAAAGGTTGAGCATTGCTTCCCGTAATGAAGACGCTACAGACTACTTAACTACTTCAGGAAAATTTGGTTATTCTTGCCAGATAATCGTAATGGTCGCCTTCGGCTGCCACTTCTACCGCATATCCGTTGCTGGCAGCCTGTTCTCTCAGGGTGTCAGCGTCGATGTAGAGCCAGGGGAAGGGTTCGCCGATGGTGTCCTTGTACTGCATCCGATAACTCAGTTCGCCGTAGTAGTCCATGTCGTCGGGCAACTCGATGATGTCGTCCTCTGTCTCATACACATAGCAGATGTCGGAAGAGTCGCACAGCACCTGACCGCCTGGAGCCAGTATCTTGTCGAGGTGACGGAAGAACTCAGGCAGGCGCTCCAAGGTGCCAACGATGCCGATGCCATTCATCAGCATGAGAATGGTATCATATTGCCCCTCTAAAGTGAAGAAGTCCTGTTCAAGCACCTTCTTGACACCACGCTCTTTCATGGTCTCAACGGATAGCGGTGAGATGTCGATGGCTGTGACATCGACGCCTCGCTGCTGCAGCACCAGTGAATGACAGCCTGAGCCTGCGCCTACATCCAGCGTCTTTCCTATGGCCATATCCAGCGCCTTGCGTTCTATGGCCGGCATGTCGTCATCACTGCGGAAGAGAGTGGTCACGGGTATCTCGTCCTCCTCAAACATCGGGGAGAACACTCTGAGCCTGTCTGCCTTCTTGGTCTTCCAGTAGTCGGCAATGGCTCTGCCCATCGGGTCTTTCTTGCTATTCATTCCGGCTACAAAATTACTCAAAATATTTCTATTTCTCGTGGAAACACCTCAATATTCATGGGAAGAAAGCGGTGAATGCCCTTTTTCTTGCCTGAAATAACATACATTCACTTACAAGATGGCAGGAATTGGTCGTTTTTTAGTAATTTTGTCGGCAAAACCGAGAATATGAGTGAATTCAGACAAATGAGAAGAAAACGCCAACAGCTTTCCGAAGAAGAAAGTATTGGCATCTTGCAGCGGGCCACCTCCGGCACATTGGCTTTGCTGGGTGACGATGGCTACCCTTATGCCGTGCCCATCAGTTATGTCTATACCGACGGCAGATTATACTTCCACAGCGCATTGAGCGGTCATAAGGTGGATGCTGTGAAAAACTGCGACAAGGCTTCATTCTGTGTCATCGACCAGGACGATGTGAAGCCTGAGCGGTACACCACCTTCTTCCGCAGTGTGATCGCTTTTGGCAGGGTACATATCGTCGATGACGAAGCCGGGAAGCTTGACGCGGCCCGGCTGTTGGGCAACAGATACAATCCAAATCAAGACGAAGCCCTGCAGAAAGAAATAGAGAGTGGATTGTCTCGCATGTTAGTCATCCGCTTCGACATCGAGCACCTGACAGGAAAGGAAGCGATAGAATTGGTAAGAGAGAGAAACATAACTTTGTAGCGATGAAGACTTTGAGAATGAGCGTGTATGCCATAGGGTGGTCTGTCATGACCATCATTTGTTCGGCATGCGCCAACAGCAAGTCGCCGTCGCAGACACAGCAACCGTCGGAAACAGAGCAACCGACGGAAGCACTGCCACCATCGGAACTCCGGCAACCGACAGACTCATCCTACAGCGACACGACGCGGTCGTATGTACCTGCACAGACGGATTCCTTGAAAAAAGACTCCGCCCGTAACACTCCTCCTGTCGGGAAACTAAAGGCGTCGCCTGCCGACACCTACGACGACGGCTATCAAGACGGGGAAGCCATGGCCGAGGAAGACCGGCTGGCAGGAAGGCCGGGTATGCAGGTGGGGATGGACGATGACGAAGAGGATGACGACTATGAAGACGGCTTTGACGACGGCTACGAAGAATAGTCTGTGCCACGATGTAGGGGCGGGTCACTGTGCCCGCCCGTACGAGCGATAGCGAGTTCTTCACCATGAATGATGCCATGCAAAAGAATGAGGGTGTCATATAAAAATCCAAGTGTTTTGACACCCCTCATTCAGATGGGGAATCCCCACACCGGAGAGGGTAGGGGGCTGCGTTATGCGCCCTCACCGTCGCCATAGACATACCCGCACAGTGCCGCCTTGAAGTCGAAGATCTCCTCAGGACGGAAAAAGCGTGCCAGCTCCACCTGTGCGTTCGACGTCGAGTCCGACGCGTGTACGATATTCTGCTGGTTGCTCATCGAGTAGTCGCCGCGGATGGTGCCGGGGGCGGCCTCGCGACCGTTGGTGGCTCCCACCATGGTGCGCACCACCTGCACCGCATCTACACCCTCGATGGCCATCGCCACCACCGGCGACGCCATCATCGACTCAGCCAACTTCGGGAAGAAAGGACGGTCCACCAGATGGGCATAATGCTCGCGCAGGATAGCCTCGTCGAGCTGCATCATCTTCATTCCCACGATATGCAGGCCACGGCGTTCAAAGCGGTTGATAATCTCTCCCATCAGGTTGCGCTGCACGCAACCCGGTTTCAATAACACTAAAGTCTTTTCCATGATGATTTTCTGTTGTTCTTATTGGTTTTTAAAAGATGATTGTCTCTTTGCAATGGGATTGCAAAGATAGTGATTATCATTCATACAGCCAAACAATCGCATCGTTTTCTGGGATTCTCAGGATGATTTGCTAACTTTGCACCGTCAATCAAAATATACAATGGATTTACGTTGAAGAACTGATTGTGCGGCGAACAGGCACGCTATGCGCTGCTCTTCTACGACTACGACCCCAAAACGCGGATGATGACACCCGACCTGACGGTGTGGCAGCAGGTGAACGGTTTCTTGCAGGGCCTGCGCGGCTCGTGCTTCATCGACATGCCGCTCCAAGGCAAAGACATCTCTGTGTGTGCCGTATATTGGGACCCCGAAGAGGATTTCATCTACACCGACTATAAGCTGCGATGGGATGGAAACGGATTTAAAGGCGCAGTCTCTGAAGGCGAGAGGTAAGGGTCAATAGGCGTATATCAGACCGTATTTCTCGTGCAGCCGGCGCAGTGTGCCGTCGGTCTTCATCTGGCGGATGGTGGCGTTCACTATCTGCAACAGGTCGTCCTGTCCTTTCTGCATCAGCACGCCAATCTCACCGTGGGTGAAGGGGTGCTGCAGCAGGGGAGCCGCGAGCCGGGTGTCGGTCTGCACGTAATAGGGCGCTTCCGTTATCTCGGTGATCATCACGTCGGCCTCTCCCTCGGCGATGAGTGCCGGTATCTCCTCGTTCTTGGGGTGAACGGTGATGGTGGCATGCGTGAGGTGCTCGTTGGCAAACTTCTCATTCAGTCCGCCGGGGTTCACCATCACCCGCACCTCGGGCTTGTCGATGTCGGCCAGCGACTGATAGCGGCCGGCCTCCGTGGCTCTGCACAGTATCGTCTTGCCGTTGGCCAGATAGCCGTCGCTCATGAGCATCGTCTCACGGCGGGTGTCGGTGATGGTGATGCCGCCGATGGCGAGGTCGAAGGTCTGCGGCTCTGCCAGCACGTCGGCGGTGAGCGTAGGCCACGAGGTGGGCACAAACTGTATCTTCACACCCAGTCGTGAGGCGATCTCGTTGGCCACCTCGATGCCAAAACCCCAATAAGTGCCGTCTGGCTCGCGAAACGACAGCGGTCTGTAGTCGCCTGTGGTGCCGATGAGGATGGTGCCGCGCTCCACGATCTCCGCCACTTTGCCATCGAGGGGGACGTCTGTATATGACGACAGGACGAAGACGGAGTGCTGCCCATTGTCCTTGCCGAACTGGATGGCGCCTCGCAGGTCGTTTTCTGGAAACAGGCGCGTGCTGTCGAAGTAGTAGAGCGCATTCTCGCTGTTATACCAACCGCCCACGTAGCCGTCGTGCTGCAAGGCGTGGCGCACCACCTTGTCAAGCTGGTCGCGCGAATGGCTGTTCTGTGTGGCCGCGTAGCTCACGGCTATCCCTTCTTTCGGTTCGGACAGTGTGCGTATGTCGAGTGTGAACCCGTCGGGGTGGCCCTGGCTGTAGGCCCATATCTGATCGGCAATAGCTGTGATCTTGCTCTGCTCTGTGGTGTCTTTATTTGAAGAGCATGAGGCCACGCCAGCCATCATGCAAATCGTCAGTACGGCAATGAGAAACCGTGTCTTTAATCTTTCCAAACTGTTCATCGTTTTTTGTCTTTTTATTCCTTTTTCGCAAGCTCCGCTTGCTCTTTGGAGCTTTAGAGTTTCTAATTTTCTAATTTTTTAATTTTTTAATTTTCTAATTTTTTAATTTTCCTGCAAAATTACCTTTCTTTTTCATTGCATCCTAACATTCCGACATATTTTATGTTATTTATTGCGGCACCCCACACAAAAATGCGACAGATTTGGGGAGGGGGCCTGAAATTTGTCGCTCGCTCGGTCGCCGACGGCGACACGAATTCATGATAATTCATGGTTAATTCATGGCAATTCGTGTTGCCTTCAGCAAAAGGTTCTTAACATGAATTCCCATGAATTATCCACGAACCAACGGTCACTGTGCGAAGCGGAAAGTAATTTCCATGAATTTAATAAAAAAGACTAAAAGTGTGCTCTTGGCAAATGTGTTTCGGGATAATAACATTATCTTTGCACATCAATCAACAATAACGTATTTTATGAAGAAAATCATCACTTGTTTGCTGGCCGCCCTGGGCCTGACATCGGCTTGTGGCCAGAGAAACTTCCAAGATGTAGATGTGAAAGGTTTCTCGGCGCTGACCTCGGAACCTGATGTGACAGCGCTCGATGTGCGGACGGCTCAGGAGTTCGCCGAGGGACATATCGACGGGGCTGTGAATATCGACGTGAAGCAGACCGATTTCCTTGAGAAGGCCAAGGCGGCTCTCGCCAAGGATAAGAGGATAGCCGTGTATTGCAGAAGCGGACGGCGCTCGGCAGATGCCGCCAACCGCTTGGCGGCCGAAGGCTATCAGTGCATCAACCTCAAGGGAGGCATCCTGGCGTGGAAAGAGGCTGGCATGCCTATCTCCACCGACACCTACGAGGTGGATGTGTTTCAGACCAAGAGCGGCAAGACGGTCAGACTGTATGCCCTGGTGCATGCCAGCATCCGCATGGTGTACGACGGCAAGGAGATAGAGATCGACCCCGTGACGAAGTTGGGCGACAAGACCATCAACTATGCCGCTATGCCCAAGGCCGACTATATCCTCGTGACACATGAGCATTTCGACCACTTCAGCAAGGAGGCCATCACGACGCTGACAGGCCAGCAGACACGCTTCGTAACCAACCAGCGCTGTGCCGATATGTTCGGCTCGGGCGAGGTCATGGCTAATGGCGACAAGATGCAGTTGGCCGACGACATCACCATCGAAGCCGTGCCTGCGTATAACACCACCGAGGGACACCTGCAGTTCCACCCCAAAGGACGTGACAATGGATACATACTCACCATCGACGGACTGCGTATCTATGTGGCTGGCGACACGGAGGATATCCCCGAGATGGCTGGCATCAAAGATATCGACATCGCCTTCCTGCCCTGCAACCAACCCTATACGATGACTACCGGTCAACTGGTGGCGGCGGCGAGAATGGTGAAGCCCAAAGTGCTCTTCCCCTACCACTACGGACAGACGGATGTGAGCGGAGTGCCCGCACAGCTTCAGGCCGACGGCATCGACGTGAGAATCAGACACTACGAGTGATGACAGACAGCCAACAGCCATGTGCGATGCCGGCATCAGGCATCCAGAAGGATAGCCCCGCACGGGGAGCAGACGGGAAGTACGCTCTGTTTTTTGACATCGACGGTACGCTGGTGAGTTTCAAGACCCACGAGATACCGGCCTCCACGATTTTCGCCCTCACCCAGGCCAAGGCCAACGGCCATAGAGTGTTTATCTCTACGGGGCGGCCGCCGCTGATTATCACCAATCTGGGCGCCATCCAGCATCTCATTGATGGTTATGTGACCATCAACGGTGCCTTGTGCTTCGTGGGCGATGAGGTGGTGGGCTGCAAGGACATTCCGATGGATGATGTGTTGACGCTTGTGCAGGATGCCCAGGATAAGAATTACGGTTTGATTGTGGTGGGCGAGAAAGACGTGGCCGTGCTCGACCCTCAGGGGGAGGTGGACCGTGTCTTCCGTGGCGAGATAGCCGTGGACAACCTCTGTCAGGCTAAACCGCTCAGTCAGGTGCTCACACAGCGCATCCTGCAACTGACCCCTTTCTTCTCTGACGACTACGAGCGCGACATGATGCGACGCCTGCCCGGCTGCACCTCAGGGCGGTGGCATCCTGCCTTTACCGACATCACGGCCAAGGGGGCCGACAAGGGTGAGGGCATCAAGGCGCTGGCCGCCTATTGGGGCATCGACCTGCGATATACGATGGCCTTTGGCGATGGCGGCAATGATACGGCCATGATCCAGGCTGCCGGCATCGGCGTGGCCATGGGCAATGCGCTCGAAGTGCTAAAACAAGTGGCTGACTATACCACCACCTCCGTTGACGATGATGGCGTACTCAATGCCCTGCGACATTTCCGGTTGATATAAAGTGTAGTTTCGGTGCAGGGGGCAGGGTGCAAGGTGCAGGAGATATGCCACGAACACTAAACACTGTACACTGTACACTGTACACTATACACTATATACTGTACGCTAAACCCAAGCAGCAAGTAGGGACAGGGCGTGCCCTGTCCGCAAGCACGGTGAGCGAAGCGAACACGAAAATCGCAACTCTGTTGCGTAAAACAATACTGCGACCGGCAGAAAAAGGGAGCAGTACCTTAATGAACGAGCGACGGGAAGGAGCGGTTAAGTCCCTTCCCAAGGATTGGGAAGGGATTTAGGGATGGGTTGGAAGCCCTCCCATGGGAGGGTTGGGTGGGGTGTTTAGAGGTAAGAGGTGAGAGGTAAGAGGTGAGAAAATAGTTTAGGGGTAGGGGGCCGGGGGTGCTAACGAGGGGCCGGGGGGCTGCAGGGGCTGCTAACCCCTCCTGTACAGGTAAGCGATGGCGGCACCCGACAGGTTGTGCCACACGCTGAACAAGGCTCCGGGGATGGTGGCCAAAGGATAGGCGGCAAAGTGGATGGTCGCCAGACTGCTGGCCAGTCCTGAGTTCTGCATGCCCACCTCGATAGAGATGGCTCTTTTCTTCGGCTCCGACAGCCCCAGCAACCGCCCGGTCAGGTAGCCCAGACCCAGTCCGCAGACGTTGTGAAGCATGACCACCACGATGATGATGAGACCGCCGGTGAGCAACTTCTCTGCATTGAGCGAGATGATGATGGCCACAATCGTGGCGATGGCTATCGACGAGAAGGCGGGCAGGTAGTCGGACGCTTTCTCCGTCAACTTGGGCCACCACCATTTGGCCAGCAGTCCCACCACGATGGGCAGTATCACCACCCAGAGGATGCTCAGAAACATGCTTGCCACATCAACATCGACGCTCTTGCCCGCCAGCGCCCAAGTGAGCAGCGGGGTGAGCAGCGGGGCAAGCAGCGTGGAGACTCCGGTCATGCCCACCGAGAGGGCCAGGTCGCCCTTCGACAGATAGGTGATCACGTTAGAGGCGGTGCCACCGGGGCAGCAGCCCACCAGCACCACACCCAGGGCCAGGGCTTCGTCGAGCTGGAACAGACGGGCGAGCCCCCAAGCCAGCGCGGGCATGATGATGAACTGTGCCAGACAGCCAATAATCACATCCTTCGGGCGGCTGAACACCACCTTGAAGTCGTGTAGGTTGAGTGTGAGTCCCATGCCGAACATCACTACCCCAAGCAGGTAGTTGATGACCGTGGGCCGCACCTGTTGCAAAACGTGTGGAAAGGCCAGTGCCAGTGCCGCCGCAGCCAGCACCAGCAGACCCATGTATTCGGAAATGTAGTGGCAGAGTCTTTTCATCTCTTATCTGGCGACCCTCATTGCTGGTCGTCGCTCAGGGTGTTGACCTGCTCAATGGGTTTTTCGTCGCTTTTTTTGTCGTCATCTTTCATCAGGTCCTCGGCTTTCAGTATCTTGCCGTTGACAGGACCCACATACTGGCGGCTCTTGCAGGAGCTCACTCCCAGCAGAGCAGATAATGCAAAATATGCGACAGCGCACCGTAAAATAGTAGAATATCTCATGGTAAGGTTTTTTAGCTTGTAGTTTATGCAGTGCAAAAATAGGGCTTTTCCATGAATGCGCCAAATAAAAAACGCCCTTTTTACGCTTTTTAGGTTAATTCGTGTCATCTGCTGACAAAAAAACTGAAATTTTGTGTTAATCTCTGTCAAAAGGTTCGTAGCACGCTTCTCTTTCACGTATTTTTGTCATGAATATGCGTGTGATTCATTACATATCAGTGGCTGTGATGTGCCTCTGTTCGCTCTGCGCGAGGGCGCAGATGGATGTGGTGGTGGCCGACATCGAGTCGGGCGTGCCCCTGCGTGATGTGAAGATCTATACCGACTCGGGCAGTGTAGCCGTGACCGACTATCGGGGCATGGCCCGCATCGACCGCCCCTTCAGCAGCGCCACCGTCACGCATCCCAAATACCTCGGCACCACCGTAGGCCGCCACGAGTTGGTCGATACGCTCTACCTGCTGCCCAAGGCCAATACGCTCAACGAGGTGGTGGTCTGGGGCGAGTCGCGCAAGGGCATCAAGTCGATGGTGGCGGGTGCCACGCGCGATGCCTATCTCTATGCTCCGCCGAAAGGACTGGCCACGTTCAATTTCTTCGAGATGTTTCGCAAGAAACCCCTCAGCCGCAAGGCGAGGAAGAAGAATCAGGAGCTGCTCGAAAATTGGGACCGCACCTACAACGACCCCCTCTACGTGGAGCGCCAGCAGCGCAAGGCCGGCATCAAGAAAGACAAGGAGAAATAGTAAACAGATATTAAACAGACCCTCCAGCACGTACAAACTGTTTTTGATTTTCTTTGCCGTTTGATTTTAATTCCGTATCTTTGCACACAAAATCGTAACGTTATGGCAGAGAAGAGAGGATACGGAATAGGACTGCAGGTGTTTGAGGACTTCATTAAACGCAACGCCCTCTATGTTGATAAGACGGCATACGTCTATAAGATGGCTCAATCGAAGGCGAAGAACTTCTTTCTGAGCCGTCCGCGGCGCTTCGGTAAGTCGCTCTTGGTGAGCACGCTCGAAGCCTATTTCAGCGGTCGCAAGGACCTCTTCAAGGGGCTGGCCATCGACAACATGGAAACGGAGTGGGTGAAGTATCCCGTCATCCACCTCGACTTGAGCAGTGGCAAGTACTACGAACTGGCCCGGCTGCATGGCACCATCAGCGGCATACTCCGCGAATACGAGAAGAAATGGAACGTGACCGTAATGGATGAGTATAACTATGACGACCGCCTGAAGAACATTATACAGACCGCCTACGAGCAGATGGGTCGTGAGGTGGTGGTGCTCATCGACGAGTACGACGCACCGATGCTCGACAGCATCGCCAACCCCGACCTGCAAGACCAGATACGCGACCGCATCCGCAACTTGTTCTCGCCGTTGAAGGCACAGGCGCGGTATCTGCGATTCGTCTTCCTGACGGGCATCTCGAAGTTCTCGCAGCTGTCGGTATTCAGCGAACTGAACAATCTGAACATACTGACCTTCGACCCCGAGTACGAAGCCTGCTGCGGCATCACTGAAGAGGAGTTGCTGACACAGCTGAAACCCGACATCGAGTGGCTCAGCGAGGCCTCCGGGCTCTACGGGCGTAAGAAGATGGACTACGACGAGACGGTAGCCGCACTGAAACGGATGTACGACGGCTATCACTTCTCTAAGCGGATGACGGACATATACAATCCCTGGAGCCTCTTCTACGCTTTTGAAAAAGGCGAAATTGGCAACTACTGGTTTGCTACCGGCACCCCATCGTCGCTCATCAGCCTGATGCGGGTAAAGCAGTTCAACATGCCCGACCTGGAGGGCTTCGAGGCCAATATGGCTCAGTTCGACGCGCCTACCGAGCGCATTAGCGACCCGGTGCCCGTGCTGTTCCAGAGCGGATACCTCACCATCAAAGGCTATCAGCCTGATTTAGACAATTACATCCTGGGATTCCCCAACGAAGAGGTCTATAAGGGGTTCGGCTATTCTCTCTACCAGTATTATTGCGGAGATTATTATGGCAGCCACAACCAGATGAACAATGCCTACCAATATTTGCGCCTGAAGAGAACCACCTTCGAGCAGTTTCTCGAAGCCGTGCGCAAATGGTACTCGGGCATCCCGTATTCTATTACCAGCCAGAACCAAAACGAGCAGTTCTACCAGTCGCTCTTCTACTCGATGATGGTGGGCGTGGGGGCCGATGTGCACGCCGAGGAGCAAACCTCTGACGGGCGGATGGACATTTCGCTGAAGATGCAGGATGCCATCTACATTCTGGAGTTCAAGTACGACAAGACCACCGAGGAGGCTATGGAGCAGATTCAGCGCAAAGACTATGCCGTGCGCTTCGCTGCCGACCCTCGCCCCGTCTATGCCGTTGCCCTGAATATCGATGCCCATCGGCGCACCATCGACAGTTACGAGATAGACAGACTGCAATGAGCAGGATCGAGCTCTTTTAAAATATCTCGCCGCTCCATAGCATCTTTAAGAAGTCTAATACATAAATCAGTTCTTTATCGCCTAATTGGCGGGTGATGGGGTCAAGCGACACGAGCATCAGACGGCAATCAGGATGCTCCTCCTTGAAAGCGCTAAGGCCTTTCGTGTGTTTTGACTCTATATGTTCAGAAGATTTAATCTCGATAGCCACATCCGCATCTCCGATCACGATGTCCACTTCTTTCTTGTCGTACGTGTGCCAATATGATATGACATCACGCTTGTCGTTGTACCCTTTATAGGCAATGATTTCCTGCACCACATAGTGCTCAAAGGCATGGCCGTAATCGTCGGTCCCCCGTTTTAGGTCGTGTCGTGTTGTTTTCGATGTCAAAAAATCTCTTGTACATAGATGTGCGAATGAAGGGCGTGTATTCCCGATTTTTATATAAAATTCGGGAGTATGGTCCCGATTTTTGATGTTTTTCGCTGGCAAAGATAATATTTTTATTGCTAACGACCAGATATAATCCGATTTTTTATGCGATGATCCCCGTCCTACGACCGCCTATGTGTGGTAAAAACAGGATTTTTGTTCTTTTCTCTTCGCCAATCAGAATTAAAACACTAACTTTGCAGACTGAATTCATAATTCAACATTCCCAATGACTCTATATCCAAAACTCATCATGGATGCCCTCGCTACTGTGACGTATGCGGGCACAAAGAAAAACCTCGTCGAAAGCGAGATGGTGGCAGACAACCTGCGCATCGACGGCATGAAAGTGTCGTTCTCTATCATCTTCCCACGCGACACTGACCCCTTCTTGAAATCGACCGTGAAAGCTGCCGAGGCGGCCATACACTACCACGTGGGAAAAGACGTGGAGGTGAACATCACTCCGGAGTATCAAAGCGCAAGACCGGAACCCGACAAACTGCTGCCGCAGGTGAAAAACATCATCGCCGTAAGCTCGGGCAAGGGCGGGGTGGGGAAGAGCACCGTGAGCGCCAACCTGGCCATCGCGCTGGCAAGGCTCGGCTACCGCGTAGGACTGCTCGACACCGATATCTTCGGACCGTCGATGCCCAAGATGTTCAACGTGGAGGATGCCAGACCCTACGCCGTGAATAAAGACGGGCGAGACCTCATCGAACCCATCGAGCAATATGGCGTGAAACTGCTCAGCATCGGATTCTTCGTCAACCCCGACACGGCTACGCTGTGGCGCGGCGGCATGGCCTGCAACGCGCTCAAACAACTCATCGCCGATGCCGACTGGGGCGAACTCGACTACTTCATCCTCGACACGCCCCCGGGCACCAGCGACATCCACCTCACACTGCTCCAGACGCTGGCCATCACCGGCGCCGTGATCGTGAGCACCCCGCAAAACGTGGCGCTGGCCGACGCGCGCAAGGGCATCGACATGTATCGCAACGACAAGGTGAATGTGCCCATCCTGGGACTGGTGGAGAACATGGCGTGGTTCACACCCGCCGAACTGCCCGAGAATAAGTATTACATCTTTGGCCGGGAGGGATGCAAACGACTGGCAGAGGAGATGAACGTGCCCCTGCTGGCACAGATACCACTGGTGCAAGGCATCTGCGAGAGCGGCGACAGCGGACAGCCGGCGGCACTGCGTGTGGATACCATGACCGGACAGGCGTTTATCAACCTGGCACAGGCGGTCATCACCACCGTGAACCGGCGCAACCACGAACAGCCGCCCACACAGCGCGTAGGCATCAAATAATAGGCGCTTCTTTCGCATGTTCTTAAGTAGCCATAACTACAAAAAACGACAAACGTATGAGAAAAGCAGTATTCGCCATCCTGGTGATGATGATGGCAGCCGTAGGCGCAGTGGCCACGGTGTCGTGTGGCAGCGATAGCGACGCGGAGGCCGCTATCGCTGTAGATAAGAAGGTGAAGCAAAGATGGCATTGCAAGGGCTTCGGTCTGCCATCGCATATCAAGGAAATGGTCATTGACCTCACCCGGGAGGGTAAGATGAAGGTCTATGTCAAATATGTGGATGCGCTGCAGGGCGTCCTGGGGCTCGACGATGTGTGGTATGAAGGGCACGAATATACGTACAGTATGACGGTGGCCTTTGAAGACCGCGGCGAAAATGCCTATCTCACGCTCGACGACAACACCGTGGTGCAACTGCGTGACGTGGGGCGCAGGTCGATGACGTGGTATCACTATGACTATTTGCAGAGGGGGTGGAAAGAGAGTCCCTTCGAGCCGATGGACACCCCGCTCTCGGCCCGTCAGTTGCCGTTTCACGGTAGTGCGACCACGCTCGTGGGACAATGGATGATAGCGGAGTCGTCGAAAAATGAATTTCTGAAATTCCAGCCTGCATACGGCGATTATGCGGTGCTCACCGAACTGCCTTTCTATATCAACGGCTCAGGCCAGTTTCAATATGATGGCAGCAGCCGCTTCCTTGGGATGCAGAAGGCCGAGAATGGCACGATGACCTTGAGCGTGCTGGGCACGGACGACCCTGATATCCGTATTGTCATCAACGATCCTACTCATGCGCAAATGCTTCAGGCCACATCCGATGGCTTTACCCTGTGGCACGAACTGGTCAAAGAAACGAGCCCCATCAACGTTGGACGTTGAACGTTGAACATTGCCACACAAAATCTTACTGAACCATCATAAACGAGAAGTGACTGGCACTGCCAGTCACTTCTCGTTTATCTCTCTCACCTCTCTCACACCGGTATCTTGTCGATGCGGCGCTGGTGGCGGCCACCCTCGAAGTCGGTGGCGAAATACTCGTCCATGATGCGGCGCGCCATCGTCTCGTCGATGAAACGGCCGGGCATCACCAGCACGTTGGCATTGTTGTGCTGACGGATCAGGTGGGCTATCTCGGGTATCCAGCACAGGCCGGCGCGGATAGACTGGTGCTTGTTGAGCGTCATGTTGATGCCCTCGCCGCTGCCGCAGATGGCGATGCCGGGATACACCTCGCCGCTCTCAATGCCGCGCGCCAGGGCATGACCGAAGTCGCTGTAGTCGCACGAGTCGTCGGTATAGGTGCCGTAGTCCTTGTAGGCATAGCCCTTCTCCTCGAGATATTTCTTCACGAACTGTTTCAGTTCATAGCCAGCGTGGTCGCTGGCTATGCCTATCGTCTTGACGTCCATCATCCTAACAATTTCTTTACTTGCTCATAGACGTTCTGTCCGGTGTAGCCGAGTTTCTCGTCGAGCACCTTGTAGGGAGCGGAGAATCCGAAGCTCTGCAAGCCCCAAACCACACCGTCGGCACCTACCAGACCCTCGAGGGTGACAGGCAGACCGGCTGTCATGCCGAACTTCTTCTTGCCGGCGGGCAGCACGCTCTCTTGATACTCCTTCGGCTGGCTGCGGAACAGGCCCTCTGACGGGACGCTCACCACACGCACTTTCACACCGTCGGCGCGAAGCAGGGCGGCACCGGCCTCCAAGGTAGATACCTCAGAGCCAGAGGCCAGCAGGATCACATCGTAATCCTCGTCGCTGCCGGCTACCACATACGCACCCTTCGTGGCTTGGTTGTAGTCGTTGCCCTCGGGCAGCATGTCGATATTCTGGCGAGAGAAGATGAGAGCCGTCGGCGTCTCGGTGTTCTCCATGGCCATGCGCCAGCACACGGTGGTCTCTTCGGCATCGGCCGGACGCACCACGAGCACTGAGTTCTTGCCGTGGTGGTTCTTCAGCTTCTCCATCAAGCGGATCTGTGCCTCCTGCTCCACGGGCTCGTGGGTAGGACCATCCTCACCTACACGGAAGGCATCGTGAGTCCAGATGAACTTCACGGGCAGTTCCATCAGGGCGGCCATACGCACGGCGGGTTTCATATAGTCGGAGAACACGAAGAAGGTGCCGCAGGCGGGTATCACACCACCATGCAGAGCCATACCGATGCAGCAGCAAGCCATCGTCAGCTCGGCCACGCCAGCCTGGAAGAAGGCTCCGCTGAAGTCACCCTTCACAATGTTGTGGGTCTTCTTGAGGAATCCGTCGGTCTTGTCTGAGTTAGACAGGTCGGCCGAGGCGCAGATCATATTGGGCACCTGCTCTGCCAACACACTCAGCACGGTAGCGGATGCGCCACGGGTGGCGGCACCGGCTTTCTGCTGCACCTTGGTCCAGTCTATCTGGGGTGCCTTGCCGCTGAACCACTCTTCCAACTGCTTGGCCTGCTCGGGATGACCCTTGGCCCATTCAGCCTTGGCGGCATAGCGCTCGGCGCAGATCTTCTTCAGTTCCTCGGCACGGCGGGCATACATCTCTTTCACTTCGGGGAAGATGACGAACGGATTCTCGGGGTCGGCACCCAGGTTCTTCATCGTCTGCACGAAGTTGTCGCCGCCCAGCGGAGCACCGTGTGTGGCGCAGTTGCTCTCGTAGCTGCTGCCGTCGGCCTTGCGGGCTCCCTTGCCCATCACGCAGTGACCGATGATGAGGCTCGGACGCTCTTTCTCGGCCTGGGCCTTCTTGATGGCCTCGCGTATCTGATCCACGTCATTGCCGTCGATCTTCTGCACATACCAGCCCCATGCCTCGTATTTCTTGGCGGTGTCTTCGCTGGTCACCACTTCGGTCTTGGTGGAGAGCTGGATATCGTTGGCGTCGTAGAACATGATCAGGTTGTCCAGTCCCAGGTTGCCGGCGATACGGCCTGCGCCCTGAGAGATCTCTTCCTGCACACCACCGTCGGAGATGTAGGCATAGATGGTCTGGTTCATCACATCACCCAGACGGGCCTTGAGGAATTTGGCAGCGATGGCTGCGCCCACGGCGAAGGTATGTCCCTGACCGAGCGGGCCAGAGGTGTTCTCGATGCCGCGTGCTATCTCACGCTCGGGGTGTCCGGGGGTGACCGAGCCCCACTGGCGCAGGTTCTTCAGGTCGTCCAACTCATATTTGCCTATCAGAGTGAGTTGTGAGTACAGCATCGGAGCCATGTGACCGGGGTCGAGGAAGAAACGGTCGCGGCCTTCCCATTCGGGGTGCTCGGGGTCATAGACCAAAAATTCGCTAAAAAGGGTGTTGATGAAATCAGCGCCACCCATGGCACCGCCGGGGTGTCCGCTCTTGGCTTTTTCTACCATCGCAGCAGCCAGGATGCGGATGTTGTCGGCTGCACGATTCATTACTTTGTTGTCGTTCATAAAAATGTTTTTTGATATAGTTGATATGATACTTCTTTTAATGTTGAGTGTTGAGTGTTGTGGGTCGTGGGTTTGGATGTAGGGACAGGGCGTGCCCTGTCCGCAAGTAGCCGCCATTTGATATTCTCACTACGGACAGGGCACGCCCTGTCCCTACTTGCGTGGCGAGGTTACCTCTAACCTCTTACCTATAAAGAACCCCTCACCATTAAAAATCATTTCACCGTCAGTACGACGAGCGACTTGGCCGGTATCTTCACCGTCAGCACGCCTTTCTTCAACTTGGCGTCCTTAAACTCGCGCGGAGCCACACGGTCGGGGTGCTCGAAGTCGTTGTAGTCGGCCACGGATGCCGAGGTCAGGATGCGTCCGCTCACGCTCTTGGCGGTATATCCCTCGATGTCGAAGGCTACGGTCTGGCTCTTGTCAAGGCTCACATTGGTCAGCGCCAGCACGATGCTTCCGTCGGTGGTCTTGGCGGCAGACGCCGACAACAGCGGCAGCGTGCGGTAGCCGTCGTCGCGGGTGGCATCCATCGCGGTGAAATATTCGTGGCGCACCTTGATGGTCTCGCTGTTGAGGTCAAGGGGCAGATAGGTGGCCTCCTGGAATGGGGTGTACATCTGGAACACATGATAGGTCGGGGTGAGCACCATGTGTCCTGTGCCCTTCTGGTCGGTCAGTATCATCGACTGCAGCACGTTGACCACCTGGGCGATGTTGGCCATCACCACGCGGTCGGTGTGGCGGTGGAACACATTGAGCGAGAGGGCGGCCACGAAGGCGTCGCGAAGGGCGTTCTGCTGGTAGAGGTGGCCGGGGATGGTGCCGGGCTCTTCGTCCCACCATGTGCCCCATTCATCCACGAGCAGTCCGATCTGGTGCTTGGGGTCTTTCTCGTCCATGATGGCTTTGTGCTTCTTGATGACGTCTTCTATCTCGAGGCATTTGCCGAGTGTCCAGTAATACTGGTCGTCGTCGAACTGTGTGGCTGAGCCTTTCGAACCCGTCCAACCTGAGCAGGTGTAGTAATGCAGACTCACGCCGTGGGCCAGTGTGCCCACGCGGTCCATCAGCACCTGTGTCCAGTTGTAGTCGTAGTCAGAGGCGCCGCTCGCTATCTTGTACAGCTGGTTGCCGTCGTAGTTGCGGCAATAGGTGCTGTAGCGGCGGTAGAGGTCGGAGTAGAACTCGGGGCGCATATTGCCGCCGCAGCCCCACGACTCGTTGCCCACACCCAGGTATTTCACCTTCCACGGCTTCTCGCGTCCGTTCTCTTTGCGCAACTTGGCCATCGGCGTGCCCTCCTCCGAGGTCATGTACTCCACCCATTTGGCCAACTCTTCTACGGTTCCTGAGCCTACGTTGCCGCTGATGTAGGGCTCGCAGCCCAGCATCTCGCAGAGGTTCAGAAACTCGTGTGTGCCAAACGAGTTATCCTCGATGGTGCCGCCCCAGTTGTTGTTTTTCATCGACGGGCGCTCCGAACGCGGACCGATGCCGTCGCGCCAGTGGTATTCATCGGCGAAGCAACCGCCCGGCCAGCGCAGCACGGGCACCTTCAGTGCTTTGAGCGCATCAAACACATCTTTGCGGTAGCCCTGGATGTTGGGGATGGGCGAGTTCTCGCCTACCCACAGGCCGCCGTATATGCAACTGCCGAGGTGCTCGGCAAACTGTCCGTATATCTCTTTCTTGATGGTCTGTTTCCCATCGTTGGCATGGATGGTGGCTGTCACATCCTGTGCGCTCACTTGCCATGCCAAAGCCGCTGCCAGGAGGGTAGTGGTTAGTCTGTTGATCATCTGTCGTTTTTTGTCGTTTTTTTTATTATATAATACGCATGAAGCACGATTTTCCCCATATTTTGATAGTAATACTAGCCTTGCCAGCTTGCGCTGGTTGCCAGTTAGTATTACTATCTCTATTCGCTATTTGCAATCTACGGCGCACTGCTCGACGGGCAGACAACGCTTGTAGTTGGCGATGTACTTCTCAAATCCTGCCACATCCTCGGGGGTGGGCGAGATGCTCACGCCGGTGTTGCCGGCAAAGACGACGGTCTCAAGGTAGTCGGCCAGCGAATGCTCGTCTTTGTTGTTGACCATGTAGTCGGCCAACAGGGCGATGCCCCAGGCGCCGCCTTCGCCGGCGGTCTCCATCACGCTGATGGGCGAGTTGATGGCGGCGGCCAGCACACGCTGTCCCACGCCCTTGGTCTTGAACAGACCGCCGTGGCCGGTGATGCGGTCCACACGGATCTTCTCTTCCTTGAACAGAATGTCGTTGCCTATCTTCAGCACGCCGACCGACGCATACAGGTGGGCACGCATGAAATTGGCCAGCGTGAATTTGTCATTGGCGGAGCGCACAAACAGCGGACGGCCCTCTTGCAGACCGGTCACAGGCTCGCCAGAGATGTAGTTGTACGACACCAGTCCGCCGCAGTCGGCATCGCCGTTGAGGGCGTTGTTATACAGCTTGCCAAACACTTCGTTCATATCCACGGGTACACCCAGCAACTGCTGGTATTCCTTAAACAGACCCACCCATGCGTTCAGATCGCTCGTGCAGTTGTTGCAGTGCACCATGGCCACCAGCGAACCGTCGGGGGTGGTCACCATGTCGATCATCTCGTAGGGCTTCGACAACTCTTTCTCAAGCACGATCATCGAGAACGACGAGGTGCCGGCAGATACGTTGCCCGTGCGCTGCTTCACGGCATTGGTGGCCACCATGCCCGTGCCGGCGTCGCCCTCGGGCGGACACACGGGGACACCGGCCTTCAGATGACCGCTCACGTCTAAGCGCTTGGCACCCTCGGGGGTGAGGAACCCGGCGCTCTGTCCTGCGTTGAGCGACTTGGGCAGGATGTCGAGCAACTTCCATGAGTAGCCCTTCGGGGCTATCAATTCGTCGAACTTACGCACCATCTCGGCATCGTAGGTCTTCGTCTTCGGGTCAACGGGTATCATGCCCGAGGCGTCGCCCACGCCCAGCACGAACTGTCCGGTCACCTGCCAATGCACGTAACCTGCCAGCGTGGTCAGGTATTTGATGTCAGACACATGCTCTTCGTTGTCGAGGATGCACTGATACAGGTGGCTGATGCTCCAGCGCAGGGGGATGTTGTAGTTGAAGAGCTTGGAGAGCTCGGCGGCTGCCTTGCCGGTGTTGGTGTTGCGCCATGTGCGGAACGGCACCAGTATCTGGTGTTGCTCGTTGAATGCCATGTAGCCGTGCATCATGGCCGAGAAGCCGATGGCGGCCAGCGACTCTATCTCGCAGTCGTATTGCTGACGCACGTCTTTGCGCAGTTCGGCGTAACAGTCTTGCAGTCCGTACCAGATGGCTTCGGTGCTGTACGTCCACAGTCCGTCAACGAGCTGGTTTTCCCACTCATGTGCGCCCTGTGCGATGGGTTTGTGGTCCTCGTCGATGAGGACAGCCTTGATGCGTGTTGAGCCAAACTCAATTCCGAGGATGGCTTTACCTGATTCTATTGTTTGTTTTGGGGTCATAGTTAAAGGGAAGTTAAAGGGAAGTTAAAGGGAAGTTAAAGGGAAGTTAAAGGGA
>CAMVAT010000056.1 GCA_947165505.1 uncultured Prevotellaceae bacterium | reverse complement strand
AAAGCGGTTATGTGACGGTCTGCAAAACCGTATAGAGCGGTTCGACTCCGCTAGGCACCTCTCAGATTTCAGGAATCCAACCACGGGTTCCTGATTTTTGTTAAAACAAACTGCTAATCCTTCATTCAACACTCTTCATCGCATCAGCGACAACTCACAATTTTTCGGTTAAAGACCTCAACAAATCGTCAACACTCAAAATACAACATTCATAATGTCTATTCTCGATCTGATTATTTTCTTCGTGTTCACAGGTGGCATCGTGCTCTATGGATGCTCGTTCTATCAGAAAAAATCATCAGCCGATGACTTCACGAAGGCTGGCGGCAACATCCCCGGATGGGTGGTCGGCATGTCTATCTTTTCTACATACGTCAGTTCCATCAGTTATCTCGGTTATCCCGGAAAGGCGTTCGCCAGTAATTGGAACGCGTTTGTCTTCAGCCTTTCTATCCCCATCGCCTCTTATTTCGCGGCGAAATATTTCGTGCCGTTCTACCGGAGCCTCAATAGCGTGTCGGCTTACAGTTTCCTGCAACAGCGGTTCGGACTTTGGGCACGCTTCTATGCCTCGGCTTGCTATCTGCTCACTCAGGTGGCACGCATCGGGTCGATCATCTATCTCTTGGCACTGCCCATGAATATACTGCTGGGGTGGGACATCCGCCTCATCATCGTGGTCACCTCGGCGGCCATCATCCTCTATTCGATGCTCGGCGGCATCAAGGGCGTCATCTGGACCGAGGCCATACAGGGGTTCATCATGATCGGGGGGGCTTTGGCTTGTCTGGGCATCCTCCTGTTCTCTATGCCCGAGGGACCGGGACAGGCGTTCGAGATTGCGGCGGCCAATGATAAGTTCTCGCTCGGCGACTTCGGTGCCAGCCTGGGCGAATCCACGTTCTGGGTTTGTTTGGTCTATGGCATCTTCACCAATTTACAGAACTATGGCATCGACCAGAATTATGTGCAGCGCTATCATACGGCCAAATCGACCAAGGAGGCGAAGTTCTCCGCGCTCTTCGGCGGCTACCTCTTCATCCCGGTGTCTGCGATTTTCTTCTTGATCGGCACGGCGCTGTTTGCCTATTACCAGGTCTATCCCACGGCGCTGCCCGACAAGCCCGACTACGTGTTCCCGTTCTTTATCGTCAATCAACTGCCTTCGGGCCTCACCGGTCTGCTCATCGCGTCTATCTTCGCCGCGGGCATGAGCACGGTGGCTACAGGCATCACCAGTTCGGCTACTATCGTCTTGACTGATTATTACAGTCATCTACGGCCGAAAGCCTCTGACCGCTCTCGACTCTTCTTGCTCAAATCGTCCAGTCTGGTGATTGGTGTCATCGGGGCTTTGGTGGCGCTTGCCCTCGTCAACGTGGAGAGCATTCTCGATGCGTGGTGGAAACTGTCGTCTATCTTCTCTGGTGGCATGCTCGGACTCTTCCTCTTGGGCTATCTGTCGAAGCGGGTGCGTAATGTCGATGCGGTCATAGGGGTCATCTGCGGGGTCATCGTCATCACATGGATCTCGGCCGCCACATGGCTGCATCTGCCCGAAACGGGTATCCATGAGTATCTCGCTATCGTCTTCGGCACCCTCGCCATCCTCCTCGGCGGATTCCTCTCCTTCCGACTTTTCTATCGAAAATGATTGTGACTGAGATGGCGAGGCAATCGTCTCCCCAACTAAGAATGGCTTATCTTCTATAGTGTAATAGAGTAACTACTCCCTCCCCTCGGGGAGGGCAGGGGAGGGGGCTCTAAAACAACCCTCCTATCTGATACACGGCCGCCGAAACCACCCATGCCACAACGGTGGTATAGCCGGCGGCGAAGAGGGCCCATTTCCACTTGCCCGTCTCGTTCTTGATGGCTACGATGGTGGCGATGCACGGGAAGTAGAGCAGGATAAAGAGCAGATAGCAATAGGCACTCAATGGCGTGATGCCATCTGCTGCCATCTGCTGGCGCAGCAGGGTGTATTTCTCGTGGTCATCGCTGAAACTGTCGTCATCGGCAAAACTGTCATCACCGCTGTAGAGCACTCCGATGGTCGAGGCGACGATCTCTTTCGCTCCCACACCGGCAATGAGCGACACGTCGAGCTTCCAGTTGAACCCCTGTGGCTCAAATACAGGCTCTATCGCCTTGCCGATGCGGCCGATGTACGACTGCTCTTGCTGTTGTTGCTGAGTCAGGTTCTCGTCATGAGGGAAATATTCCAACGCCCATACGATCACCGAGGCCACCAGAATGATACCACCCATTTTCTTCAGATACTCCTTGCCTTTCTCCCACGTGTGGCGGGCGATGGCCTTCGAGGTGGGCATGCGGTAGGGGGGCAGCTCCATCACAAACGGGGTGTCTTCGCCCTTGATGACCAGACGCGAGAAGATATTGCTCACGATGACCGACATGACGATGCCGATGGCATAGAGCGAGATGAGTGCCAATGAGCGGTACTGCATCGTGAAAAAGGTGCCTACAATCATGATGTAGATGGGTAGGCGGGCACTACAACTCATAAACGGCAGCACCATCATCGTAATCAGACGCGAACGGCGACTCTCGATGGTGCGGGTGGCCATCACTGCGGGCACGTTGCAACCAAAGCCCATGATCAGGGGTATGAACGATTTGCCGTGCAACCCCATCTTGTGCATCAGCTTGTCCATGATGAAGGCTGCACGCGACATATAGCCTGAGTCTTCCATCAGCGAGATGAAGAAGTAGAGTATCAATATCTGTGGCAGAAAGACGATGACGGCACCTACGCCACCGATGACACCATCTACCAACAGCGAACGCAGCGGACCTTCGGGCATGTTGGATTCTACCGTTTCGCCCAGCCAGGCTACACCCGCCTCTATCCAGTCCATGGGATATTGTCCCAAGGTAAACGTGGTCTGGAACATCACAAACAGGATGAGAAAGAAGATTGGGAATCCTAAGTATTTGTTAGACAGTAGGTTGTCTAACCGATGCGTCAACTTGTAGGTGTCGCTTTTCTTTCCTTCGGTAAACTCGGCCTCGGTCAGCGCTCCGTGGATAAAGCCGTATTTGGCATCCATGATGGCGGTCTCGGCATCGCTCTGGGTGTCTAATGCTATCTGCTTGGCGGCGGCATCGCGCACAGCGATGATGGCTTTGCCGTTAGGGCGTTTCTTGGCCACGGCTATGGCATTCCGGTCACCTTCCAATAGTTTGATGGCCAGATAGCGGGTGGAGTAGCGCGAGCGGATGTCTTCTTCTTTCTTCAACTCTACCTGCACGGCTTCGATGCCACGCTCGATATATTTGCCGTGATTCACATGGATATGCCGGTAATAGTTTTTCACCGGACGGTCGCCCTCGGCGAAGTCTTCGATGTGGTGCTCATTGGCCTTGTTGGCGTATTCCTTGTGCCATTCGCGTATCTCGCGGGCCACATCGGGGTTGATGTTGCCTTTCTCGTCGATATAGTCGGCTCCCTCATACATGTTGATGATGATGTGAAACAGCAGTTCCACGTTCATGCCGCTCTTAAACGAGGTGGGTATCATCGGCACGCCAAACAGAGTGCTCAGCGTGTCAAGGTTCACATGGTCGCCGCGCTTCTCAAACTCGTCATACATATTCAGTGCGCACACCATGCGGAAGTTCATGTCGAGCAACTGGGTGGTCAGATACAGATTGCGCTCCAGATTGCTCGAGTCAATCACGTTGATGATGATGTCGGGGCGGTTGTTCAACAGATGTTCGCGCACATAGAGTTCTTCAGGACTGTAGCACGACAGCGAGTAGGTGCCGGGCAGGTCGGTCAGGTTGAAGTCGTAGCCCTCATAATGGGCATGCGCTTCGCTCGCATCTACGGTCACACCGCTGTAGTTGCCTACATGGGCATGTGCGCCGCTGGCAAAGTTAAACAGGCTGGTCTTGCCGCAGTTGGGGTTGCCGATGAGCGCTACGTTGATGGTTCTGCGCTTGCGTTTCGCCGCCTCATGCAGTTCCTCATCGCTGAGATGCACCTCCTCTGTGATGGTCTGCACCTCATTAGATGTTACTTCAGCCCCTATAGTATCGGCATTCCCTGTGGCATCACTATTCTCCTGCCCCCTGCTCCTTGCCCCCTGCCCCTCAGAAAGCCCCTCGGAAAGCCCCTTGCCCCTTACACCCAAGGACAATGCCTCTTCTTCAGACAATATTTCGATGAGTGCTGCCTCGTCGTGGCGCAATGATACCTCATACCCCATGAGCTTGTATTTCACAGGATCTTGCAATGGTGCATTGAGCAGCGACTCGATGGTCTTGCCTTTGATGAAGCCCATCTCGATGATGCGCTTACGGAAACCTCCGTGTCCCTGCACTTTCACAATGACACCTTTCTCGCCGGTTTTCAGTTCTGATAGTTTCATGAATAGTCGTTTCTATTGTCTTGACTCTCGGACTTGACCGCTTGTCTGGGCGGGTTGTTCCGATAGATTCGGCAAAGATACAAAATATTTCCCAATGTGGCCCGCTTTTGGACGGTCGCTCATTGGGAAATACCTACTAATGGTGAGGTAAGTAGAGCCTGTCGGCTACTTGACGACCATTTTCTTGCCGTTGCGGATGTAGATGCCTTTCTGCTGGGGCAGGCCGTTCAACTGACGGCCGTCGATCGTGTACCACGTGCCTTGTCCGTCGAGGGGCAGCACGGTGTATTCTCGTTGCTCGCCGATGCCTGTGGCTGTGTCGTCACCACGCAGCACAAAGCGGTTCACCGCACTGCTGGTGTTGCCGAAGGTCAGCGTCTCGCTGAGGAAGTAGGCGCGGAAGGCATTCAGTGTCACCGCAGCATCGGGATAGTACAATGTGTTGTTGCTACCCAGATAGAACGTGCTCTGATTGGCGGTCAGGTGTACGGGCTCGAAGGTGCCGGAAAACGACAATTGTTTGTCTAATACCGTCTCTGTTGCGGGCTCGGTGGTGCTGATGTTCACGTTCTCGAAGGTGGGGTTCATCAGGTCGTCGGCTTTCACCCATCTGATGATACAGGGCTTGCCGGCTTCAATCACGTCGGTCGGCGTGAAGGTCAGATACAGCGTTTGGTCGCTCAGCGTGGCTTCGGTCAGACTGCGGACCTCGGCTCCGTCGAGCACCGAACCGGCGATGGTTACATTGAAGGGCAGGCACAATGTGTTCCACGACCCGTCTTTATACAGCGTGCGGCCGTCAAGGGTCACATCGGTGGTCTGACCTTGGTTGGCGGTCAGTATCTCGGCATTGCCGCCGGCGTCATACACCACAAGTGTGGGGGCGACGATGGGCATCGTGCCCTGGTCCGACGGACAGGTGATGTAGGCGCTCAGGCCGGTCAGGGCCGTTGCCGTGCTATTAGCGTTGAAGGCTTCGTCGGCGGCGCTGAGCAGCAGCGTGGTGCCGTCGGTGCTGACTGCGGTCTTGAAGTAGATGCCCGTGAAGGCGTAGTCGGCATTCTCAGCGTAGCTCACGCTTTGGCCTTTCTTGCACGAGATGCTCACCTGGCTGAAACTGGGGTTGATGATGTCGGAACCAGTGAAACGGATGAGGTAGGGCATGCCGGCCAGCAGACGCTCGGCGGGCGTGAAGCGCATGGTGGTGCCGGTGATGCTGCTGTACTCACGCAGTTGCACGTCGGTACCAAAGGTGGCCTGCAACTCTTCCTCGCTCAGCGAGAAGGGCAGACAGATGGTGTTCCACTCGCCGCCCTTGAACGTGCGGTTGGTCACCTGCACGTCGCAGATCTTGCCGAAGTAGTCGCCCAGGAAATAGTCGGGGTTGTCCCATGAGTTGAACTGCTTCTCGGCATCGAGGGTATAGGTGTCGGCTGTCATGTTTGCCTTCAGTGCGTGGATGGCTTTGTCAAGAAATGCCACATGGGTGGCGATAAATGACTTCACATCCTCGGTGGCGCTGTCGTAGTCGCTGTAGGTCTTCACACCCCAGCCCAGCATGTCGTCAGTCAGTGTCCAGCCGGCTCCGCCATTGGCCACAGGGGTGTAGTTGAGTGTGCGTGTCTGAGCCATCGTGGCGGCTATCTCGTCCACCTTGCCTTGCAGGTAGGTGATCAGTGTGCCGTTGTCATATACCTGTTCCCAGCGTGTCACCAGCAAATCCACAAACTCGGGACTGTAGGTCACCAGTCGTTCGATGCAACTCTTCATGGGCGAGTTCTTGCCCTCTTTGAAGATGAACGCCTCGGCCAGGTCGCCGTAGTTGCCGTAGGCGATGTCGTAGTCCCATAGCGGACCGAACATCAGTTTATCGTCGGGGTTGATGTCGCGATACATGTAGTTGCTGATCAGGCCGTCGTAGTTGCCGGTAATCTCATTGCCGATGAAATAGGCTACGAGCGACTCCATGTCAACGTATTTAAACAGCCCCGTGGTCTGGGTGAAGTCCTTGGCATTGGTGCCCCATTCCTGCATGCAATCATAGGCGGCCCCTAAATAGTCGATGATGGCTTGCTCCACCTCGGCGGTGTAGAAGTCGTCTTCGGGGTTCTTCACGTTTACGTTATAGGTGGTGCCGCTGCCGCCGATGGTCACGTTGGGCTCTTCCAGGAAGGCGTCGCCCACGACTCCCTCCAAAAACCATCCGTTGTCGGAGTCAATGTCGATACGCCCTTTTTGTATCTGGGTGTGGTCGGATATCTGGTAGGTGCCCATATACACGTTGTTCACCACCAGGTCAACAAACTGATAGGCGGGGTAGTAGGGCAGTCCCTTCACGCCGGTCATGGCCTCGAGGCGCAGACCCACCTCGCGCGTGAGGGCGTTGCGCAGCATCGTCTTGTCGCCGGCATTGGCCAGCAGAGTCCAGTTCTTAGCATCGGCATAATTGTTGGTGCCGTCGCCCTTGGCCAGCAACTTGGTCTTTGAGGAGAACTTCAGACGGTACGATTTCTTGTCGCAATACCAGGTGGAGTTGCCGCGGCCGCGGATGGTGGTCAGCTCATCGCGCACCTTCATGCTGCCCGTGGCATCCACCACTTTGATGCGGGCCAGACGGTATTCGTCCGACTTCGTCTCATAACGTGCATAGTTGGGGCGCAGCACGGCACGGTCGGTGAGCGTGGGGTCGGCGGCAATGATGTTGTTGCTCACGGGGGTGTCATAGTCTGTGCCTCCCTCAAGCTTCAGCATATAGTACGTGTCGTTCTTGTCGCCCGACTCGGCCGTGTATTCCTGGGGCTTCGTGCCTTTCTTGTTGGTCTGGGCATCGAGCATCCACACATACACGGTGGGGGCGTTGGTGAGTTGTCCTTTAGCCGAAATGATGGCTTGTGTCTCTGCTTCGGTCGATGGCAGCGAGGCGTTCTGTGCCTGACTGCTCACGGCACCTGCCACTGCAAGCACCGATAATAATAGCGTAGTTTTTATTTTCATTTAGGTAGATAATATGATTTCTCAGTAAACTCTCCACCTCTTATCCCTTACCTCTTACCTCTCACCTCTATTAAAATAATCTTCCAGTTCTTTCTCAGCGGCGCGGTCGGTGTTGTCAATGTCGCGGATGATGTGTCCGTTCTCCATCAGGGTGATGCGGCTGCTGATTTCTACCGTGTGCTGCAAGTTATGGCTGCTCACCAAGAGGGTGGCACCGGTGTCCTGTCTGTAGGAGGTGAGTGTATGTTTCAGGATGTTCTGGCTCGATGGGTCTAAGAAATTGAAAGGCTCGTCGAGGATAAGCAACTGAGGGCGGTTGAGCAGGGCGGCGATAATGCCGATTTTCTGCTTGTTGCCTGCGGAATAGTCGCGGATGAGTTTCTTCTGTTCTAATATCTCACCGCCCATCAAAGCGTCGTATTGGTGCACGCGCGATAAGGTCTCTGGTTCGTCCAGACCGCATACCTTGCCAATGAAGGTGAAATACTCTTCGGGCGTGAGGAAGTCGATGAGGAAACCTTCGTCAATGTAGGCGCCCGTATGCTCTTTCCATGCCTCGTCGGCCGACGGGTCGATAAGGGGACTTTCGGAGGCGCCTTCTTGGTCGAAAACGAAACCGACGTTGCCCTCATCGGCTTTCAATAAGTCAAGCATGAGGCGAAACAGGGTGGTCTTGCCCGCTCCGTTGTTGCCTACCAGTCCGACGATTTCACCGCCGTGGATATCAAGAGCCTCGATATCCACGGCGGTCTTTTCGCCGAAACGTTTCTTCAGATTTCTTATTTCTGCTTTCATAACAATTCCACGTTCTTGTGTCTCTCCACACAAGTTCTAAGCTATTTCACCTCTCACCTCTCACCTCTGAAAACGATCAAAGTCCCCTTCCGTGGCAGTTCTTGAACTTCTTGCCACTGCCGCAAGGACAAGGATCGTTTCTGCCGGGCAGCTTGTCTTTGATGATCGGCTGACGTGCCTGCTGGCGGGCGCTCTCACGCGTATCCTGCGAGGCGGCTGCTTTCTGGTTCTCGTCGGTCAGGTCACTGCCTTCTTTCGACTCGTTGTAGCGCTGGCTGTGCTGCTCGGGAGCGGCTTCCTGCACTTGCTCTTCTTGGATGGCTATCTGTCCGCGGGTCAGGATGCTGGCGATACGGTTGTTCATATCATCTATCATATCGTCCCACAGCTTCACACTCTCGCTCTTGAATATCTGCAGGGGGTCTTTCTGCTCGTACGAGGCATTGCGCACACTGTGCTCCAGCTCATCCAACTGTCGCAGGTTCTCTTTCCAACAGTCGTCGATGATGTGCAGCGAAATGACTTTCTCAAACTGCTTCACCACCGATTTGCACTCGGTGTCGTAGGCTTCCTTCAGATTGCAGGGAATCGCATACGGGCGGGGCTGTTTGCCGTCGGTGATGGGCACGATGATACGCTCGTAGATCTGACCTTGTTCCTCATATACCCGTTTGATGACGGGGTAGGCGCGTTCGCGGATGCGCTCTGTCTTGATATTGAAACTCTCAATGGCTTTCTGATAGGCTTTCTCTTCCAGATCTTCCTTCTTCACTGTGTTAAATTCCAGTTCCGTGAAGGGACACTCCATGGCAAGCACCTTCAGGAAGTGCTCTTTACAACCTACGTAGTCGTCGCGCTCGATAAAGGTGGTCACACGGTCCCAAATCAGGTTGGCGATGTCCATGCCGATGCGCTCACCCATCAGGGCGTGGCGGCGCTTCTCGTAAATCACGGTGCGCTGCTTGTTCTTCACATCGTCGTATTCCAACAGGCGCTTACGGATGCCGAAGTTATTTTCTTCCACTTTCTTCTGGGCGCGCTCAATGCTCTTGCTGATCATGCCGTGCTCGATGCGCTCGCCTTCCTCAAAGCCCAGACGGTCCATCACACGGGCTATCTTCTCCGAGGCGAACAGACGCATCAGCTTGTCTTCGAGCGAGACGTAGAAGACCGACGATCCGGGGTCGCCCTGACGACCGGCACGACCACGCAACTGCCTATCTACACGGCGGCTCTCGTGGCGCTCGGTGCCGATGATGGCCAGACCACCGGCGGCACGCACCTCAGGACTCAGCTTGATATCGGTACCACGACCGGCCATGTTGGTGGCGATGGTCACGGCTCCCTTGCCATCGGTGCTCTGACCGGCCTGGGCCACAATGTCGGCCTCGCGTTGGTGCAACTTGGCGTTCAGCACGTTGTGGGGGATGTTGCGCATCTTGAGCATACGCGACAACAACTCAGAGATTTCCACTGACGTGGTACCTACCAGGGTGGGACGGCCACTCTCGCGCATGGCCACAATCTCTTCTATCACGGCGTTGTATTTCTCGCGGGCGGTCTTATACACACGGTCGTTCATGTCGTTGCGAGCCACTGGGCGGTTGGTGGGTATCTCTACGACATCCAGTTTGTAGATGTCCCAGAACTCACCCGCCTCGGTGATGGCGGTACCGGTCATGCCGGCCAACTTATGGTACATGCGGAAGTAGTTCTGCAGCGTGATGGTGGCATACGTCTGTGTGGCGGCTTCCACCTTCACATGCTCCTTGGCCTCAACGGCCTGATGCAGTCCGTCGCTCCAGCGGCGGCCTTCCATGATACGGCCGGTCTGTTCATCTACGATCTTCACCTCTCCGTCGATGACCACATACTCATCATCTTTGTTAAACATGGTGTAGGCCTTGAGCAACTGCTGCAAGGTGTGTACGCGCTCGCTCTGCACGGCGTAGTGCTGCATCAGTGCGTCTTTCTCGTTGATGCGCTCCTCGTCGCTCAGACCGGTACGCGACTCCAACTCCGACAACTGAGAGGTGATGTCGGGCAACACAAATAGGTCTTTATCGTTCACCTGCTTAGCCAGCCAGTCGGTGCCCTTGTCGGTCAGGTCAACGGAGTTGATCTTCTCATCGACAACGAAATAGAGGGGCTCGATGGCTTCGGGCATACGGCGGTTGTTGTTGGCCATATATTCTTCTTCGGTCGCCAACATACCGGCCTTGATGCCTTCTTCTGACAGGTATTTAATCAATGGCTTGTTTTTCGGAAGGGCTTTGTGTGAACGGTAGAGTGAGAGGAAACCCTCTTCCAGCATCTTCTGGTCGTTCTGCTCACGACCTTTATTGATCTTCACCTTCGCATCGGCCAGCAACTGGGTGGCCAACTGGCGCTGCACGCTGACCAGTTTCTCTACCAGTGGCTGGTATTCCTCAAACATCTGGTCGTCGCCCTTGGGCACAGGACCGGAGATAATCAGAGGCGTACGGGCATCGTCAATCAACACGGAGTCAACCTCATCGACGATGGCGTAATTGTGAGCGCGTTGTACCAAGTCGTCGGGCGAGATGGCCATGTTGTCGCGCAGATAGTCGAAACCGAACTCATTGTTGGTGCCGAAGGTGATGTCGGCCTGATAGGCACGGCGACGCTCGGCCGAATTGGGGCGGTGCTTGTCGATGCAATCCACAGACAGACCGTTAAACATATACAGCGGACCCATCCACTCCGAGTCACGCTTGGCTAGATAGTCGTTCACCGTCACCACATGCACGCCGTTGCCGGTCAGCGCATTCAGGAACACGGGAAGCGTGGCTACCAGCGTCTTACCTTCACCCGTGGCCATCTCGGCTATCTTGCCCTGATGGAGCACGGCACCACCAAACAACTGCACGTCGTAGTGTACCATGTCCCACTTCAGGTCGTTGCCGCCTGCCATCCAGTGGTTGTGGTAATAGGCCTTGTCGCCGTCGATGGTCACAAAGTCGTGTGTGGCGGCCAAATCACGGTCAAAGTCGGTGGCGGTCACCTCTACCACCTCGTTCTCGGCGAAGCGGCGGGCGGTCTCCTTCACAATGCTGAAGGCCACGGGAAGCACTTTGTCTAACTCCTGCTCATACAGGTCGAGCACATGCTTCTCTATCTTGTCTATCTTGTTGAATATGGCCTCACGATCCTCAATGGGGGTGTCTTCGATGGTCGCTTTCAGGGCGGCAATCTCTTCTTTCTCAGACTTCGCGGAGTCTTGCACCTGACGTTGTATCTCCTTGGTCTTGGCACGCAATTCGTCATTGCTCAAGGCTTGAATCGTAGGATACACGGCCTTCACCTGTTCTACAATCGGCTGAATCAGTTTCATGTCACGGGTCGACTTACTGCCGAACAATGACTGCAAAATTTTAGTAAAACCCATTATATCTTTTTTGTTATATTATTTTTTTCTGTTTTTTTCAATTGGATATGAGGCGTGATTTTATAATACCCCAAGCATCGTATTAGCAAAGAACATGCCAAAATCAACATCCCCTCGGCATAACTCTGAATGAGACTGCCTGCAAAAAACAAGGCAATCAACACCAATTGGACTTTCCACCACCAATGGCTCTGATGATGGCGCAGCCGCTTAATGACGGGGTAGGCCAACAACAGGGGGAGGGGGTTGAGCAGCAATATCTGTAAGTTCAGACTCACCGTCGGATGCTGTGAGAAGATCATGGCTGTCAGTACGATGCCGGCCAGACCGCTGGCAGTCATCAATAGCAGGTCGTATGCCCACACGGCCTTCTTGCTGTATAGCTCTATGCAGCTTATCACGAGTGTGAGTGCCAACAGTATCAGCGCACAAGTGCGTGGACGCAGGGGAAAACCATCTTCGATGAATTGCATTCCTGGCGCCAACAACTGTCGGGTGTCTGACACCAAACGACGACGGCTGCCGTCGATGTTTACTACTTCAGCGCCGGCAAAATCGTCATGCAGGTTGAATGGAAGAAATTGCAACTCTGCCTGAGTCAGACGCTTGTCTGCTTTCACTCCTAAGAGTATGTCATTGCCAAAACGGGCCCAAGGGTGCTCTTCGTTGTACTCATGCACGGCATCGCGGTAACTCATGCCTTCACGCTCCGACGGAGGATAGACCACGGCGCCGTCTAAGTTCTTCACAATCAAGTCGCGTGCACGGGTGGTGCAATTGTCGTAGAAGTAGTTATACCGATAAAAGCGGTTCTCTTCTCGGTTGTTTTCCATCAGGGCACGGAAAATGCGCAACTTCTCCGAGGAGGTCAGGTTGAGTTTCTGCTCTGTCACTCCGCTACCGCGCGACTGGTATTCTGCCATGAAATCGCGCTCGCTGAAGATGCCCAGCTCGTAGTCGGTCAGACCGAAGACAAAGCGAAGAATGAAATTCTTGCTCGCAAAGTCAAAGACACCATAGTTGATGAAGAACGACATGCGTTTTTCCTTGTCGTACATCTTGATGGCGGTATGACCGTACAGGCTATATATCTTGCTATGCGGATCGCACGTCAGCAAACTGAATTCCAACGAGTCGGCTGTCAATCCCGCATACGATTCACGTGCTCCCGATATACATATCAGAAGCACTACCGCTAAGCGAATATACCACGCTCTTCGTTTCACGGGTGCAAAAGTACATGTTTTTTTTCAAACACAACTCTCTCTGATAAAGAATTTTCATTTTTTTTCAAACAACAAAGACCCGCCTCCCTCCGTCCTTTACTTTAGGTCAACCAAGATTGGTTGACCTTCCTCCTGTCGCCCCTCCTGTCGCCCCTCTTGTTGCCCCCTCTGTGCCACAGCGGTCCATATAAAACACGAATGAAACGACACCGTCGTTTCATTTGTGATATCAATAGTATTAAAAATCTGCAAATGTGTATTACAGTATCGTCTTCACGGCCTCGAGCATGCCCTTCTCCTGAATCAGGTCAAGGTCTTTCTTCACCAGCTCGGCCAGACCAGCCACGTTGTGCAGGTCTTCACCCCAGATAAACTCGGCACCCAGCACACCATCGGTCACCTTCTGAGTGTCGCCGGTGGCCCACAGCTCCTTCAGCAGGTCCATGATCTTCTGGTCGTCGTTGGGCACAATCTCTGCGCCGTCGGCACGCTTGCCACCTTTATAATAGGTGATGATGGCAGCCAGACCGAACACCAGACCCTGAGGCAGCTCGCCCTTGCGCTCCAGATATACCTTCACGCCGGGCAGGTCGCGGGCCTGGAACTTCGGGAACGAGTTGAGCATGATGCTCGTCACCTGATGGTCAACAAACGGGTTGTTGAAACGCTCCAGCACGTCGTTGGCAAACTTCTCCAGCTCGTCCATCGGCAGGTTCAGCGTCTGCATCAGCTCGTCAAACTGCACCTTGTGGATGTACTTGCCAAGCACCTCGTGGTTGCAGGCGTCGCGCACGATGTCAACACCCGACAGATAGGTCACAGGCGACAGCACGGTGTGGGGACCATTCAGCAGGGTCACCTTGCGCTCGTGGTAGGGCTTCTCGCTCTCGGCGATGAGCACGTGCAGACCGGCCTTCTCGGCGGGGAACTCGGCGCGCAGCTCTTCGCAGGTCATGTTCTCGGCCTTCTCAATCACCCAGAGGTGGAAAATCTCGGCCTGAACCACGAGGTTGTCCTCATACGACACTTTCTCCTGTATCTCCTTGATCTCCTTGCGGGGGAATCCGGGAACGATGCGGTCCACCAAGGTGGCGCACACGTAATTGTATTTCGTAAACCACTCCTTGAATGCCTCATAGTCGGCACCGAAGTCGTCTTTCCACAACTCGATGTACTTGTAGATGCACTCCTTCAGGTGATGGCCGTTCAGGAAAATGAGCTCACAAGGCATGATGATCAAACCTTTCTTCGGGTCGCCGTTGAAAGTCTGGAAACGACGGTACAGCAACTGCACCAGCTTGCCGGGATATGAAGAGGCGGGTTTGTCGTCAAACTTGCAGGCGGGGTCGAAGGCGATGCCGGCCTCGGTGGTATTAGAGATGACAAAGCGAATTTCGGGCTGGTCGGCCAGTGCCATGAAGGCTTGGTTCTGGCTGTAGGGATTCAGCGCGCGGCTGATCACGTCGATGCGCTCCAGAGTGTTCACGGCCTCGCCATTCTCGCGGCCTTGCAGGTTCACGTGATACAGGCAGTCCTGACCGTTGAGCCAGTCCACCATGCCGCGCTCGATGGGCTGCACCACCACCACGCTGCCATTGAAGTCGGTGCGCTGGTTCATGTTCCACAGTATCCAATCTACGAAAGCACGCAGGAAGTTTCCTTCGCCAAACTGAATCACCTTTTCGGGCATCACGCTCTTCGGAGCGGTGCGCTTGTTCAATGCTTGTAATTTTTTCATTAGTTTTGTTGTTTGTTTTTTGAAATATCAATGTGTTTATTTAGTCGATACCACGGTTTTTCATAGGTGGAAAGGGGTGTCACCCCGTTTCCGATGCAAAGATAATACAAAAAATGAATACTGCCACACGAATTCCCGAAAATCTTCCGAAAATGTTTACGTAGGGGGGATTCTAAAAAAATGCTGACGCGGCATGCCGCGTCAGCATCATCTGTATTTCCCTTTTTTTAACCGATCAGAAATGCAATCACTTTTTCGGCTGTGGCTCCCTCATACGTTTTCATGTCTTGTACGGGATGGTAGGCTAAGTCGTAAAAAGTGAAGGTCTGGACGGCGGCAAACTGCTTATCGCCAGAGGCGCATAGCTCCATCAGCAGCGGACCAACTCCTGTGCTTGCCGGGCGTGGATGGGTGCTCAGGTAGTTGTCTAATTGCGAGTCTGGGCATTTCAGCATCCCTTTGATGATCTCTCCGTTCTCGGCCGAATACTCTTTCTTATGACCCTTTACCTCGCTGCCGGTGGGCTGGTAAATCGCCTTATGACCGAAAAATGTCTTTTTGATGGATATACGTGCGTCTGCGGAGATGGTTTCTGCCATCTCTAAATTCTTGATACTTGCCATAATGTTTTTTTCCTTTGTTAGTTGAGTAATTGATTATACCCTCTAAGGTACCTCAATCGGTCCTCAAATGCCTAACAAAGGATTCGCCTCAGCGTAAAGACGTAATATGCGCTGGCGGCGGAGGAAGGGTAGGGCGCGGTTTCCAACCGGCGCCTCCCGTCAAAGTAATTAAATAAGGTGTGACAAACTGTATGGGATGGACCCAACCGACAGGTCAGCCGGTTCGACTTAGAACTCTGTCCGGGTACTACTCGCTGGGGACGGGTGCTGCTGATGCGGTTGCTCGCTTGGCGGTCGCTCAGCACGGCTTGTTGCTCGGGCTTGCTGCGGTCTATACCGTCTGTCAGTCCGTCTTTGCGCGACTCTTTCTCTTGGAACGGCACACTTACGTTTTTGCCCTCTTTTTCCAATGAGACACGCCCCTCAGCCACAACCCACACCGGGCCGTAGCACGATAACAGCAATATGAGTAGAAGTCGTATCAGCATAGTTCCCAAAATGCAACGGCAGCCGCGGCTGCCACGTTGAGTGAATCCACGCCGTGCTGCATTGGGATGCGCACTACATGGTCGGCACTGGCTATGGTCGATGGGGGCAGACCGTCGCCTTCGGTGCCCATGATGATGGCCAGCCGGTCGATGGCTTTTAATAAGGGGTCGTCTAATGCGATGGAGTCGTCGCTCAATGCCATGGCTGCGGTCTGAAATCCCATCTCGCGCAGTGCCTCATAACCGCCTTCGAGCCATGTCCAAGGCACAAGAAACACAGAACCCATCGACACTCTCACCGAACGGCGGTTCAGCGGGTCGCAGGTGTCGGGCGTCAGCAGCACACCGTCGATGCCGAGGGCGGCGGCCGAACGGAAGATGGCTCCGATGTTGGTGGTGTCGGTCACACCTTCTATCACTACCACGCGCCGGGCTTCCTGGCATATCTCTGCCACGCTCTTCATGCGTGGGCGGCGCATGGCGCACAGCACGCCGCGGGTCAGGGTGTAACCGGTCAGTTGCGCCAGCAATTGTCGCTCGCCCGTATAGACGGGTATGTGACCGCACCGCATGATGATGTCGGCAGCGTCGCCCGCGATGTGCTTCTCTTCGCAAAGCAGTGATACCGGCTCGTAGCCCGCATCCAATGCCACGCGAATCACCTTCGGACTCTCCACGATAAACAGTGCCTCATCGGGGTGCAACCGGTTTCTCAGTTGCGCCTCCGTCAGTGATGCATATACCTGCACCCCTGCATCGTCCATCGACGTGATTCTTATGACATTCATATCCTTAATGTTTCTATCTCTATATCTCCCTCAATCTTCCTCATTCCATTTATCTCCATTAGTGCCCCCCTCCCTCGGAGGGGGTACGGGGGCGGCCCCTCGTCTCCATTAGTGCCCCCCTCCCTCGGAGGGGGTACGGGGGAGGCCCTTCCTCTGCCTCACGGCCTCATACATCAGCACGGCGGCACTCACCGACACGTTGAGCGAGTCAACCCTGCCTAGCATGGGGATGCGGATGTGAGCATCGGCAGCCTCGCGCCACTGAGTGGTCAGGCCTGTGGATTCGGTGCCCATCACGATGGCGGTGCCTATGCGCATGTTGGTGTCGTAGTATAAGGCGGAGTCTTGCAACTGGGCCGTCAGTATCTGTATGCTGTGCCTTTTCAGAAAGTCGATGCACTCGTCTGAGCGGCAGGCCACGCAGGGCACACTGAAAAAGGCTCCCACCGAACTGCGTATTAGGTTGGGGTTGTACAGATCGGACCGTGGGTCGCAGACGATCACGGCATCTACGCCGGCTGCGTCGGCGCTGCGCAGGATGGCGCCCACGTTGCCGGGCTTCTCTACGCTTTCCAACACCACAACCAGAGGTCTGTCGGGCAGATGGAGGCCGTCTAATGTCTGTGTGCGGCATCGCACCGCGGCCATGATGCCCTCGGTGCCGCCACGGTAGGCCATCTTCTCATACACCTCGCTTGTCACCTCATACACAATTGTGCCCTGGGGAATCGTGGGCAGCGGTTCATCGCTCTCATATTCCCTCAGTACTTCAGGACAGAGATATACCGACTCCACCTCATAGCCCGTTTCTATGCAATGCCGCAGTTCACGACGACCTTCCACCACAAACAGTCCGTCCTTGCGACGCTCCGACGATTTCTGTTGCAGTGCCACCATCCGTTTCACACGTTGGTTCTGTACGCTCGTTATTTGTAAATGGTCTGTCATTTTTCGTTCAAACTTTTGCAAAGTTACGACTTTTTCTGCAATTACAGGCGCCCCGTCATCTTAAATAACGTCAAGAAGCCGATTATAACCTCATTTTGCAACATTTAACGAACAAAATGAAAAACGACATTATTGAGCGAGCGGACTTAATATGACTCTGCTTTGAACATGATGTGCATATAGTTCCCCTCTGCCGAGCCGAAACGCTGGATGAGTTGAGAGCCGTCGTAGATGGCTTTCAGTTGCAGGGCTACGCCTGTTTTGGCAAGTGACATGAATGATTTTGGCTGTTTCAGCTCATCCGCTGAACTAATATAATACTGGCTGTTGTTATTGAACTCGATGCGGATATGGTGCTCACCGCCGCCATAGCTCAGAGGTAATGTCATGACGTTTGGCGTGAAAGCCCATGTGATATGCTCGTGGTCCGTGGCGTAACCGAGGTCGTAACGTGCGGTGATAGCCATTGGAGATGCTTCGGCAAGCGCATGGCTCAGACCTTCGTCTGCATCCACAACCTTTGCAATCAGCGATATGGGGAAGTCTTGAAAGAACACATGCTGCATCTTGTAGTCTGACAGGTCAAGTCGCATTCCGTCGAAGGTTTCTTCATGGGCTTCAGTGACATGTCGCCCCTCCTCGTCTATCGATTCCTTGCAGTCTTTGTCTTTGTAGATAATGACATACTGTCCCGGATATTCGCCAGAGATGTTCTGCCCGTATGTCTCCTTTTGGTCGTTTGTCAGACGCCACTCCATCGTGTCGTCGCTGCTGCAAGAGGCGAGGGAGAATGCAGCGCAGATGACGATGATGTAAACATAAGTCGCTCTCATTCGGCCATTTGCAAACGAGTTTGCAAGGCTCTCACAGAATCGAGATTTTCTCCTGAGTTTCATCGTTTTCATTTTCATTCTGTTCATGGTTCTACTATTCGTAACGCTGCGAAGATGAAATTATTATATCGCCGGGCAACCCTACTTCTTGTCGCCATTGGTTCACACGAGAGGCATCCAATAGCGGGGCAAGATGGCCATTGCTGTCTATCTGGGTGCCATACCGCTGCGGCCTGCCCTCACGCACGTCGATGCGGTCTTGCAGTAATGCCAGATACAAGGGCGCGATGTCGCCACGGCCAACAGCTTCCTCCAACTGGGGCAGAAACCTCTTTTGATAATCAAGATTGGCATGCTGAAACACAAGCCAGACGGCCTGACTGCCTAACTCGCCGACCCATTCCTTCCGTGGAAAGCCTTTTTCTGAAAGGATATGGCCTACAAGAGTAAGATTCAGACTGTCTGTCTGATGTGCCCGGCGAGCTAAGTGATCATTCCGCTCTGTGTCTTCGGGATGGCTCTTTACGGCTTGCGAGCATAGCATCCTGTCGTACTGGTCGCGCTCAAAGATGCGTTCCAACGTCTCTTTCAGGGCCAAGTCATAATTCCACTGCCGGCTCCGCATCTCAAACGTGTCTTTCCATTCGGCGTAAAACGTGTTCGACGGTGCTTCGTAAAAGTCTTTTTCCATGGCGATGCGGTGGCGCAGATAAGCTTGGGCCGTCTGGCTGTCGCCAATGGAGGCCATTTTATTCGCCGTCGTTGACAGCTGACTCGGAAGAATGTAACGGTCTTCTGTAAAAGCAAGGTCATACACCTGACGGGCCTCGTCGTAGAGACGGGCGCCGAAAAGCGAGTCGGCATGGAACATCATGCGCCAGTAGTCGTCTTGTGAGGCTGGAGCAGCCCACTCATCGTTATTCATCCGTTGACGCTTCAAGGACAATTCCCGCAAGTCGTCAAGCATCACGCCCACCATCTCGATGTTGCGCGAGTCGCTCACGTCCCAGTGGAATGTGCCGTAAGTGGGAAATGCCTTACTTTCGCTTTGCAACACGTAGCAACAGCCCACCGTGCGACCCTCTCGCAGGTAACGGTCGATACATACCACACGGCGGTTCTTGCGTGATACCACCACATTGCGCCAGATACTTTCCTCGGTCTGATGCGAGGGCGGCTGCATGTCAAACATGTTGCACACCGAGTAGTCACCGTCATTGCGTATTTCTGCATCAGGGCTGGCATCGGTGTATGCTGCGTTGGCAAACTTGAATGTCGGCAAGTCGCCAGAGGTTAGCCAGCTGATGGTGTCAACAGAAAAGGGCAGCTCCTTCATGACGCTCTTCTCAAAACGTTGCTGTTCCGTAAAAAGGGTTGATCGACAGCCGGAAAACAACAATGCCTGTATGAGCAAAGCAAAGATTACATGCTTCTTCATAATAGATGATTGAACGAAAACCTTCTATTTGATTAAACGCAGATGGGTTGGAAATGTTGCGCCAACGGGCGAAATATTAGATGGGAACGGCTGACTTTCATGGTTCAACGGTATTGAAAGCATGCTGGAGTCGCTCAAGAAACTTTGCGGCTTGTCTGCCATCCATCTGGGCGTGATGAAACTGGAAAGAGATGGTCAGTGTGGTGCGCCACCAATGTCGTTTATATCTGCCCCAACAAAGGAAGGGGTTGTTGTAGATGCCGGTGTATTGGTTGACGATGTAGTCTAATTCTGTGCCTACTACCGCCGATGTGCCTACAATGCTGGCACCATCGTCGGTGAGGTCTTGGCATGACGTGGACGACTCGCGCGTCAGCCGGTCATAGTCGCGCACAAACTGTGCCATATCGTCGCTATAGGGGATGTCGCAGTTGCTGATGCCTCCCTGAATGTTGTCCACGATGACGTTGATGGCCAGACGGTCCGACCGATACAGCTGGCCGCTGTCTATCTGCAGGTAAAACTCGTCTGTCTGGCTGGCAGCTTGGCCGATGCACCAACTCATGAGCATGTTAAACTTCAAACCCTTGCGCTGGCTCACCTTGCGCAGCCGTGTCACGTCGTAGGTCTTGCCGAGCGTCACCATGGGCATAGGCGACTTCATCCACATCTCAAAGGCGGCTGCACGTGTGGTCTCTTGGGGATTGATGATTTGTTTCATCTCTTCGTGCTGTTGTTCTTTTTAGATATTATGATACTACATTCTGCGGATGGTGCTCAATGAAAGCGCGCACATTGCCAACCGCTGTGTCTATCAGGCGCTGGCGCGATTCGCGCGTGGCCCATGCTATGTGGGGGGTGATGAAGGCATTGGGCTGGTGTAGTAGGGGACAGTCTGCTCTTGGCGGCTCCTCGGTGAGCACATCGGCGCAGTAAGCGGCTATGCGCCTCCTTGCCAGGGCGTCGGCCATATCGGCTTCGTTGACCAGCGGGCCGCGGCCGGTGTTGATGATGATGACGGTGGGCTTCATCAGCGCAAGGGTCTTGGCATTGATCATCTGACGGTTGTCTGCTGTGAGCGGACAATGCAGCGAGAGTACGTCTGATGTGGAACACAGTTCGCTGAGGTCTGCTTTTTGAATACCGGAGGGAAGCCTGTCGGCCGACTTGCTGGTGAGGGCTTTCACCTGCATGCCAAACGCCTGCGCTATCTGTGCTACACGTCGGCCGATGTGGCCCAGACCGATGATGCCGAAGGTCTTGCCTGCGAGTTCGGTCTGTGGCGTGTCCCAATAGCAAAAGTCGGGGCTCCCGCTCCAAAGGCCTTGCCGGTTCTGAAGGGCATAATGCTCGGGGCGGTTCGTCACTGTCAGCAGGTGGGCAAACACCATCTGTGCTACACTCTCTGTACTGTAGGCCGGCACGTTGGTCACGATGACTCCGTGCTCGCGGGCTGCATCAATGTCAACGACATTATAGCCCGTAGCCAGTACACCTATATATCTGAGTTGGGGCAGCCGCTCGATTTCCTCGCGTCTCAGCACTACCTTGTTGGTCAGCACAATCTCGGCACCGGCGGCTCTTGCCACCGTCTCCTCCGGTTTGGTGCGGTCATACACCGTCACCTGGCCCATGGTCTCCAGTTCTTTCCACGACATGTCGCCCGGATTTGCCGTATATCCGTCAAGTATCACAATCTTCATATAGCCATATTGTTTTGCTTGCAAATTTATGCTTTTTCTCGCAAAAGGCAAAGAATAAGTAGGCAAAAGCACATGGTCTGTTATAAATTGCTTGATGATGTTTCAAAGTAAGAGTAATAATCTATCTTATTCAAAAAAAGACTATTGCAATTGATTATTCACAAAATACGAGATTCATCCGGACATTAACTTCGTATCAAAACAGAACCTCTGTTTGTCGCATCTTGCGCAGAAACGATATAAAATAAGGTGGAACCATTGCGGTTCCACCTCTTTTCTATGGTGTTTGTTTCATCTTGCGATTACTCCTCCCAGTTCTCCTGTGTCTTGCGCACATAAGTCTTGTAGCGCAACTGGGCCATTCTCTGGGCCTCGGCGAAGAGTTCCTCGGCCTCGTTGGGATATGCCTTCTTGACAGAGAGGTAGCGCACCTCGCCCATGAGGAAGTCGTGGAAGTTCTCCCAGTTCGGCTCCTTAGAGTCGAGGCTGAACGGGTTCTTGCCTTCTTCGATGAGAGCGGGGTTGAAACGCCACAGGTGCCAGTAGCCGCACTCCACAGCCTTCTTCTCCTCGGCCTGGCTCTTGCCCATACCGCCCTTGGCCTTCAGACCGTGGTTGATACAGGGAGCGTAAGCGATGATGATAGAAGGTCCGTGCCAAGCCTCAGCCTCGCGGATAGCCTTCAGGGTCTGAGCGTGGTCAGCACCCATAGCAATCTGAGCTACATATACATAGCCGTAAGTCGTAGCAATCATACCGAGATCCTTCTTGCGGATGCGCTTACCCTGAGCAGCGAACTGAGCGATAGCACCAAGAGGAGTAGCCTTAGAAGCCTGACCACCAGTGTTAGAGTAAACCTCAGTATCGAGCACGAGGATGTTCACGTCCTCACCAGAAGCAATCACGTGGTCGAGACCGCCGTAACCGATGTCGTAAGAGGCACCGTCACCACCGATGATCCACTGGCTGCGCTTAACCAGGTAGTGGTCGAGAGTCTGCAGTTCCTTGCAGATTTCGCAACCCTTAGCGGCGCAAGCAGCAATCTCGGCACGCAGCTTCGGAGCAATCTCCTTGGTCTTGTCAGCATCGTCCTTGTTGGCAATCCACTCCTCGGCGAGAGCCTTGTATTCAGGAGTAACATCGCACTTCTCGCAAGCCTCAGCGAGCAGCTTAGCTACGCGCTCCTTCATCTTCTTGTTACCCAGAGCCATACCGAGACCGAACTCGCAGAAGTCCTCGAACAGTGAGTTGTTGAAGCATGGACCCTGACCCTTCTCGTTCTTGGTGTAAGGAGTAGAAGGAATAGAAGCAGAGTAGATAGACGAGCAACCGGTAGCGTTGGCAATCATCTGACGGTCACCAAACAGCTGGCTGATGAGCTTCACGTAAGGAGTCTCACCGCAACCAGAGCAAGCGCCAGAGAACTCGAAC
>CAMVAT010000055.1 GCA_947165505.1 uncultured Prevotellaceae bacterium | reverse complement strand
TTTGTGACCGCAATATTTCAAGTTCGCTTTTTGTCAACTTGAACATAAAGTCCTCTGGGAAACGATTTATATTACGCTTAACAGCCTGATTGAGCGCTTTTGTTTCAACACCATAAAGAAAAGCCAAGTCGAAGTCAATCATTACCTGCTGTCCACGTACGACTCGTATCATCGACTTAATACTGATGTCTTCAGAGCAACTTTGTGTAACGGATGTAATCACATCGTCATGGTTTGAGGTTACTTCATTGAGGGTGTCACATTTCGCGACGTCCTAAGGTTCACGTTTTTCAGCAGCTTTCTTCTTTGCCATAACTCTCTATGAATTAATGTCTTTTCTTGGCTACAAAGTTACACGATTTATCTCGTATCACCTTAGATTAACGTGAGTTATTTGCCGTATTAGGGCTCTTGTTTATGAATTTTTGTGGGAATTGCCCTTTTAGATGGTAACGAATCGTGCAAAAATCAAATTGCAGATTCAATCTGATATCACACCTCCATCAGCCACTTCCACACCGGCACCACGGGTATTCCCTCTTTCGTGCCCTCCTCGTCATACGTAATCAGCAGGCATTTCCAATCCTCGTGCACCTTGGCATACTTCACCAATGGCGGCACCTCCCTGTTGTAAGTGGTCTCATCCTTGATGCTGTAGGACACCTGTATGGCCAGCATCTCGTCAGGAACTATGAAGTCTATCTCCTTCTCCGCGTTCAGGAAAAACACATTCTCCTTGCCAAACCGTCTGCACAGTTCCACCGCCACCATGTTCTCAAGTAGCGATGTCTCTGAGTTCATCAAGAACAGATTCAGCAGCCCGTTGTCAACGAAGTAGTATTTCTTCTTGGTTTCCTTCTCCGTCAGCTTCCCAACCTCGTTCTCCAAGGGCAGTATCAGCCAACTGTCAGAGGCGTAATCCACATAGTCTATCGCAGTAGGCACACTAATGGGCGACCCCGTTGCTACTATAACGTTCTTCAGCCTGTTATACGACAGAGGTTGCTTCACACTCTCTGCCATTTTCTTGATCAGGATGTTCAGTACCCTGTCGTTCTTAATGTTGTTTCGCGCACAGATGTCACCAAGGTAGATTTTCTGGTACAAACTCGAAAGCATAGCCCGCTTGTTCTTGAACGACAGGATTTCTGGCAGACCTCCGTAATAGAAGTACTCATTTAGATGTCGCTTCACCTCACTTCTCTGGATAGTGTCATACTCCCAATGTTCCTTTAACTCGACATGCTGCGCTGCCAGATACTCTTTGAATGAATATGGGTACGCATCATAGATAAAGAACCGTCCGCCCAACGTGGTTGCCACCTCCTTGCTCAGCATCTTTGCATTGCTGCCCGTCACATAAACACGGTATTTAGCATCAGCCAGTCGGCGCACAAACTTATCCCAGTGAGGAATGTTCTGCACCTCGTCCAGGAACACTACCGGCTTATTGCCATACAGTTCCAGATGGGCCTCCAGCAAGCTGTTGAAGTCTTCTGTCTGGAATTCCGCCAAACGTTCATCCTCAAAGTCCACAAACAAAATCTCGTCCCATCCCTTTCCAGCTGCCTGTAACTGACGCACACGCTGATACAGCAGGTACGACTTACCCGCATGTCTCACGCCAACTATCACATAGTTGCCGTTCTCTTCAAAGTCTATGGGACGATTCACTATCACCGCCTCATCCACCTCGCGTTGCTTACTGATCAAGCATTGTTTGATGACATCTTTACTGACACTCATATAAATTGTATTTTATAGGAATTGCACAATTTTATAAAGTTTGGTTTGCAAAGATAGGCATTTTTTATAAAACGGAATTAATAAACCCTGATTTTTTGCAATATTTTCACACTTTTTTGTTTCTTCATTGTTACTTATCTTTTGTTTGTTCAATTTGTTTGTCAATGATTCTCTTTACCTGCTCAAACGAAACGAAAATCATTCACAAAAAGACGAAAACATACATTTCAACCATCCAAAAACACCATGCAACAACCCAAGTGGCATATCACCGCCACGCTGCATGAGCAACGGCAAGATGATTTAGTCTGCGTATCAGCTTCACAACTATTGAATCATTGTTTTATCATGTTTTTCTTTTGCTGTTTCAGATATTTTGTATAAATTTGCAACCAAAATAATGTAAGAATGATGACTACCCTACAGACAAACGCGGAACTATTTCGCGCCATGAGCGAGATAGCTGATGATGAGACCTTGATGGCTAAACTGATGAAGTATGCCAAGAAGCTGGCTGCCAAGAAGCATGACCCGACGCTGATGACGAAGGAGGAATTCTTCGCCAAATTAGAGCGTGGTGAGGAGGAATACAGACAGGGGAAAACACATAGAATGCTTCCGGGTGAAAGTCTGGAGGATTTTCTGAAACGAGTAGGCTGAAATGTATAACATAGACTATACGCAAGAGGCCATCAATGACCTCAAAAGACTGCAACAGAATGAGCCAAAGGTCTTTGAAAAGGCGCGCCGCTTGATCGCCGAACTGGCAGAGCACCCCAAAACAGGATTGGGACATCCCGAACCTTTAAAGGGGAAGCCAGAAGGCAGGTGGAGTCGTGAACTTACCAAGAAGCACAGACTGGTATATCGCATTTTCGAGACCGATGTGCTGGTGCTTATTCTATCATCATACGGCCATTATAACGATAAGTAGTGCACCTTCTACGCCATCTCCCTCCCACAACAGGCATCTTAAGGATAGGCGAGGGGCGGCAGACTATCGAGTTGGAGAGCTTATCAGTAGTTTAGTAATGAAACAGATAGAAGTAGTTGCAGCCATTATTTGCAAAGAGGACCATGTCTTCGCCACCCAAAGGGGTTATGGCGAGTGGAAAGACTGGTGGGAGTTTCCCGGCGGGAAGATGGAGGCAGGCGAGAGTTCCGAGGAGGCGTTGCGGCGGGAGATTCGCGAGGAACTATCGACAGACATCAGCGTGGATACATATCTTTGCACGGTGGATGATGACTATCCGGCGTTTCACCTGACGATGCACTGCTACCTGTGCTCGCTGCTCACCGAGGCGCTGCACCTGAACGAGCACGAAGCGGCCAGATGGCTCACCCCGGAAGAGCTGGAGACGGTCAATTGGCTGCCCGCCGACAAAGTGGTGGTAGAGCGATTAAAAAGTATCATCAAAACGTCAATTGAAGAAAGAAATTCACGATAACAGCTCATTATTGAACTTTTATTAGTACATTTGCACAGAAAAGGTTTAAAAAAGAGCTGTTATGGATGACAGCTATACACTAACAACGATGAGGAAGACACTGCTCAACCCCCACTATCAACATCTGAGTGAGTTTATCAGCCGGCTGCCCGGACGGATGGACTCCGAGGGCACTTATATCTATGGCGGGCGGCGAAACCTCATCAAGATGTTCACCGCCCCCGACGGCACCCAGCTCAACGTGAAGCGGTATAAGAAGCCCGCATTCCCCGCCAATATCATCTACTCTACAGGACTGCGCAAGCCCAAGGGTCTGCGGGCCTACACCTATCCTGCGCTGCTGCTGGCCAAAGGCATCGACACGCCCGAGGCTGTAGCTTATATTGAAGACCGCAGCATGGGTGTGCTGCAATATTCGTGGTTCATCAGCCTGCAATGCCCCTACCCTCACCGTCTCTACGAGATGGGCGATGCCACCGAGGATGTCTATGCGCCTCTGGCCCTGGCCCTGGCCGGCTACTGCGCGCACATGCACCAGGAGGAGGTGCTGCACCTAGACTTCTCGCCGGGCAACGTGCTGTGGCAGCAGGATGCCGGGGGCTATCACTTCTCCGTGGTCGATATCAACCGCATGCGTTTCGGCCCCGTGTCGATGGACGACGGTTGCCGCAGTTTCGCACGGCTGTGGGGTCCCAAGCGGTTCATCGCGCTGTTGGTGCGCGAATATGCGCGGCTGCGCGGCTTCGACCTCGAGGCAGCCGAGGGTGTGGTCATGCGCGAGCGCATCCGCTTCTGGACCCATTATCAGAAGAAGCGCGAAATGGAATTCAAGTTGGAGTTATGATGCCCCCCTCTTCCGCAAGCATCAGTGTCGTAGGGGGGCATGAGATGATCGGGTCACACCTTGATCACGGTGCATAGCCTGAGCACATCCTCGTCGAAGGTGTCTTTATTGACGGCTTTGCCCTTGGTGACGGAGCGGCAGTTGTAGATGGTCTGTGGCGAGAGAAAGAGCAGTCCGGCAATGTCGGCGGTGTTTTTGACCCCCAGTCGTATGAGAGCGAATGTGCGCAGTTCGGTGTTGAGCGTGCCGGGCGATTTCTGCTGTATGCGCCCTTCGGGTATGATCAAGGCATTCAACTCTTCTACGAAAGTAGGATAGAGCTCCAGGAAAGCCTTGTCGAAGCGGTTGAGGAAGGTAGCAGCATCTTCTTCCGACACGCGTGCCGACGAGATGGTCTGTAGCAGTTCTTGCGCTTGGTTGGCTTTGATTTTTCGTTTCACGAGCGTTTGGAATTTCCCCAGTTTATCGATGTATTTGGCACAGAGGTCAATATAGATGCTGGCCAGGCTCTCGCGTCGTTTATTGGTATCTACCAGCCGTTGGTTCAGGTCGTGTAGTTGTGCGTTCAGTTCCGTCTGCTGCTGGTTGCTGTCGGCCAGCTGGCTGTTCAGGGTCTGCAGTTGTCGGTTGTTCTCGGCCAGTTCGCGTCTGCTTGCCGCCAGTTTTCGGTTTTGCCGGTAGATGAAGTAGGCCGCTCCCAGCAGTCCGATACCCAGCAGCGAGATGAAGATGATCGACCGTCTGAGGTTATTGTTTTTTCTCTCCACCTTGTCCTGATAGGTCGTCATGATTTGCGGCAGGATACGTGAAATCTCGAGGATTCGCAGACGGTTGTTATAGAATTTGGCATCCTCCATAGAGATGTTGATATAGCGCTCAGCCCGTTCGATATGGCATTGGTCTTTTTGGAAGAGATAGACGGCAAGCGTCTGCAAGGCGAGGTTCTCCATGGTGCAGCATTTCAGGTCGCTCAGCGCCGCGCGTATCAGATATTCCTCGTATTTCTCGTCGTCGCCGCCCACATGGTAGTTGCCAGCCAGCGCGTAGGATGCCATGGCATAGATGCGCGACTGCTCGTCGGTGCTTTTGAGGATATTATGATAAAACTGTCTGGCCTTTTGTTCATCGGGTTCCACATACACGTTTTGTTCACCCTGGTAGAATTTAAACAGCGGGTCGTTCTCGTCGGCATATTGCATGGCCTGTTTCAGGTAGTCGGTGGCTTTCTGCCGGTATAAGGGCGAGAAGGTCTGGTCGTTGCAATAGTCGCTCCAATAGGAATAGACAGAGAAATAAGCATAGTAGTATTTGAACAGGAGTGCCGGCTCTACCTCTTTTGTGCTGTCGAGCTGCCTGATTGCCTCGCTGTATAGTCCGCCGGTAGCCAGTATCTCGGCCAGATGGATATTGAAGAGCGCCGTGTAGTGTTTGTTGTTTTGGTTCATGGCCAGCGTCAGCCCTCTGTTGGCATACGCCATGGCTGAGTCGAACTTAAACACATAGTATTCGTTGAACAGGTCGTCGGTATATTTAAGGACAGCAATGCTGTCGGTCTCGCCGTGGATTTTCTTTTTGAGAAAGTCGATTTTTTCTCTCTTCGAATTGACAAACTGCTCTCTTTGCCCGATGGTTTGGTCGAGCTCGTTGAGCAACTGGCTGTTGTCGGCCCAGCAGGCAGCCGCGACGAAGACACACAGTGCGAAAAGGTATATTCTGCGCATAGTAAAGTGCTTTTGTCTGCAAATTTACGAATAATCTGCGAACCGACAAAATTTACTATGACATTTTTAACGAATATGATAACTATCTGATTATCAGACCCTATTTCATCCTCGTCTTTCCAAGCTGTTTACTACGGCCTTACTATCGGTTACAAAGCCACCTATCTATGATTACCTTTGCCGAAGATTATTGATTTCCTAACCTAAAAAACAATTTAATTTGATTATGCGCAAGTTGATGCAACTTCTGAACAGACGCTTGATGGTCGGCATGCTATCGCTGCTGATACCGTTGGGCATCCTTGCACAGAACGCGAATGTGCAAGGAGTAGTGAAGGACCAGGCGGGCGAATCCGTCATTGGTGCTACTGTGATGGAGAAGGGAACGAGCAACGGAACAGTCACCAACATCGATGGCAACTTCTCGCTGAGCGTCTCCCCGAAGGCCACATTGGTCGTCTCCTATATTGGCTACACCACGCAAGAGGTGGCAGTAGATGGCAAGACCCATTTAGAGGTGACACTGCTGGAAGACAGCCAGACACTCAATGAAGTGGTGGTGGTGGGCTACGGCACGATGGACAAGAAGGAGCTGACCTCGGCCATCTCGCACATCGGCGAGAAAGACTTCCTGACGGCGAGTTCGCTCGACCCCTCGATGATGATACAGGGCAAGGTGGCGGGTGTGTCGATCACCAACACCGGTGCCGGCGACCCCAACAACCAGGCCAGCATCCAGATACGCGGTGTGTCGTCGCGCTCGGCGGGCCTTGGGCCGCTGATTGTCATCGACGGCGTGCCTGGCGGCAATCTGACCAACATCAACCCCAACGACATCGCCTCGTTCGACATTCTGAAAGACGGTGCCGCCTCGGCCATCTACGGCACACGCGGCTCTAACGGCGTGATTGTGGTGACCACCAAGAAAGGCAGCAAAGACGGTGCCACCCACGCCTCGTATTCCACCCAGTTGTCGTGGGACTTCATGAACAAGGAGCTGAAGATGATGAACGCCCAGGAATACCGCGACGTGCGATTAGGCTGGGGCGACAGCGGAGTGGATCTGGGCGGCAACATCGACTGGCTCGACGAGACCACCCGCACCGGTTTTACACAGCAGCACACAGTGACGCTGAGCGGAGGCAACGAGAAGAGCAACTACCGCATCAGTGCCGACTACCGCAAAGCACACGGCATAGACCTGCGCTCTGACCGTGAGGAATACGGCGCACGCGCCACCTTGATGCACACCACCAAAGACGGCCTGCTCACGCTGACGGCCAATATCGCCCCGCGCATCATCTATCGCGATGCCGCCGACTGGAGCGTGTTTAAAGATGCTATCGAGGCCAACCCCACCACGCCGCTGATGGACCCCAACAACCCCGTGAGCTACTACAACTTCCAGGGCCAGGTGGTGGGCAGCAACCCCGTGGAGCGGCAGCGGCTGGAGACCGACCATGCCGACACCAAACTACTCGACTGGGACGCCACCGCCAAACTGAATATCCTGCCCCTCTTCGCCAAGGGAGGCGTGAGCGGGCACAACCTCACCACCCAACTGATGTTTGCCGACCACCAGTACGACAACAACAACAGTTGGTTTCGCCCCTCAACCAGTACGATAGCCGTGAACAACGGCCGTGAAGGCGAGGCAAGCCGCTCGTATGCGAAAGAGAGCCAGTACGTGGTGGAATGGCTGACCAACTATATGGGCAGTTTCGGCAAGCACAACATCAAAGGCATGGTGGGCTACTCCTATCAGTATTCACGCTTCTCGGGCTTCAACGCCGAGAACAAAGACTTCCCCAACGACGGTCTGAGCGCCGACAACCTGGGCTCAGGCGAGTATGCCAAGGAAGAGGGCGAGGTGCTCATGGGCAGCTACAAGAACGACTCGAAGCTCATCGCCTTCTTAGGCCGCGTGAGCTACGACTACGACGGAAAATATCTCTTGACGGCATCGCTGCGGCACGAAGGCTCGTCGAAGTTTGGCGCAGACAATAAATGGGGTAATTTCCCCGCCGTCTCCGTAGGCTGGCGCATCTCGTCGGAGAAGTTCATGGAGAACCTCACTTGGATAGACGACCTGAAACTGCGTGCCGACTACGGTGTCACCGGCAACCAGGACTTCGGCAGCTACCTGTCGCTGAACACCATGACGGGATTCGGCTATTACTACTATAACGGCAGGTACTTCCAAGTGTGGGGACCCGCCAAGAATGTCAACCCCAACCTGAAGTGGGAGAAAGGCAAGAACTGGAATATCGGTCTCGACTTCTCATTCTTCAACGGCAGGCTCTATGGCTCGTTCAACTACTTCAGCCGCCGGCAGCAAGACCTGCTGGGCAACTATAAGGTCAGCGTGCCGCCCTACCTGTTTGACGAGACCTTCGTCAATGTAGGTACGATGAAGAACAGCGGTTTTGAGTTCGACATCCATTTCCGTGCCGTCAACACCAAGGATTTCGGCTACGACATCAGCATGGTGGGCTCTACGATGAACAACAAGTTTGTTGACTTCAGCAACTCAGAATATGTGGGTCAGGACTACTACGATGTGGCCGGCACCGAAGACCCCTACCCCTTCTACAATCTGCAGCGCATAGAGAAAGGCGAGTCGCTTGGCAACTTCTACATGTGGAAGTATGCCGGCCACACCACCGACGGCGAGTGGCTGGTGTATGACAAGGACGGCGACATCATCCGCGCCTCGCAGGCAGGCGACGACGACCGTCAGGAGGTGGGCAATGGAATGCCCAAGTTCACCATGTCGATGACCCACTCATTCCGCTATCGCGACTTCGACCTGTCGCTCTTCTTCCGCGGCGCGTTCTTCTTCGATATCTTCAACATCCACGATTTCTACTATGGCACGCGCAACTTCACCGGCAACCGTCTGCAGAAAGCCTACGACAAGAACTTCAGCATCGCCGGCACGGCCAACCCCGTGGTGTGCGACTATTTCCTGGAGCGCGGCGACTACCTGAAGCTCGACATGGCCACGCTGGGCTACACCTTCCACCCGAAAAACTGGCGTTTCATCGACCGCATACGCGTCTATGCCACGGGCAAGAACCTGCTGACGCTGACCAAGTTCAGCGGTGTTGACCCCTCTACCTATCAGGTCAACGGTCTGACACCCGGCGCACAGGCCTCGCGCACCTATTTCCCCTCGACACGACAGTTGATCATCGGTCTGCAAGTAGGTTTCTGACATCATCATTCATCACTCATCATTCATCATCAGAATATGAAAACCATATATCACTATATCATGATAGCAGCTATAGGCCTCAGCGCCCTGACTGGCTGCACCGACCTGGACGAGACGCTCTACGACCAGGTGGGAACCCAAAACTACTACAACACGAAAAACGATGTGGTGCGCGCTGCATTCCGGCCTTTCGAGCATGCGTTCTGGAGCATCCAGAGCCGCCACGTGCTCAACGAGCTCACCGCCGACCAACTGATCACACCCACCCGCGACGGTTGGTGGGACGATGGTGGCCGTTGGCGCCGTCTGCACTACCATGAGTGGAACGTAGAGGATGGCGGCGATGCCCAGTCGGAGTGGAACGGCTGTTTCCAAGGCATCATGCAGTGCAACTACGTCATCGAAGACCTGGAGCAGCTCGACGCCTCTCGCTTCGGTTTCTCTGCCTCCGAGTTTGACAATCTGAAAGCCCAATGCCGCGTGCTGCGTGCCTGGTTCTACCTGCGCCTGCTCGACGGATTCCGCCATCTGCCCCTGGCCGTGAGCTACAACGACGTGAGCCGCAACACCGAGACGCAGGTGGAGCCCCGCGTCATCTTCGACCTCATCGAGAGCGACCTGAAGGAAAGCCTGCCCCTGCTGGCAGAGAAGACATCAATGGGTGGCAACGGTTCGTTGCAAGGCCAATGGACGAAGGCTGGTGCCGCCGCCCTGCTCGTGCGCCTCTACCTGAACGCCCAGGTGTATATCGGCGAGGAGCGTTACGACGACTGCGCCACCGTGGCTCAAGACATCATCAACGGAGCATACGGCCAATATGCGGTGGCCGACCGCTGGGACGCCGCCTTCGACTGGAACAACGACCAGTGCGACGAGGTGATCTTCGGCTTCCCCGCCGCTCCCGGCTACAGTTTCTGGCACTATCAGGGCGACACCTACTGGTGGACGGTGCCCGCCCGCGCCCGCTACTACCTGAACGACTCGAAATGCAAGGCCGGCGACCACAACACGAAATACGCAGCCTCGCCCAGTTATGCGCCCAACGGCGAGCTCTACAGCTACGAACTGGGTATGCCCATACAGCGATTCCGCGATTACGACGGCGATGAGCGCATGAAACTCTATCGCAACCTGGGCAATAACCGCCGCGAGGGAATGTTTCTCTATGGCTACTTGGAATATACCGATGAGAGCGGCGCCACTAAGCGCGTGAAGGCTCCCGAGGTGGATTACGAGCTCTATATCCGCGATGCCGTGGGTAAATTCCAGTCGCTGGACCCCAGCCGCTGGCTGACAGCCACGAGCAGCACACTGCGCGACGGCGACCACAACTCGGGCTGGCACTTTGCCAAGTATCCCTTCTACACCGACGACGATACCCACCAGATGGAGAGCGACTACACAGAGATCCGACTGCCCGAGGTGATCTACTCTCTGGCAGAATGCCGGCTCAGACAGGGCAAGAAAGCCGAGGCAGCACGCCTGCTGAACACCGTGCGCCGCCGCAACTACGCCGCCGACAAGCAGAGCGCAGCGCTGTATGCCCCCGAGGGCAGCGCCAACCTCGACATGCAGGAGATGCTCAACGAGTGGGGGCGTGAGTTCTTCGCCGAGAGCCGCCGCCGCATCGACCTCATCCGCTTCGGTAAGTTCAGCAGCGGCACCTGGTGGGATAAGACACCCGACGCCGACGACCACACCATCATCTTCCCCATCATGCGGCCCATCTTGAATGCCAATCCCAAGCTGGTGCAGAATCCGGGGTATAATAGCTAAAGACCCACCCCCGGCCCCTCCCTTGTAAGGAGGGGAGTAGATAGCACGACGATTGCGATAAATGGGTGGTGACCTCTCACCTCTAAAAGATAAATCACATAAGACAACCAAGCAATATGAAACTGAAACATATATTTTCCGCAATAGCAGGCCTCGTACTGGCATCAGGACTGACCGGATGCGAGAGCGAGAAAGACCTCAACATCATCGAGGGCGAACTGCCCATCAAGACCTCTACGCTCTATATGGTGGGCGACGCCACACCTAACGGGTGGAGCATCGACGCCCCCACACCGCTGCAGACCTCTGCCGACGATGCTTTGACATTCGTCTGGGAGGGTGCCCTCTACACGGGCGAAATGAAGCTGTGCCTCACTACGGGCAGTTGGGACGCCCCTTTCATCCGCCCGTTGGTGGCTGGCACCGAAATATCCAAGACCGACATCAGCAACGCTAAGTTTGGCATGCACGCCGGCGACCCCGACGACAAATGGCGCATTGCCGACGCCGGCAAGTACCGTCTGATGTTCGACTTGCGTCACTGGACCATGTCAACCACTTACCTTGGCGAACTCGATGCTCCCGTCATCGAGCCTATCCAGACGGATGTGCTCTACATGGTGGGCGACGCCACGCCCGGCGGGTGGAACATCGACGCGCCCACGCAGCTCAACAAGGTGTCGCAGTATATCTTTGAATACGAGGGAGCACTCAGCGCAGGCGAATTGAAAGCATGCCTGACCACCGGCGACTGGAACGCGCCCTTCATACGTCCCGCCTTCGGTGGATGCAAAATCAACCAAAGCGGCGTGGAGAGCAGCGAATTTGTTTTCACCACCAACCCCGACGACAAATGGCAGGTAGAAGTGGCGGGCATGTACAAACTGACCTTCGACCTGGAGCACTGGACCCTGCAAGCTGCCTATCTGGGCGAGATGCCACACACCGACAAAGAACCCATCGAGGCCGATGCCGTATATATCGTGGGCGACGCCACGCCCAACGGCTGGAGCATCGATGCCCCCACGCAGCTCACCAAGCAGTCGCAGTATGTCTTCGTCTATGAAGGCGAACTGGTGCCGGGCGAGATGAAAGCCTGCACCGCCACCGGCAGCTGGGACGTGCCATTCATCCGTCCCGCCTTCGGCGGATGCAAGATCAGCCTGAGCGGCGCCGAGAGCGAAGAGTTCGTGTTCACCACCAACCCCGACGACAAGTGGCAGGTGACCGAAGCCGGACAGTACCGGCTCACCTTCGACCTCGAGCACTGGACTATCAGCGTAGAAACATTATAAATCATCACCCCAAAACAAACGATATGAAATCAATGGCTATATTGACAGGCATGTTGCTGGCTGCCACACTCTGCTGCTCGTGCAGCGATGATATTGAAATGCGCTACCCGCCGAAGTATGAACTGCCCGAACTGCCTGTGGTAGAGGGTATTCACGACGGGCAGAAAGCACCGCTCTACTGGAGCATCTATGAATATGCCTATACCCTGGAACAGAACGGAGTGAGCGGCGACGACATGGACTTCACCGCGGCACAGTGGGACGAGGTCATCGACTGGGTGGCCACCGACCTGAAGCCCTACGGCTACGACATGGTATGCACCGACGGATTCATCCCCATGCGCGCAGAGGATGCCTCGGGCTACATGACCCACTACGGATCGGTGTCGCTGAAAGAGCTGGCCGAGAAGTGCAAGGCCAAGGGACTGCGGCTCGGTGTCTATGACAACCCGCTGTGGATACACGGTCCGCTCGACACACCCATCGAGGGAACGAACCGCACCTTCGGCCAACTGGTAGCCGATGGCAGCACCAGCGTGCAGAACCCACAAGCCCAAGACCAATGGTTCACATGGATTGTGAGCACGAAAGAGGGCGCACAGGAATATATCGACGGTTTCTTCCGCCACTACAAAGAACTGGGAGTGAGTTTCATACGCATGGACTTTCTCTCGTGGTATGAAGACGGCCGCGACCGCGGCACGGGCATCGTGGGCCGTGGCTATGGCCGCGAGGCATACGCACGGGCACTGGCCTACATCGCGCAGTCGGCCAAGAAATACGGCATCTTCACATCGCTCGTGATGCCCCATCTGAACAACGACGCCGAGGTAGAGGCCCAATATGGCAACATGGTGCGCATCGTGGCCGACACGGGTGACGGCGGCTGGCGCCACACCTCAGCCCACGATAAGGGGCGCTCCTACACCTCGTGGCCCAACTGCATGAACCAATTCGACGGGTTCAATTACTGGGCGCACATCACCGGCCGTGGCAAGGTGATCCTCGACGGCGACTTCCTCAGACTCAACCGCTACGACAGCGACGCCGAGCGCCAGACAGCTGTCAGCCTGCAGCTTATGGCCGGCGGCCCCGTGGCCGTGGCCGACCAGCCGCAGACCATCGGCAGCCACCTGCCGTTCTACACCAACAGCGAACTGCTGGAACTGCGCAATGACGGTTTCGTAGGACAACCCCTGAGCAACCAACTGGGCCAGCAGAGCGAGACATGGTATGGCCAGATGAGCGACGGCAGCTATGTGGTGGCACTCTTCAACCGCAGCGACGCACAGGCCACGCTCCAGGTCGACTTCTCGCAGTTGGGCATCAGCGGCGAGTGGAAGGTGCGCGACCTGTGGCTCCACACCGATGAGGGCACGACGACCTCGCTCTCGGCTTCCATCCCTGCACACGGATGCAAAGTAGTGAAACTAACGAAATAAGACACCTCAAAAAAACATACGTCATGAAAAAGATATTTTTCACCGCCATGGCCTTGGTGTTGGCACTGACAACAAACGCCATCGAACAGAAATCGCCCAACGGAGACATCGTGCTCAACGTAGATCTGAATGCGCAGGGCACACCCGTCTATCAGTTGACCTATCAAGGACAGGAGGTCATCAAGACCTCGAAACTCGGACTCGAGCTCGACGGGCAGGAGAGCCTCATGGAAGGCTTCCGCCTGACAGGCACAGCGACCAGCACCACCGACGAGACGTGGCAGCCCGTATGGGGCGAGACGCGCGACATCCGCAACCACTACAATGAGTTGCTGGTGAAACTGGAGCAACCGAAGACGGCACGGCAGATGAACATCCGCTTCCGCGTCTATGACGAGGGCATAGGACTGCGCTATGAGTTTCCCACCCAGAAAAACCTGGTCTATTTCGTCGTCAAAGAAGAGCACACACAGTTTGCCATGACTGGCGACCACACCGCATGGTGGATACCCGGCGACTACGACACGCAGGAGTATGACTACATGGAGACACGGCTCTCGGAGATACGCAGCCACATGCGCGAAGCCATCACCCCCAACGCCTCGCAGACCCCCTTCTCAGAAACAGGCGTGCAGACATCGCTCCAGATGAAGACCGACGGCGGACTCTATATCAACATCCATGAGGCGGCACTGATAGACTACAGCTGCATGCACCTGAACCTGGACGACAAGAATATGATATTCGAATCGTGGCTCACACCCGACGCCCAGGGCAAGAAAGGTTACCTGCAGGCCCCCTGCACCTCGCCCTGGCGCACCGTGATGGTGAGCAGCGACGCCCGCGACATCCTGGCCTCTAACCTCATCCTCAACCTCAACGAGCCCTGCCAACTGGACGACACCAGCTGGATCAAACCCGTGAAGTATGTAGGCGTGTGGTGGGAGATGATCAACGGCAAGAAACAATGGTCATACACCAACGAACTGCCTTCCATCCAACTCGACCATCTCGACTACTCCACCGTGAAGCCCCACGGACTGCATGCCGCCAACAACGAGAATGTGCGCCGGTATATCGACTTCGCGGCCCGTCATGGCTTCGACCAGGTGCTGGTAGAGGGTTGGAACGTAGGCTGGGAAGACTGGTTCGGCATGTCGAAAGACTATGTGTTCGACTTCCAGACGCCCTACCCCGACTTCGACATCAAGGCGCTCAACGACTATGCCCATGCCAAGGGCGTCAGTCTGCAGATGCACCACGAGACATCGGCCTCTATCCGCAACTACGAGCGACACATGGAAGCCGCCTACCAACTGATGAACAAATACGGCTACACGGCTGTGAAGAGCGGCTATGTGGGCAATATCATCCCGCGCGGCGAGCACCACTACGGTCAGTGGATGAACAACCACTATCTCTATGCCATCAAACAGGCCGCCAAGCACCATATCATGGTCAACGCCCACGAGGCGGTGCGCCCCACCGGACTGTGCCGCACCTGGCCCAACCTGATAGGCAACGAGGCGGCACGCGGCACCGAGTATGAGGCCACCAACGGCAGCAAGCCCTTCCACACCACCATCCTGCCCTTCACCCGTCTGCAAGGAGGCCCCATGGACTACACGCCGGGCATCTTCGAGATGGACATGAGCAAGAACAACCCCAACAACCCCAACCACGTCAACTCAACGCTGGCCCGCCAGCTGGCTCTGTACGTCACGATGTACAGTCCGCTGCAGATGGCCGCCGACATGATAGAGCACTACGAGGAGCACTTAGACGCCTTCCAGTTTATAAAAGACGTGGCGGTGGATTGGGACGACTCACGCTACCTGGAGGCCGAGCCGGGCCGCTATATCGTGGCAGCGCGCAAAGCCAAGGGCACAGGCAACTGGTTTGTAGGTTGCACAGCCAGCGAGCACGGCCACACCTCGACGGTGAACCTCACATTCCTCGACCCCGGCAAGAAATACGTTGCCACGGTCTATGCCGACGCCAAAGACGCCCACTACAAGACCAACCCGCAGGCCTACGTCATCAAGAAAGGCATCGTGACGGCCAAGTCGGCGCTGCGCCTGACGGCAGCCCCGGGCGGCGGCTATGCCATCAGCATCGTCGAGGCGGCGAAAGACGACTTGAAAGGACTGAAGAAACTGCCAACGACAGTACAGTAAACCACTCGTTACCATTCATACATTTTTAGGTTCATACGTAGCAGCAAGGCACGGTGTTTTCATGGCACCGTGCCTTCATTACGTCTATTACCGGCATTGCAAACAAGCGGAAAAGTCGTTTTTTTTCAAATAAACTTGCTGATAACAGATTTATTGCGTACCTTTGCAAATTGAACGAGTGTGGGCATACGTCTCACACCTGTTTTGCGTACCCAAAGCACAAGGCCGAGGGCGATAAACCAAAAACTCAGAAGCATGTCTGTAGAAATCAAAAAAGTAGAGACGAAAAAAGACCTCAAACATTTCATAGAACTACACTATGAACTCTATAAGGGCAACGAATACGACGCGCCCAACCTCTTCATGGACGAGAAGAACACCTTCTCGAAAGACAAGAACCCCGCCTTTGAATTCTGCGAGGCCGAATACTACCTGGCCTACAAAGACGGGCGCCTCGTGGGGCGTGTGGCAGCCATCATCAACCACAAGGCCAATAAACGGTGGGGACACGAACAGGTGAGGTTCGGATGGATCGACATGATAGACGATATGGAGGTGACACGCGCCCTGATCAAGGCCGTGGAAGACTACGGGCGCAGCAAGGGCATGAAAGAGATTGTGGGTCCGCTCGGATTCACCGACATGGACCCTGAGGGCTTGCTCATCGAAGGGTTCGACCAGCTCGGCACCATGGCCACGAGCTACAACTACCCCTACTACCAGACGCTCATCGAGCAACTGGGCGGTTTTGAGAAAGACAACGACTACGTGGAGTACAAGCTCTTCGTGCCGGAGAAGATACCCGAGAAATTCGCCAAAGTGGCCGAACTGGTGCAGAAACGCTATAACCTGAAAGTGAAAAAACTCACCAAGCAAGAGGTGTTTGGAAAGGAGGACTACGGACGGCGGCTCTTCCACATGCTCAACGAGGCGATGAAAGAACTGTATGAATACTCCGAACTGAGCGACATGCAGATAGAGCAGTATGTGAAAAGCTATATGCCCGTGCTCGACCTCGACTGGGTGACACTCATCGAAGACGGCAACGACAACAACCGGTTGGTGGGCGCCGGCGTGTGCATCCCCTCGCTCACGCGCGCCCTGCAGAAATGCCACAAGGGGCGGCTGTGGCCCTTCGGCTGGTGGCACGTGATGCGGGCCCTGAAATTTCACAAGACCGACATCGTGGACCTGCTGCTCATCGGCGTGCTGCCCGAATACCGCAAGAAGGGCGCCAATGCGCTGCTCTTCTACGACCTGATACCACGCTTCTACGCCGCCGGCATCAAATGGGGCGAGACACACGTGGAGATGGAGACGAACAACAAGGTGCAGAGCCAGTGGCAATATCTGGACCACGAATGCCATAAACGCCGCAGATGCTACAAAAAAGCATTGTGAAGAAGAAGACCCACCCCCTGCCCCTCCCTTGTAGGGAGGGGAGTAGATAGTCTGGGGGCATTCAATAGGGAGGTGAGAGGTAAGAGAATAGTTTTCCTGTCACGACGACTAATGACTACACTCCCACACTCCTACACTCCCATACTCCTACACTCCCATACTCCTATACTCCCATACTCCAAATCTTTTTTACTTTTTTACTCTTTTACTTTTTTACTTTTAATGGACGACATCAACAACATACAGACACCTGAATATATAGACGACAACATCCGGCACCTGTCTGACATGGAGCACGTGCGCACACGCCCCGGTATGTATATCGGACGCCTGGGCGACGGTTCGCTGCCCGAAGACGGCATCTATGTGCTTCTGAAGGAAGTGATAGACAACTCCATCGACGAGTTTAAAATGAATGCCGGCAAGCGCATCGAGATAGACATCACCGACAACCTGCGCGTGAGCGTGCGCGACTACGGCCGCGGCATACCGCAGGGAAAACTCATCGAGGCGGTCAACGTGCTCAACACGGGTGGCAAATACGACTCAAAGGCATTTAAGAAGAGCGTGGGCCTCAACGGCGTGGGCGTGAAGGCCGTGAATGCGCTGAGCAGTCACTTCGAGGTGCGCTCGTATCGCGACGGCATGGTGAGGCGCGCCACCTTCGAGTGCGGCGAACTGAAGACCGACGTCACCGAGAAGACCGACGACGAGACGGGCACCTATATCTATTTCGAGCCCGACAACACGATGTTTAAGAACTACCGCTTCCACGACGACATCGTGGAGACGATGCTGCGCAACTACACCTACTTGAACACTGGGCTCACCATCATGTTCAACGGCCGCCGCATCCTCAGCCGCAACGGACTGGAAGACCTGCTCAACGACACGATGACCACCGAGGGCATCTACCCCATCATCCACGTCAAGGGCGAAGACATCGAGATCGCCTTCACCCACACCAACCAATACGGCGAGGAGTATCACTCGTTTGTCAACGGCCAGCATACCACACAGGGAGGCACCCACCAGAGTGCCTTCAAGGAGCATATCGCCAAGACCATCAAGGAGTTTTCGGGCAAGAACCTGGAATACGGCGACATCCGCAACGGACTGGTGGCCGCCATCGCCATCAACGTAGAGGAACCGATGTTTGAGAGCCAGACGAAGATCAAGCTCGGGTCGCTGACGATGAGTCCCGACGGCGTGTCGATCAATAAATACGTGGGCGACTTCATCAAACAGCAAGTAGATAACTACCTGCATAAGAACAGCGATGTGGCCGAGGTGATGCTGCAGAAGATACTCGAGAGCGAAAAGGAGCGCAAGGCCATGGCCGGTGTGACCAAACTGGCGCGCGAACGGGCCAAGAAAGCCAACCTGCACAACCGTAAGTTGCGCGACTGCCGCATCCACTACTCTGACACCAAGAACGACAGAAAAGAGGAGAGCTGCATCTTCATCACTGAGGGCGACTCTGCCAGCGGAAGCATCACCAAGAGCCGCGACGTCAACACCCAGGCGGTGTTCTCGCTGCGCGGCAAACCGCTCAACTCGTTCGGACTGACCAAGAAAGTGGTATATGAGAACGAGGAGTTCAACCTGCTGCAGGCGGCGCTCGACATCGAAGACGGCCTCGACACGCTGCGCTACAACAAAGTGATCGTGGCCACCGATGCCGATGTGGATGGCATGCACATCCGACTGCTCATCATCACCTTCTTCTTGCAGTTCTTCCCCGAACTGATCAAGAAAGGTCACGTCTATGTGCTGCAGACGCCGCTCTTCCGCGTACGCAACAAACGCACGAAGGTGAAAAACAAAAAAGTGATAGCCGACGAGGATGCACGGCAGGGCGAGACGAAGGGGCGACAGAAGGCGTCTGACTTCATCACGCGCTACTGCTATAGCGAGGAGGAGAGGCTCAATGCCATCCGCGACCTCGGACCAGACCCCGAGATTACACGATTCAAGGGCCTCGGAGAAATCTCGCCCGACGAGTTCGTACACTTCATCGGTCCCGACATCCGGCTCGAACAGGTGACGCTGCATAAGACCGACCAGGTGCAGAAACTGCTCGAATACTACATGGGTAAGAACACCATGGAGCGCCAGAATTTCATCATCGACAACCTCGTCATCGAGGAAGACAGACCAGAAGAGGAATAAACAATGAAAAAACATATCATTTCCACCCTACTGCTGCTTGCTGTGGCGACTGCCGCGCAGGCACAGTTCGTACTCAGTGCCGAGACTCCGATGTCGAAATTCCGCGGAGCCGAGGCAGCAGTCAAAAACCTGTATGTAGATCAGGTGGACGAAGAAAAACTGGTAGAAGACGCCATCCGCGGGATGCTCGAAAAGCTCGACCCACACTCATCGTACTCCACCGCCAAGGAAGCCAAGGCGCTGAGCGAACCGCTCAACGGCAACTTCGAGGGCATCGGGGTGCAGTTTAACATGGTTGACGACACGCTGCTGGTGATACAGCCCGTGACCAACGGTCCGTCGGAGAAGGTGGGCATCGTGGCGGGCGACCGCATCGTGACGGTCAACGACACGGCCATCGCCGGTGTGAAGATGGGGCGCGACGAGATCATGAAACGCCTGCGCGGACCCAAAGGCACGAAAGTGAAACTGGGCATCGTGAGGCGCGGAGCCGGAAAGCCCCTCTACTTCACCGTCACACGCGACAAGATACCCGTACACTCGCTGCAGGCAGCTTATATGATCAGGCCCGGCGTGGGCTACGTGCGCATCGACAACTTCAGCGCCACCACGCACGACGAACTGATGGAGGCCATGGCCAAATTCGAGCAGCAGCAGATGCAGACACTCATCATCGACCTGCAAGAGAACGGCGGCGGATACCTGCAGACGGCAGTCAACATAGCCAATGAGTTTTTAGGCCGGGGCGACCTTATCGTCTATACCGAGGGGCGCTCCAACCCCAAGCGGCTCTACAAGGCCGACGGCGACGGACGCCTGAAAGGTGTGAAAGTGTATGTGCTCATCAACGAATTCTCCGCCTCGGCGTCAGAGATTCTGGCCGGTGCACTGCAAGACCAAGACCGCGGCACCATCGTAGGGCGCCGCTCGTTTGGCAAGGGACTGGTGCAGCGCCCCATCGAGTTCGACGACGGCTCGCTCATCCGCCTCACCATCGCCCACTACTACACACCCTCGGGCCGTTGCATCCAGAAGCCCTACAAGAAAGGCGACCTGAAAGACTATGAGCAAGACTTCGACCAGCGGCTCAAGCACGGCGAACTGACCAACCCCGACAGCATCCACTTTGCCGACTCGCTGAAATACGAGACGCTGCGCCTGCACCGCACCGTCTATGGCGGCGGCGGCATCATGCCCGATGAGTTTGTGCCCCTCGACACCACCAAATATACCCGTTTCCACCGCAAATTGGCGGCGAAGAACCTCATTGTGACCACCAACCTGAAGTATATCGACAAAGAGCGCAAATCGCTCAAACGCAAATACAAGACGTTTGACGCGTTTCGCAGCGAATATGAAATACCATACCACGTGGTGGAAGAAATCCTCACAGAGGCCAAAAAACAGGGCATAGAGCCAAAGGATGACGATGAGCTGCAGCGCACGCTTGCATATCTTCGCCCGCAGATGAAAGCCCTTGTGGCCCGCGACCTGTGGGACATGAGCGAGTATTATCAGATTATGAACGAATACAACGACATCGTGATGCGTGCCGTGCATATGATAGAAACGCCAAAGGACGGCCAGGCAGAATGATGAAACTGATCGTTTCTTTCACCGCATGTCTGATGACTCTATGCGGTATCATGAGCATACAAGTACCCGACCAGGACTGTAAGGTGCTCTTTATCGGCGACTCCATCACCGACGGAGGATGGGGGCGCAGCGGAGGCAGCATGGCTCCCTCGGAGGAGCGCAACCAAAAAGACCCGAACCACATCTTCGGCCATGGCTATATGGAGATGTGCGCCGCTCATTTCCAGAGCACCTATCCGCAGCGCGATTTCCATTTCTTCAACCGGGGCATATCAGGTAATACACTCTCCGACCTGACTCAGCGATGGGACAAGGACGCATTGGCCCTGCACCCCGACGTGGTGTCGATATTAGTAGGCACGAATGATGCCGACACGTATCTCAACGCGCATACGTCGGAGCCGTTAGATGACCGGAAATGGAAAGAAGAATATCGGGGATTGTTGCACACTTTGCGGCAACAAAACCCGAATGTAATCATCGTTTTAGGCACGCCCTTCGTGGCGAAAGCGGGCCGGATAGGCCAGCGCGATGATTACGCCGCACGCGAGCGCATCGTGGCGCGTCTGGCACAGGCGGTCAGACAACTGGCACAAGAGGAGAACGTCATCTGCATCCCGTTTGATGAATTATTCTCCGACCTGCAGCAAGAAGCCATACGCCCCGACTATTGGATCTGGGACGGCATCCATCCCACCACCGCCGGACACCGCCGCATGGCCGACCTGTGGATCCGCCTCATGGAGGGTGTTTTGACGCAGGATTAGTCTGCTGCCTTTTTTATATCAAATTATTACTTTGCAAATCATTTTTTGAGCATCTTTGCTCAATCGTCATGTATTTTTTTGAATAAACGAGAAAAGATTGTACCTTTGTTGCACCAAGACGATGGATAAGGAAACATTTGAACGCCAAAAAGCATTTGCCGGGGAGAAGAAGCCCTCTATGCTATATCACCATCTATTTCTCCTGGAGAGAAAGCCATTATGAGGGCTGCCTTTGAAGAGGGCCTGCCTTTGATTTATCTACAAGAGAACGGTTTTACTGACTTAGCGAAACCTGGTGGCAAACGCATGGATGCCTGTGCCCGGGGGCAATTGCTGATTTTAGCTCCTTGGGAGCACCATAATGAAAAAAGAGCCATCCAGAGAGGCCAGTGTCTGGCGCTGAATGAAATGGCGCGGGTCATTTGCGAAAAGTGATTGTATGTTGCTGTGCCACAGCAACACACAGCAACACACAGCAGCACCTGCACAGCCGCGCCAAGACACCAAAAAGAGCGCCACAGAAAAAACTGCGGCGCTCCTTATCATCAAATCATCTGTCGCTTAGTCTGCCATCTTAGCCTTGATCATCTCGCGGTTGAGGCGGGCGATGTTGGCGATGGTCTCGTTCTTCGGGCACACAGCCTCGCAGGCGCGGGTGTTGGTGCAGTTGCCGAAGCCGAGCTCGTCCATCTTGGCAATCATGTTCTTCACGCGGCGGGCAGCCTCTACCCTACCCTGCGGCAGCAGAGCCAGCTGGCTGACCTTCGACGACACGAAGAGCATAGCCGAGCCGTTTTTGCAGGCAGCCACGCAGGCGCCGCATCCGATGCACGAAGCGCAGTCCATGGCCTCGTCGGCATCCTCCTTGGGAATGAGGATGGCGTTGGCATCCTGAGCCTGTCCGGTGCGCACGGTGGTGTATCCGCCGGCCTGTATGATCTTGTCGAAGGCGTTGCGGTCAACCATGCAGTCCTTGATGACGGGGAAGGCCGCCGAGCGCCACGGCTCCACGGTGATGACGTCGCCGTCGTTGAAGCGTCGCATGTAGAGTTGGCAGGTAGTGGCGCCGCGCTCGGTGAGTCCGTGCGGTGTGCCGTTGATGTACAGAGAGCACATGCCGCAGATACCCTCGCGGCAGTCGTGGTCGAACACGAAGGGTTCCTTGCCCTCATTGATGAGTTCCTCATTGAGGATATCGAGCATTTCGAGGAAAGAGGTGTCATCGGGGATGTCCTTCATTTCGTGGGTATCGAAATGTCCCTGGTCCTTTGGGCCGTTCTGACGCCAAAATTTAATCGTAAATGAAATATTTTTTGCCATAAGTGATAAGCCCCCCTCCCGTCCTCCCCCGAGGGGGAGGTGTGGTTACTATACAATCGGAGGTTATAGGGGTATTTCTTATTTGGTTGATACTATTTGTTGACTAATCATTCCCTCCCCTCGGGGAGGGTCAGGGAGGGGGCTTTAATTCTTATAGTTACGTGTTTGTACTTTAATAGCCTCGTACTCCAGCGGTTCCTTGATGAGTTCGGGCTCGTTGCCCTTGCCTTTGTACTCCCAGCAACCCACGTAGAAGTAGTTCTCGTCGTCGCGCTTGGCTTCGCCTTCCTCGGTCTGGTATTCCTCGCGGAAGTGTCCGCCGCACGACTCGTTGCGCGAGAGGGCGTCGAAGGCCACGAGCTGACCCATGGTGAAGAAGTCGCGCAGGTGGATGGCCTTGTCGAGCTCGATGTTGAGCCCCTCTTTCGAGCCGGGCACGAACAGGTTGGTGTCGAACTCCTTCTCCAGGTCGTGCATCTTCTTCAGACCGGTCTTCAGGCCCTCGGCGGTGCGTCCCATGCCCACGTATTCCCACATGATGTGTCCGAGCTCCTTGTGGATGCTGTCAACGGAGCGTTTGCCCTGGATGCCCATCAGGCGGTCGATCTCTTTCTCCACGCCCTTCTCGGCCTCAGCGAACTCGGGCAGGTCGGTCGATACCTTGGGCCACACAGCCTGGTCGGCCAGGTAGTTCTGGATGGTATAGGGCAGCACGAAGTAGCCGTCGGCCAGTCCCTGCATCAGCGCGGATGCGCCGAGGCGGTTGGCACCGTGGTCGGAGAAGTTGCACTCGCCGATGGCGAACAGTCCGGGAATGGTGGTCTGCAGTTCGTAATCGACCCAGATGCCGCCCATGGTGTAGTGGATGGCGGGATAGATCATCATCGGCTTATAGTATTTCACGCCGTTGATCTCGTTGGCCACGTCGCCGGGGAACACGTCGGTGATCTCCTCGTACATCTCGAAGAGGTTGCCGTAGCGTTGCATGATGATGTCGATGCCGAGGCGGTTGATCGACTCAGAGAAGTCGAGGAACACAGCCAGGCCGGTATTGTTCACGCCGAAACCCTTGTCGCAGCGCTCCTTGGCGGCACGTGAGGCCACGTCGCGCGGCACGAGGTTACCGAAGGCGGGATAGCGGCGCTCCAGATAGTAGTCGCGGTCTTCCTCAGGAATCTCCCAACCCT